>JBBARR010000042.1:0-20820 GCA_040399645.1 Caulobacteraceae bacterium | reverse complement strand
TCATCGTCCTCAAGACCGACTTGGAAAGGACTAAAGACGGCCTTATTCACTTGAGGATAGGGGACGTTATAACCTTTCTCTTTGTGCCAAAGAATCCGGTTCAAGGTCTCGCTTGGGACCGCATCGGGCACATCCCAGCGCATGGCCGCCGAGGACAGCGCATCTCGGCGCTGGATTTTAGACAGGGCCGCAGGATCCGCATTGAGTTCCTGCAGACTCTGCAGGGGACGGATCGCGGTAAAACCACGCAGGTCGGGCGTATCTTGGAAACTCGCTCTCATATCGTTGGCGATCAGGTCGAACATCGAAAGGGTCGGGAGCGCTAGGATCTGCTCAATGGTCTTGAGCATCGATTGATGGGAATAGAAGGTGCTGTCGACGCTGCCGCGCTTTGAATAGGGACTGATGGTCAGGGCAATAGTGCGATGTCCATCAACATGGTCAACGCCGTTTTGGCTGTCATCCTCAACCACGAAGATTGCCATCTTAGACCAAAATGGCGATTTGGTCAGGGCTTCGACAATTTGACCCAGCGCAAAATCATTGTCTGCAACCATGGCCTTGGGCGTGTGGGTTTTGGGGCTCGTGCCATTGGTATGGTTGGAGGGCAGTTGAATGATCGTCAGATTGGGCATTTTCCCATTGGCTTCATAGGTCTTTAGCTGATCGACAAACAGGGACGAGCGGATGACATCTGGGATGTTTGTGGAATAGCCCGGAAAGTTACGCACCAGAACACCATCCAGCGGCGGAATGGGCGAGTGCGTGTTCCAGGTTGTCTTGAAGGTTTCACCGGCTTGCCAACGGCTCATTAAATCGGCGCGCGCCATGGCAGGAACAGCTGAGAGGTCGCCCACCCGAGGCGCAAACTCTCCAAAGACCGCGACGGATTTTTTTTGAGCCAAAGCGGCGTCCCAGATAAACCCGCTCGAGGAATAGGCCAAAGGATCGGTGCCATCAAAGGGATATGAACGTCCCGAATAACCAGGCCATAGGGTGTAGCTGGCCTCATTGGCTTGGGTTACCCACTGGTGGCCATCGGCACTATTTCCGCCGGACGAGAAGAAGTTATCCAGCAGGCCAAATTCCATCGCGAGCTTGCGTTGGTTGGGGGTGACATCGGCGCCATAGAGCACGAAGGACGGCTCACCCTTGCCGCGCGGGAGATCGCCAAAGAGCTGGTCATAGGTGCGGTTTTCTTTAACAATATAGACCACATGCTCGATCAAGGACGGCTCACCAGAGCGGACTGGTACCGCCTTTGGCTGGGCTAAGAGATCGGGCTTTGGCGCTTGGGCGCTTATGAAGGCCATGCGGTTATTTTCACTCACAGCCGCCGAATAGCTCGCCAGTTGGGCATCATCAGGCAAGGCGATGACGTGGACGGTGCCGCGATTGGCATGGACAAATCGCTTGTTGGCACCTTCGTTCTGACCCGATCCGACGCCAAGGAGCGTGCCGACGACGATCGATTTTCCGCTTTCGTCCAGCGCTATTGATGCGGGATACCAACCGGTGGGGATCATCCCCAAGATCTTTCCATTGACCAGATCATAAACGATGACGGCATTGATGCCGCCGCAGGTCACATAGAGACGTTGGCCCTCTTGATCGACGACAAGACTGTTCGGGGCGATGCCCTTGGCAGCCCGCTCAAAGGGCTGCAGGGCAATGGTGGATTGAACTTGGCGGGTCCGGCTATCGATGACGGAAATGGAATCGTCGTTAGAATTTGCGACATACAGCAGTCCGGTCTTGCGATTAAGAGCTAGACCTGTTGGGTGCCTGCCGGTGGGGATAGTGGCAACCAGCCGATTGGTCTTGAGGTCGATCATCGAAACGGTGCCCGCCATGGCTATGCCCTGGGCATCAATCCGCACCAGATCGGCATCGGCTTCTAGGCCGGTTGGCGCGCTGGCCTGACCCTTGACAGCCTTTTGGCCGCCCCAGTTCGACACATAGGCCATGCTGTCCGCGATGAGGCTCGCAAAGGGAGCAACGCCGACATCGACATCGGTCCGGGCACCGGTTGCGCGATCTATGATGGCGAGGCGATTGTCGAACATCAAAGGAACGATCGCCTTGCCATCGGCAAGGCTCACCTCCCCAACATTGCCACGCCCAAGGGGAGTGCCGATCGCAACCAAGCCACCGGTACCGACTTGAGCCACGCGCACACGACCCTTGTCGAGCGAGCCCGCACCTTCGACATAGGTCACAACGCTCTGGTCGCTCTGGCGATCATAGGCAAGGCCTCGTAGGCCCGCCACACCGCCCTTGCCAAGTTCATGGCTAGAATTGACCCGGTTTTCTAACCAATCCAGCTGATAGAGATGGGTTCTGGTGATGACAAAGAGCTCGCCAGCCTTACCAAACTGAACGCCCTGTACCCGTTCTTTAAATACGGTCTGCACACCGGCTGGCGTAATGGCTTGGCGGGTGGTGATCACGCCTGGATCGGTCACCGAACGAAGGGGCTGATCGATCGACTGGGCCAAGGCCGACACCGATCCACTGGTGAGCAGGGCCAGTGCGAGGCAACAGGACGACAGGATGCGGGTCATTTCAGGATCTTTCCGATGAATGTCGATCAGACGAAGCGGGCAGAGATTTCAGTTTCAAAGCTAATAGCGAGGGCTCAGGGGCCGAGAGTTCGTCGAAAACCAACGACCCGTCCGAAAAAGACCTGCCCGGCTTTTTCGTTGCGCCCCCACCCGCCATCCCATGGCGGCTGCTTGAGGAAAGGTATCTAGGCTCACCATAAATGAATTTAGTTCAACTCATAAATGATCCGAGACGGGCTGCATTCACCGCCCACAGAGCCCGTTTGTCAAAAAACTACCGAAACCACGTGACATTTAAATGAAATAGCCGAAGAAATCTGTCGATCGGCTCGTCAATTGTTGCCGATGGGTGGCGGCCCCTTTGGCCCTGTTTGAGCCTCTAAGGGAACATAACGGAATAAAATTTGAACAAAATTCATATAAAACATGACAATTTTCTGAATATTATCACACGATTGACACGGTAAGCGTCTATCGAGGGTGCCTCAGGTCACGAAAAACAAAGGGATAGGGACATGATGCGCCGTATCGCAATCATCGCTGCAATAGGATTGGCTCCTGCCCACGCCTTTGCGGGGGCCGCACCCTTAGGATCTTTAACACGTCCCCTTACGGTAATCCTGATCCCTGCCGATGGCGGGACAGAAGACGGCACCAAGGCAGACTTTCAGCCGGTCTTTAACGCGGTCACCAAGACGACGGGCCTGCAGTTCAGACTTCGCGTTGGACAGTCCTACAACTCGGTCGTCGAGGCCATGTGCAATGGATCAGCCGACATCGCATTTTTTGGGCCTGTTTCCTACGTGCAGGCCCATCAACGCGGTTGCGCAGACCTTCTGGCCGTGGCGGTTGAAAAGGGCTCCTCCACCTATTTTGCAGGCATATTTGTCAAGGCGTCTTCGTCCATCAAAACCATAAAAGACCTCAAGGGTAAAAGGGTCGCGTTTGGGGACATCAATTCAGGGTCCTCATTCGTCTTCCCCATGGCGATGATCCTGCAGGCGAAATTGGACCCCATTCGCGATCTTGCCGCAATCAGGATAGCCGGCAGTCACGCAAACAGCCTAGCAGCCCTGAGCCAGGGACAGGTGGACGCCGCTAGCCTGTCCTTCGACTCCTACGAAAAGGCCGTCAATCAAGGTTCGATAGTGCCCAGCCAGTATCGGGTCGTTGCCAGGAGCATTCCTATCCCCAACCCGCCCTTAGGGGTGAGCAACCGGTTACCCAGCGCCATAAAGCTCAAGCTAAAAGCCGCCTTTGCCAATGTGACCCGTGCGCCCGGCGTTTCACCCGACATGATCCGAGGCTATGGCGGCAAGACGGTCGATGGCTATGATACCGCCTTTCCGGAGAAGAAATATGCCGTGGCCGCACAGTTGATGGCCCAGATTGATGATGGCCTAAAGGGCGAAATTCTTAAAAAGGCGTCAAAACCTTGACGGCCTCGCAACCCACCCATGTCGCCTTTAGGGCGGTTAGCAAGACGTTTCCTGACGGAACCCAAGCTCTGAAGGATGTCAGTTTTGAAGTTGCGCGGGGAGCCTTTTGCGTCCTTCTCGGGCCATCTGGTAGCGGCAAATCAACCCTACTGCGCTGCGTCAACAGTTTGGCGACGCCGACCTGCGGCGAGGTTTTCATCGACGGACAGGCGGTAACGGACAAGGGTTTGCCCGCGATCAGACGAAAGGTCAGCATGATCCATCAACAGTTTGGATTGGTGGACCGGGCCAGTGTCGCCGAAAACATGATAGGCGGGGCTCTGGCCGAAATTCCAACATGGCGGGCCCTGTTGGGGCTCTATCCAGACCATTTTAAAACCAAGGCCTGTGAGCTTTTACAGTCTGTCGGATTGTCTCCAGAACATCTGCAGCGCCGTGCCGGAGACCTATCAGGTGGTCAGCGTCAACGTGTAGGCATAGCGCGCGCCCTGATGCTGGATCCTCAGATCATTGTCGCCGATGAACCGGTCGCCAGCTTAGACCCAAAAATTAGTCAGGAAATTATGGAACTCTTACGCCAAGCCGCACGGCTTCGAGGCGTCACAGTTCTTTGCAGCCTGCATCAGGTCGCGTTAGCGCGTGAGCACGCCGACCAGATTGTCGGTCTTCAACGCGGTGTCCTGATCTTTGATGCGCCCGTCGAAAATCTGAGTGACGGCGACTTTTCGGACATCTATGACCAGGAGCCCTGCGCGTGAACCCGCCACCTGTAGGCCTTTCCCAAGACGCGCGATGGACCTATCCAAAGGCCCTAAGCCATAAAGACATAGGACTAATTTGCGTCATCATTGCCATCTTGCTGGTAACGGGGCGCAATGTTGAAATGGGCCGGATGGTCCAACTGACGGCGTCAGCGGTAAGCGTGACTGCAACCGGTCAAGGCCAATCGCAAGTGGCCGATGGCCTAGCCAAGATCGGCACTTCACTTTGGCCCTTACAGATTTCTGAGACGACGGAAATTGGCCGGATTGAGAGTTTTGATCGCGCTCGGCTGCCTTGGCTCGCCCATATCGAGAAGCGCACAAAACAAACCCAAACGCTCAATCCTGAAACACTGCAAATGGACTCAGTCTCAGAGACCGCCGAATATCTGGTCGAGCCCTTGGGCTATTTGGGCCACGTCGTGGTCAAGCTAGTCGAGACCCTAGAGATTGCACTTTGGGGCACGGTCATCGCGATCCTGATCAGTCTACCGCTGGCCTTTTTCTCCGCCTCTAATATGGCCCCGAACCGACTGGCCTATACGGTCGCCAGAAGCATCGTCAGTTTCCTGCGCGCCATCCCCGAACTGGTTAGCGCCCTCTTTCTTGTCCTAGCTTACGGGTTTGGCCCCATCGCGGGGGTTTTGGCCTTAGCCCTTCATGCAGCGGGCTTTTTAGGGAAATTCTACGCTGAAGATATAGAAAATGCCGACACCAAACCCCAGGAGGCGCTGACCGCGGTCGGTGCCAACCGAATTAAGGTCCTTCGGTTCGCAATCCTTCCCCAGGTCATGGCGCAATATATTGCCTACACCCTCTATGTTCTTGACCGAAACTTTAGGATGGCCACGGTTATTGGACTGGTTGGGGCCGGAGGCATTGGCCAAGAGCTGAAGGGGCGTTTCGACATGTACAATTATCACCATGTCGCAACCATCCTCGTCGGCATTTTTTGCACCGTGTTTGTGATCGACCAACTGTCCGCTAGACTGAGGCGACGACTTTTTTGAAGGTTCGAGCGACTTCTTGTTTCGAGCGGGTCTATCGTTGAGACTGAAACAGCTTTTCGCGGCTCAAACCCAATTTCAGATGCGGACTTGAACTTTGGATAATCCAGTCGACAAGAAGACGAGATACCGTCCCAGAATGGCCGATCAAGCCCCGATCGAGCACGTCATTTCGCGGATCCGCAGTCGCTATAAGAGCCTTGGGCCCAGTGCTCAGGCCATTGCAGACTTTATCCTTCTGGAACCTTCAGAGATTGTGAAGCTGTCTGTCACTGAATTGGCCGAAGCCTCAGGCGTTAGCCAAGGCAGCGTTATCAATTTTTGCCAGACCCTTGGCATGTCTGGATTTCAACAGCTCAAGCTTAGCCTGGCCCAAGAGGTCGTGCAGCCTGTCCAATATATTCACGAAGATCTAACCCGCGATGACGATATAGAACTGGTCTGCCGCAAAATATTTCACTCCGGTATTCAGGCTCTACGCGACACGCTCTCGGTCTTGGACCCAAAGCAAATTCAGCTCGCTGTCGATATTATGCGGTCTGCCAAGCGCATTGAGATCTACGGGATAGGGTCTTCAGCGCCCATTGCCGAAGACGCCCACTATCGCATGCTTAGGATCGGGCTAGACGTAAAGGTTGTTACCGATAGTCACATCCAAGCCATTAGCGCCTCGCGAACGGGACCGGACGTCGCGGTCCTGACCATTTCGCACTCCGGGGCGACACATGAGACCGTAACTTCGACGCAACTGGCCAAAGAGGCGGGTGCCAAGACGGTTGTCATCACCAATTTCGCGCGCTCGCCCATTCAAGCCAGTGCGGATGTGACGCTCTTTACGATGGCGCGGGAAACCAAGTTTCGCACAGAGGCCATGACCAGCCGGATCGCTCAGCTCTGTGTTATCGATGCCTTGATCGCAGCTCTTGCCCTTGCCGATTATGATCGCGCAACTGAGACGCTGCAGCAGACCTTCGAGGTCCTGTCGATCAAGCGGTTTTGACCCTAAAGCGATCGCCCATCTTCGGGGACGATCAGATCACTAAGGCAAATTTCTGAACCTGGCTTGACCAGGATTGACGCCATTCCCAGGCTCTTGGCGCCGGCAATATCGGTCTGCGGATTATCACCGATCATCACCGACCGTTCAGGCTGGGCCCCAAGGGTTTCACAGGCCCTTAAAAATAGGTGCGGGTTAGGTTTTCCAATCACCGACATATCGATGGCGGCCAGATCGACACAGGCCGCAATCGCGGCAAGCAACGCGCCTGTTTCGGGTATTGGCTCGCCCTCAGAACCTGGGTGAGACAGGTCCGGATTTGCGACCACCAAGCGCGCACCATTGACTAGCGCCTTAACCGTCCGCTCCAGCTTGGAATAGGAAAAGTGTGTGTCGCGCAACAGGACAATGACTGTTGCACGATCTCGGACCAGTTCAATAGCCAATCGATGGGCCAGGGCCTTCATCCGTGGTGGTCCCAAGACCATGGTGGGTCCAGGGCAAGATCTTGAGACGAGCCGCAGGGCTTCAGCGCCAGCAAGCAATATCCGGCCTTCATCGAGATCGACGCCCGACCGGGCAAGAATCTCGGAAATATCGCCAGGTAGCAGGGTCGAATTGTTGGAAACAATCACGACCCGCCGATTATATTGTCTCATGAATTCAAGTGCCGCCGCATGCGGGCGATTGGCATAGGCAAGGCACCCGTCCCAATCTAGCAAGATGGCCTGAGCCTGCGACAAGGTCTGCAAATAGGGTTCAGTAGGCTCAGCCATTACGGGATTCCAGCCTCACTCGGGTCGGTTCAAAATCAATCTGTGGCGCCCTTAAATATTCAATTATTCGTCACGTCAAATTGAAATATTTTCATTTAATTGTCACGTTAATTGTAATGTCACGTCATCAATTGCGCCTAACTCGCTTTTATCAGTGATTTCATGCGGACTGCCGATCGCAGGTCGCGGTCTCATGATGAAAATAAGTCATCATATAACGAGGGAAAAATGAGTAATAATACAGCGCGACGTCATCGGCGGTTCTATGGCTTGCTCATGGTCTCTTGTGCCATTCCAAGCCTAGCGCTCGCAGAAATCAGTGCGGCAGATGCCGATGCCCCAACCAAAACGGCGCGTGACGAAGAGGTTGTCGTCACTGCTGAAAAGAAGGTCTTTGCCAGCGTTAAGGCCGTTGAGGCCGTAAAGTACGGCAATGCTGTTCAGATCGTGACAGCAGATGACATCCGCGCCAGCGGCGCATCGAACATGGCCGAAATGGCGCAGTTCCTCGTTAAGGGCGTCAATATCGGCTATTCGCCCGACGAGGGTGAATATACGATCCGTCTGGACGGCGGCGGCGACCGCGACACCTTGGTCATTCGCGATGGCGTGCCCCTCTACGATCGCGGACCTGCTCTGGAAGACATCTGGAGCTCTACGATCATCGATCCTCACATGGTTGAGCGCATGGAAGTGTTCCGTGGCGGTAACAGCCTGTTTTACGGCAGTAACGGCGGCATTGGTGTCGTCAGCCTGGTCAGCAAGAAACCCGACGGAACCCGCAAGGGCGAGTTTGGTATAAGCTGGGGATCCTTCCAATCTCGAGAAGTTTGGGGCAACTACGCCTTTCCGATCGATGAGGCGGGCAAGCACAGCGTAATGGCCTATGGCAGCATGCAGGCCACTGACGGTCCTCGCATCTATAATCCCAATGATTTTGTTGACAATGTCGCCCTCGCCGGCGGCATCCAAGACTACCCCCTAAACCGCAATGAAATTGGTCTTAAGTATCTGTGGCAGATCGACAATGCTACGGCGCTTCGGATCAATGCCGAATATACCGAGTCTTGGTTCCAAGACGCATTTCCTGACCGTGAAATCCACTCACCCAACACCGTGCGTTATCCGATCTTGGACGCCTCGTTTGAAAAGCGTTGGTCACCGGCTCTCCTGACCGAGGTCACCGCCTATTTCACCAATCCGAAGATTTGGAACACCGAGGTCTATCCAGACATCTGTAAGGTTGCGGCCGGCTGCCTAAACCCTGCGACCAACAAGATGGTCGCCTTTGGGGTCTATTCGGGCAAGGTTTTCCCCAACGGGGCCTATCGCGGCTTTGGCACAACCAATCAACCCCGCGCCGGCTTTAAAGAGATGGGCTTCAGCGTCCGAAACACGATCAATCTGGGTGAATATCTAGAACTGGTCGCGGGCGCCCAAACAGTCGAATATCAAAATGACTCGGCCGTTCAGTTTCCTGTCGGTAATGCAACCAATACGACAACAGGCCTCTTTGTTGATTTTCGTCCCAAACTGCCCTTCAGCCCAGAAACGGCCATTTCTGTCGGCGCAAGAACGGACTTTTTGTCGGGTTCAGACAATAAGACGATCTGGAAAATGGCCTTTAAGCAGCCCGTCTGGGGCGGCCTCTATGTTCGCGGTAACGGCGGCACATCCTACAGCTTGCCTAAGGTTACGGAACTTAACAACATAACCTCAACTTCGGTCGGCAACCCCAACCTAGAGCCTGAATCGACCAAGACCTATAATGGTGCCATCGGATTTAACCATCAGTACAACGATATCTCTGTGTCGGTGGAACTCGGTGCCTTTAAGACAGAAATCACCAAGCGCATTCAAGGCACGACCGATTTTCGCATTCCAGCCGGCAACGGCTTTCCTGCCCGCAATACCTTCTTCAACAATACCGCCCTTACCCGCATTTTGGGCGCGACCGCTGACGTGGATGTGAACATTGGTCGTAACTGGCATTTAGGACTTGGCTATACCGCTCAAGACTCCTCATTGACCAGCGGTCTATTGAAAGGCGAGCAGATCAACGAGACCCCATCTTGGCTCGTAGACGGTACCATGTCGTGGACGTCGGACGACGAACGTCTGAACCTGGTGGTGCTTCCACGTATCCAGGGTTCGGAATGGTCGACGGGCGGCCTTACCAATCCAGTCATTGGACGTGGATCTATCCGTAAGAACTTTGGTGACTACACGGTTGTCAACGCCACCATCAATTACTTCATGGGCGCAAATCGCCAGCACCAGTTACAGCTTCGGGTTGTAAACCTCTTTGACGAGAAATATGCCGAGCGTTACGGCTTTGGCAACCAACTCTACGGTTCGGCCTACAACCGCGGTGAATTTACGACGGCTAGCCCAAAGTACTATTTCGGCTATCCGTTCGAAGGCAAGCCACGTAGCTTCTACGTCTCATTGTCCACCAAGTTCTAGGCCCAAGGAGCCCTGCATCATTTCCCCGGTGATGCAGGGTTTCCACCTTGCCTAAGCGCGCTGACAAAGATTTGTAGGCCGCGCCTTTTGGTGTTTAAGCACCAGTCGTTTCTCATTTTAAAACCTCCCCACTAACCCGCCTAGCGTACCTGTTTGACCTTCGGGCCACAGGGCCGAAATCATCGGTAAAACCGGGGCTCTGCCGCCTGTAGTGGGTTCTTACGCCATGCGAGCATTGGTCAAATCAGCGACCTGCATTTGGCGCTGAAAGGGGCAGATGCTGCCTGCTTAGCTCAATTTTTCAGCAACCCTTGCTCAACCCATCACTGACCGTCGGTTGGCTTTGGTTATTACGAATTCCTCGTGCGGTATTACTGGGACTGCCGAGATCGGCCCCCGCTGGAGGATAAAACTGTGAAGACCCTATTCAAGAGCGCTCAAATCGTAGCCACTGTCGCTGTCGTGGGTCTGGTCCTGACCGGATGTGGTCCCAAAACCGAGCCAGCCAAGGCACCGGCAGCGACGGCCGTCAAGGCCTACACGATCGGATGGACCATCTATGCGGGCTGGATGCCGTGGCCCTATGCGCAGCAGGCCGGGATCGTCAAAAAGTGGGCCGACAAGTATGGTGTCGATATTAAGCTGGTTCAGATCAATGACTATGCCGAGAGCCTGAACCAATATACCGCCGGAAAGCTCGATGGCGTGACAGCCACCAACATGGACGCCCTGACCGTGCCCGCAGCGGGCGGGAAGGACACAACGGTCCTGATGCTGGGCGACTATTCCAACGGCAATGATGGCGTCATTCTTAAGGGTGCCAATAGCCTAGCCGACATCAAGGGCCGACCCGTCAATCTGGTGCAGTTTTCCGTGTCGCACTATCTGCTCGCCCGTGCACTTGAAACAGCAGGCCTCAAGGCTTCCGATGTTAAGGTCGTCAACACCTCAGACGCCGACATTGTCGCGGCCTTCTCTGCGCCCGAAACTAAGGCCTTGGTGACCTGGAACCCGCAACTGTCAGAAGTCGCCAAGCAGTCCGGTGCCAAGCTGGTTTTTGACAGCTCCAAGATCCCCGGTGAAATCCTCGACGGCCTGATGGTCAGTTCCGATGCGCTAAAGGCTAACCCCAATCTGGGTAAGGCCCTGACCGGTATCTGGTACGAAACCTTGGCGCTGGCTACCGCGCAGACCCCAGAAGGCAAGGCGGCGCGCGAGGCTATGGCCAAGCTGTCCGGCACAGATCTGGCTGGCTTTGAAGCTCAGCTTAAGACCACCTACCTCTATGTCGATCCCAAGGCAGCCCTAGCCGCGACCGTCAGTTCAGATCTGGTCACCGCTAATGACCGGGTTCGCAAGTTCAGCTTTGACAATGGCCTGTTCGGTCAAGGGGCCAAGTCCGTTGACGCTATTGGTATCGAGTTCCCAGGCGGTAAGATCCTTGGCGACCCCGCCAATGTGAAGCTGCGCTTCGACACAACCTATGTTCAGCAAGCCGTCGACGGTAAGCTTTAGGTTTGATTGAACAATAGGGGCCGCCCCATGCGTCGTTTGCTCAATATTAGGCCTCACGGGGGCGGCCGTATACTCTTGGGGCTGGTGCCGCTCTTGGCTGTGGCCCTGTTCTATCTCGTCGCTTCAGAGGCCCGTCACGCCCAAAATATCCATGACAAGCTCTTGCCAACCGCCTCAGCGATGGTTGAGGCGGTCAAGATGATGGCAACCGTCGATCCGCTGACGGGTCAAGCCCCGCTGTTGGTCGACACCGCCGCCAGCCTCAAGCGCATTAGTACCGCGCTGGTGATCGCCACGGGTATCACTCTGATTTTAGGACTGGTCATTGGGCTATTGCCGATGATGAAGGCTGGGATGGGGCCCTTGGTGGCGGCCGTAGCGGTCATACCTCCGATCGCCATCTTGCCTGTCCTATTCATTGTTTTTGGGCTCGGTGAGGTCTCCAAGATCGCCCTGATCGTGATTGGCATTACTCCGGTCATGGTCCGTGATCTGGCCGCCCATGTCGGGGCAATCCCCAAGGAGCAACTGATCAAGGCCCAGACCCTTGGGGCTAGTACATGGCAGACCGCCCTTCGCGTGGCCCTGCCCCAAGCCATGCCGCGCCTGTTCATGGCCGTCAGTCTAGCCCTTGGTCCAGCCTGGGTATTCCTCATTTCCGCCGAGGCCATCGCCGCCGATGTCGGGCTCGGCTATCGGATCTTTCTCGTTAGGCGCTATCTGTCGATGGACATCATCATTCCCTATGTCATCTGGATTTCGCTATTGGCGGTGCTGATGGATGTTGCCCTGACAATGATCAGCCGACGGGCCTTCCCTTGGGCATACCCGAAGGGGGGTCAATGATATGGCGCTGCTAGATTTCAGCAATGTCTGGGTCGAATATGGCGACAAGGTCGTGCTCGAGCAGGTGGACCTATCCATCGAGGCGGGCGCCTTTGTCTCCATCGTCGGCGCCTCGGGCGCAGGCAAGAGCACTTTCCTGCGGCTCGCCCTAGGGCAAGAGCGCCCGACGCGGGGCTCAATCTGGCTCGATGGCGAGCCCCTGCTGCAAGAGCCCGGCCCAGACCGCGGCGTCGTTTTCCAGCGCTATTCGGTCTTTCCCCATCTCAGCGCGCGCGACAATGTGGTGTTTGGCCTGGATTGCGCCGGATCGCCGCTGCTAGGCCGCCTGTCCGGCGCTCGGCGCCGCGCTGCCGTAGCTGAGGCCGAAGCCATGCTCGAGGCCGTGGGCCTTGGCGATGCGGTCAATGTCTTCCCAGCTCAGCTATCGGGCGGCATGCAACAGCGTCTGGCCATAGCCCAGGCGCTCATCAAAAAACCCCGCATTCTTTTACTGGATGAGCCTTTCGGTGCGCTGGACCCTGGCTCCCGGCTCGACATGCACGAGTTAATCACCAAGCTTTGGCGCGAGCATGGGCTGACCATCATGATGGTCACGCACGACATCAAGGAAGCCTTCAAGCTCGGCACCCGCGTCTTGGCCTTCGACAAGCGCCGCCGCGACCCGCAGGCCCCGCACCGCTATGGCTCGACAGCGGTCTATGACTTTCCGCTCGACAAGAAGGATGCGGTCATCCCCGACGAGTTGACGCAAATGACCGCACGTTGAGGGCCAATGCCCAGCGCTAACCCGCCAGCGACGCAATATAGGCGCGCCAGCCGCCCAAGGCGGTAATGTCCGTGGCCCCGTCGAGCGCGCGCGGTTCGGCGACAAATCCCTTCACCGATGTGCCATCGGCCAAGGTTACGGTGCCAATGGCCAAGGGTGCGGGCACCTCGGTGACAAAGCTGCCAAAGGCCTCGAAATCTAGCTCATAGACCTCAACGGCAATGGTGCTGCCACCCTGTGCGCCCGCATGAATCAGCGCAGGCTTGGGTGGTGTGGTCTGCGCCATCGCATAGAGGCGATAGTTTGGGGCGGTCTGGGTGGCGACCACCAGACGTGCATCACGCGAGGTCAATTGCCAGTGAAGCGGCATACCAGCCAGATGGGCCCCAACGACAGCCAGCTTGACCCCCGGCTTGCGCGGCGTAATGTCCAGTTCAGGGGTCTCAGCCATAGGGAAGGTCTCCAGAAAACGCTCGGCAAGGCCAAGCAGGGCGCGGTCGGCAAAGGCTGGACCGATCAGGGTGACGCCAAAACCGGTGGCGTTCTGGCGAAAGCCAGCGGGCACGGCCAAGGCGCTCATATCCAGCAGGTTTACGAAATTGGTATAGAGGCCCAGATTGGCATTGAGCGCCAAGGGCTCGGCCAGCACCTCTTTGAGGCGATAGATGGTCGGGGCCGTGGGTAAAAGCATCACATCGACCATCGCCCAAATGGCCTCGGCATCACGGCGATAAGCCTCCAGCTCATAGAAGCCCTTAAAGGTCTCAACCGCACTGACGCTCAGCCCGCCCTGAACGATGGCCCGGACCGTGGGATGGATAGCGCCTGGGCTATCGCGCAGCAGGTCTTCGACCGCCGCCGTCCGCTCAGCGACCCACGGGCCGCTATAGAGCAGCTTGGCCGCACCCAGCAGCGGCGCAATATCGATCTCCACCGCCGTGCCGCCCGCGGCGATCATACGCGCGATTGCCGCCTCATAGAGGCTGGTGGACTCCTCATCGCCCAAGAACAGGCGCTGGTCGGCGTGCGGCACGCCAAACCGAAAGGCTCCAAGCGGGGCTTCCATCACCACCAATGGTCCGCGGCGCGAATAGGGGTCCTCTGCGTCAAAATCGGTTAGCACCTGATCGACCAAGGCCGCACCGGCCAGATCAGCAGCAAAGACGCTGACACAGTCAAGCGAGCGGCAAGCGGGCACGAGACCGCGCGTGCTCCACCGACCCTTGCTGGGTTTTAGGCCCATCAGATGGTTGATCGCGGCGGGCACGCGCCCGGAACCTGCCGTATCGGTGCCCAAGGAAAAGGCCACCAGGCCTGCGGCAACGGCAACGGCGGATCCTGAGCTCGATCCCCCACTGACATAGTCCTGATTGAACACGCAGAGCGGCGCGCCGTAGGGACTGCGCGCGCCAACAAGGCCGGTCGCAAACTGATCGAGATTGGTCTTGCCGATCAGGACCGCGCCCGCCTCGATGAGCTGTTCGACCACGCGCGCGGACCGCTCGGGCACATAGGCAAAGGCTGGACAGGCCGCCGAGGTCGGCAAGCCCGCCACATCAATATTGTCCTTCACGGCAAAGGGTACCCCGGCTAGGGGTAAGGTCTCGCCCGCCCTTACCCGGGCATCAACCTGCTCTGCCGCCGCCAAAACCACCTGCGCGGAAAGTTTAAAGATCCAGGTCTGAGGCTGGATCAGGTCATAGGCCTGGACCGCATCAAGGCCAGCCTGTGCCACAGCAACGGCGCTCGCCCCGGCCTGCACGGCGCTGGCGATAGCGGTGACATCAAGACGATCAAACGCACTCATTGACCGGGCTCCTCGTCAGGCTGAACGGCGATGATGGGCCCGCCCGCAGCAATGGCCTGCTGTTCGCGGGCATAGACAGCCGTCACAATGCCGCCGACGGCGCTATTGACGTCACATTCGGCCTTCATGGCCTCGATGACGGCTATGACCGCTCCAGCCTTGATCCTTTGACCGGGCTGGACCAGAAGCTTCCAGACATTACCGCCCAACGGCGCCTCGATCAGATCACTGCCCTCTGGCAGGCTTATGGCCTCGGCAGGCGCGCTTACATCTCCCTCACTGACCAAGGCATCAACGCGCGCAAATTCGCCCTTAGCCTCCCAATCGGCGCGCTCCGCATCAAAGGCCGCTTGGCGATTGGTTTGAAAATCGGTGATGGACTGCGCATTATCAGCCAGCATCTGGCGATAGTCAGAAAGCTTGAAGGTCTCGTGCTCAATGCGAATTTGCCTGCGCCCAAGGGGGAAGTCACGACGCCACTCAACCAGTTCTTCCGCGCTGACCGGGAAGAACCGGATCTGGTCAAAGAACTGCAAGAGCCATGGCTTGCCGTCGCTAAAGGCCTCGGTTTGACGCCACGTGTTCCAGACCTGGATCGTGCGTCCAAACAGTTGATAGCCGCCCGGCCCCTCCATGCCATAGATGCACATATAGGCCCCGCCGATGCCGACCACATTGGGCGGGGTCCAGGTTCGCGCGGGATTATATTTGGTGGTCACCAACCGGTGGCGCGGGTCCACAGGCGTGGCCACGGGCGCACCCAGATAGACATCCCCTAGGCCCAAGACCAGATATCGCGCATCGAAGACTGTGCGCTTGACCTCGTCGATCGAGTCTAGGCCATTGACCCGGCGAATGAACTCAATGTTGTCCGGACACCAGGGGGCATCGTCGCGCACCGCCTGCATATACTTATCGATCGTCTGATAGATGGCTGGGTCTTTCCAGCTCAGGGGCAGATAGACCACGCGCGAGGGGATCTCGAAATCATCCAAGCCGCCGAGACGATCTTCGGCGGTCATCAAGGCCGACAAAAGATCGCCTTGTGTCAGAAGACGGCTGTCATAATGAACCTGAAGCGAGCGAATGCCGGGGGTCAGATCGATGACACCGGGCAGGGCAAGGGCCTGCAGTTCCAGCAGCAAGGCGTGGATCCTCAGGCGCAGTTCGAGGTCCAGAACGATTGGGCCATATTCCACAAGCAGATGCTGATCACCTTGGCGCCGGTAAAGCACGCACGGGCGGCCCGGCTGTTCATCCAAATCCGCCAGAACAGGACTTTGTCCTTCCCCTTCCACTGCGCGAACGGATAGCTCCGGTAGAACCGGCGAAAGATTCAAAAGCTGTTCTTGCGCCGCCAGAGCTTGAGCGGCTTGCCCATCACTAACCACTTCAAAGCGAACGCTATCACCCGGTGCCAGTTGCCCGGCCTTCCAAAGGTCCGCCTGAATGATCACGAAGGGACAGACAAATCCGCCCAGCGACGGACCGTCCGGCCCCAAAATGATCGGCATGTCGCCGGTGAAATCTACCGCACCGATGGCATAGGCATTGTCGTGAATGTTGGAGGGGTGCAATCCTGCCTCGCCGCCATCGCGCCGCGCCCACTGCGGCTTGGGGCCAATCAGGCGCACGCCGGTACGGTTGGAATTATAATGCACCTTCCAATCGGTGCCGCTGATCATGGCCACATCGTCGGCCGTGAAGAAATCCGGCGCACCATGAGGACCGCTGAGAACGCGGATGGTCCATTGGCGCGTGGTTTGGGGCCGTAAATCTTCACTTAAGGCAAATTCGGGTTCTAGGCCGCTATCGTCACATAGCCGCAGGACATCCCCCGCCGTGAGGTTTCGCCCCGAATGACCGCCAAACCCACCGAGGGTGAAGGTCGAGCGACTGCCCAAATAGGCCGGAACATCCAGCCCGCCATGAAACAGCAGATAGCCCCGAAGTCCCGCTCCCGTGACCCGGCCGATCTTAAGGACCTGTCCGGCCTCAGCGACAAATGGGGCGTAGGGCGCCACCGGCTTGCCATCCAGCTTGGCGTCAAATTCTGCACCCGTGAGGCAAAGGACCGCGCTGCGATTGAACTTCAAGGTCGGGCCAAGGGCGGTGATCTCCAGCCCAGCCGAGTCCGCGCTATTGCCCAACAATCGGTTGCCAAGCCGAAAGGCCAAGGCATCCATTGGCCCCGACGGCGGCACGCCCACGTCCCAATAGCCCTGCCTGCCCGGCCAGTCCTGCACGCTTGTCGCTGGGCCGCCGCTGATGACCTGAATGGTTTGCGGTGTCCAAGCGACAGATTCGAGCGCCCGGGTAGAGACCTGGCCGCTGACAAAGGCCTCGCTACGGACCACGGTACGCAGCCAGTCCAGGTTGGTCTCGATCCCCTCAAGCCGGGTCTGGTCCAGCGCCGACTGCAGGGCGGTGACGGCCCCAGCGCGATCGGGCGCAGTGACAATGAGTTTGGCCAGCAAGGGATCATAAAAGGCACTGACCTCAGTGCCATCGACAACCCAGCCATCGGCGCGCACGCCCTCAGGAAAGGCCACTTGGGTCAAAACGCCAGAGCTAGGCCGATAGTCTTGGGCTGGATCTTCGGCATAGAGACGCACCTGAATGGACGCGCCCTTGGCCTGGCCCGACCATTGGTCCAAGAAGCCATAGTCACCGGCTGCCCCTCGGACCATCCATTCAACCAGGTCCACGCCGGTCACCTGCTCGGTCACGCCATGCTCGACCTGAAGCCGGGTATTGACCTCGAGAAAAAAGAAATCGTCGCGTTCGGCATCATAGAGAAACTCCACCGTCCCGGCTGAGCGGTAGTTCGCGGCGCTGGCCAGACGCACAGCCGCCTGCATCAGGGCCGCGCGAGTTGCCGTCGGAAGTCCGGGCGCTGGGGTTTCCTCAACCACCTTTTGATTGCGCCGCTGCAAGGAACAGTCCCGCTCGCCCAGCGCCACGACCTTGCCTTGACCATCGCCAAAGACCTGCACCTCAACGTGGCGGGCCTTGCGGACATACCGCTCAAGAAACACGCCGCTGTCACTAAAGTTGCCAGCCCCGAGACGCTGCACCGCCGCAAAAGCCTCGGCCACAGCATCGGCTGTTTCACAGACCCGCATACCAATGCCGCCGCCACCAGCCGTGGCCTTAAGGATCACCGGAAAGCCGATCTGTTCGGCGGCGGTCAAGGCCTCATCCGGATCAACCAATAGGTCCGTACCCGGCGCCAGCGGCACCCCTTGGGCCTGCGCCAAATCGCGGGCCGTGTGCTTGAGGCCAAAGGCGCGGATATTGTTCGTAGTCGGCCCGATAAAGACGATGCCCTCGGCGGCGCAGGCCTCAGCGAAGGTGGCGTTCTCTGACAGGAAGCCATAGCCCGGATGGATGGCTTGCGCGCCTGTCGCCTTGGCCGCCGCAATGATCAGGTCGCCGCGCAAATAGCTTTCCGAGGCAGCTGCTGGACCAATCCTGATTGCCTCATCGGCCATCGACACATGCAAAGAGCCTGCATCGGCATCGCTGAACACGGCAACTGACCCAACGCCCATGGTCTTGAGGGTACGGATAATGCGGCAGGCAATCGCGCCGCGATTGGCAATCAGGACCTTGGTGAACATGGGACGGGTCCTATTGGGTAATGATCATGCGCACGGCGGTCGGATTGAAGCCGTTGCAGGGATTGTTGATTTGCGGGCAGTTGGAGACCACGACGGACACATCCATCTCGGCACGCAGATCGACATGGAGGCCCGGCGCTGAGATGCCGTCGACAATGCCCAGAGCGCCATCACCCTCGACGGGGACATTCATGAAGAAGTTCACGTTACTGACCATGTCGCGCTTGCCGCGCCCCTCGCGGGCGTTGGCGATCAAGAAATTGTCTACGCAGGCATGTTGGGCCTTGGTATGATGGCCGTAGCGCAGGGTGTTGCTCTCACACGAACAGGCCCCGCCGATGGTGTCGTGATAGGCGACAGCGGTAGACATCACCGTCATCATGGCCGCCCCCTCGTTTGATCGCAGAACCGAGCCTTCGCGCAGGAAGATATTGGCCTGCGCGGCGATCGTATCCTGAGCGCTATAGCGTTCGGCGGCGTCGTGAGCATTATAGACGAGGAAATCGACCGCCTGATTGCCCTCTTGGTCGACGATCCGAAGGGTCTGACCCTTCTTGACCAGATGCAGCCAAGGCGCGCGGGCCGGCACCACCTCGTCATGGACAATGGTTCCAGCAAGATCAGGAATTGAGACCGTCATGACGTCCCCTTAGCGGCTATAATAGTCATCGACGTTCTGAAAGGCCCGAAGGCCCTCCGGCGTCGCATTGCGGATGGGATCATCGATTGGGGTCAAGGGGCCGCGCCAGGCCGTGGCGCGCACCAGCCCGGTGCTGTAGCCGGGCCGTGGATCGAGCACATGGGGGCAATTGGCCAGCACAACGATCAGGTCCATCTCCGCACGTAAGATCATATAGCGGCCGGGCTCATGGGGCCCCACCTCCAGCACGGTTTCACCGCCCTGGGCGATCCGCACGCCCTTGAACAGGTTTAGACAGGGATGGATGTCACGTCGCCCAAGGCCGAACTTGGCCACACCCAAGGACAGGCGATCTCGACCATTGGGATGGGCACCGTGATTGAAGCCGTCGCCATAGCGCCGCGCGTTCGACGCCTGATTGGACGCCCCGCAAAAGGCGTCATGGGTCTGGGCCGTGTCCTCGACAAGGCTGGCCAAAACCCGGCCCATATCGGACAGAAGCAGCTTTCCTTGCCCCAGATAGGCATTCCACTGAACCTTGACCGTGTCGGCAATATTGAGCCGCTCGACCGGACGCTCAGCATTGAAAAGCAAAAGCGATACACACGCATCGCCACTGAGATCGGTGAGCCGCAGCCGCGTTCCGCGCGCGATTTGCCGTCCGGCATACCCCGCCGCCGCCACCGTCTCGTCCCAAACCAAGCTGGCCGGATCAATGGTCGGGTCAAAACCTACGGCCGCGCTAGCTGGAACAGTTGGCATAGCGTCGGCAAAGGTTCCGGCCTGCGCTCTGGCATGGGCGCGGGCCGAATTGGGATCAGCGGTGCCAAGGTCGCTCATCGGTCTTCTCCATGGGCATGAAGGGGGGGCAATAGGGCTGTGGTGATGACAAGCTTGATCTGCTGGACGCCGCGCACTTGGCGAAGCGCATCGCAAAGGCCTTGCAGCCGCTCAAAGGGACCCTGCACCAGCAAGACCTCCATCGCCTGATCGTCCTCTAAAAAGACGTTCTGGGCTGAGATAACTTCCTTGACATAGGCCACCTGGGTTTGGGCCAGCGCATGGCGAACCCGCCCGCTTTCGGCCCGATAGATCAAGGTGATGGTTCCGGCCAAAACGGCATCGGACCGCACCGCTTTATGATCGGCCAATTCATGGCGGATCAGCTCAGCGATCATCTGCGAGCGGCTGGGCAGATTGCGTTCAGCGACCATCGCGTCAAGCTGGGTCAGCAATTCTGCCGGCAGGCTGACGCTTAAACGCGCGAGGTTGGGGGGGGCGAGACTGTCCATGCCTTCCCATAGGGTGGTATTACGAAAATCGCAGTTCGTAACATTCAAGCCGGGCGGGGCGAGCACCATACGCCTCAAAAATGGGCAAACATTCGAAGGTTTGCCCACACTTTCACCGTCAAACCTTAGCCACGGTAGCGCTTAACCTTCAGGGTCAAACGCGCTTCAAACCGAGGACCAAAGTCCTCCTTGCGGCCAATCTTGTCCCCATCAGAAAACCACAGGTTAAGTCCGTACAGATAGGTCCCCACGGCCACCTGGCCTTAAATACCCGCTGCAATTTGAGGCTCAGCATAAATGGTGGCAGATGAGAGGTTCTAG
>JBBARR010000041.1:0-21121 GCA_040399645.1 Caulobacteraceae bacterium | reverse complement strand
CGCAGAAAAAGACAAACAGCAGGACAGCCAGAGTGGCCAGGCTGGGCGCGCCCAAGCTGGCTTGGTAAGCGGCCCACATGAAACCCAGCTGCACCAGAAAGATCAGGCCAATGGCGGTCAAAAAGACGGCCCGCAGATAGCCGCGCCGCTCCAGCGGAAAGAGCACGCCGCCCAGCACCCCAAATGACGCCAGCACCGCGGGCAAATAGACCTGCCAATGGGCGGTTTTGTCCAGGCCGGCTTGCACCAGCAACGCTGGAATGGCGAGCCACATGGCCAGTTGCACCGCGTGCAGCACAAACACGCCGAGGTTCAGGCGCAGCAGTGCGGGTTCTTGCAGTACCAGCTTCAAACTACCGCGCGGACGGTGTGTCGGTTTATCCGGTTCAGGCGGAACGACCCAGGCCACCACGGCCATGCCGGTCAGCGCAAACAAACCCGTCAGGGCAAACAAACCGGCCAGCCCGATTTGCGCCGCCAGCAACGGTGCCACCACCACAGACAGCGCGAACATCAGCCCGATGCTGATGCCCACCAGCGCCATCGCCTTGGTGCGAACGTCGTCGCGGGTCTGGTCGGCCAACAGCGCGGTGACGGCGGCTGAAATGGCGCCAGCGCCCTGAACCGAGCGACCGATGATGAGCCAGCTCAAATCGGTCGCAGCCATGGCGACAAAGCTGCCCAAGGCAAACACCAGCAGCCCGAAAATAATCACGCGCTTGCGGCCCAGCCAGTCTGAGGCCAGGCCAAATGGAATTTGCAGCAGGCCTTGCGTCAAGCCGTAAATACCCATGGCCAGACCGACGCGAGCCGGGTCATCGCCGCCGGGCAAGTGCGCCGCTTCCAGCGCAAACACCGGCAGTACCAAAAAAAGACCCAGCATGCGCAGTGCAAAAATCGACGCCAGCGAAAAACTGGCGCGCCGCTCCAAGGCGGTCATCAGGGTGTTGGAAGGGACGGTGCGCATCGGGTGTGGCGTTTCAGCTGCGGCGATCAAGGCCAAAAACGAAAGAGGTTATTGTCTTCCATCGGCCAGTCTCTGAGGTGCTGGCTGCGAGTGGGCCCACGCTTCATCATGGCGCCCCCAAAAGCGTTTCAAAGGCAGCGCAGTGCCTGGCTCACAAGGGGTTGGCCACACAGCTGGGCGAGGACCACCAGCGCCTGTTTAGTGGCAGATGAAGTTGCTAGCGACGTTGATGTCACCCGTGCCCTTGTAGTGCGCCCAGGTCGGGTAAGCGCATAAGGGGCGGGTGCGGCTGGCGACGCCAAAATAGCCGGGATTGGAGGCGGCCGCCAAGATGCTGTCCGGCGCGATGCCGCGTTCAACCCAATTTTCTAGCGCGGTCAGCATGTCGAACTGGTCGGTTGCCGGCCCGCCGCTGCCGTGATTCATGCCGGGAACAAGAAAGAGCCTGGCAAATGACGCCGCCGCACCACTTTGCGCCACATTGAGCTTGTTCCACCAGGCGATGGTTTCGGTGGGCGACACGGCTGGATCGGCTTGACCGGTGTATTGAATCAACTTGCCGCCGTTCTGCTTAAACTTGGAAAGGTCGGTGGAGGTTGCGAGGCCGTTTTGGATCGCAGACGTGGGGTAGGTCGCGTTGGTGTGCGCGGCCAAGCTCATCAACTCATCGCGATGAAAGGCCAGCTCCCAGGCAAAAGTCTGATCGACCGTGAGGGGAACGGGTGGGGTTGTGTGCACCATGGCATGCAGCGGAGCGCTCAGGGCCACTTTGATCGCATTGTTCGTGCTGGATGTGTAGGAGCCCAGCCACCAAATGCGAAAGCTTTGATTAAAAGTAGTACCGTTCATACCGCCGAGGCCCGGATCCCAGGGATTGCCGGCGTAGATCTGGACGCCTGCAGCAGTCTTAGGGCCAGCCATGACAGTTCTCCAGACGCTCACCTGTGCTGCGGTCAGGCAAGCGGAGGTCTTGGCGCCAATGCAGGTCAAGGCGGTCAGCTGGGGCACGACCACGGCGTCGGTGCACGCAGCCAAGTTGTTGACCAGACCGTCTGCCAGACCGTCCAGGGCATCGCAGGCTTGCAAGATAGCGCTCGAAATCAGTTGCATATCCACATCGGTGTAGGCCTTGACGATCAGTGGGTTACCAAATTGATCGACTTGACCGGGCACCAGGCTGGCGAATGTTTGCGCCAGTAGCGAAGCATAGGCTTGATGGATCGGTGTGCTCATGGCCGGACAGCCGGCGACAACACCGTCAAAATGGTCTGGAAAGCGGTTCGTCATCATCATCGCCTCGCGGCCGCCCTCGGAGCAACCCATGAAATACGAATGTTTTGGCAGAGTGGCGTACACCGATGTCACAAGCGCTTTTCCTAACTGGGCGACAACATCATAGGAGCGACTGCCAAAATCGACCCGCGCTTGTTGATCGATACCGAACGAAGCTACACCGCCCCGTGCTGGGTCGGCGAGAGCCACATCATGACCGGCGTCGTGCACGATGACCGCATAGCCACGAGCCAACGCGGGAACGAAGTTGGCGACGATGCCAGGCCCGGTGCCAGTAGCGTCGCCCAAAGTGCCGTTGGCACCGCCGCCGCCGGGCATGTAGAACTTGCCGTTCCACAGGTCCGGCAGTCGCATGCGGAACTTGATTGCGTAAGCCTTGCCGTCCAACGGCCCGATCCGTTCGTCCATGGCGCCCTCAATCAGGCAATGCGAAGCCATGGTCAGGCTTGCGGGCTGGGCCGCAGCTGCCGTGATGCGAAGCGTTGTTCCAGGAACCGGGTTTGTCGCCGCTTTGGCTGCAGCAGCAGCGCAACTCAAAGGGGCGACAGCCGTTGCCGCGTGGCTATTGGCATAACAGCCAAAGGCCATGCTTAAAAGCGTTGCCGCGATCCAAATAGTTTTTAATTTCATGATTACAATCCGGTTCAGTTGAGTCATTTCAAGCCAACAGGGGGCAGGAAATGGAGCCACCCAGCACCACAAGGATTAAGTCGCCGATTGAATCGACCACCAGCGCCTGTTTAGTGGCAGATGAAGTTGCTAGCGACGTTGATGTCACCCGTGCCCTTGTAGTGCGCCCAGGTCGGGTAAGCGCATAAGGGGCGGGTGCGGCTGGCGACGCCAAAATAGCCGGGATTGGAGGCGGCCGCCAAGATGCTGTCCGGCGCGATGCCGCGTTCAACCCAATTTTCTAGCGCGGTCAGCATGTCGAACTGGTCGGTTGCCGGCCCGCCGCTGCCGTGATTCATGCCGGGGATCAGGAACAGGCGGACAAATTCGGCGGCGCTACCTTTCTGTGCCTGGTTCACTTTGTTGTAGTAACCGATGGTCTCGACCGACGACACCGCCGGGTCGGCGCGGCCGTTGTACATGATCAGCTTGCCGTTGTTGCGCTTGAATCCCGACAGATCCATTGACGTTGCCAGTCCGAAGTCGGCCGATGACATGGTGTAGTCCGAAGTGGTTCGCGTTATGTTCGCCATCAATTCGTCGCGGTTGTAGTTCAGCTCGCGGTCGAAGTTCTGCGCCACAGTGATCGCAACCGGCGGCGTCGTGTAGACCATCGAGGTCTGCGGCCCGCGCAAGGTCATCAAAATCGAGTCATTCGTGGCCGAGTTGTAGCGGCCCATCCACCAAGAACGAAAGCCCTGATTAAAAACTTCCCCGTTCATGCCCCCAATGCCTGGGTCCCAAGGCATACCAGGATAAAGCTGGACGCCAGCAGACGTTTTTGGACCCTCAAAAGTCGCGCGCAGAGCGCGGACTTGGGCTGAGGTGACGCAGGAGGCGGTCTTTGTGCCTGCACAGGTGATCGCGGTGAACTGGGGCACGACAGCTTTGTCGGTGCAAGCTGCAAAGTTGTTGACCATGCCGTCGACGAGGCCGTCCTGCGCGTCGCAGGCCAACAGGATGGCATTTGCAAAGAGCTGCCAATCGACGTCTGTGAAGACTTTGTTAACAAGCGGTCGCGTTACAACGGTGGGGTCAAAGAAGCCTGCCTGAATCGCCAGTGGTGCAAACGACTGCGCGAGCAGCGAAGGGTATGCGGCCGCCAACGGGGTGCTCATCGCCGGGCAGCCAGCGATCACACCGTCAAAGTGGGCCGGAAACCGCTGAACCATGACCATCGCTTCGCGTCCGCCCTCGGAGCAGCCGACGAAATAGGAGTGCCTTGGCTTCTTGGCATAAAACGCCGTGGCGAGAAACTTACCCAGTTGGGCAACCAAGTCGTACGAGTGGTAGCCGAAGTCGATGCGCGCTTGCGGGTCCATGCCAAACGCCGAGCCACCGCCGCGTGCAGGGTCGGTGTTGACCGCATTGTCATGGCCAGAGTCGGTGACGATGACGGCGTAACCGCGCGCCAGCGCGGACACATAGCCGGTGATTGGGCCTGACGCATCATTCAGCGTTCCGTTGGAGCCACCACCACCGGCCATGTAAAACTTCTCGTTCCACAAGACAGGTAAGCGCATGCGGAACTTGATGGCGTAGGGCTGGCCGTCCAACGAGCTGACGCGCTCGTTCATGGCCCCTTCGATGAGGCAATGCGCTGCGATGGTCTGGTTGGCGGGTTGGGCCACTGCCGCGGTCATGCGCAGAGTTGAACCGGCAACCGGATTCGATGCCCCATGGGCAGCAGCAGCCGCGCATGCCAACGGGATTGCAACAACCGACGCCAATGCGTTGACATCAGCGCCGCTGCCGCCAATGCCAAAAAAAACCGTCGCGGCGATCCAACTCGTCAGTTTCATGCTGACACTCCGATTCGATTGATTCAGTTGAATGAGGTTAAGCCGAGGGAACCATCATGCCAATAAGGGCATACCGCTAACTTAGGTGTTTTGTTGTTATGAAGGCTGCTGTGCGCGCTGCCGTGCTGGTGGTCAATCTCAGTCGACAGCTTCGTGCCAGACCAGCGGAATGGCGCCGCTGCCTCTTGGTTTGAATGCGTTCAGCGGCAGCAACGGAAGATTGACCAATGAGGCGGTGCTGGGAGAAAACATTACCTTGTAAGTGCCGGGCAAGGTCTGTTTTTGCGATTGAGTGGGATAGCAAGGATCAACGCCGACGCTCTTGGCGCACTCGGCCTGTGGCGTCTGTGTTGACAGCACCAAACGTAGCGCGTGCCCGGGCTGGATCGTCGCCAGCCGGGGAGAGATCCAAAAATCAAAGGGGCTGACTTGCTCGGGCGTCAGGGGTCTGTCCTGGTCGAAAATGCCGTAGGGGCGGATCGGAAGCCCGTGTTTGTCGGACCAGGCGCGTTCAGGATCCTGCTTCGCAAGCGAACCGAGCACGTAGCCAGAGCTGAGTTTGGTTGCGCTGCCATTGGCTGCAACGTCGAAAAGATTCGCTATCAATATCAGGTTGGTGTTGCTCGAGCTTGCATACAGCCGTGCACCAATAGGGCCGGCCAAAGTCGCGCCGTTTTCCAGTGGCGCACTGGTGTATGTCAGCAGGCTGCCTGCGTCAGTGGGCTGGGCCCAGGCGAGGTTGCTGCTTCCTGAGGTTGCCGGCAGGGCCGTGGACAAGCTGCCACCAGGGCCAAGGTAGTAGGCCGTGTAGTTCGCCGTCATTGGGAACGATGAGGCATTGATCCATTGCATCGCGGTCGCGTCCCAGATGTGCATGGGCGTTGTTGTTCTCACCATGCCTGTGTCTTGCCCTTTGAGTAAGCTGTCGAACCATTCCAGTTGGAGATTCCGATCAATACCACCGCCATGGCCCCAAGGCCCAATCACGATCTGATAGCGGCCAGTGGTGGTGGCGTCAGCCCTCATTGGGCTGTAAATCGGGCGGCCGTGGTAGGCGTTCTGCAGGTAGGCGTACAACTCCTGTGACCCTTGAGCGTACTGGTCGTCCCAGCCACTCCAGAGCAGCATCGGAATGTCGGATTCCACGATTTTTGACACCAAAATGCCCGGCGTCGAGCGCTTCCAGTAGTCACCGTAGTAGGCCAGCTCGCCGCTCTCGGTGATGTTCTTGTAGGAACTGCTGCCCCATTCGCCACCCTGTTTACCGATGATGTTGTAGAAGACGGTGGCCCGTAAATTGATGGTCTGGGTCGGCAGTCCTGAGCCCATATTGGCTTCGCGATACTGTTCTGCACCGGCGCAAAAAGGCGCCATAGCTTTGACTGGCGAGCCCTTTGGTAACACAGCCGCGGTGAAAAGCTGGTTGAAGCCGAGGTAAGAGCAGCCTGTCAGGCCGATCGCGCCGTTGGAGCCGTCGAGCTTTTCCGCGGCCCAGTAGACCATCTCTTTACCATCTTGTGCGACTCGGCCGGTGCCGAAATAATCGAAGGTGCCGCCCGACTTTCCGGTACCACGGGTGCAGACTGAGACGAAGATGTAGCCACGCGCTACGTACCAGTCGTTGCCCGACTGATTGCGTCCGCCAGTGAGGGAGTCGCAGGTCCGCCCTTCCAGAGTTGCCTGGCTGTAGGGGTTCTGCGCTAACAGCACCGGAAACTTGCCGGCAGCACGCGCACCGTTAGCCAGGTTTGTCGGGTAAGTGACAGCGGCTACGAGCGTCACACCATCGCTCATCACCAGTGGCACGTGCATGACGGCCGTCGAGCCGTAGACCGCAAGATACGGTCGCCATTTGCCGCCGGGCCAGGACTCCTGGGCCCAAGACGAAACGCAAGCAATCACCAGAGCTGCCATCAGCAGCTTGCGGCAAAGCGGACATAAAGCGCAAAGGATAGGGGAGTTCATGAGCGGGCTCAAAGCAGTTAATGGTCCTTGTGGTACTGACCATCTCCGGTATAGACCATCCAGGTGTCCAGCAGGGGCGGCTGAAAGATACCGCGGCGCGTGTAGTCGCACACGCCGTTTGGAAAGATGGCGTGCAGGCGCGACATTTCGGTACCGCTTAAATGCGCCTTATAGTCTTTTGGATCGATCGCTCGCCTGCTGCACTGCACCACGTCATGCGCGAGTGTTGACCCTGCGACGAAGCGGGGAAAAGTCCAGCTTGGGTACAAGGTGTTGCAGGTTGATGTGCCGGCCCCACCTTGGAACTGCGGCTCCGCAATGAAGGTGATGCCGTTCCAGCAACCATCTTTCAGATCGGGCGGCTTGCTGGCCACGACCTTCTTTGCCAGAGGGGTGAAAGATGTGTCGGCGGCAAGGCGGGTCAGCCATTTGTCCATCCCTTGCAGCGCTTGAGCCCAGGTCGAAGGCGTGATGGCGCCGCTCCACATCACCATGTTGTCGACCGATCCGAGCGCGCTGCGCATCCGTTCGCGGGTCGCGAAATGCTGGAATTTAAGGTGCGGGTCGCCAGTCGCAGTCTGGTCGCGGTAAATGAAATCGATATCGAGGATAGCCACGGAACCCAGGCCGCGACCACCGGCATTGAAAAAGCCAGATTCGTAGGCTGCCTGGATGCCCTTGGGGTCGGCCACGGTTCGTTGGGGGGTGAAGTTTCCGTCGCTGTCTATGCCACCGATTTTCTGGTTGAGGTCAAGAAACTGTTCCGTGTTAATTTGCCCCGCGTTCAGGGCCCCCAGCCCGTATTGGATGCCGGTGTTGTCCAACGCAGGCCGGCCAAATCCTCTGGCGTCGCGGCCGAAGATGTTGGCCATCGAATCCCACAGGGTAGGCCGCACGCCGTGCGAATTGCTGGCCGGGTCGTAGCGCGTCTCAAGCGGTATGTTGGGCGTGAAGACGCCCGAGCTTTCGGCGGGGAAGCCGGCACGGCTCTTCAGCGGGTCGTAGCGCGAGGCGCGACCAACGCCATGGTCTTTCAGGTGGGCAAAGTTTTGAAAGCCCGAGACCTTTACGATCTGGTCTTCGGTCCACGGCAAGCCGGCTCCGCCATTCACGTAGTAGTTGTAAAGCACACGGGAATCGAGGCCGTGAATGTTGGTGATGTCGGCGAAACTGCATTGCGGCACGATGCCGTCAAGCAGGCCTGGAAAGGCATCCGCGATCATGTTCTGCAGGATGGATCCACCCGAGCAGCCCCAGCCCATGGTGTACAGCGGGACGCCGAAGGTTTCAATGAAGTGTTCCCTCACCATCATCAAGGTTTCGGCCGCTAGAACGAAATTACAGTTGTTGCCAAGCACTGTAAAAGAGGCCGAAGTGACGGCAAAACCTCGTGACAGAAAGAGGTCGGGATCGCCCGCGCCCGGCACGTTGAACAAGGCGTTGGCTCCCTGAACATACCAGCCAGGCTGACAGCCGCCGCCAAAGTTGTGAACCAGGCGGCCGTTCCATCCTAGGTTGGAACGGGTTCTAAGGTTGTGCTCCGGCAGCCGTGGGTCGGCCAGCATCGCCGTTTGATATACCGATCGGTTGATGGTTCCGGTTTCAAGTCTGACAACGTAGGGCACGGTCGCGCCGGTCGTTGTGGTGGTGTTGATCAAGTCCGTTGGCATCGAACCGTTCAAATTAAATGGCGCGAATTGACCTGCCGAGGTTCGGTACAAGTAGTCGACACGAGTCGGCACCTCGCACGGCGGCGCGATCTGGGAAAGTGTCAGGAAAGGGCCACTGGGGTAGACGCGAAATTCATGGGTTTGGCAATAAAAAGGTTGCTGCTGTGGGCCTGAAAATATCGGACCGCTGATGGCGTGGTTGATGAGGATTCGTTTGTCGCTGCCTGCGCCCTTGGCCGTGGCTTTCAACTCGTTCTTGCCGAGCCGGAGTCCTTTAACCAGACCGACAAGTCGACCGGTGCCGGGTTCCTGCATAAACGCTGGGGTGACATCGGCCCCGTTGAGTTGCACAGTCACACTGCCGAGTCCATTTTTTTGTGGCAGGAGAACCTGCACCAATACATCGCCGTCGCTGAGTTTGTCAGGCCGGTTCGACAGGGTTGATATTTGTATTTTGCTGAGCGCCTCGGAACTGTCGGTGGCCATCGCCGGGGCAGTCATGAAAACCGCCAGCGCAGCAAACGCAGCCAACATGATGCGCAAGGTTGTTCCGCGAGCGGATTTGTTGGCGGCAACGCGCGCAGCCGCTTGAACAAAAACCATCGACTCGGACAATGTGCCGAGGGCTCGACCCCTGGCGCGGCCTAAAAACAGGTCGAAAAAAACGGGAGTCGAATCAGTCAAGTGCTTGTTCATGGTGTCCTTGCATTGTTCAAGTGACAAAAGTTCATTTCGTCATGCGGGAACCCTACGCAGTCGTTGAAGTCGATCGCGCCCTTGAAATAGGCCATGTGTCAGCGAAAGCGGCTCGCGTGGATGGCATGAACCACTTACACAGGGCATTATTTGCGAATCTTTGCTGGCAATCACGACAGATACCAACGTCCGATCCCTCTGTTCGGGGTCCAAAAAAATATGCAAGTTATCCTCATAAATTGCAGTATCGACCAATAAAAAGCGCTGTTAATGCACGTAAACCCTCGTACATTCTTCAAATCAGCATTGCGCGTTATGGGTTACCGGCCGAGGGGTCAAGATGTGTCAACCGCGCCTCCAGCTCGACCCGCTTCAACTTTCCAGTGTCTGATCGCGGAATATCTTCAGCAGCGACAAAGCGCACTTCCTTCGGCAGCTTGTAGTTGGCAATTCGGCCGCGACACAGGGTGATCACGTCATCGGTGCTCAGTTGAGGGTCGGCGCGGACAACGAATGCAACCGGTACTTCACCCCAATGGGCGTCGCTCTTGCGAACCACCGCGGCATCGGCGATGCGCGGGTCTTGCAGCAGCAGGCGCTCGATCTCGGCCGGATAGATGTTCTCACCACCCGACTTGATCAGGTACTTGCGACGATCAACGAAGTCGAGCGTGCCGTCCGGGTTGCGCACCATCACGTCGCCCATGTGAAACCAGCCGCCGCGAAATTCGCGCTCGTTCACCTCGGGGCTGTTCCAGTAGCCGGAGAACAGCGATGGGCCGCGAATCAGCACTTCGCCCGGCGTGCCGTCGGGGACGTCGCAACCTTCATCGTCGACGAGCCGCAGCTGGCAGTAAGAGCTCTGGGTTTTGGACAGGTTAGTGGGCGCAGTACCGATCGGGATCAGCTGCCGGCTGGCAGGCGGATTGCCGGTTTCGGTCGAGCCGAAAGTGTTGCGAAACGGCGCGTTCAGCAAGGTGGTGATTTCGGCGATTTGCTGCGCCGGCACCATGTCGGCCATCGAGCCACAGGCTTTGATACCTCTGGGTCGCAGGCCGCTGCGCTTGACCTCGGCGATCACTGCAGCGATCGAAGCGGGAACCAGCGTGACGTTGCCCAGCAACTCACGCGACATGATCTCCACCAACACGGCTGGCTGAAAACCGTCGACCACGAACACCGTGTCGCCGTGCATCAGCGTGCCAAGCGTCGGGTCGGTGCCGCCCATGTGATAAAGCGGCGACCAGCAAATAGAGCCAAAGCCAGGGTAGAGCTGGCCGTCGACAGTGCCGATCATCGCTCGGGCCAGCATGGCGCGGTGGCTGATCACCGCGCCCTTGGGCAGGCCAGTGGTGCCGCTGGTGTACAAAATCAACAGGCCGTCTTCAGGGGAGGATTGGTTTGTCGATGACTCCCCTGCTGCCCGCGCCAGCAGCGACTCGTAACTTGGCCCTAAAACGACCACTGAATCAGCCGCGAAGTTCGCCGCCGCCAGCAATGCCGCATGGCGTTCGGACACAAACATCACGCGTGGCGCAACGAGTTGTAGGCAGTGTCCGAGCTCGGTCGCTGACAGCCGCCAGTTTTGGCAGGCCACAATCGCGCCGATATGGGCGGCAGCCAACAGCACCTCAACGTATTCGCAGCGGTTTTCTGACAGCACCGCGAGCCGGTCACCGGGTTGGACGCCGAGTTGCAGCAACGCATTGCACAAGCGATCGACACGGCTTTTCAGATCGTGATAAGTGACGCGGCGCGCCTCCTGCACCAGCGCGATACGCTCAGGATGGGCGATCACTCGCTCGCAGAAAGCGGCGTCCACGGTCATCGTCGCGGCGGCGCGTGTCAACGCGGTGCCGGCGATCGCTGGGACGGTTGGGGCCGCAGTCATGGCGCTTACCTCGCTGTCACCAGCCCAAGGCTCTTGATCAGCTCGGCGAACCTTTGATTGTCCTGGCGCACCAAAGGCATCAGCTCGGTTCCCGGGCCGACGGAGCCCGCGCCGCCAGCAACGGCAAGCCGGGCCCGCACGCCCGCAGAGTCGGCGGCTTTCATCACCGCTTTTTCCAGTTTTGCAACCACCGACGGCGGCGTTCCGGCCGGCGCGAACAAGCCGTACCAAAGCGACAACTTCAGGTCGCGCCGGCCGGTGATCTCTGCAAAGGTTGGCACCTCCGGGAACGCGGCGAGACGTTGCAGGGAACCCACGGCGACAGCCCGTAACTGGCCGGCGTTGAGCAGGCCCTGGGTGGGCGGTAAATTGGCGATGAAAAAATCAACCTTGTGCGTCGCAGTGTCCATCACCGCCTGGCCGACGTCTTTGTAGGCGACATCTTGCGCCTGAAAGCCGAGTTCGCGCTGGAGCATTTCCGTATAGATGTGAGAGGCCGAACCCTTGCCGGAAGTCGCGTAGTTGAGCCTGCCCGGATTTGCCTTTGAATAGGTCATTAGATTTGCCCAGCTGTTGAAGGGCGCCGCAGTGGAAGACACGGCCACCAGCGGAATTTCGCCCACCCGCGCAATCGGAATGAAATCTTTGATGGCGTCGTAAGCTGGCGGCGAGTTCATGTGCACAGCCATGGTCATCAAGCTGGTGCCGATCATCAGTGTGTGGCCATCTGGCTGTGCGCGAGCGGCAGCAGTGGTGCCAATGGTGCCGCCGGCACCGGCGATATTTTCCACCACCACGGGAACGCCTAATTGTTTCGTCAACTCTTCGGCGACTGCGCGGCCAACCGAATCGGCCGCAGAGCCACCAGCAAAAGTGACAATCAGCCGCACCGGGCGAGAGGGAAACTCCGACTGCGCCGCGGCGGGGTTTAGCGCAGCTGTCATCCATAAAAGTCCGATGACCTGCAGCGCCAAGCGCTTAAACCTTTCCCATGCGCTGCCGTGGTTCGGTCGCTCGGCGGCGTCAGCCTTGGCCAAGCCAATGGCAGCCAAACTCCCCGCCCTAAAGTTGCAAATTTTCATCATCAAGCGGTGCATTCACTGACTCCTGTGCGTTGTAACGTGCCTATTGCTTCAGATGTAGAAGGTCGCGATTCTCGCTTTTGAGATGGTCTGAAAAAGTCTCAAAAAATCGAATGACAGGCCACAACACCCAAAAGAGCCTCTGTGGTTTTGCCGCCAGAGTGCTACAGCAGAGGATGCTTCTACCCGCTATGCAGGCTTTGGTATTTTTTACGACCGGGCCGGCCACCTTCCAATATCCAACCACTTTAGTGTGGCACCGCAGGGCCGCCACCAAGCAGCGTGTAAACCCGTAATTTGACTTGATGGTTGCATTCCGATGCCCATCTGGCCAATGCTTGGGCGGCCTGAAAGTAGTCCAGCTCGGCCAGACACTTGGCTATTCAGGTGTGTGAACTCAGACCCTCGTAAGTACTCACTGCTCTTTGAGGGCAGCCCTAAAGGCGCGCTCGGAGCCACTGTGCGAAGGGAGCGAAACTTCGATAACAACGCGCAAGTCTCGGCAGGTAAAGTCGAAAGGCCCCTTATAAAAATCACTTACTGGGGCCGTACCCTCGCGCCCGCAGTGCATGCCCGAGGTAAGTGCATTGACTGGCCACGTGCGCGGCACGGTCATTGACGCCAGTTCTTTGCCCCCGATAAATAAGCGTGCGATGCCCGAGAGTTTGGTGGTGCGTTCGAATTGAAGGCGGACCTGTACTTGCCCTGGCCGGGCAGGCAATTCTGAGCTTAATCCGCAAGTTTCCGTCTCGGAAAAACGGTATTCGAAATACACCTTACCATCGCGGATGAAGAGCACAAGCCCAGCAAACCAGGAGCCATATGACAGGATTACGCCATGGACATCTGATTCAGCAAGCTGGACAAATTGTGCTTCGATACTGAAACTGCGGTCGGTTATGTCTGGCGATGCGTGGCGGTCGATACGACTCATACCAAAAGCAAGTTCGTACCGCGTTCGAGATTCAACCTTCGGACGATCCGCGAGGCGCTCGGTTTCCCGGTCGTCCAGCGGGAGAACATGGTGCTGAGTGGCCTCACTGGACCACAGCTTCACCAGTTGCGTTAGGCGCTCGGGTTCTACAGACGCCAAGTCGTTGCACTCCGAGAAATCAGAATCTAGAGCGTAGAGTTCCCATCGATCCGTGCTGAAATCCTGCCCTTTGGCGTGGCGCACCACAGCCTTCCAGCCTTGATGCCAGATGGCACGGTCGCCCAGCATCTCGTAGATCTGGGTTTTTTTTCTTGTCAAGGCATCGGGCTGATTGAAGGTATAGGCCAAACTGGTGCCGTGCAATGGTATCTGCGGAACCCCTTGGTGCGTAGTAGGCAACGTGACGCCCAGCAGTTCATAAAGGGTAGGCGCGATGTCTATGACGTGGTGGTATTGCGAGCGGATCTGTCCGCCATCAGTGATGCCGCGCGGCCAGTGGACGATAAGCGGCGCTCGAACGCCGCCGCCATGGTTGCCGCGCTTATACCATTTGAGCGGCGTGTTGGAGACTTGCGCCCATCCGGTGGCGTAGTGGTTGAATGCCCGTTCGCCGCCGATGGTGTCGATGCGGGCTAGTGCCTGTGCGCTCGTTTCCTTTTCAAACACCAAATTTCTGCGTGCATTGACCGCGCCAATCGCGCCGCCTTCAGGGCTAGCGCCGTTGTCGGAGATCAGCACGATCATGGTGTTGTCGAGCTGCTTGGTCTGCGCCAGAAAATTTACTAGCCGACCAATTTCCGCGTCGGTGTGTTCCATGAAGGCTGCATAGGTTTCCTGCAGTCGTTCGTTGACGCGCCGGACATCCGGTTCAACTTCTGCCCACGGCAATACACCGGGATTTCTCGGGGCCAACTGGGTGCCGGGTGGCACGATGCCCAGCGCCTGTTGTTTGGCGAACCGCTGCTGGCGCACGGCATCCCATCCCTGGCTGTAGCAGCCACGGTATTTGTCGATGAATTCCTGGGGCACATGGTGCGGCCAATGGCAAGCGCCGAACGCAACGTACTGGAAAAATGGGCGATCTGGCGATGCGGTGAGGTGGTCGCGCATGTCGCCAATAGCATGGTCTACCAGATCCGCGCTCAGGTGATAGCCCTCGGGCTTGTCGATTTCGACTGATCGGTTGTCCTGATAAAGCTCGGGGTTCCACTGGTCGGCCAGCGCGCCATGAAATCCGTACCACCGGTTAAACCCCCGGCCCAGCGGCCAGCCGTCGTGGGGTCCCGCAGGGCCGTATTCGTCGGTGTTCATCAAGTGCCATTTGCCGACCGCATAGCTGGCGTAGCTATGGGGCGCCAACACTTCCGCAATGGTGGCCGCTGCTTTGGAGAGTTTCCCCCGGTAGCCGGGATAGCCGCCAGCCCATTCTGAAATGATGCCCATGCCGGCCGCATGCGCGTTGCGCCCGGTCAGCAGGCAGGCCCGCGTCGGCGAGCACATGGCGGTCACGTGAAAGTTGTTGTAGCGCAGTCCGCCCGCTGCCAGCGCGTCCATGTGGGGCGTTGCGATCTCGGAGCCAAAGCAGCCGATATCTGAAAAGCCCACGTCGTCGAGCACGATGAAAACGATGTTGGGCGCAACGGCCGTCGCCGGAGGCTTTGCCGGCCACCAGGGCGTGGAATCTCGCCAGGTCGCGCCGATCTTTCCTTCGAATGATGAATCATGTTGAGTCATGACCGGCGTCACTCCATTTTTGCGTTGGACAAGTTCACCATTTCTTTCCATTTCACACGCTCTTTTTCGGCAAACAGGTTGAGTTGCTCTGGCGTGGAGGAGATGGCACGCGCGCCAATATCCAGAAAGCGCTGTTGAATGCCGGCATCGGCTGTGATGGCCTGAAGCGCGGAAGAGGCCTTGTCAACGATGGCGGCAGGCGTGCCCCGCGGCATGACAAACGCGCCCCATGAGGTGATGACAAAGTTGGGCACGCCCGCCTCGGCCATAGTGGGCACGTCGGGCAGCGTCGGCCAGCGATCGACGGATGTGACGCCCAGCGCCCTGACTTTGCCGGCTTTGATCATGGACATGTAGCTCGCGACGTTCTCGACCGCGAAGTCGGTGTCGCCAGACAGCAGGGCCGGCATGGATTGCGCCACACCGCGATACGGCACGTGCAGTGTCTGGATGCCGCAGCGCACGCGAAACAGCTCAGCAGACAGGTGAGGCGTGGTGCCCACGCCGGGCGAGCCGTATTTCACGCCCTGCGGCTGCTTGCGCGCCCATGCGATGAACTCCTGCACCGTCTGGGCCGGATGCTGAGCCCTGACGATGAGCATGTTGCAGTTCTCGAAGAAGGTCGAGACATAGGAGAAATCGCGCACCGGATCGTAAGGCAGCTTGGCGAACAGATACTGATTAATCGACAAGGTGCCGACTGTCGCACAGCCCATGGTGTAGCCATCCGGCGCGGCCTTCTGCACCGCCTGCATGCCCAGGTTTCCGCCAACGCCGGTGATGTTGTCGACAAGGAAGTTCTGCCCGAGGCGGTTTTGTAGCCGTTCCGCGAGCACTCGCACCAGAACGTCTGCGGCGCCTCCAACGCCAAAGGGTAAAACGATGCGAACTTGGCGCTCTGGCCATGAGGTCGCCGATCTGGCATGCAGCGTCAAGGCTGCTCCGCTGGCCAATCCAGTCTTTATTAGCGTGCGTCGTGAAATCAAGATTGGCCTTTCGGGAGCGTTTGTAGGTTTGTGTGATGAACGAGAGTCAGAAACGCTTGTAGTAAGTACGTACTGAAATCAAAATATATGAGTACAAGTTTGGCACCGCAGGGCCGCCACCAAGCAGCGTGTAAACCCGTAGTTTGACTTGATGGTTGCATTCCGATGCCCATCTGGCCAATGCTTGGGCGGCCTGAAAGTAGTCCAGCTAGGCCAGGCGGTGGTTATGGAGGCGCTCTCACGCTCCCGAGCGTGATGTGTCTAGGGGCGCGCCAGCGTCATGGCGCAGACCCAAGGTCAGGTTGGCGGGGACGGCCTCGTCGATTCGCCTGGGTTTGGGCAAGTTCAGCTGGTCCATGAGCTGCACAAAGGCGTCGACGCTGCGCAGTTGGCCGTTGTCAGTGATTCTTGGGTTGCTGGTTTTTTCTTTGGCAATGCTGCTGCTGGTGTGGCCTTTGTAATCGTGCCCAGGCCATACCGTGGTGTGGCGGGGCAGGCTGAAAAGGATGCTTGTAATGCTGTGGTGCAAAGCGCGTGCGCTGCCTGACTGGAAGTCGGTGCGGCCACATCCGCCAATCAGCAAGGTGTCGCCTGTGAACACGTTGTCGCCCCAGACAAAGCTCATGCTGCCGCCGGTGTGGCCAGGCGTGTGCAGGGCTTGTAACTGTTGCCGACCAAAGTGCAGCAGATCACCATCCTTGAGTTGGATCGCTGCAGGCTGGATGCCGCAGCCTTCAGGCGTGGCCGCTTGTGCGCCGGTGTGGTCGATCAGCGCAGCGGCACTGGTGATGTGGTCTGCATGGACATGCGTTTCCACCACGTAACGGAGTTTGGCGCGGTGCTCGGCCAACACCGCCATGTCGCGGGTCAATTGATCGTCAACCGGGTCAATGATGACCGCTTCCCGCGTGCTGCGGTCGATCAACAGGTAGGTGTAGGTGCTGGACGCAGGGTCAAACAATTGAATTGGTCGAAGAACTTTTGGCATAGAAAGACCTGTCAAGCAAACTTGGTCAACATGGCTGCCACTTCTTCTGGGGACATTTCGCCTTGTTCAATGATGCAGGCGACCATGGCGAAAAATGATTTGTCCAACGCTTTTCGGGCGGCGCTGAGTTGCTGGGCTACTTTTTCGCAGTCAGCATCCTCGTCAATCAGCCTCTGGAGGCCGCGCAGTTGACCTTCCACGCGGGCCAGCCGGGCGCGAATTGCCGCTTTCTTTTCGACACTCATCAGCTTGGACATGGTTGTAAGCAGGTAGGTTGTGAGCCTTGTATTTTATACCCTAGGGGGTATAAAATACAAGGCTCACATGAATTTGAAAAAAGGCGCGTCATGAATGCAAGCTGGCTATCGGCGGGGCAAGCCCTCGCGGGCGGTGTTTTGATTGGCTTGGCCAGTTGGTTGCTGCTCGCAGCGCTGGGGCGCGTGGCCGGTGTCAGCGGTATCGCAGCATCGGCGTTGTCTCCCGCCAAGACGGACAGTCGCGCAGACCGCGCCTGGCGTTGGGCTTTTTTGCTGGGTTTGATCGGTGGTGGTGCGGTCGCCACCGCATGGCTGCAGCCGGCCATGGTCAGCCCGCGGCCATTGCCACTGTTGTTGCTGGCGGGGCTGCTGGTCGGCGTTGGCACGGTGCTGGGTTCGGGCTGTACCAGCGGTCATGGGGTGTGCGGCATGGGCCGCAAGTCGGTGCGTTCATTGGTTGCCACCTTGGTCTTCATGGGCACTGGTTTTGCCACGGTATTTGTGATTTATGGGGCCACTGGCCGCGCCATGATCTGAAGAAAGAAAACGAAAATGCTTAAAAAAACACTGTTCGCGCTGGCTGCTGGTCTGCTCTTTACCTTCGGTTTGGTGCTGTCTGGCATGACGCAACCGGCCAAGGTGGTTGGCTTTTTGCACTTGGCGGGTTTGCGCCAAGGCATTTCTTGGCAAGCCGCACCAGGTTTTTGGGACCCCTCGTTGGCCTTGGTGATGGGTGGGGCTTTGATGGTGACCTTGATCGCCTTTGCGGTGACCCCGCAAAAAGCCAAACCTTGGGCGGACGACAAGTTTCACCTGCCGACGCGCCAAGACATTGACGGCAAGCTGCTGACCGGCGCGGCCTTGTTTGGCATCGGTTGGGGTCTGGCCGGCTACTGCCCGGGGCCGGGCTTTGCATCGCTGTTGTCAGGTGGTCAGGATGCTGCTGCATTTGTGGCCGCCTTGCTGGTCGGCATGTGGGGTGCAAAGCGCTGGCTGGTGTAGGCCCTGTTTGGCAGTATTGGCTGCCGCAACCCCAGGCAAGAGCATGAAAACGCCCGGCCGTCTATGATGTCCGGTTTTGCCGGCACTCCAATTGAACTCCCTGTCTGACAGCAACTATTTGGCATCTCAATTGCGCATTCAATTGGCCGCGCAGCGGATCAGCATCCGCGGTGCACGCACGCACAACCTCAAAAATATTGACCTGGACATCCCGCGCAATCAGCTGGTGGTGATCACCGGTTTGAGCGGTTCGGGCAAGTCGTCGCTGGCGTTTGACACGCTGTACGCCGAAGGGCAGCGGCGTTACGTGGAGAGTTTGTCGACCTATGCGCGGCAGTTTTTGCAGCTGATGGACAAGCCCGATGTCGACTTGATCGAGGGCTTGAGCCCGGCCATTTCGATTGAGCAAAAAGCCACCTCGCACAACCCGCGTTCGACCGTCGGCACGGTCACCGAGATCCATGATTATTTGCGCTTGCTGTTTGCGCGGGCGGGTACACCGTATTGCCCCGAGCATGATTTGCCGCTGCAAGCGCAGAGCGTGGGCGAGATGGTCGACGCCGTGCTGGCCTTGCCAGAAGGCACGCGGCTGATGATCTTGGCGCCGGTCGCACGTGAGCGCAAGGGCGAATTTGTCGACCTGTTTGCCGAGATGCAGGCGCAAGGTTATGTGCGCTTTCGGGTCGACGGCAAGATCTGCGAATTTGACGAGCTGCCGAAGCTGAAAAAGACTGAAAAGCACAACATCGACGTGGTGATCGACCGCGTTAAAGTGCGCCGGGCTACGGCGCCAGCGACCGACCTCGCTGAAGGCGAACTGGACGCCGGCCGGCAAGAGCAAGATAACCTGAAGCAGCGTATTGCTGAAAGTTTTGAAGCCGCTTTGCGACTTGCTGATGGCAAGGCCATGGCGTTGGAAATGGACGCATCGGCGGCTCCCGCAGCGACTGTTGTTCAAGGGCACATTCACCAGCACACGCCTGGTGAGCATTTGTTCAGCGCCAAGTTTTCTTGCCCGGTGTGCAGCTACTCGCTCAGCGAGATGGAGCCCAGGCTGTTTTCTTTCAACTCGCCCTTGGGTGCCTGCCCGACCTGCGACGGTCTGGGCCACACCGAAACGTTTGACCCGGCGCGCGTGGTGGCTTTTCCGACGCTGAGCCTGGCCAGCGGCGCGGTGAAGGGCTGGGACCGCCGAAACAGTTATTACTTTTCGATGCTGGAGAGCTTGGCGAAACATTACGGCTTCGACATCGACAGCGCGTTTGAGGCGCTGCCCGAACACGTGCGGCAAGTCGTGCTGCATGGCTCTGGCGAAGAAGACATCAAGTTCAGCTACATCATGGATTCGGGCGCTTCGGCTGGCCGCAAGGTCAGCAAGAAACATCCGTTCGAAGGCGTCATCACGAACTTCGAACGACGCTACCGCGAGACTGATTCGTCCGCCGTGCGCGAAGAGTTGGCGCGCTACCGAGCCGTGCAGCCGTGCCCGTCGTGTCAAGGCACGCGGCTGCGCCAAGAGGCGCGCCATGTCTACATCGTCGGCGCGCCGACCACCGAGGGCGCAGCGCCAACCCGCAAGGCGATTTACGAGGTCAGCCGCATCACCTTGCGGGAAAGTTTTGAATACTTCAACACGTTGACGATGCAGGGCGCCAAGGCCGAAATCGCGGACAAAGTGGTGCGCGAGATCGGCCTGCGGCTGAAGTTTTTGAACGACGTCGGCCTGAATTATTTGAGCCTAGACCGCAGTGCTGAAACGCTGTCGGGTGGCGAGTCCCAGCGCATCCGTCTGGCCTCCCAAATTGGCTCGGGACTGACCGGCGTGATGTACGTGCTGGACGAGCCCAGCATCGGCCTGCACCAGCGCGACAACGACCGCTTGATCGGCACGCTGAAACACCTGCGCGACATCGGCAACAGCGTGCTGGTGGTCGAGCATGACGAAGACATGATTCGCGCCGCCGACCATGTGATTGACATGGGCCCCGGCGCCGGTATTCATGGCGGCCGTGTGATGGCGCAGGGCAATTTTGCCGAGGTGCAGGCGAATCCAAATTCGCTCACCGGCCAGTACTTGGCGGGAACTTTGAAAATCGCCGTGCCGACGCATCGCACGCCGTGGCTGCCGACCGTCGCCAGAGGCCCGTTGGTGATCAAGAATCCGCGCTTTGCCCCCAGTGCGGCCGGCGTCAAACGCGCGGCGCGTGAAGCCACGCACCAGCTGACGCAAGGTGATTTGCAATGCCTGAGGGTCATCAACGCCAGCGGCCACAACCTGCAAAATGTCAGTGTTGAATTCCCGGTCGGTCTGCTGACCTGCGTCACCGGCGTGTCCGGCTCGGGCAAGTCGACGCTGGTGAATGACACGCTGTACGCCGCCGTGGCGCGCACCCTGTACCGCGCCCATGAAGAACCCGCCGCGCATGAGGCGATTGAAGGCATTGAGCACTTCGACAAGGTCATCAACGTCGACCAGTCACCGATTGGCCGCACGCCGCGCAGCAACCCGGCCACCTACACTGGACTGTTCACGCCGATCCGCGAATTGATGGCCGAGATGAACAGCGCGCGCGAACGCGGCTACGGGCCGGGGCGCTTCAGCTTCAATGTCGCCGGGGGCCGTTGCGAAGCCTGTCAGGGCGACGGCATGGTCAAAGTCGAGATGCATTTCTTGCCCGACGTCTATGTGCCTTGCGATGTGTGCAAAGGCATGCGCTACAACCGCGAAACCCTGGAAGTGCAGTACAAGGGCAAGAACATCGCGCAGATTCTCGAGCTCACGGTGGAAGCCGCCGCAGAGTTTTTCAAAGCCGTGCCGACGCTCGCGCGCAAGCTGCAAACCCTGCTCGATGTGGGCCTGAGTTACATCAAGCTCGGTCAGGCCGCGACCACGCTGTCAGGCGGGGAGGCGCAGCGCGTCAAGCTGGCGCTAGAGCTCAGCAAGCGCGACACCGGTCGCACGCTTTACATCCTTGACGAGCCGACGACCGGCCTGCACTTTGCCGACATTGATTTGCTGCTCAAGGTGCTGCACCAACTGCGTGACGCCGGCAACACCATCGTCGTGATTGAGCACAACCTCGACGTCATCAAAACCGCTGACTGGCTGATCGACATTGGCCCTGAAGGGGGTGCCGGTGGCGGCCGCGTCGTTGGCATTGGAACGCCAGAAGATTTGGCGGCCA
>JBBARR010000040.1:0-21544 GCA_040399645.1 Caulobacteraceae bacterium | reverse complement strand
TTCCGGGATAAAATCACGGATAACTTCCATGTTATTCGCCCTCACGAATTTCGGGCTGTCGCGTAGACGGGGTATAAGAAGAAAATAAGGCCCTCACCCAACCCTCTCCCACAGGGAGAGGGCTAAGGAAGGGCGGATAAGCCCTAGGACCCTTGGGGGGTGAGGGGGTGTTCATCCACGTCTCCCACCGCCATTTCCGCGCCGAGCCCGCCAGGGGATGAGGAAGACCCCATCCCCTCAGGCCTAGTCCATCGTCACCACGACCTTGCCCATCGCCTTGCGACTGGCGAGGTGGGTGATGGCCTTGCCGGAGTCGGCCAGGCTGAAGGTTTCGGAGACGTGGGGGCGGATCTTACCGTCGATATAGAGTTGCATCAGCTCAGCGACATTTTCTTGGTGAAGCTTGGGCTCGCGGGCCACGAAGGCGCCCCAGAACACGCCGACGACCTGACAGCTCTTTAGAAGGGTCAGGTTCAAGGGAATGGCGGGGATACCGGCGGGGAAGCCGATGACCAAGAAGCGGCCTTCCCAAGCCATAGAGCGCAGGCTGGCCTCTGCATAGTCGCCGCCGACCGCGTCATAGATGACATCAACGCCATTGGGCCCGCAGGCCTCCTTGAAGAGGTTGGCCAGCGCCTTCCGGCCGTCCTTATCGAAAGGGCCGGTGGGATAGACCACGCCGCTGTCTGCGCCACGTGAAATGGCCAGATCGACCTTTTCTTGTGACGAGGCTGCCGCAATGACCTTGGCGCCCATGGCCTTGCCAAGCTCGACCGCTGCCAAACCAACGCCGCCCGCAGCACCGAGCACCAACAGGCTTTCGCCCGGCTTTATGGTGGCGCGCTGCTTGAGGCCATAGTGCGAGGTGCCATAGGTCATGATGAAGGCGGCCGCCTCATCAAAGGGCATGCTTGCTGGCATGGGAATGCAGCGGGCCGCATCGAGTGCAATCTTTTCAGCCATGCCGCCATTGCCGGTCGAGGCGATGACCCGGTCACCGACCTTGAGCCCAGTGACGCCTTCACCAACGGCTTCAACCACGCCGGACACTTCACCGCCGGGCGAGAAGGGGCGGGCGGGCTTGAACTGGTACTTGTCTTCGATGATCAGCACGTCGGGATAGTTGACGCCGCAGGCCTTGACCGCCAGCAGAACCTGACCGGCCTTTGCGACCGGGTCCGCGACCTCTTCCAGTACCAGAGTTTCTGGACCGCCGACACTTTTGCTCAGCACAGCCTTCATCGTTGTTACCTCCCGTTTAAACGCCTATTCGATGTTGCCGCGACGCTAGCGCAACCACCGGCAAGCGCAAGCGCCCAAAGGGGAGCTTGTGATCGAGAAGGCCCCAGGAGGGCTGATTTTTGACTAATGCAGACGCAGGGCGCGCTGGACCAGGCCCACGGCGCCGGAAAAGCGCAGATCTCCGACATTGACCGCGAGGGCAAAACAGACCTCACCCGGCTCTGCTATCGGCTGGTGCACAAGGCCCTTGTGGGCCATGGCAATGTCTCCGGCCCCATAGCGCTGGTGGCCATCATGATAGGCGCCGCAAAGGACCAGCGTCACCTCGTCGCCCTCATGATCGTGGCGCGGGCTGCCTGAGCCCGGAACGATCCGCAACAGTTCGACATGGACGCCGTCAGCGGTCGGCTCGGCAAGGGCGAGGCGCTTAAGGCCGCGCCCGCCAAATTTCCAACCGCTATGTTCTAACGCATTGAGCGCGGCGTCGCGCACCGGGGCGGGCAGGTTCAGAATTTCGAAGAGGCCTTGACCGGCGGCCTTTGCGGCAAGAGCGGCGCGATGATCGGCCTGTTCCAGCCCAGCAATCTGAGCCAGCACCCGATCAAACCCCTTGGCGCCCATCTCAACGGCCATTTCCTGTTCAAGCAGGGCACCGCCTATGGCGTCGGCCTGGCTGGCGGAAGGGTCATTTTCAGCAAAGTCAACCTCGTCGCGCATAAAGGCGGCTGTGTCGAGCAACAGCCTTAAGGCCGGTTGGGCCTTGGCCATTTCGGCGAGAGGAATCAGGGTTGGGGTCACGAAATAAAGCCTAGAATCTATGGGTTTGGCCTGATCATCATCAGATCCATCCTATCATCATATGAATGTGACGTCGGGTTCTTCAAGGTCGGATGACGATTTTCTCTCATTCGTCACCCCCTAGCCGGGATCGAAGGCGATTGAAGGCTAGCCTGAGACGAGACTTTACAGTGCCAAGCGGGACGCCCGTGACATCGGCGATCTGGCGATGGGTGAGGCCTTCATAGAAGGCCTTTCGGATCAGATCCATCTGCTCTGTAGGCAGATCGGCCATGGCCAGCCGCATCTGATTTTCCTGCTCGACTGCGTCCAGACGAGCATCGGGTGCGGCCTGTGCCGACGGTAAGAGACCGGGGTCATCAGCATCCAGCACAGCGCGCTGATCTTGCCGAAACAGGTCAATGCGGCGGTTGCGGGCAATGCGAAAGATCCAGGTGGCAACGGAGGCTTGACGCCGGTCAAACAGGGCCGCCTTGCGCCAAACCGTGACCATCACCTCTTGCGTTAGATCTTCTGCCTGAGCTTGGCCAAGGCCAAGTCGGATCAAATAGCCTTTCACCCTTGGACCATAGTGAGAAAATAGCGCGGCAAAGGCGGCACGGTCCTGCTGAGCGCCCACCCGGTCCATCAGATCGGCGAAATGGGTTCGGTCTTCAGACAGGGGTGTCTCGTTAGCCGACAAGGGACAAATCCATCTAGGCCCTTGTTGCATTGGGCTACAGCTGTTTAACCACCGGCTTATCGGGCGCACAATCACTCGCATCAAAAATTGGGTCGTAAAGACGAGGCCTGCGACCATAGACCTCAGATTTTGGAAGTTCAGCCTTATCTGTTATGAAGCGAAAAAGGTCTTCACCCCCAACCTTGTAGGACACGGCCTCTTGGGCGTTACGCTAGATCTTTCGCGCGCGTCGGCCTCGGCCGTGACGCCTCAGGCCCCAATAGGCCCGATCAACCTTGCGGGCCTGACCCGGGAGGGGATTAAGGCCGCCTTGATCGCGGGAGAGGCCTGCGCGCCTGATAAGGCCAAGATGCGTACGGCGCAGATCTGGCGCTGGATCAACCATTTCGGCGTCACCGATTTCGACCGTATGACCGATGTCGGCAAGGATGTCCGTGCGGTGCTGGCCGATCGCTTTGTCGTCGCGCGCCCCGAAATCACCGAGCGGCAGGTCAGCCGCGACGGCACCCGCAAGTGGCTACTCAAATTTTCCCCGGGCGTTGAGGCCGAGGCAGTCTTTATTCCGGGCGTTGGCCGAGCCGGGGCCCTTTGCGTTTCCAGCCAGGTCGGTTGCACCCTGAACTGTACCTTCTGTCACACGGGCACCCAGCCCTTGGTGCGCAATCTGACGGCGGCAGAGATTGTCGCTCAGGTGCAGGTGGCGCGCGATGATCTGGGCGAATGGCCGTCCCCGGCCGAGGGCCGCCAGCTGTCCAATATCGTCTTTATGGGCATGGGCGAGCCGCTCTATAATTTGGATGCGGTGGCGCAAGCCATGGATGTGGTCTCAGACGGTGAGGGCATTGCCCTGTCGCGTCGGCGGATCACGGTCTCGACCAGCGGTGTGGTCCCGCAGCTTGAGCCACTGGGCACCCGCACCGGGGCCATGCTGGCCATTTCCCTTCACGCGACCAATGATGATCTGCGCGATCAGCTTGTACCGCTGAACCGCAAATATCCGATTGCCGAGCTTCTGGCCGGAATTCGGGCCTATCCAGGCCTATCCAATGCCCGACGCGTGACCTTCGAATATGTCATGCTCAAGGGCATTAATGACAGTTTGGCCGACGCCCGTGCCCTGATCCAGCTGGTGCGAGGCCTGCCTGCCAAGATCAATCTGATCCCCTTCAATCCTTGGCCCGGCTCGCCCTATGAATGTTCCGACTGGGCAACCATCGAGAAGTTCGCGGCGGTGATCAACAAGGCGGGCTATGCCTCACCGATCCGCACACCGCGTGGCCGCGATATCTTAGCCGCTTGTGGCCAGCTTAAGTCTGAGAGCGAAAAGGTGCGCGCCAGCACTTTGCGTCAGGCTAGCCAAGCCGAGCCCTTGGCAGACTAAATCGGCATCCGGCAACAGAGCAAAACGCAATGTCTCCAGAAATTCAGGCCTTTACCAACGCTATCTTGATCGCCCTTGCCCACGGCGCGATCAGCTTGGCCCTCTTAGCGGCCAGCGCCGTGCTCTATGCCTTTCTTACGCCTCACAAAGAAATCACCCAGATCCGCGACGGCAATTCAGCTGCAGCCCTGTCCTTTGGCGGCGTCTTGGTGGCCTTGGCCCTTCCCCTAGCCCTATCTTTGACGGCCTCGGCCTCGGCCTTAGAGGTTTTGCTGTGGGGCATCATGACCGTGGCCGTCCAACTGCTGCTTTTTCGACTGATTGACATGCTGTTTTCTGGACTTCCCCAGCGGGTTGCTGAGGGTGAGATATCGGCCGCGGCCCTTCTGGTCTCGGCCAAGCTCGCTTCGGCCATGGTCTTGGCCGCCGCTGTGGCCGGGTGACGGCCTAGTCCATGACCTTTCCGCGCCTGCCCGATTGGCTGGTCTATTCGGCGGTGGTCGTGGCCGTGCTTGTCGCAGCGCGAGGTCGCCAAGAAAACGCCGATGCTCCGCCGCCGCCGCCGATCAGTGCGGAAGAGGCGGCTCTGGCCACCGGAACCCTATCAGAATCAGGGGCTAGTGAGGGCGAGGTGCGCGTCCCCAAATCCCTATCGCCGTCAGAGACCGGTACGGCCTTTTCCATCTCTCAAGGCGGCGTTTGGTTGACGGCACGCCATGTGGTGCAGGACTGTCGGCAGGTGGCCGTGATCGTGGCGGCGGGACGCGGGGTGGTGGCCGAGGTGAGGCTCGACCCTAAGGCCGACATTGCCGTTCTCCTGACCCAAGGCGGCTCGCCCCCCTTGCCGGTGGCGACTCAACTGCCTGCCGAAGCCGGAAACTTGGCCTTTCACCCCGGTTTCCCGCGCGGATCTGCCGGCGAGGTGGCGAGCCGCTATCTGGGTCAACAGACCCTGCGGGGCCGAGGCCGGGCCGGGCGCGATCAGGCGGTGCTCAGTTGGGCTGAGGTGGGACGAACCGAGGGATTGAGCGGCTCTTTGGCCGGCCTGTCTGGCGCTCCTGCGCTCGATGCGGCGGGCAGAGTGGTCGGCGTGACCCTGAGCGAGACCCCGCGCCGGGGAAAGATCTACAGCACCACGCCCGCCTCTCTTGCCGCGGCCCTTCGGTTAGCGGGGCCGGCCAAGGCTATGGGGCGCCCCGAGAGCGCTCTAGACGGCGCGCTCGGCGAGCGGATTACGGTTGAAAACTATGGCCGTGTGGCCGACGGCCTACGACGGGACCTGCGTGTGGTCCGCGTCGCCTGCCTTCGCGGCTAGCTCACCGCTCTATTTGACAGCCCGGTTGGCCACCAGATCCTCGACCACTGACGGATCGGCAAGGGTTGAGGTGTCGCCCAACGATCCCAGCTCATTTTCGGCAATCTTGCGCAGGATGCGGCGCATGATCTTGCCGGATCGGGTCTTGGGCAGGCTCGGTGCCCACTGGATGATGTCGGGGGCGGCGAAGGGGCCGATCTCCTGACGCACCCAAAGGATCAGCTCCTTGCGTAGGACCTCGCTGGGCTCATGGCTATGGTCGAGGGTGACATAGGCATAGATGCCTTGGCCCTTAATATCGTGCGGATAGCCGACGACGGCGGCTTCGGTGACGCCGCTATGGCCGACAAGCGCGCTCTCGATCTCGGCGGTCCCTAGCCGGTGGCCCGAAACATTGATCACATCGTCGACCCGGCCGGTGATCCAGTAATAGCCATCCTCGTCGCGGCGGCAGCCGTCGCCGGTAAAGTACTTGCCGGGATAGGTGGTGAAATAGGTAGTGATGAAGCGCTCGTGATCGCCATAGACCGTGCGCATCTGCCCGGGCCAACTGTCGGTCAGGCAAAGATTGCCCTCGATCGCGCCTTCCAGAACCACGCCTTCAGCATCGACCAGTTGTGGCTTCACGCCGGGCAGGGGCTTGGTCGCCGAACCGGGTTTGGTAGCCGTAGCGCCCGGCAAGGGCGAGATCAGGGCCGCGCCGGTCTCGGTCTGCCACCAGGTGTCGACGATGGGGCAGCGGCCTTCGCCGACCACGCGGTTATACCACAGCCAAGCCTCGGGATTGATCGGCTCGCCGACCGAGCCGAGTAGGCGCAAGGACTTGCGAGAGGTGCGGGTGACCGGCCCATCGCCCTCGCGCATCAGGGCGCGGATGGCGGTCGGGGCCGTATAGAAGATCTCGACCTGATGTTTGTCGATCACCTGCCAAAAGCGTGAGGCGTCAGGATAGTTGGGCACACCTTCAAAGATCAGGGTCGTGGCCCCATTGGCCAGTGGGCCATAAACAATATAGCTGTGGCCCGTCACCCAGCCCACATCCGCCGTGCACCAGAACACCTCGCCGGGACGATAGTCGAAGATCAGTTCGTGGGTATAGCTGGCCCAGGTCATATAGCCGCCGGTGGTGTGCAACACGCCCTTGGGCTTTCCGGTCGAGCCGGAGGTATAGAGAATGAACATCGGATCTTCCGCGCCCATCGGTTCAGGCGCGCACTCGGCGGGCACACCCTCGCGCGCGGCGCTGTAGGAGACATCGCGGCCCTCGACCATGGTCACGTCTGCGCCTGTGCGGGTAATGACCAGAACAGTGGTGACGTCTGGACAGGATTTGAGGGCCTCATCGACATTGGCCTTAAGGGGCACCTTGCGTCCGCCGCGCAGGCCTTCATCGGCCGTGATGATCACATGGCTGTCGCAGTCCTGAACCCGGCCTGCGATGGAATCGGGCGAGAATCCGCCGAACACCACCGAATGGACCGCGCCAATGCGGGCGCAGGCCAGCATGGCATAGGCCGCTTCGGGGATCATGGGCATGTAGAGGGTGACGCGGTCGCCCTTCTTGACCCCCCGGCCCTTGAGCACATTGGCCATGCGGCAGGTCTCTTCATAGGCCTGGCGATAGGTGATCTTGCGGCTCTGGGAGGGGTCGTCCCCCTCCCAGATGATGGCCACGGCATCACCCTTGTCGGCCAGATGCCGGTCTAGGCAATTGACCGAAGCGTTCAGGACCCCATCGGCGAACCAGCGTATGCGGAAGTCCTCGGCGCGGAACGACACGTCCTTGACGATGGTGAAGGGCTTGATCCAGTCCAGACGGCTGGCCACCTTGCGCCAATATCCGTCCGTATCGTTGGCCTCATGGGCTAAGGCCGCCTCATAGCCCGCCGCGTCCATATGGGCCTTCTTGGCCCAGGCCTCAGGAACGGGGAACAGGTCAGTAGCGTGGGACATGGTGCGGGCCTCCGGCTTTTCTTGGTTGCGAAGGAGTATGCTGACCAAGGCGGTGGTGGCAAGGGCGGCTTGGCGTCGCGGATCAGGTGACGTGGTCGCCGCAGAGGTCTATGACAGGGATAACGGAGATCTGACATGCTGCTCGCTCAATCGACCTGGCCCGAAATTGAGGCCTTTTTGACCCGCTCCAAGACGGTTATCATTCCCATTGGCTCCAATGAGCAGCATGGCCCGACGGGCCTTCTGGGCACCGATTGGATGTGCCCCGAGATCATTGCCCATGAGGCGCAAAAGGATGCAGATATTTTGGTCGGGCCGACCTTCAACATCGGCATGGCCCAGCACCATTTGGGCTTTCCTGGCACCATTTCCCTGCGGCCATCGACATTTATCGCGGCCATTGGCGACTGGACCCGGTCTCTAGCGGCGCACGGCTTTGAGAAGATCTATTTCTTCAATGGCCACGGCGGCAATGTCGCGACCATCGAGGCGGCCTTTTCAGAGCTCTATGCCGAGGCCTCCTTTGCGCGCCGGCCTCGGGGCTATGCCTTGAAGCTGCGCAACTGGTGGGACCTAAGTGGCATCAACCGGCTGGCCCAGACCCAATTTCCCGTCGGCCACGGCAGCCACGCCACCCCGTCAGAAATCGCTGTCACCCAGTGGGCCTATCCTCACGCGATTAAGACGGCAGACTATAGCCCGACCATCGCCCCATCAGGTCCGATCCGCGAGGGTCTGGACTTCCGTGCCCGTCACCCCGATGGCCGCATGGGCTCTGACCCGGCTCTGGCCACCCCCGAAAAGGGCGGGGAACTGGTCACGGCTGCTGCAGGGGCCCTGATCACTGAGGTCGCCAGCTTCTCGGCTGAGCCGTTCTTGGTTTGAGGCCTATTTGACCACGACCATGCCGTCCCGGGTCTCCACGGGCCAAGGACTCAAAGACCTTCCCGCGCAGGGGCCAGAGGTGCAAAGCCCGGTTTCTGGTGTGAATAGGGCGCCGTGTCCGGCGCACAAAACGTGGTTGCCGTCACGCGTAAGGTAGCGGTCTGGCCCGCCTGATAGGGGCCATCCTGCATGGGGGCAACTATCGACATAGCCAAGGGTCTGCCCCCCGCGCCGAAGGATGAAGCCGGAAAATAGGGCCTCATCTTGGCGAAAGATAAAGCCCTTGGCGCCCGGCTCGGCCACATCACTGAGGGCGCAGAGCGCCGTGCCAGACGGCGGTCTGGCGGGATTGAACGCAGGATCGTGCGAGACAAGCCGGGTCATGGATAGGGGCCTAGCCGAGGGTTCCTAAGGTGACTTTCCAGCCCATGATCTCGCTGCGCTCAAACAGGCCCGCAACGGCATAGGGGTCTTGGTCAGCAAAGGCCTGGACCTGGTCGCGGCTGTCGGCTTCGAAAACCAGAATGGATCCGGCCATGTCGCCGCTATCCGACAGGATCGGACCGGCCACCTTTAGGGGCAGGGGGTGGTCGCGGACATAGGCCAGATGGGCTTCGCGCGTGGCCATCCGAAGGGCAAGGCTGTCGGCGCGGTCGTGGCAGATCAGAACATACAGGGCCATGGTTATGATTTCCTTGGTGTGAACATTAAGCTTCGTGTGAATCTTAAGCCTCGTGTTCGGGGCGAATGGGTCTGGATAGAAGCCTGTCGATGGCCCCGTCCAGATCAATTTCTCCGGCCAAGACGGCTGCGACGGCTTCGCAGATGGGGGTTTCGACGCCGAGCTTGGCGGCGAGGGCGCGAACGGCGGGGGCTGAGGCCACACCTTCGGCGACACTGAGCTTGCCAGACAGTGCCTGCGCCAAACTCTCGCCGCGGCCAAGGGCCAGACCGACGCTCATATTGCGCGACTGATGGCTCGAACAGGTCAAGACCAGATCGCCCAGCCCGCAAAGCCCCGCTAAGGTTTCGGCTTCGGCACCCAGTGCGACCGCTAGGCGGGTCATTTCGGCAAAGCCTCGGGTGACAATGGCGGCATGGGCACTGCGGCCCAAGGCCCGGCCCTCAACCACGCCGCAGGCAATGGCCAGAACGTTCTTCATCGCCCCGCCCGCCTCAGCCCCGATCAGATCGGTGGCCAGATAGGGCCGAAAGGTGCGCGTCCCGAGATGGGCTGCGAGCGCCTGGCCTAGTGCCTCGTCGGCGCAGGCTAGGGTCACAGCGGTGGGCAGGCCCCGGGCGACTTCGCCGGCAAAACTGGGGCCCGACAGGACGGCTATGGGCTGGCCCGGCAAGGTCTCTTCGGCCACCTCGGTCATCAGCTTAAGCGAGCCCTGCTCGATCCCCTTGGCGCAAAGGGTGATCGGGGTCGTGGACTGAATATGGGCGGCAAGGGCGCGGAGCGTTGCGCGCATATGCTGGGCGGGCGGCACGGCGAGGATCAGGTCGCAGGCCGCAAGCTCTGCCAAATCTGAACGGGCCGTGATGCTGCCCGCCAAGGTCACGCCGGGCAAGAAGCGCAGGTTTTCATGGTCGCTATTGATCTCGGCCGCCACCTCAGGCTCGCGGGCCCAAAGGGTGACGGCTCGGCCCGATCCGGCACAGACCTGAGCCAAGGCCGTGCCCCAAGCGCCTGCACCCAGAATGCCGACATGGGAAAAGGTTCGGGTCGCCGCGGTCATGCCTTTGCCCCCTTGCGACTGGGTTTGTGGATCGGATTGGACGCGGCCATGGCCTCATCAAGGGGCCATCTTGGCCTTGCGGCAACATTCAGGGGGTCCGTCAGCCCAAGCAACAGTCTTTCGGCTCCGGCGAGGCCGATCATGGCAGCATTATCGGTGCAGTAGTGCAGCGGCGGGGCGGCAAAGCTGTAGCCATGTTTCTCGCAGGCGGCCAGCAGGGCGGCGCGGACAGTGCCATTGGCGGCAACGCCGCCAGCGACCACGAACCGGCGATCTTCTGGGTCGCGATCCAAACCATGCAGCGCCATGGCCCGTTCGGTCCGTTCGGTCAGTTGACGCGTAATGGCACCTTGAACCCCGGCGGCGAGGTCACGGCGCTCATCCTCGGTGGTCAAGGTCACGGCAACGCGTGCGGCAGCGGTCTTGAGGCCTGAAAAGGAAAAGTCACAGTCCTGCCGGCCCAAAAGGGCTCTGGGCAGCGGATAGCGATTGGGATCCCCGCCCTCGGCCAGCCTTTCGAGCGCCGGGCCACCGGGATAGGGAAGGCCCATGGTCTTGGCGATCTTGTCGAAGGCCTCACCGGCCGCATCGTCAATGGTGGTGCCCAGCCGCTGGCAGCGGCCAATCCCTGCCACATCCAAAAGCTGGCAATGGCCGCCCGAGATCAGGAGCAGCAAAAAGGGATAGGCGACATCGGCCTCAAGCCGTGCCGACACCGCATGGCCTTCGAGATGGTTGACTGCCATCAATGGCAGGCCGCGCGCTAAGGCAATGGCCTTTCCGGCTGACAGGCCAACCATCACCCCGCCGACCAGCCCTGGCCCCGCGGTTGCCGCTACACCGTCTAGATCGTTATAGCCAAGACCGGCCTCGTCCATGGCCGCGCGGATGACATGGTCAATGGCCTCAACATGGGCTCTGGCGGCAATTTCAGGCACCACGCCGCCAAAGGGGGCGTGTTTGGCGATCTGGCTATCAATAATGCTGGACAGGACCACCGAGCCTTTGGGACCGAGCCGAACCACCGACGCGGCGGTTTCGTCGCAGCTGGTTTCTATCCCCAGTACGGTTACAGTGGAGGTCAAGCGGGTGTCAGCGGACGGGCTCATAGGTTGCGGTCTGGCCGCCTCTCCTGTAGCAGGCATAGATTGTCCCTCCGAGGTAGCCTTCCGCCCGTGCTTAAGCAACCTTCTGTCCGAATTGGCACCCGCGCCTCAAAGCTGGCCCTGACCCAGAGCCGCATGATGCAGGCCCGTATTGTTGCGGCCCTTGGCGGCGCGCCCGAGGACGCAGACCTGATCGCGCCGCTGGTTGAGATCACCACATCGGGCGACCGCATTCAGGACCGTCGCCTGCTTGAGGTTGGTGGCAAGGCGCTGTTCACCAAGGAAATCGAAGAAGCCCTGCTTGATGGCAGCATTGATTGCGCCGTCCATTCGCTGAAGGATGTTCCCGCAGAACTGCCAGCGGGCCTGATTATTGCCGCCGTGCCAGAGCGCGAAGATCCGCGCGATGCGTTCCTCTCTCTACATTACGACCGGCTGGAAGACTTGCCCCAGGGCGCGCGGCTGGGGACGGCCAGTCTTCGTCGCCAAGCCCAATGTCTGAGCATACGGCCTGATCTTGAGATCGTCATGACGCGCGGCAATGTTGATACGCGTATCGCTAAGCTGGAACGCGGTGAGGCCGATGCCATCTTGCTGGCCCTGTCGGGGCTGAACCGGCTCGGCCTCGGTCACCTGCCCCGTTCTTTGCTCGACCCCGTCGCGTCTCCTCCGGCTCCCGGCCAAGGGGCGCTGGCCATTGAGACCCGGATCGAGGATGCGGGTGCGGCCTGGGTTCAGGCCCTGCGCCATCTGCCAACGGCCCTTGCTGTCGCGGCTGAGCGCGGCGCGCTCGAGGCCCTTGAGGGCTCTTGCCGCACCGCCATCGGCGCCCATGCGCGAACCATCGGCACCCTGATGACCCTGACGGTTGAGGCCTTAACGCCGATGGGCGAGGAGCGCTTTCGGCAAGAGGGCACGCTCGATCTGGCGGGTCTAGGCAACGATGCCCAGCGATTGAAGGCTGTGCGCGATTTTGGTCATGGCATGGGGCTTTTGATCCAAGCGGCAGGCGGTGATCGTCTGCTGCTGCCGGAACATTAGGCTTAAGGGTGCGCGTCTGGGTCACCCGCGCTCAGCCTCAAGCCGCCGCCACCGCCGAGCGGCTGGTCCAGATGGGCCATGAACCGGTGGTGCGCCCCCTGATCGAGACACGCCTTGTGCTGGTGGCTCTTGATGCTTTGTCGAGCGCTGGGGCCTTGGCCTTTACAAGCCAGACCGCGATCGATGTGGCCCTTTCGCAAGGGCTCGTCCGGGCCTTGGCCGATCTCCCGGTCTTTGCTGTTGGTGATGCCACGGCAGACGCAGCCCATCGCGCGGGCTTTATACAGGTTCAATCGGCAGGCGGAACTGTGTCCGATTTGGCGACCCTGATCCTCGCAAGCCCCCGCTCTTGGGGTGGCGATCTGGTTCATTTGAGCGCACGCCAACCGGCCGGAGACCTGACGGGCTTGCTAGAAAAGGGCGGTTGCGCAGCGCGGCGGGTCACCCTCTATGAGACGATTGACGCTACGAAAGTCGAGGCCCCGGCGGGTGTAGAGGCGATTCTCATTCATTCGGCCATGGCTGCGCGACGGGCGGCGGCTATTATTTCTCCCCGTTCGGCGGAAAATATGTGTCTTTTTGGTCTCTCTGAGGCCGCACTTATGCCACTAAATGCAATAAAGTTCCGTCTAAGGGCTATTGCCCCGATTGCGAACGAAGCTTCAATCCTTAGTCTGTTAGATTAGAAGTCCAACACCGTGAGGCCGCATCCGGCGGCAATGGAACCTGCAGGCCTTTGATTATGGAACCCGATCACAGCACGGCCCCAAATTTAGGATCCTCGCCCGTTGCGCGGCGTCGGTCGCTGCTGGGTCTGGGCTTTTGGGTGTCGATGGTGTTCGGTGTCGTCTGTATCGGGCTGGGCGTCTTTATCGGCGTCTACGGCCCGCAGGTCTTTCGGCAACGCGGGTCATCACCTAGCCCCGCTACCAATGTGACAAAGGCAGTTCAATCGCCTGCTTCGGGACCGGCCGATTCTGCAGCGGCACCGGCGGTTGAGGTTGCGCTTGAGGTGCCCAAGCCCACCGTTCCGGACGCAGAACTGTTTGCCATCAACCAGCGGGTTGGACGACTTGAGGCGGACCAGCATGGGCAGGCTTTGGCTTCGGCCTCCGCGCTGGCGGCGTCAGCCCTGCAACAGGCGGCACAGTCCTCGCAGCCCTTTGACGAGGACCTCAAGGCGGTTGAGCCGCTCTTGCCTGCCACCACAGACTTGCGAACCCTGCGCCGTCTCGCCCAAACCGGTGCCCCGACCCGCTTCGCTCTGGCCAGCAGCTTCCCAGAGTTTGCCGCAAAGGCGGCCGTTGCGGCCCGAACGCCGGGTAGGGATGCGGGTCCCTTTGCGGAGGCCCTTCATGTTCTGGCCTCCATAGTCACCATTCGGCGCGTCGATAGGGTCACCGGCAAGGGCCCAGACGCGGTTCTGGTTCGCGCTGAGCGGCTGCTCAATGATGGCGAACTGGATGCGACCTTAAAGGCCTTGGACGATCTGCCTAAGGATGCGCAACTGTCTATGACCCAATGGCGGTCAGGATTGGAGCGGCGTGCGGAACTGGATCGCCAGATTGGCGCTTTGCGTGCTGCGGCTCTTAAGGCCCTGAGCCATGCGGCCGGCCGGGAGGTTGGCGCATGATCCGCGTCGCCTTCATTTTATTTTTCGTCTGTGTCGCCACAGTGATCGGCCTGTCGGTGACCGGTGCGCCCGGTCAGGCGACGGTCGAGTGGTTGGGCTGGCGTCTCGACATGACTGCCGCAGCGGCCCTCTTGGCTGTGGTCTTTATCTCACTGTTTGCAACCCTATTTTGGCAGGGCCTGATCTGGTTGATCGGCATGCCGCGCCGCGCGGCTTTGGCCCGCGCTGAAACGCGCCGTCGGCAAGGCAATGAGATCCTAACGCGCGGCTTTCTGGCCGCTGCGGCGGGCGACGGTTCTGAAGCGCGGCGGCTTGGTCAAAAAGCCGCCGATCTTGTTGAGGATATCCCGGCATTGGTTCGGCTCTTGGCGGCGCAGGCGGCCGAAGCGGCAGGCGACGCTGTGGCTGTTCAGGCCGCCTATACGGCCATGCTCGGCTTTCCTGATATGCGGCTTGCGGCCCATCGTGGCCTGATGCAGGCCGCTCTGCTGCAGGGCGATCGGGGCAAGGCCTTGCGCCATGCGCAAGAGGCCTACGGACTGGCCAAGACTGCGCGCTGGGCTTGGCGCGCTGTGTTCGAGCATCAGCTTGAAAGCGCCGATTGGGCCGAAGCCCTCGCCCTTTTGAAGGGCGCCCAAGAGCGTAAGATCGTTTCGCCGATCGTGGCCGACCGGGGCCGCGCCGCCCTCTTGGCCGCGACAGCGGCGGGTCTTGAGAACCAGATTGATGATCGGGCGCGGGTACAGGCGCTGGATCTGGCCCTTCAGGCCACCAAGCTTCAGCCAGGCTTCGCGCCGGGCGTGGTTATGGCCGCGCGTCTGTTGCAGGCCGACGGCAAGGCCTCTCGGGCCTCATCCCTGATCGAGACGGCATGGCGCTCTGGCCCTCATCCGGCCCTGTGGCTGGCCTATCGCGACCTGAACACGCACGAGACCCCAAGGGCGAGGGCGGCGCGCCTTCAGGCCCTAGCGGCTCTCAACCCGACCCATCGGGAAAGTCAGATTCTGATGGTTGAGCAGGCCCTCCTGCTGGGCGATCCTGTGGCGGCCCTATCGCACTCATCTTCGCTGTTTGAGCCCGACGGTGCGCCGACCGCGCGCCTGTGCGGACTGATGGCACGGGCCCATTTTGCCGCTCACCGGTCCGACGAGGCCCGCGCTTGGATCGCGCGCGGGGCCTCCGCGCCCGAAGAGCTTGACTGGTCTGATCTCGACCCAGAGGGCCGGGCCTTTTCCTATACGCCCAGGGATTGGGCGCGCCTGTCCGTGGCCTATGCCGAGACCGGCGAGTTGATCCATCCCCGGTTCGAACGGCGTGAACGGTCAATCAGCGAGCTGCCCTCCTTACCGACGGCCTATGAGGTCTCTGCACCCTTTGTTGCGGCGGCAACCTCTTTCATTGGCGCCGCGCCCATTCCCGATGACCCTGGTCCGCTTGGTGACGAGATCAATCTGTCTGCGTCCGAGTTCAGCGCCTCGGTCACTCGGCGCCCGCCGCCGCGCCGCAGATTGGGCGCAAAACCGCGTCCAATCTAATCGTCCTGACGGGCATCGCTTGACCCCAATCGGAAATATTGGCAGTTTAATTGCCAATAATAATCACTCCGGTTTGCCCCTTGAAGGACGAGATGACCATGACCAAAGCGCCGCTGGAATTGATGGGGGCTCCGGGCTCGCCCTATACCCGCAAGATGGTGGCCTTGCTGCGTTATCGGCGTATCCCCTATGCGGTCCATTGGACCTCGGGTCGTCCGCCCAAGCCGGGTTATCCGGTCCCTAAGGTGCCGCTCTTGCCGACCTTCTACTATCGCGATGGACAGGGCGGTCTTGAGGCCGTGACTGATTCCACCCCGCTGACCCGTCGGCTGGAGGGCGAATATGAAGGCCGCTCTGCGATCCCGACTGATCCTGTCCTGTCGTTCTTGAATGATCTGATTGAGGACTATGCGGACGAGTGGCTAACCAAGGCCATGTTCCATTTCCGCTGGTACCATAAGGCCGACCACGACAATGCCGGGCCTATGTTGGTCTATTGGGCGCAGAACCAGGCTGAACCGTTAGGCGCCAAACAGTTTTCGGACGCTATTTCGAAGCGCCAATTTGACCGGCTCTATGTGGTTGGATCCAACGCCGTCACCGCAAAGACCATTGAGTCCAGCTATGAGCGCCTGATCGATATTCTCGACGCCCTTTTGCAGCACAAGGGCTATGTCTTGGGTGGGCGGCCCTCATCGGCGGATTTCGCCCTCTATGGTCAGTTGACCCAGCTTGCGATCATCGAGCCAACCTCCGCGGCCATCACTATCGCGCGGTCCTACCGTGTTCGTGCCTGGTTGGATCTGATGGATGACCTGTCGGGGCTAGATCCTCAAGAGGGCGATTGGTTCACCGCTGACGAGGCACGCGCGGCCCTATCGCCGCTCTTGGCTGAGATTGGGCGGGTCTATGCCCCGTTCCTGCTGGCCAATGCTAAGGCCGTTTCGGCTGGGGAAAAGAGCTTCGATACTGAGATCGATGGCCGCGCCTGGACCCAGCCGAGCTTCCCCTACCAAGCTAAGTGTCTCAAATGGCTGCGCGAAGGCCACAGTGCCCTTTTTGATAATGAGCGTGGGTCGGTCGATGGTCTGTTACAGGGCAGCGGATGTGAGGCGATGTTCCAATAGGCGCTTGGTGAGGTTTGGATTCGGCTAAGGGATCCCATCGGGCTTTGATGTTTTCTGGATCTGGACCAGTCCCCTTGCCACTTAAGCAGTTCATCAAATATTTATAGTCAACACGAGATAAACAACCGCCGGCGCTCTTGTGCGGGCGGGGCCGTTTCTTGGCCCACCACCCCCTTGTCAAAGAGGTCTGTGTGAGCAGCCGAACCGTCCGCAAACTGTCAAGTCTGCAAGAGACAGCGGCGAGCTCGCGGGTTCTAAACCTGGTGACGACGTGGAAGCAAAGTGGCCCTCAGCCTCAATATACCGACCGGCCACTGCTCGAAAATCGGGTTCTCAATCGCAGCATCATCGTCAAGCACCAGCTCAGGGCCAATGAGCGGGTCTATTTTGACGATAAGCGCCTGTCGGCCACCAAGATCATCATCCCCATAGATATGGATAATCTGAATACGGGCGGCTATTCGATCTTCATCGGGGAGCGGAACTACGAGGCGCGCTTAAGGACCATATTGGGATCCAATTCGCGGCAGAATGCCCGCGATCGAGAGGTCTTGAGCATGCTCGATTCCCTTCCCTCGTTTGACCCGTTTTTGCTTCGAGAGGCGGTGATCAAGAAGGGGCTCGATGTTGCTCCCTGCTATTTCGAACTGTCGCCCGCCGATCTCGCCTCCATGCGGGCCCTCGCCACCGATGAGGTTTCGAGCTTGGTGCGGCTGTCCTTTGCGGGAAATGCGGGCCTTGCCGCCTATACCGAGCGGCTGATCAACAAGATCTTGGCTACCAAGCCGGATGAACAACTAGAACCCCTCCGCCACACCCTCAAGCTCTCGCCAGAGGAGTTTGAAGAGGGCCTGTTCTGCTGGAAGGCCTTTCTCTATTACAAATGGGCCCAGAATGACATTTTGGACAATGCCCAGGCGTTGATCGAAGACATCCTCAACATTCAGCCGATTGGATTTTTAAAGCAGACCGAACGGCAATATCTCAACTATTCGCGCATGGTCACGCGGCGCCGGCTCATGGATGCGCTCGATAATATAGAGAAGATCGTATTGCTATATGACCGCGCCTATTGCGACCTGATCAAGAAGGGCAGCCCCTTACTCTTTCAAGAGTTTCTGCTCACCGCCCCGCGCCTGTTCCATCAGTTAGGTGGTCAGCTCGCGGCCATAAACCATATGAGCCACTTCTGGGCCTTTCGCTTCCACAGTCGCTATGCCAACCCCAAAATTTCCGGGCCGGATCTTATCGAGCTGTTTTTAGACTTCCAACAGGGCCTTGGCATCCGTTCCGATAAGGGCGCTAAGGTTTGGTAACCCTCCGTTCGGGTTAATTCTGGGTCAGGCGCTCATTGAGCTGAATGATGCTGTCAACCTTGGCCAACATCTCGGTGGTGATGTCCTGAGGAATGACGCACCGATGGAGCCGTGAGCCTTCGCGGGTGATGGTGCCCTTTTCGGCCAGCTCCACACATTTGCGCCGCACGGTTTCGCGCGGAACACCGGTCATTTGCGCGATGCTGCTCACCGACAATAGGCCGTCCTGCATAGGGCTCGTCGCCGTTGCGGTGCCATAGAGAATGCTGCGGGTCGTGTCGGAAGTCGCGGCCAGATAGAAGGCGCAAAAGATGGTCCAGCTTATAAAATCCCCCCCCCGCCCAACGGTTGGACACGGCGCTGAAACTCGTCAACATCACATTCGAAAAGGCTTGCAACAGGGCGAGGTCCTTGAAAGCGTAGTGTTGATCGGACGGCGTAGAGTTCTGCTGTGTCTCTGTCTGGATGACATCATCCGTGGTTCCGTCACTCATCGATGAAAACTCCCGTCATAATTCAACGACTTGTGGCACGCAGAGGGCACTTCCACGAGATCGCCGCTGGTCATAAGAATAATGGGCAGCGCCAAACTATACAATGATATTTACACCCAAAAGGTGTTTTTTAACCCCAAAATGGGCATTAATAGTGGCTTCCCGTAGGTTTGGCCCGACATAATTTTCTTTAAGTTGAATTATAGACCAACGGTCGCGCTTGTATTGATCGGTAACCTTTCTCCAATTCATAAAAGCAAACACATGCGGGCGGTTGAGACGAAACACTTTAAAGGATCATCCGGTTCCGGGCAGGATCTCGAGCCCAATGGAGACCTAAGGCATGCTGCCATAATGTCTGTATGATTGAGGGTCTGGTGCGACGGGTGGGCTTGATCCTTGTCGTGGGCCAGGCCGGCCGCGCCTCAATGCCACCACACATTAGACCGCTCATGATCACGCAACGGCGCTTGGCAAATGGTCCTTGGAGCGCTAAACAGCGCCACGGTTAGCCGCTTTAGCTCAGCCGGTAGAGCATCGCATTCGTAATGCGGGGGTCAGGTGTTCGAGTCACCTAAGCGGCACCATATTTTCTCAATGGATTTCTAGATTGCGGAAAGCCTAGGTCCTTTAGGTGATTACGGAAATAATCGATTATAGGGCGCGCATTTGATTGTTCCGGGGGTTGTGTTCGACCTCGGCCAGGCCAAGGCGCTCCATCAGGGGGGGGACATACATGCCGAAACGTCCCCTCAGTCCCTTCTTCAATCCATACCAGCCACCGACTGGATTGTCGGATGACCGCCCCCAAGCCTCGACCGTCCCCGTCTTAGCCGGCTTTTGCTCATCTGCCGAGCCGAGTTCGACCCAGCCGCCGCGCGCCTTCAGCATGGCGCGCAGGTCATCAATACACTTGGCGTCGTAGAACAGGACGGTCTGTCCGACGGTGCAAACCAATATGTCGCGTCCGTCGCGAACGTCACGGTACATCGTGAATTCCGACGTCAAGGGCGGCGTTTGAAGTCGCCAAGGATCACTTGGCACCCCAGAACCGAGCGATCCTATCATTTTCGCATCTCCAGTTGTGATCCCATCTTGACCGATTTCTGAAACTCTAGTGGTTCCAAATTGATATTGGACGTCAACCACGATGCCCATTTAAAGAAGGGTCAGTCCTTTCAAACATGCACTTCCTATCGTGCTGTCTCAACCTCAAGAGCTTACAAGCGCCACCGATACCGTCGGTTAAACCGACCAATCTGACAACGAGTACCACTGAGTCCGATTTTGATAGTCGAGTAAACCAACATATCCGATCCGCTGAACAAGATCCATAAAGATCGGCGGCCGGGTAAGCACGACAAAAGCAAATTAAATCAATGACTTTGTATTACTCCACATACAACAAACCATACAACTGTGCATTTAACCATCTGTATTAATTCAGTACTAATCGCATTCGTAATGGGGGGGGTCAGGTGTTCGAGTCACCTAAGCGGCACCACCCTTTAACTAGGCGACCACCAGAGATAGGCGGGAAAGGGCGATAGCTTGGTCACCGCTTGGGTCTAAGCTGGATGTGCCTTCCGGATGGGACAGGCATCCGACGCAAACGTGTCGAAACTGGGCAGGGCCAAGTGCTGTGGCAGAAGTTGACCGATCTCGCCCGTTCCGAACGGTCGGCTTCTTGGAACCATATGCCAACGTCGGCTTGTTGGCCCGAACCCAACGGGGAGAAACGACCCATCGCGGAAATAGGCCTTACGTCACCGCCGTCTACGACTTTTCGATTTCAAACCCCACCTGATCCGCCTACCGACCCTTCGCCAGTTCCGGGCCGAAGCCCATCGGACGTGGGACGCTGCGACCCCCGCGGCGTGATCCCTGGGTCGGGGAGTGGCCTCTTTGGCTCGGCGAAGTTAACCAGTCAGCTCCCCCTGATGAGCACAATCCTGCTCGCTCGCCACCGAAGAAAAAAGACGAGTTCGACGCGGGCTATAATTTCCGACGACCTGACGTGTCCGCCGTCGCCTGTCCGGCAAGCTGGTCAAACCGGCTGGCGGCGGCTTCTCCCTCGGCTTCAACCCAGTCGGCGCGCAGCTGCGCGTAGGTGTAGGGTTTCCACAACGTCCGCCGGGTGTGGAAGACATAAACGACGATACCCCAGCCGTTCAGCGCCAGACATAGAGCGAGAACCTCGGGTCGAACCAGGTGCCGGAACAACAGGAACATCACGATCTGAAGCCAGAACTCCGGCTTTAACGCCAGCACCACAGGCCCCAGCCGACCCGGCAGCAGCGTCGCCCACAGCGTCGCCATGATGACCGCGAAGCTGATGAAGATCAGTTCCAGCTCGAACCGCGTGACAGCCCCCTCCAGGATACCGTTCAGTGCGACGAAACCGAGCAGAACGCACAGGCCGGCATGCATCTTGTGGCCGATCTTGTGCGACAGCACCACGTAGCCGTTGGGCTCACGGCCAATCGTCATCCAGGGTTTTGGCTTGACGAAGAAGTCATCGAACAATTCGATGAGGCCGATGCCAAGATAGACGACGGCCTCGATCCAGAGAACAACAGTTAAAGCCGTGGTTATGGGATAGAATTCCGTCGCGCTCAGCATGTAGAGCTCCCGATTTTATTTGATCCTAGCCCCCTTCATTAAACTGTCACGTTGAATCGTCGGGCCGCCCAAACCGTATTTTCCAGCAGTGCACATGTGTCCCGTCCCACCCCCTCTCCCCCGGCGAAGCCGATAGGGAGCGGGCAGGGAGAGGTGCTGTCAGTACAACGGTATCACGTCTCCGATTTCACGCGGCGGGGCAGGTAGGCCTGGCCTTGGCCCATGACCACGCGCAACTCGGCCAGTGCCGCTGAGCGCCGTTTGCGGTAAAGGTCCCAGCTGATCAGGTGGCGCTACATCTGTTCTATTTGCACTGCGCGCAAGGACTGCTTTCCCCCCTAAACCGACATTTGTTGCGTCCGCTTTGGCTTCGGTCGTGAGATCAAGTTGGCAGCGAAATGAAGTTCGTTTGTCGTGTAACCCGATAATCTTGACCCGACTGGAGCCACCGGACATGTCGGTGACATGACCCCCGTTACTATCCAGCCATAACGGGAGTCGTTTCGGGCTGGGGACCCTAGCTAATCCTGGAGGAGTTTCATGGGGTCACGTCACTTGGTCGCCGCTTGGGTCTTATACCAACCCACCTAAAGACTGACAGACGCCCACGGTCGGTGTCCGATTGAGCGGATGCGGTCTGGATCGTCGATGAGGAAGCGCCAGGCGGTGGCG
>JBBARR010000039.1:0-22769 GCA_040399645.1 Caulobacteraceae bacterium | reverse complement strand
GTATGAGATACTATGAAAGGGGTTACTGGCGGAGAGGGTGGGATTCGAACCCACGATACCCTCGCGGGTATGCCGCATTTCGAGTGCGGTGCATTCGACCACTCTGCCACCTCTCCGGAGGGTCATATGATGTGCCGTGGCACGATCAGAGTGAGGGCCGGATACCTATCTGTGGGCGGGCCGTTGTGCAAGAGCCTTTTGCGGGTCGATTGTTGTGGGGCAGGCAGCGCGTGGTTGCGGTGTGGGGGCGAGGGTCTATATTTAGACCCTGGCGACATAGGGTTTTCCCCGGGTCGAGCGAGGCAATGATTGGCTTATGATGATTACTTCAGGACTAACAGCCTTGGCCCAGAACACCACCTTGGTGGTTGACGGCGCGAGCCTGTCGAAGATCCAGTCGCTCGCGGCCGATGCCGATATTTTTCCTCGTTTGGCGGGCGCGGCCGGGGATCTTGTTGTTCGATTTGCGGTGGCCGGTCTTGTTCTGATCTTGACCCTATGGGCCTCGAGTTGGGCCGCGCGGTTCGTGCGCCGACTGTTTGACCAGTTTGAGCGCCATCGGACCGGCGATCAAACCCTGCGCAGCTTTGCGGCCTCTTTGGTGCGCTATGCGGTGCTGGTGGTTGGCGGCGTGGCGGTGCTGCAGCAACTGGGCGTCCAGACCACCTCGGTCTTGGCGGTTCTGGGCGCGGCCTCTTTGGCGGTGGGTTTGGCCTTGCAGGGCGCCCTGTCCAATGTGGCCGCCGGGGTGATGCTGCTGCTCTTTCGGCCCTATCGGGTCGGGGATTTTGTCGAGATCGGGGGTCGGCAGGGCACGGTCAAGGCGCTAGACCTGTTCGTGACCGAGTTAGCCACCGTCGATAATGTCAAGGTGATGGCCCCGAATGGAAAGGTGTTTGGCGAACTGATCGTCAACTTCACCCACCATACTGAGCGGCGCGTCGACCTGATCTTCCGGATCGATTTTCATGATGATCTGGCCAAGGCGCTGGAGACCTTGCAGCGGGTCGGCAGCGGCCATAGCTTGGTTTTGCCTGAGCCTTCCGTCTTGGCCGAGGCCATGACCCTATCGGAGAGCTGGGCGGAGGTGGCGCTTCGGGCCTGGGTCAAACGCGAGGACTATGGAGTGGCCCGGTCGGAGCTCTTGATTGCCGCCAAGCGCGCGCTCGCCGAAGAGGGCTTTCTTGTGCCCTATCCCCATCAGGTAGGCATTCAGCGGCCAGAGCCCTGACCAGAGCCCTGAAATCTTAGCCTATCCAGCGATGGCCAAAGCGTCGCGCTCGCCGGTGCGGATTCGCAAGGCCGATTCCAGATCCATGACAAAGACCTTGCCGTCGCCGATCTTGCCAGTATTGGCCGTGCGGGCGATAGCCTCAACCACCGCCTCGAGCACATCGGTCGGGACCGCGATCTCGAGCTTGACCTTCGGCAGTAGCTTTACCTCATACTCGGCGCCGCGATAGACCTCGGTCTTGCCTTTTTGACGGCCATAACCGCGCACTTCGGTGACGGTCAGGCCGGAGGCCCCAGCATCGGTCACTGCTTCGAGCACGGCGTCTAGTCGGCTTGGCTTAATGATCGCCGTAATCAACTTCATGTCGCATCCCCTCGACCGAATAAATCAGTGCCTTAACCTAAGGCCAAAAAGCCCAAAGGTCCAAGTCCTTCCCGACGAGAGAGCCTTTGTGACGCGGTCCCTTCCCGTGGAGGGCGAGGGCTGCAAGGCGCCCGGTAACATCACCCGGGCGCGAGCCCGATGCCCTTTTGGTTTCACGGCAAAGGTCTGTTTGACCGCTTCGAGCAGGATCAGGCCCGAAAGGCCCGGCCAAAGCCGTGCTCCGGCCTGCTCTAAGGCCTCGGCCCAAGGGCTAAGCCAGGCTACCGGCGGCAGATAGAGGGCGCGTGACCAGGCAGTGGGCTCTAACCCGGCCTGGCGCACTAGGGCTTCGATTTGGGAGCGTGTGAAGGGGCGGCCATGACCAAAGGGGGTGGCTTCATTATTGGCCCAGGCGCCGCGCCGATTAGCGGCAACAATGATCACCCGGCCAGAGGGGGCCATGACCCGGCCCACTTCCCGCATAACGGCTAGCGGATCGTCACTCTCTTCGAGGGCGTGAACCATCAAGATCCGGTCGAACAGTGCGTTAGGGTGGGGAAGGGCCAGTTCATCGGCAAGGCAGGATAGGCCTCGCACCGGGCGGGACTCGGTCTCATCGTCCGCGCCCGGTCCGCCGAGCGGGTTTGGCCAGACCTCGACCCCCTGGGCAGCGGGCATGGCCGCGACGGTTCGGCGGGCCTTTCGGCGAAAGCTATCAAGAAAGGGTGTCGCATAACCAAGACCCAACATATCCAGCCCACGGCCGTCCCCCCAAGCTTGGCTGAGCTTGCGCGCGACCATATGGCGGGCGATCTTGCCAAGTGGGCTGGCATAGAATTGTCTGAGCTCTAAGACATCGCGGCGCATGGGCTCTTACATCGTCCTGTGGGGTTGTCCTTGAGCAGGGACCCGTCTCGGCCATATAACCGCGCAATGGCCTGCGTGAAAAGGAAAGCCCCATGACCGTTGAAATTCGACAGTTTCCCTGTCTGTCTGACAATTATGGTTTTCTCGTGCGGGACCTAGCCAGCGGCAAGGTCGCCTGCATCGATACGCCGGACGCCCACGCGGTCCTTTCGGCCTTGAGCGCGGCGGGCTGGAGCCTGGATCTGATCCTCAACACCCACTGGCATCCAGACCATGCGGGCGGTAATGCTAAGCTGAAAGAGCAGACCGGCGCGGTCAGCATCGGCCCGCCAGAGGTCGAGCGGCTGACGCCGGTGGATCGCAAGGTGGCGCACGGTGATCGGGTCGAACTGGGAGCGACCACCTTTGAGGTCATCGACACAGGCGGCCATACGCTGGGCCATGTCAGCTACTATAGCGCCAAGGATGCGGTGGCCTTTGTTGGGGACACCCTCTTTGCGCTGGGCTGTGGACGTCTGTTTGAAGGCACCGCTGAGCAGATGTGGGCCAGCCTGTCCCGGCTGGCCAATTTGCCGGGTGAGACCATGGTCTATTGCGCCCATGAATATACGGCGTCGAACGCACGCTTTGCCTTGAGTGTGGATCAGGACCCAGCCGTAGCGGCCCGAGCCGCAGCGGTCTTTGCCGCGCGTCAGCGGGGTGAGGCCACCGTCCCGACCACCATCGCGCTGGAGCGGGCCACCAACCCCTTCTTGCGCGCGCCCCTGCTCGCGGCATCACTTGGAAAATCCGGTCTGACGGACCATGAGGCCTTTGGCGCTGTGCGCACGGCCAAGGATGAATTTAAGGGTTAGAGGGCGTCGACCTAACGGTCAAAGGCCTTTACGATCCGCTCAGAGGAGGGGCGACCGGCCAATCCATCATCAATGACGATGGTGATGCGAAGGTCTGGCCCTTGCTGCCGAACATCGACCCGACGCCCTTCGATGAGGCGCACGCGGCCTAGATTAGCCATCAGATCACGGTTGTCGGGACGCTTGGACAGCTGAATCACTGCATCGGCGGCAACTGCCGCTGTGTCGGCATAGAGATATGAGGATTCTGGGGTCACATCTTCAGCGTCGAAGGTTATGAGCTTTTGCGCGGCCCGAGAGGCGCGGGCGCTGGCTTGGGCCAAGCGTTGCAGCAGGGCGCTCGGCGCCATGGGGCCGATGATCAGCCGGACGGGCTGGGCCCTGCTCTCCAGGGCCACAGCCGCACCCGCAGGACGGTTGAGGGTAAACAGGGTCAAGCCCCCAGTCTGGGTTGCCCGAAGGACGGGACGGCCCGCATCGTTCTTGTAGATCATGTCACCGCGCGCGGCACGAGAGGGGGCCAGGACCCAGATTTCGCGGTGGTCGTCGAACCGTAACAGAGGGAATGGTTGGGAACGGTCGAGCACGAAACTCTCGCCGTCATCGACGGCAAACCGCGCGATGATTGGGGCGTTTAATGTGCGACCGTCATCGGGATGGCCTCCAAAGAGGGCGTCGCGCAGGGTCTGCATATTGCTGGGCCGGTCGTCTGGTCGCCCCTCGGCGGCCAGAGCTCCAGAGAGGCTACCAAAGCTCAATGCAAGCCCTAAACTCAATCGGCTCAAGGACCGAAAGCATCTAAAAATACGGAATGGATTGGTGGGCGGCGAGGACAGCATGGCCGGTTCAATGCGCCCCGAGTAGGGCGGATTTTGGACAGCCATGCCATTTTCTCAAAATCTGCGTCTAGCCTGCAATATATTGACCGCCATTAATGGTCAAAGTCGAGCCCGTAACGAAGGCTGCGCCTTCGGAGGCCAGATAGAGCACGGCGCCGGCGATCTCTTCGGCCTTACCCAAGCGTCCAACGGGGATGCTGGCAATAATGCCTTCCAGCGCCTTTTCAGGCACAGCCGCGACCATATCGGTGTCGATATAGCCAGGAGCAATGACGTTGACGGTAATGCCCTTGCGTGCGGTCTCTTGCGCCAAAGCCTTGGTGAAGCCGATCACGCCTGCCTTGGCCGCGGAATAGTTGGTCTGGCCCATCTGGCCCTTTTGGCCATTGATCGACGAGATATTGATGATGCGGCCGAAATTACGATCGCGCATGCCATCGATCACGTGACGGCTGGTGTTGAACACGCTGTCGAGGTCGGCGCGGATCACTTCGCTCCACTGACCGGGGGTCAGCTTGTGCAGCATACCGTCACGGGTGATCCCGGCATTGTTGACCAGAACCTCAATGGGCCCGAGCGTCTTTTCGATTTCAGCGAAGGCCGCGCCAACGGCATCGAAATCACCCACATCGGCCTTGATGCAGAGGACGCCGAGATCCTTGCGGACGGCCTCGGCGGCGGCTTCATTACCGGCATAGAGGGCGGCAACCTTGTAGCCTGCGGCCTTGAGTTGCTGGGTGATGGCCAGGCCGATGCCGCGCGTTCCGCCGGTCACGACTGCAGTTTTAGTCATGGTCTATCCTTTAAGGGTCAGGGTGTTTGAAATCGTAGGGAGGCGACCGGTGCTCAAAGCACCGATGTCTATTTCGGTCTTCTGGAGGTTCAGGCGCGTTCGACGCAGATCGCAACGCCCATGCCGCCGCCGACGCAAAGGGTGGCGACACCCTTCTTGGCGTCCTGATCCTGCATCGCATAGAGCAGGGTGGTCAGGATACGTGCGCCCGATGCGCCGATGGGGTGGCCAATCGCGATCGCGCCGCCATTGACATTGACCTTGGCGGGGTCGAGCCCAAGCTCTCGAACCACACAGAGCGACTGAGCGGCGAAGGCTTCGTTGGACTCAATCAGGTCCAGATCGCCCACCGACCATCCGGCCTTTTCCAGCGCCTTGCGAACGGCGGGGATGGGGCCAGTGCCCATGATGCTTGGGTCAACCCCAGCATGGGCCCAAGAGGCGATTCGGGCCATAGGCTTAAGGCCGCGCTTAGCGGCCTCATCAGCGCTCATCAGCACCACAACGGCGGCGCCGTCATTGAGGCCCGACGCGTTGGCCGCGGTCACTGAGCCATCCTTAGTGAAGGCGGGCTTGAGGCCGCTGATGCCATCATAGGTCGCGCCGTGACGGATATATTCGTCCTTGTCAACAATGACGTCGCCCTTGCGGCCCTTGATGGTGACGGGAGCGATCTCGGCGTCGAACTTGCCAGCCTTCTGGGCGGCTTCGGCCTTGTTCTGCGAGGCGACGGCGAAATTGTCTTGGTCTTCGCGGGTGATCTGCCAGCGGGCGGCGATATTTTCAGCGGTCTGGCCCATGTGATAGCCGTGGAACGCATCCCAAAGGCCGTCTTTGATCATGGTGTCGACAAAGCCGAGATCGCCCATCTTCTGACCATTGCGCAGGTGCGCGGCGTGGGGCGATTGGCTCATGCTTTCTTGGCCGCCGGCGACAACGATCTTGGCATCGCCATTGGCGATTTGCTGCATGCCGAGCGCCACAGCGCGCAGGCCTGAGCCGCACAGTTGGTTCAGGCTCCAAGCCGGGCTTTCCTGTGGCACGCCAGCGGCCATGGCGGCTTGGCGAGCAGGGCCTTGACCGGCACCGGCCTGAAGCACCTGGCCGAGAATGACCTCATCGACATCAGACATGGCGATATTTGCGCGCGCCACAGCGGCCTGAATGGCAACCTTACCCAGCTCGCTGGCAGGCAGAGCGCTCAAGGCACCATTGAAAGAGCCCACGGGGGTGCGGGCGGCCGATACGACGACGATTTCACTCATGGCTCTGTGGTGCTCCGATATTTTATGACTGCTAAAAGACCCAAGAGGGCCTCTGATGTAATACCATTCACAATGGCAATTTCACCGTCAGCCGTCATCATGACAATGCTGTCAGGACCGCAATAGTGCCAATCTAATCGTCAACCGTTGCAATGAAGATACTGCGATGCAACATTGCGGCTCTATACACGCGCGTCCTAATCACGGCCCTTGGCCTTAGGAGACCCGATGTCAGATCATAAGAAGACTGGTTCCGAGCGATTGGGGGCTAAGGCTGGCGCGAGCGCTAAGGCTTCGGCGAACGGCGCACAGGGCCGCGTGGTCATCAAGAAATATGCCAATCGACGGCTCTATAATACGGCGTCCAGTTCCTATGTGACGCTTGAGCACCTGTCTGAGATGGTCAAGGAGGGGGTCGACTTTGTCGTCTTTGACGCCAAGACCAACGAGGACATTACCCGTTCGGTTCTGACCCAGATCATCTTTGACGAAGAGGGCCGAGGGCAGAACCTGTTGCCGATCCAGTTTCTTCGCCAACTGATCGGCTTTTACGGCAATTCTATGCAGGCCTTCTTGCCCAGCTACCTGGAGCTTTCCCTCGACAGTTTCACCCGACAGCAGGAGCGGATGCGTACCCAAATGGGGGCGATTGCGCCGGGCTTGGCGCCCAATCTTGGTGCCGGTCTGGGCACTGTGGCCGGACCGCAGTTTCTGGAAGAGCAGGTTAAACAGAATCTAGCTATGTTTGATCGGGCGATGAAGATGTTCTCTCCCTTTGCTTATGTTCGGCCCGAAGACAGCGAGGTTGCGGCAGCGCCCTCTCCCGCACCCGCCGCGTCGGCAGCGGCAGATGACTCGCTCAATGATCTGAAGAAAAAGATCGAAGAGATGCAGGAGCAGATCTCCCGGCTCGCCTCCAAGGGTTGACCTTTTGTTAAAGAGTCGTGCCCTCGTACGGGTTATAACGACCACAACCCAAGAATGGGCACCATCCTCAGAATAGGGGTGTTTGCTGATGACCAAACCGATCAAGCCGGTTCGTCGCAAGGGGGGCGTCAAAAAGGTGATCCGCCGAATGGCGGTGCCTCAAGACGCGCTCGAACTCGACATATCCTTGACGGTGACGGGGCTACCTGTTCCCGTCGCCAATCCCTTGAGTGACCTCTCTGCCGCCTCATTTGCCGCGCAAATCCTCGGTCAGCCCGGACAGAAGCGTGGATTAAGGGGCGGCGAAGAGACGCTCAATCTTGCCCGGTCTACATATATGAAAACCGAATGGTCCGGACGTGCTGACCGTCGTCTCCAGCGCGGCCGGATGACGAGGGTAAGGGTTTGACGGGTTTTTGTTAGCCGGTAGCGGCGCTGGCCGAGGCACTGCGTTTGCGAGCATACATCGCAGCGTCTGCTTCGGCCAGATGCTGTTCTGCCGTTAGGCCCGCCTCGATCTCGCGCACGCCATAGGAAACATGCAGTGGGGCCAGCCAGTCGCCGTAGGAGGCCGGCTCCGCCTCAATGGTCTGAGCTAGGCTCGCGGCCTTGGCCAGGCCCGTGCCGAGATCGGCTTGGGTCAAGATGACGCCAAACTCATCACCGCCGAGCCGCCCGACCACATCGCCATCGCGTACTGCCACAGCCAGCCTTTCAGCCACGGCCTTTAATGCCGCATCGCCAGCCGCATGACCGAAGCGATCATTGACCGCCTTAAAACCATCGAGATCGAAATAGACCAGGCTGGAGGGCGTATCGAACCGTTGGGCAAAGGTGATGACCCGCTGCAGTTCGCGGACAAAGGCACGGCGATTGAGGACCGGCGTCAAGCCATCCTTATCGGCCAGATCTTCAGCCTCATTCAGGCGGCCCTTGAGCAGTCCAACCTCACGCCGCAGTTCATCAATTTCGGTCAAAAGGGTAGCGAGCGCGGCCTTAACCGGTGGGGTCATGTCCGCAGGGGTCAGGCCTAAAAAGGCTGCCGTGTCGCCAGAACGGCTCGTCGCTGCCGACTGTCCCGAATTTTCGGCCGCCACCTGTAGTGCTGCCCGTCGTCTCACCCCAGAGAGGGGATCGGCCCGAACGCCCAATAGCTTCATGGGTTCACCCGTCTTTGCTGCCCGATTCCAGTGAGAATCACCTCGCAACTTGAATGAATCTTAACCCTCTCGGTTGCAGGTGCAAGGCGCGTGCCTATACTTCGCCCCCTTCGGTGGGCTGAGTTGTTCAGTTTCAGTCCCGTCCAGACAAAGGGATTTGCCATGAACCCCAGCGGGGTCCCGGTCGCTATCATAATGGGCAGTCGTTCCGACTGGCCGACCATGAAGGCTGCGGCCAACATCTTGACCACCCTTGGGGTTGGCTATGAGGCCAAGGTCGTGTCTGCCCATCGCACACCAGAGCGGATGGTCAGCTTTGCTAGGGGGGCCAAGGCGGCAGGCTTTCAGGTTATCATCGCCGGTGCGGGCGGCGCTGCCCACCTTCCGGGCATGACCGCCTCAATGACCGATCTTCCCGTGCTAGGCGTTCCGGTTCAGTCCAAGGCCCTAAGCGGTCTGGACTCGCTTTTGTCGATTGTTCAAATGCCCGGCGGTATCCCCGTGGCGACCTTGGCCATCGGCGAGGCGGGGGCCAAGAATGCGGCCCTCTTGGCTGTTCGGATCTTAGCCTTGGCCGACGAGGCGCTGGCCCAGCGGTTGGCGGCCTATGTTCAGGCCCAAACCGAGAGTGTTGCAGAGACGGTGGAAGATAGCGCCCAATGACGGACCCTCGTCTGCCCCTCATGCCCGGCGCGTCCATTGGCATTGTCGGCGGTGGCCAGCTTGGCCGAATGTTGTCTCTAGCGGCTGCGCGTTTGGGCTTTAAGACGGTGATCTTGACGCCTGAAGCGGAATCCTGCGCTGGCCAAGTCAGTGCGCGTAACATTGTGGCCGACTATACCGATCCTGCCGCCTTGGCGGAATTGGCCAGCCTTGCCGCAGTCGTGACCTATGAGTTCGAAAATGTTCCGGCCGCAGCCATTGCGCAGCTTCAAGCCTTGGGGTGCATCGTCGCGCCCGGTCCGCTGGCCTTGGCTGTGGCGCAGGACCGGGTGGATGAAAAGACCTTCCTCAATGGTCACGGCGTTCCAACGGTCGCCTTTTCTCCTGTCTCGACCGCTCAAGAGGCGATTGATGCTGTGGCGCGGATGGGCGCCCCATGCCTGCTCAAGACCCGCCGTGATGGCTATGACGGCAAGGGTCAGGTCTGGATCGAAAGCCATGATGCGGCCCACGCCGAGGCCGCCTTTGCCCAGTTGGGCGGACGGCCCTGCATCCTTGAAGCCGCCGCCGACTTTGTGCGCGAACTCTCGGTGATCGCGGCGCGCGGCACAGATGGCGAGGTCGCGGCCTATCCGGTCGGTGAGAACCATCACGAGAATGGCGTTCTTCGCCGTACGGCAGCCCCCGCACGCATTTCGGCAGCGACCCAAGAGCTGGCCATGACCTTGGCGGCCCGGATTCTCACCGGTCTGGACTATATCGGCATTATGGGCGTTGAAATGTTCGAGCTGGCCGATGGCCGTCTCTTGGTCAACGAGATCGCGCCTCGGGTTCACAATACCGGTCACTGGACCCTTGATGGCTGTGAGGTCGATCAGTTCGAGCAGCATATTCGTGCGGTCGCGGGCTGGCCCTTGGGCAAGGTTGAGCCCTTGGCCCGGGTCGAGATGACCAATCTTCTGGGCGATGAGGTGCTGGACTGGAAGGCCCTGTCGCTGGAGCAGGATGCACGTCTATGGCTCTATGGTAAGGGCGCGCCGCGCCCGGGTCGCAAGATGGGCCACGTCAATCGGCTGTTCCCGCTCAACGACTAGCCGTAGCGCATCTTGCCCAAGGCTGATGCGAGGTCCTTGGCGAAGTCCGAGGGCTTGAGCTTGGCCTTCCAGCTCTCAAAGGCCATCACATTGTCGATCCGTGCCGCAACCAGGGTATTGGCAGCTTCGGCCCCGCTGCTCAGGCGCACGGCCATGGCGCTGGCCAAGATGCCGGCCACCAGAGCGCGCTTGGAATAGTGGTTCTCGTCGGTGGCCGTATCGCCCGCCCAGCGCCAAATCCGATCAGCACTTTCCCAGACCAATCGAAGCGCTAGTGACAGATGGTGCGGTAGGGCCAGATAGCCTGCCCAGTGGTGCAGGGCCTGACCCTCAGCGGCGGCAATGTCGAGGCGGGTCAGGATGCCGAGTGAAATCCGCTGGCGCATCTTCAAGCTGGCCGGATCGGTACCGGCGAGGGCTACCATAGTCAGGTCGTCGTGGCGGCGTGAGAGCAGGGCGGCGAGATCGGCCGGGCCGTGGGGCAAGAGAAGGTCTGCTTCCGCTGCACTCAGGCCCAGCTTGGCCGCCGCCGCCAACACCAGCCCTTGGGTCCAGCTGCGACCTTCGGCTAGAACCAAGGCCTCATCTAAGAGCCCCTGCTCGGTGGTTTCGTCCCATCGTGCGGCAGGCGATGTCGACAGGGAGGGTTGCGTTGGCATAGACATGGAGACTTATATAGTCCGCCTTAGCCTGCGCGTCATCGGCTGCGATTGGCCCCTTTGCCGCAGATCACGAGGACCGTTGGCTTTTTGCGCAAATCAGTTCTGAATCTCTCCTCTGCGAGGACTGGCCGGTAGACAGGCCTCCAAGCCTCTGGTATCAGCGCGGCCAAGCACGAAGGGATTTTCCCTCGGGCAATGGATTCTTATTCGCTAGCACTCGGCCCGAAGGCGCAATCCTTCGTAAGGTAGGCTTAGTCTAGCGCGCTTTGGAGGACTTGGTCATCGTTCAGATTTTCGTGCGCGACAATAATGTCGACCAAGCGCTGAAGGCGCTCAAGAAGAAGATGCAGCGCGAAGGTTCGTTCCGTGAAATGAAGCGGCACGTGCATTTCGAAAAGCCTTCTGAGAAGCGGGCTCGCCAAAAGGCTGAAGCTGTGCGCCGCGCGCGCAAGATGGCCCGCAAGCGCATGCAGCGTGAAGGCCTGATCGCAGCACCGAAGAAGCCCGTACGCTAGGCTCTAGGGGTTTTGCCGTAAGGCGAGGCCGCTGCTAGATCGACCCAGATATTGAGGCCGCGCGGGGAAACCAGCGCGGCCTTTGTCGTGTCGCCATTGACCCTGACTATACCGGTTTGAGCCTGCGCCTGATGATCCCCATAATCAGAGCCTTGGGGTCGAGCTTGCTGGTTGAGAGGGCCCCGGCGCGGAAGGCCTTGCCCGATAGCCACAGGGTGACGGCAACAAAGGCGGTCATGCCAAGGCCGGTGCCCAACAGCTCCCAAAGGGTGGGCCCAGAGGCCGCTCTCACCATCATCATGAAGGGTGTGAAGGGCGGGACCCAGCACAGGATCTTAATGATCGGCATGTCGGGGTGGGTGATGGATTGCGACATGAAGATCATGGGAATGGACAGGATCAACATCATGGGCCCAACAAGGGTCTGGGCCTCGCGTGTCGTCTCGCAAAAGGCCCCAATGGCGGTAAAGACGCAGGCATACATCAGATAGCCGCCGACCAGATAGAAGCCGAAATAGTAGGCCAGACCCTTGGTCGCCAAGATCGCAACCAGATCCTCAGACAGCCCCGGCGCGCTGGTCAGAAACATGGCTGTGCCAAGGGTCAGCCAGATGCCAAGGACCGAAAAGGTGACCGCTGCCACGCCAAGGATCTTGCCGCCCATGATTTCGGTGGTTGAGGCTGAGGCGAGCAACACCTCGAGCACGCGGCTGGACTTGTCCTCCACCACGCTGTTGAGCAAGATCCCGGCCCCGCTGAGGATGACTGTCCATAGACCCATGGCCATGGCGAAGCCGATCACGGTCGGCAAGCGATCGCGCAGGGACACCTGATCGCCTTCCGATTTGGGGGATCGCAGCCGCAGGCTTGGCTCTGCGCCATCAATATCCTTCAAGAGGGCGTCGGAGACACCGGCCTGCGTCAGACGCATGCGCCGATCCTCATCGCGAAGAATGTCTCTCAGGCTCTCGTCTAGCGATTGGGGCCCGAGGTTGCGGCTCCAAAAATCGACCGAAAGGGCCTTGGTGTCGGCGGTAAGGATGGCGCCGTAGGTCATTCCACCACTGGTCTCATCGGCCAAATAGGGCTTAAGCGCCTTGCCTGCAGCCTCTGCCGTTGAGGCGGTAGCCACCGTGTCTGGTACCGGTACGATCTGGACCTCTGGGGCCGGGCTCCTGCAACCTTGGGCGCGAGCGACGTAAAGCTGGCCTCAGCCGCCTTGAGCCCTTGGGCGTTGAAGCTGGCCATAATGGCCTCTCCCGCCTTGGGTCCGGCCGCCGCGGTTGCTGACGCGGCCATGGCTTTGGCGACCCGAACGCTCTGTTGGCGCTCAAATTCCTTAATGATCACGGGTGTCAGATTACGGCCGCTCAGATCAATGATCGCCATATTGGGGGCCGGGGCCGGGGCCGACCTCGCGATCAGGGTTGGGGCCATGATCGCGATCCCCATGATCACCGGCAATCTGGCCATAGACAGCCAAAAGCCGACGGTACGCACATAGCTGAGATATTCACGCAGGGCGATCTTGAGCAGGCGTGTCATATCTGATCCCCCGTTAAGGCGATAAAGGCGTCGTGCAGGGTGGGCTGTTTCAACTCAAAGCGCCGAAGGTCGAGCCCTCGGCTGAGGGCGGCACGCAAGGCCTCCTGCCCGTTTGCGCCGGGCTTAAGGGTCGCTGAAAGCTGGACCTGATGGGCCCCTTCTTGGTCGGCAAGGGTGGAGACCTCGACGCGCTCGATGCCGGGCAGGGCCTGAACGGCCTCGGGACTGATATTGCCTTCAAGGACCAACAGGCGCGGAGCATGGCTACGAGCCCCAGCCATATCGCCGTCAAACATCTTGCGGCCCTGTGCCATCAGCACCACCCGATCACAGAGCCGCTCGGCATGTTGCATCACGTGGGTCGAGAACAGCACGGTCGAGCCTTTAGCGGCTAAGCCCCGAATGATGGCCTCTAGCGATTGCTGATTGACCGGATCAAGGCCGGAGAAGGGCTCGTCGAGAATGACCAGTTCGGGATCATGGGCGATGGCCGAAAGAAGCTGGACCTTTTGCGACATGCCTTTGGACAGGGCCTTGATTGGGCGGTTCATGGCTGCGCCTAGACCCTGGTCTTCCAGCATCTCTTTGGCCCTGCGCCGCGCCTCTCGGTCGCCCATGCCCTTCAGGCCGGCAAAGAAGGCAATGGCGTCGACCGGGGTCATGCGTTTGTAGAGGCCCCGCTCTTCGGGTAGGAAGCCGATCCGTTCGCGAACCTTGCGGGCGTCGTTGGTACCGAGAACCTAAATGGCACCTTCAGTCGGCTCAACAAGGCCAAGGATCATGCGGATGGTCGAGGTCTTGCCCGCGCCATTGGGGCCGAGAAAGCCGCAGATCTGGCCGGTCTCAACACCAAAACTGAGAGACTGGACGGCGGTAAAGTCGCCATAGCGTTTGGTCACGCCAGTGAGACTAAGGGCGGTGGTCATCGGTGATCAACCCTTCGATAGCCGTTGAAGCGACCGGGGCCGATCCATCAACTGGATCAGATCAACCCTTGGTGTCTATGACCTCACGCACCTGCGCAATGGCTCGCAAGATGGCACCGTTATGTTGCAGACCTAGAACACTATTGTGGCCGGCTTCAGGCACATTGACCGCTTCGCCATATTTTGAGGCGAGGGCCGGGCCGGTCTGGAGGTCCTTCCACTGTTTGCGCGCGCCTTCGGCTGGACCGGCTGTCACCACCATGACCGGCAAGGTCGCCGGATATTGGGCGGCGGCAGCGGCCTGTTTGGCGCTTTGCTGCCATAGAGAGACCTCGTCCGCGGCAACGCGGTTATGGGCCGCTGAGGCGAAGGCGTGGCGCTTTTCGGCCGAGGCGGCCGTGGGCAGGCCAATCTTGTCTCCTAGGCCGGTGCCAGACAGGGGCTTAAACAGGCCCATCGAGGCCCCCCATGCGGCCATTCTCGAGGCGGTGGCGAAGGCTTTGACGAACTGTGACACCTGCGGCATGGAGGACGCCTCAGGGGATGCGGCATCGACCAACACCACGCCGACTACCTTGTCGGCATTGCGCGCTGTAAAGAGGCGCGCATAGACCCCGGCCATAGAGTGCCCAACATAGATATAGGGCCCCGGCTCGTTGGCCACGGTCAGCAGCTTTTCGAGGTCCCCTACAATGGCGTTGGCGTCTCTGGGACCTGGCCCCGGATCACTCTGGCCAAGACCTGCGCGGTCATAGGCGCAGGACCGCTGCCCTGCCTTGGTCAAGCCCTCTTGAACGGCGCCCCAGTCGGCTGAAAAGCCAAAGGCCCCGGCCTCGAACAGGACCGTAGGACCGGTTCCGGCTGCCGGTCCTTCACAGATCAGGTGCATGTAGCGTCCGTCGCCGATATCGACCCTCTGGCCGCGCAAGCTTGGCGTACCCGCCGCTGCGGTCATCAGTCCGCCCACGGCAATGAAGCCCAAAACGACGAGGCTCGTAGCGGCAAGGACACGTAAAACCATCTGACTCATCCAACAGTTCGAGCCGGCGATAAAGGCCGGTCACAATTTCAAAATCGCGCCTTTGGCTCAAAGTGCAAGGTCGGTTGCGACCTTTCTCTTCTTCTTTTTCTTCTTTTCGGCCTTTGGAGCTTTGGCCGACTTCTTTTTCGGCTTGGCCGCAGCCTCGATCAGGCTCTCGTCGGTTTCTTCGCCGGAGCGCACAAATTCGCGCAGGAGTTTGATGAAACTGTCGCGCTTTCCCGCGCTCAGATGGGCCAGAAGGCAGCTGTCGGCAGCGGCGACCTTGGGGGCCATGTCGCTGAGGGTGTGGCGGCCCAGATCGGTTAGACCGACACTGTTGGCCCGCGCATCCTTGACGGAACGCTCGCGGGTCAGGAGACCCTTATCGATCATCCGCGCCACCATATCGGCGAGCGTAGAGCGATCAATGCCTGTGGCCTTAACAAGGCGGGACTGGGTTGGGCCTTCATCGGCAGCCACCGCCGCCAGCACGGCGAATTGGCGCTGGGTCACTGCGCCGGGACCAGCCTCCTCGACAAAGAGGTCCAGGGCCATCTGCAGCACCCGGTGCAACAGGTGGCTTGGCGAACGGTTCAGATCAATCAGGCTGTCGTCTAGGCGGGACTTCGACATAGAGGGCCTCCAGCAGTGTCCCCGATAGTGGGGACTAGGCACACCATAATGTCAGTCTACGTCGGTTTAACGACAGTCGACAAAAAGTCCTCAGTCTTTGGATTAAGGCTTGTCGCCCTCAGGACCGGCTTGAATATGTTTCATCATCAAGGGCAGTTGGGTCAGGGAAAAGACAAGCGAGAGGATCTGCAATCCCGGCATCCGAAACCAGACCCAGGTCGATTCGGGTTGGGTGCGCCAGACGGCTTCATTCAAGACGGCGACACATAGAAAGAACAGGCCGTAGCGAAGGGTTAAGGTGCGCCATGCCGCGTCGGACAGCTTGAGCGCTTCGCCCATCAGGGCCTTGAGGGGATTACGCTTCAGGGCCAAGCCGCCGAGCATGGTCAGGCCAAGGATGGTGTTGATGGCGGTCGGCTTAATCTTAACAAAGCGCGCATCGTGGAAATAGAGGGTCAGGCCGCCAAAGATCAGCGCCGCTAGTCCGGCGAACAGAGGCATGGGCGCGATCCGTCGCTCCACCCCATAGCCAACGGCCAGCGCAATGGCGGAGGCCCCGACCAGAGCCCAGGTGGCGCTGAGCATGTCGTGGGTGACGAGATAGCCGACCAAGAAGGCTAGCGGTCCGGCATAGTCAACGCCCGAGCGAATCAGGGTTCTGGTCTTATCTGACAGAGGCTGGCTCATGGATTTTCCGTTCCATCCAGCCCGACCAGCGAGCGAGAAAAGGCGACGGCGTCAAAGGGTTGAAGATCTTCGATCCCCTCGCCAACGCCGATCAGTTTAATGGGGGCATCCGACGCCTGAGCCACGGGGACCAGAACCCCGCCCCTTGCCGTGCCATCCAGCTTGGTCATGACAATGCCGGTGACGCCTGCGGTATTGCCGAAGATGTTTTCTTGCGACAGGGCGTTGCGGCCCACCGTGGCATCGAGCACCAGCAAGGTCTCATGCGGGGCATCCGGATTGATCTTCTTCAGCACCCTAACAATTTTTAAGAGCTCATCCATCAGGCCGGACTTGTTTTGCAGGCGCCCGGCGGTGTCGATCAGCAGCACGTCATAGCCGTCGCTGCGGGCCTGTTCGAGGGCGTCAAAGGCGAGGCCCGCCGCATCAGCACCGGTGGGTCGGGAGATGAAATCTGCGCCGGACCGGTCAGCCCAGATCTTGAGCTGCTCGACGGCGGCGGCGCGGAATGTATCGCCTGCCGCAATCAGAACCTTGGCCCCGCGACTGGTAAGGTCGGCCGCAATCTTGCCCAAGGTCGTGGTCTTGCCAGAGCCATTGACGCCGACAAACAGCACGACATAGGGCTTGGGACCTGAGAGGGGATCAAACCGGCCTTGGCGCGGTAAAAGCTCAGCAGCGACGGCCTCGGCCAGCGCGATCTTGATCTCGGATTCAGACGCTTCTCGGCCAAAGCGGGCCTTACCAAAGGCCTCGGCCACGCGGCCAGCGGCGGCGGGACCCAGATCGGCCTCGATCAGCATCTCTTCGAGATCGTCGAGCATGGCTTGATCGAGCGGGCGCTTGACGATGGCCGCGACCACCTGCTCGGTCATTTGCCGCGTCGAGCGCGTTAGCCCATCGGCAAGGCGCTGGAACCAGCCCTTTTTCGGTTCGTCTGATTGGGTCATGGGGCTCTTTTACTGGGCACTCAGACGATGCGCCATAGGGCTTCTTGATCCCGCTTTCGCGCAATCTAGCTGCGCCATTTGAGCACCGTCTCTTCAACCGGATTGACGAAGGCGCGCGCCTCCTTGCGGCTGGCGGCCCATTCGCGCTTGAGGGCTTGGTACCACTTGGCCTGCCGGTCAGCATCGTCGATCCAGAGTAGTGAGGGATCATATTTCAGACCCTCATTTTGCAGGTTCACCATATCGCCGTCCTGCCGCAGGAAGGCCCGCGCCCCGGCAGCGAAGAAGGGTGCGATCAGGCCAAAGATCGGGTGGTCGGACCAGACGATCTGGGTGATGCGGGTCTTGGTCTCGGACATGGGGGTCAGGCAGGTCAGGGACAGGACCTGTCGCTTGCCCACCGTAATATGCTCCCACCGCAGGCCGGGCAGGCGGAAGGTGATCTCGGTCAGGGGTTCGCCCCCAAGGATGGCATAGGCGCGGCTGTTCTTAGAAGGCTCGTGCCGGACCATGGCAAAGCCCGCGTCGCGGGGGGCAAAAAGCTTGGCCTTGGCATGTTGGCTCTTGGCCGAACGCCACCACCACTGGGCATGGACATAGGGGCCATGGGCGGGGTCCATCAGGCCGACGACGGCATGGTCAATATGGACATCAAACACCATCTGGTCGATCAGCTTAGGTTTGCCGCCAACAACACCGGGGAAGATCTGGCGCGCGTGATCGGGCTCAGCCTCGCTGCGGGGATCAGAGGCCATCCAGATAAAGACCAGGCCTTGGCTCTCGCTGACCGGGAAGCGGCGGACGCGAATGCGTTCGACATCCATGCCCTGCTCTTCGACCAGAGACGGGATCTTGCTACAGACCCCATCGGTGCGAAATAGCCAGCCATGATAGGGGCACTGAACGGCCTCGTGCCCGGCATCATCGCGGGTCAGCTTGCCTGCAGAGAGCGGCGCGGCGCGGTGCGGGCAGATGTCACGCAGGCCATAGGCCTGACCGGCCAAGGTGCGGCCCAAAAGCACCGGCTCGCCGAGGATCTCATAACGCTGCAGCTTACCCGGCTTGAGGTCTTGGCCAAGGGCGGCAAAGTACCAACAGTCCAACACGAACCCCTCGCCAAAGGCGGCGGCTTTTGGCGAAGGCGCTTGGCGTGGCGCCTTGGGTGCGGGGGCTGTGTCTCTGCTCATAGGATTAGCCCATAACCTGCCCGCGCGGGGCCTCCAAGGGGTCAGCCTGCCGCCGTGGCAATCAGCTGCGCATAGTAGGTCGTCATGCGGGCCAGATTTTCCAGCGTCATATGCTCATTGGTGCCGTGGATCATCTTGGTGTCGTTCATGGCGAATAGGATCGGCTGGAAGCGATAGACGTCGGCGGAGACGGGGGTCATGCTGCGGCTGTCGGTTCCAGCAATGACCAGCGACGGGGCCGGCGGCGAGCCGGGCTTGGCCGCATTGGCCGTTGCCGCGATCAGCTTCCAGCCCTCAGAGGTGGTCGACGAAACCGGCGATGGCTCGCGGGGTGCCTTTTCCCAGCTCAAGGTCACGGGCAGACCCTTGGTCGCCTCCACCGCCTTGGCCATCACCTGACTCGAAGCCGTTGATGGGGCGAGGCGATAGTTGATCCAGGCCGTCGCCGTTTGGGGCAGGACATTTTCCTTTGGCGAGCCCTTCAGCATGGTCGGGGCAATGGTGGTGTGCAGCATGGCCGCGCCCGCTGCCGAAGCCCCCATCTGCTTGATCAGCAGGGGGCCAAAGAGCCAGCTATTGGCCACGGCCATCTTGGTCACGGCGCTGCCATGGGTGGCCAGATAGCGCATCATCTCAGCACCCGGGCCCTCGAACTTCATCGGGAAGGGGCTGTTGTTGATGGCGATCACCGCTTGGGCAAGGCTGACCACGGCGGTCTGTTTGGGTGGGGCCGAGGAGTGCCCCCCTTGGCCTGCGGCGGCGATGCGCAAGGTCGCATAGCCCTTTTCTGCCACACCGATCAGGGTCGCAGGCCCGCCCGTCACCGGATGGTCCGACAGGATGACGCTGCCCTCGTCGAGGGTGAACAGGGCCATGACCTTGCGTGATTTGAGCAGGTCGCTGGCCGCCTTGGCCCCCGCGCCGCCCGCCTCTTCATCCTCGCCCGAGACGATATAGATGGTGCGCTTGGGCTTGAAGCCCGCCTTGATCAGGGCCTCTGTGGCTTCGAACAGACCGACCAGGGAGCCCTTATCATCGACCGAGCCCCGGCCCCAGACCGCGCCCTCGGCAATCTCACCGGCAAAGGGGGCGTGACGCCATTGTTTCTCCGTTCCCTCGCTGATCGGCACCACATCCTGGTGGGCCATCAGGATGATGGGGGGAAGGCTGGGGTCGCTGCCTTTCCATGTATAGACGAGGCTATTGTTGAGCACGATTTCGCGTGTCATGTCCGCGTGCGAGGCAGGATAGGTGCTGGCCAGCCAATCATGTAGCCGGGTCCATTGTTCGCGCTGATTGTCGGCGGGGTTTTGGTGCGAGATGGTCGGGATCTGAACGGCTTGCGACAGATGCTGCGCGGCGGCACCCTGATCAATAGCCGGGGGGGACGCCAGCTTGATTTGACTAAAATCCGCCCCTGCGGGGGCCTTAAAGGTCACCGTCCGCACCGCCACTACGGCACCGAGAGTCAAAATCACACCGCCCGCCAATAAGGCTATCTTGCGCATGCTTACCATGGTCGTTTCGTCCCGATCCGCGTTCTTTGACGCAGCTTAGGACAGAAAAGGCCCGATGAGATAGGCCCCTTGAACCTAAGGGGCTGTAAAGCCCAGCCGGGCTAAGGCCTCTTTCTGTTCCAGCCCGGTAATCTCAACCTGTTTGAGGCGGGCGGTGGCGCCGCTGACCACCCGAACGCTGGATTTGGCGACCTTCAGCACCTTGGCCAGGAGCCGTTCCAGCGCCTCATTGGCCTTGCCCTCGACCGGCGGGGTACTGACCCGAACCTTCAGAAATGGCCGACCCGTCTCGTCTGCAGACCAGCCCTCGACGCCATCGCGTCCCGCGCGAGGGGTCAGGCGCACGGCGATTTTGGCGGTCAAGCCCTCTGGTCCCCCAAGCCCCCTGGCCCCTAGCCAATGATGGCGCGGAGGGGCGAGAACAGCCACGGTACCAGATATTGTCCGGCCGCCTGCAGGATGATGATGGTGATGACCGGACTAATATCCAGCCCCCCCATATTGGGCATGATCCGACGCACAGGCGCCAAGACTGGATTGCTGATGCCATCGAGGGTGCGCGAGATCGAATAGACCAGGCGATCGCGCAGGTCGATGACGTCAAAGGCAATCAGCCAGCTCATCACCGCATTGATGACCAAGACCATGACCAGAAGGCCAATCACGGAGCTGACAATATATTGCAAAAAGCTGGTCATAGAGGGTCCTGTTGAGGTTCTTGGGCGCTCGACGCGGCGCTGAGCAGCCTGTTTCTATCTGTACCCCCGGATGCTGGCAAGAAATTGGCCAAGACCGCCTGAGGACCGCCTCTCCAACCGACTTGACAGCCCGCGCCTGCCGCCCTTATCTGCCCGCTCCCCAAGGGGGGCTGTAGCTCAGTTGGTAGAGCGCTTCGTTCGCAATGAAGAGGTCAGCGGTTCGATTCCGCTCAGCTCCACCACCTCGACACTGACAATAGTTGTGGCCTTTCTGACTTCAGTGCGTTGGTTACATGTAACTTCAGCGGGGACAGTCATGACCTCAACATCCGTCGCCAAGTCTTCGAAGCTTAGGGTCAGCGCCCATCGGGCACGGTTGCGCGCTCAAGGTCTTCGTTCAATTCAAATTTGGGTGCCTGATGTGCGTACGCCATCCTTTAAGGCGCAGGCAGATGAACAATCCTTGGCCGTTGCGGCAAGTCTTCACGCCGGCAAGGATCGGGCATTTATTGATGCCCTATCGGACTGGGGGGATGAGTGAAACGGGGCGAGATCTGGACCGTTTCTGGCGGGAAGGATTATGCGGGTAAGCCGCGTCCTGTTGTCATCATTCAGGATTATCGTTTCGACGGCACAGACTCGATCAGCATCTGCGCCTTCACCACGGACCAAACTGATGCACCATTGCTGCGCCTCGTCGTCAGCCCCAACGCGGAAAATGGACTACGCGCGACCTGTAGCCTGATGGTGGATAAGATCACCACCGTTTCCAAATCGAAATTGGGTCATCTCATTGGTCGAATTGACGATTCTGATTTGGCACGGCTCAACCAAGCCCTGTTGGTCTATCTCGGGCTGGCTGGGGCACCGAAAACGCCCATCAAGCGTCCGTAGGGCCGGGTTGGCTGGTCGTCCTTTCGGCGCTCAGGAAGTGGCCCAAAGCTGAGGCGCTCTTGAGATCGGCTCACGCCTCCACCAGTCCTTTCCACTACAAGGGCAGTGGACAGTTGGGGTCATCGCCTTACAGTCACTCCAAACTGTTATCATTAGGAATTTGGACCCTATCCTTGAGGCCCGCCTATGGGCTTGGCTAGGGCCGCTGACACCATTCTTGATCGTGACTAATAGGCGGCCCTTCACAGCGGCCAGAAGGCCAAGTTTTCTTGAGGGCGATGGATAAAGGGCGTATTTATTGCGAATGTCGATACATGGGGACCCTTGTGGTAACTCAAGTTAAGAAATGGGGTAATAGCGCCTCGGTACGCATACCCGCCTCTGTGATGGCCACTGCGGCCCTGCGGATCGACCAAGAGGTCGATGTGCGTTAGGAAGCGGCCGGATCATTATCGAGCCAATCACCGCCCCCAGCTATCACCTCGACCAGTTGCTTCAGGCCATGGTGCCGACCACCTTTCCTGAGACGATCGACTTTGGGCCTGAGGTTGGCCACGAAGCATGGTGAGCGACTACGTCCCCGAAGCCGGCGACATTGTTTGGCTCCAATTCGATTCTCAAGCCGGCCATGAGCAGGCCGGGCATCGGCCCGCTTTGGTCCTGTCGCCGGCTAAGTACAATAGGATTAGGGGCATGATGATCTGCTGCCCGATGACCTCTAAGATCAAGGGCTATCCGTTCGAGGTCATTGTTACTCCGACCCCTCCGTGCGCCGTTCTGTTGGATCAAATCAAGAGCCTTGATTGGCGGGTCCGACAGGCGACCTTCAAGGGAAGGGTTTAGCTAACGGTACTTGTCGAGACGCAAGCCAAGATCAAGGCCCTGTTGAGCCTATAATGGCGACGGATATTCCACGTTATGGGGTTTTAAAGGCCTAAGATAGGGCCTCGAAAAGGGCCAAAAGCCGCTCGTCTGTCGGGGGGCTCACATCGACATCGAAGGGGCGTTTGCCTAAGCGGCCGAACAGAAGAACAGCGGCCTGCTCAGCGGTCTTACGCGCGTCTCTGAGTTCTTCCGTGGTCAAGGACTTGCGGGCCAAGGCCAGCATCACAGCTGAGCCCAAGACGGTTTGATAGCCGGCCTGATGAGCGACCCATGACTTGCGATCAACATTGTACTGGGCGATCGCCTCGTCGATGATCTGACCATAGGTCATGCCTTGATCCGCAGACATCTGATGAAGGCGAGCCTTTGTGACAGGCATAATGTGGCACTGTATCCGCGGCATTGCTGATGGCATTTTGAAACGATCCCCTAACAAGGGAGAGGTAGATATACCTCTCTTTAAATATGTGATTTATTTAAAATAATTGAAAAAATCAATAGGTAGAGGCAATAGTACCTCTCCCCCTCCGCACTTTTATTATCGTTGAATAACAATAGCTTACACCGGCCGCAGGCGTGCGTAAGGTGTG
>JBBARR010000038.1:0-24146 GCA_040399645.1 Caulobacteraceae bacterium | reverse complement strand
GAAGTTTAGACACTCTCCTAAAGTCCTGCCTTCTTAAAGTGAGACCCCCCTGTACCGCTGGCCGTGAAAAACATAAATACACGGCTCGTCCACTACTGCTCGTGCTGCGCCAGCGCGGACGACGCCCAACGACGAAGCTGGTCAACACTGGGTTGTTCCGACAAGCACGACAGCATCTCGGCAAATGTCAGGAGCGACCGAGACCTGGCGGCTGGGCGTTCCGCGCCCTCTGCTTCCTCGAACTTCAAACGCTCAGATTTGAAATCACACTGGGCGACAACGTCCGGGTATTTCAACGCTCCGTCAGTCAACACAAACCTTCCATGCTGCAACGGTGAAAGATATGCCTGCGTGCTCTTGGAAACGCGAAAGTTGAGCGTCGGGCGACGCGGAATATTCACTTCACCACCGCACGGCAGTTCAAATGTGTCGGCGCCCTCAACCAGCGTGGCGGGCGTCATCTTTTGAAGTTCTTCAAAGTGAGTTGTGCTGATCAATTTCTGTTTTGAGGCCAACATACACCAGATGACGTACTGGACGCAACCGCGCGTGCCGGTTACCTGCCATACCACGGTAAGATCGTGAAGCGTGAACCCCACCGACTTTAAAAGCGACACAGTCGACGCCTTGCTGAACAAAGGCGTACCCATTTTGATCACATAATAGTCGCAGTTGTTTATCTTTATTGTGAGAAGGCCGCACGTCATGAGCTCAAGCCTTGTGCGAAAAAGAATTTATATTAAAGAACTTTGTGATGACACGGACAGCCGCATTGAAATTGCTGACGACATCCTCTTGTTTTTTGTAATGACCATACACGTCTGACGTGGCGTGCCGAAAAGACGGCAGATACGCGAGACAAATCACCGGAAGCAACGCCCGGTCGCTCACACAAAATGACACGGACTCGCCGAGCCCTTCGTCTGTGAGTCTTGCCAGGCTCACTTCGTGCGAGACAGACGCGCCAGCCACCACCACGCAAGTTTCGGTCGATGCGACCGCCCTCCACGAAATGTCGAAGCGAACGTCTTTTCGCACAAGGTGCAGAAAGTCTTGAAAACGGCAGCTACTGACAGGCACGGCGTCAAACAGCGAACGTATCGTGTTGTCGACAGACCACTTTTTCACATCACAAACGCCCCATTCGGCGACCAGCTCTTCGTCGCTGGCCGCCTGGAGCGCCAGCTCAAACACGGCATGTAAGGTATCCATGGAGGGTGTTTAAACGAGCGCGTAAGAAGAATTTATATGCAGCCGGTCTAGGCTCGACTGTACAGAAAGATCTGCACCATGGCGCACGAAACTGCTATGGAGTCAACAACATACTCGCGTACAAACGTGCTCGGTATCTTCCGGGCCAGGTCGCGCACGTAGGTTGCGTCGAGCACGTCTTGCATAGACAAAAAGAAGGTGTACGCGTCCGCCGGAGGAGCTCGCGCGGGTGACGCCCCAAGAATCGTGGCCAGCATCCCAACGTCCGTCGGATTTTGCGACAGCTTCGTGTCATACGGCACAATGGGGTGGAAATAACGCGCCGCTTGCACCGCCAGCTCGTTCTCAACCGATGTCAACACACAAGTCGGTATCAGCTTTACGCGTGTGTTGCCAGCGATGATATCTTTGAGCGTGGCGCCGTATTCGTCGCCGGTGAGATATGCCAGCTCGCGCACGGGCGTCTTGTGCTTTCGCGAGCACACCAGGTCTTCAGTGAGCATGACGCTCGTGAGTGAGTGGTAGAATGGCCGACGCATCGACTGGTACTTTTTAACTCGAACGTCGCTCGCGGTCAGGCCCACGCCACGCACTGTGGCGCGAGGAAAGAGCGTGGGGTGGGCGTCAAACAAGGCGATGCCGTCCTGCACCAAGAGCCCAGCAGGCGCTTCGCCGGGCTGGAAGCCTGTAAACGTCGCGTCTCCGCCGCCAGCCTCCAGCATGCGAACGACGTCTTTCACCGGAAGAAACAGAACGAATGAATGAGCCATGTAGCGACCGCCGCTCACCACATACTGCTGGTTGGTCGACTCCCCGTCGGCAGGCACCGTGCCGAACGCCTGACTGACCACGTAGTAGGAAAGCGCCTGCTGGGCCATGCGCACCGCCTCCGAGGCAAATGAGCCAGCGCGAAGGGAAAACGCGAGGGTGCACATCTCACGCGCCTCGTCCTCGCAGTCACCGTTTCCAAGAGTGCGCGCATCAGTCAAAAACATCTCGTTCGGCACCACCGCGCCGCCCGCCGGGTCCAGGCGACAGTCCTCGTTGTACACGTTGCAGTTGACAATCAGACCCAGGCTCTCTGCGGTAAGAATACACGCAGTGTCCTTCTTGCGCATGGCATCCAGCAGAACCCAACCGCGACGCCGCGCCGCGGCCGTCAGCGCGCGCGAGAAAAGAACCTCTTGCTCAGCGTCCACGGGGTGCTGCACGGCAAAGAAAAACCCCGCCAAAAAGGGGAAAGCACACGGGTAAGCGGGGACGTGAATTTCTGCGAGGTCGTCTTCAATCGGTTCGTTGGCGTGGTACCACTGCTTAGAACGGTGCTTGATCGCTTTGCACGTCTCCGAGAATGCGGTCTCGTCCAGCAAGCACCGGCCGCTGTGCGTGAAGCCCAGCTTGACAGTGCCGAAAGGAGCGTCGCCATGCCCATCCTCGCTCCGAAACCGCGCGACGACGGTACCAGGACTACTTGAAATGAACGCACACCCGAGGTGGTTTGGCACGGACCGGCCTAACCGCGACGTGTAGTATACGTAGACATTGACCATGAGGCAATCAAAGGGAAGCTGCGTCGGTACGTCCACATTAAATGGAAACCGCGTCGAACTGTCAAAGTTGATGTGGACGACCCAAGGCGACACCGGATGCGTGGTGTACACTTCCAAAAACCCTTTGCTGAAGGCTGCTCCGGACGGACGAATGTCAAGAACGGTGACACGCATAGCGACTAGACTTTTACGGGGGGCACTTGCTTTATTAAATACTTTACTTCCTGATTTGTTGTTTTCCTTTGGAGAGGTCAAACAACCCGTGCGATATGCACTCCGCGATGCTGTGAGACATCGGACACCTCGCGCCGCGGCTGCATACGAATCCAGGTGCGCCGAGTAGGCAAAGGCGAAGCTTCGGATTGAGGTCACATGGCGTTGTGTCGCACATTGCGCACCTCCTGGTTCAGAGCATGCAATAAATACTTGTGAGGGGGGACTTCAAAAGCCTCTCGAGCGTCGCTCATCCACAGCAAAGCCAGCGCAAACGCGGCATCCGAGACGTTCACACCTGCGCGACGAGCAATCCGCCGCAAACGGTCCAACTCCGGAGGCACCACCCGGCAGTCCGCTGCAGCCTGCTGCAGACATTCACGCGCCAAGCGGGTGGAGCACGCGTGACGAGTGGCGTGACAGACACGTGCCGCCGCAAACCTGCTCAGGTGAAGCGGCTCCCGCTGCAGTGCCGCGAATCCGCCGGGGAGCAGGGCAGTAGCACACATGGCACTCACCAGCGATTCCTCGACAAATGCGGCGTCCCACCCAGCCGCCTCGAGCAAGGACTCTCGCAGCATAAGGCCAGCAGTCTTGGCGACCTTATAATCCCAGAGAGCGCCCCAAGGCGGTATCGTCGTACACACCGATCGACTCCTTCAGCTTGGCGTAAAGCATGTTGGGATTTGAGGTCGCCGGGTTCAACGACCGCACCACATTACGCCAGTGGCGGGGGAGGTAGCTGCGGCCCGTCTGAATGTCCTCGTACACCATCGCCTGCAGAGCGGTGCAGATGAACTCCGTACAGAAATAGGCCCTGCGCGTGTTCATAAGTTCGGGATAGAAGCGCCGCACGCCGAGGCCGCCCGGGACAACCAAGTTTGCAAAATAGCCCGCCTTGTTGAACGGCATCCCGTTGTTGCGAATGCAGAATCGAACACACCTCGCAATCTCGCTTCGCGGCGCGTCCATGGTGAGAAAGACGTATTTTGAGCGCCACTCGGCGGGCTTGGTCTCCACGCAGTGCACGCTACCAGGCTTGAAGATGTCGCGTCCAGCCTCGTCCTTGCCAGCCCAGTATTTTTTGATGACAGAGCACTTCACATACTTGCCAGGGGAGGTGGGCAAAATGAGCTCAGCGTGGCACATTCGCCCAAACGGAAACACGTCACCTCGCCGGCTGGTCAAGCTGGCGGCCCACCTGTTCTTCCAGAAGTCCACCTTCTTGCTGCCTATGGTGCGAAATGCCACTCGTATGACGCGGCTTTCGGAGGTGTCCCACGTCGTGTCGAAATTGGCCGACATCCACACTTCGGGGGACACCCCAGGCTGGTCCTCGTTGCGCTTAGGATTGCTCATCTGTGTTGACGACCGTCGTGTTATTTATATGTTGATTTTTCATGATTCATCGCGATGAGTGTCGACAGAGACACCCTCGGCCGCTCAACCTGGACCCTCTTGCACGCCATGGCTGACACCGTCGCGGACGACGGCCTGAGCGACTTTGTGCAGGGCGCTGGTATCATCCTCAGACGCTATCCTTGCAGCGACTGCAAACAAAACGAGTTTTTGCACTGCAGCGCGAACATCCGACAGCTTCCCAACCTGTCCTCGCGCGCGCGACAGCGGCGGCTCCCCATGCGCGTCGTCTGTGTCGCCTGGGCAGCACGCATGCACGCGTGCGTCACACGCCACGCGAGAAACTCGAGCGAGGATACCAGGCGCATCGGTGCGGAGGTGGACCGCCGCGGCGACGACGACGAAGCTGTCGCTCGCCTCATAGAAAACCTTCGGTAGAACGCTTGGAAAGCGCCACGCCCGCCACGCCCTTGCCATTTTGGAACCGGATGCCGTAGGCTCTGCACGTAGCATCCCAGAAGATGGGGGAGAAGGTCACGCGCTGAACAGGGGCCACATCTTCAAACACCGTCTTTCCCAGCTGCTTCTTGGCCTCGGCCTGCACTATGCACCACGGCAGACACCCACTCGTTTTTTTCACAAACAAGGCGTCAAACTCGGAAGCCGTTACGCGACGACTCTTTGCGCGGTTCATGTTTTCCGTGTACGTCTTGGACGCATGGCAACCCGGACACAGCGCCTGGAGGTTATCCTGCTCGTTCGAGCCACCATCCGCGAGCGGTGTGACGTGGTCCACCTGAAACTCTGCCGGCAGGAGCGCGTCACAGTGGGCGCAGCGCCAGCCCTGAGACGCGGCGCACAGCTTCTTGAGGGAGAACGACAAGTCCCGCCGCATGCATTATATATTGTGTTGGGACACCATATATTATGAAGCTCGCAGGTGACATTGCGGCGGCCCTCTTCTTTATGAAATACAAGAGACCCATGAAGAAGAAGGAGCAAATGTTCATACACACCGAGATCGCAAACATATACCGTATGCTGCGCGTGGGGCCCAGCCGGTCGGCTTCTCACACCCTGGAACAGCTACGGTCGAACGCCATCGTGCGGGAGATCATCGACGTCACGCTCGAGCCGGTGACCGTCGCAACTCCTCACAGTTTCGTATTTGATTACAGAGAACTCGTGGAGGTCATAGAGCGGTACCAGGCGGTGGTGGTCCCCGAGGTGGGGTGTATTTTTTGTTACAAGAACGAGCTGTACCTCTGCTCCATTCAGCGTCAGGAGAAGTTGACGACGGAGGCAATCCGGACGATGTTCGAGCATCACCGAGAGATGATTGCGTTCTCAAATTGAGATGCCGTCGAGCTTTTTTCGTGCAAACAAAGTCTCCGTCTCCGGAGGGTAAAACACCTCCCCGGCTCTCTTGCCGCGCGCGCCGATCAGCAAGGCAGTGGTACTCTGCCAGTCGATAAGCAGCGTGACGGCAAGGGACACAATCGCAACCTCAACCTGGCTGAGGTACAGGAATATGTCGGTGAGGTATGAGAAAGATGAAAACACCGTCACGCAAGCCTGAGCGAGGAGAAGCCACCGGATATCCATGTCCAGCTTGCTGCTCTGCAGCAGGTTGCTCTGCAGCGTGATGATGTACGGCTTAAAAATGTTGGACAGCAAGCTGCCCAGGATACAGCGCGTGATTTGGTAGTTTATGACCAGCAGGTAGGCGTACCATGTGTTGATGGAAACACCGAAAAACGAGGTGGTCGAACCGGACCACCCGACATTGAACCATGCGCTTGTACCCAGGGTGGCGCTCGAGGACGGTCCCCGCGTGTTGCCACCGCCTACCCTCACCGCCACGCCCGCGAATAAAGCGACGAAAATCGTCCACGCTAGGCAACCAAACGGGAGCGCGTGAACAATCGCAAACTGGGTGCTGCGAGGTGTCTTGTCGTTCGATTCTCGTATCAACCTGGTTTTGATACCATTGATGACTCTCAGCTCCAGCAAAAAAACGACAACGGTGACGACTGTCACGACCGCGGCTTGGGCGCCGTATGAGACCATCGTTAAATATCATGCAGATTGGTTATAAACAAACAGAAAAGTCTCTAAGAGCTCGTGCGCCCCCTTGGACACCGAAGAGTTGTCCGCGAACCGCAGCCCCTTTCTGTACCGTTGGAGCGGCGCCCCCTCGCCTAGTCGCCACGCGGGCAGCTGGTCGTCGTAGACGGAAACCGGCTCACCGTAGTGAATCAGCGCCGCGTCGCCGAGCGCGTCCGCCGCGCCCAAGCGCACGCCGATGGGGTTGAAAGGCGCAAGGGGCGTAAACACGGAGGTTTTCGTGGCAGCGAGCGCGAGAGAAAAGGCGTACAGGTCCAGCGCCGCACCGAACGCTTGCCGAGCCTCGAGATCCTCTTCCAAAAGAGTACGGATGCGACGGTGGGCGAGAAGCACGGTCTTCAGCACACCCACGCTACAGAGCGAGGGAAACAGGCCGGTGTGCGGCACCATGTGGGGGTGCATCACATACCGCTGCGTGACGTTTCTCTGCGCGGGCCAGTCTGGCGTCACAAACTCGTACTTGTACCCGATGAACAGGTCGGCAAACAGCCAATCTTTGGCGACTCGTTTTGCAAATATCGTCCGCGTATCGACCACAAGCACGTGGCCGCACGCGACCGACCGTGGCGACTCCAGAAACTCGAGAAGCACGTCTTCAAACGAACCATTCCGAGACACGTACGTCGGCACACCGGCGTTCGAGGTGTTGGACAGCTGTGTGAATGTGCCGTCGTCTTCGCCAAGACGCTTGAAACTCGCGTACAGACGCGTGGCGTCGCCGTCCCCGCTCGACACGGTGTGGATGCATCCAGGCGCCTTCTTTGATGACGGCACGCTGTAGATGGCACCAGACGTCCAGTGCGACAAACCCGTCGGGTCTGCGTAGATGACCGGGTTCTCGGGGAACGCGTTGCCCTGCTTCTTCAGCCAGCACTCGCGGCTCGCGTCGTTGAAGACCCACGTGTCACACCCAACGTGCCCACGGCACCGCCTGCAGCAGTCGTGCGCGGAGTGCACGACATGCAGCGTCCCTGGCGGCGCGCCCGGCGCGACTTCGCCGGCGGCGTCAGTATGCTGGCGGGCGTGGCAGAGCGCGTCGTGAAAGGTCAGGCGGTTCATCAAGCGCCACTGCCGCATAGCGTTCACTGGCTCGGCGCCATGAAGCCGAGACACCACAGCCAGCGTGATCGCCATGGTGACACTCGCGCTCAAAACGACACACAGGAGCTGACGCCACACGTGAGCCTCGGCGACTTCCCGCTTGCGCCTCGGCCTTGGCAGCAACACGCGCAGCGGCGCAGGCGCGGGCGCGTCCTCGCCACGGAACTCGACGTGTTTACGCAGGGTCTTCATTGTTAATTGTTATGTAGGCTGCGATGACTGCCAAATACATGTTCTTTGTCGCCGCGAGCGTGTAGGCGAACAGAATCAAAGTGATGTGACACGCAGCGGCCGCGAAGACAGCCGCCAGCGCGACGAGGAGGATGACGGGTATCGCCGTGAACGAAAAAAGGCTGGCGCACTGGTCGTTGATGTGCGAGTGCTTGGAGCTCACGTGGAACGAGTCGACGGCTTCTTGTATGGAGTGACCAAAGATTCTTGACCGCGTCACCGTGGGGAACACGTCCTGCCAACCCGGCGCGTAGCGGTTCGCTAAATACACCAGCTCTCGAATGCCGTCGCCGAAACCGAGTGTGGTGCAGTCGAACACGTCAGACGGCCTCAGCGCGCTGGTGTTGTACGACGTAAAGCTGTTGGCAGACACAACATTTATGACGCGCGCAGAGCTGTTCACCAGCGGCGACGGCCACGGCAGGACCCTTGGCGTAAGGGAGTGCAAGAGGTCTTGCACCTCGCTCGTCAGACACACCGGGACGACGGGCGAGGGCGTGATTGAACAGCCGTACTGCAGGCCGTAGGCGCGGTTCATGATGACCGGATACGAGAGCAGGAAAAACAGGGGCATCACAAACATGTTCAGGCTGCCCAGCGAGAGCACCTTCAGTGTCGTGGAGACCACCACCGCCTCGAGGATGTAACGCATCACTTGATTATGCAACGTCCCGGGTTTCTCGAGGCACTGCAGCGTCGTGTCGTATCCGCACTTGAGCTTGTCGGTCGCCTTGCTTGCCGCCGTGCCAAACCCAGGGCGCGAAGGCAAGCGACGCGCTACGTTGCTCACCAAGCGCTGCAGCGCGGCTTCAAAGTCGTACCCAGTGACAGCCTTGACAAGACGAAACAATCCGTCGGAGCTCGTTTTCCGGGGCGTCACCTTAAGGGTGGGGAAGGAGCTGTTTTTCACCGGCGCCTTCGGCGCGAGGCGTCCAACCTGCCACGACGGCGGGGGGCACACCGTCCAGTTGCTGTTGATGAAGCGACACACTTGGCGCGGGACGTTGTAGTTCATGTGGTTTTTGAGATTCGTGGATGCGGACGCGAGGTCAGTGACAAAGTTTGTCAGCAGCGGGCACTGGACGTTGAATCGGGCAACAAGAAGGCGCCGGCGCTGCGCCTGGGCAACCTCCATTCGGACCTCCACCTTTTCTACCAGCGCCGTAAGTTCAGCCTTGACTGCTGGCTTGCTGGCCAGGATGTGGCTGACAACATTTGACGCAGCAGTCCTCAAAAACGCGAAGGAACCCCGAAGCTGCTGCGCGTTGGGAAGCTTTTTGCTTCTGGACATGAGCGACTCCACGTGCCCTGCGACATCAGGGTGCACGGCCCGCGCGATTCGCGCGAAAGACCGTACCTTGTGCGCCGCCTGGAACGCGGGAACAGGGTCGACCTTGAGCTCAGCGAACACGCGCTGCAAGTTGTCGTCGCTCTGGTTTGCAGCCACAAAGCCCACCAGAGCACCGAGCCCGTAGTGCGTCCCCACGCGCAGCGCCTCGGCGTAGTCGTAGGCGAACCGAGGCGCCGCAGGGAACGATGCGTACCGCCGCGCGCAATCGCGAACCTCGACACGCTCGAGTTCGCTCAACACGGAAGCGTTGCTATACGCCCGTCCGATGACGGCGCACCTGCTCGAGCCTTTCCACGTCATGGTTGACGCATCCGGGTCCTCGGGCACAAGACAAGCGCACGCACCGCGCACACAGACTGCCGCGTTCCTCTGCGTCCAGAAATTTTGCTCTGGACAGGAAGCGCACAAGAGTGCCGAACCCTCGTGCGTGCACGCGGCGTCCCACGACGAGCACGCGGTGTCGCTCGAGCAGCCCGTCGCGAGCAGCCGACGCGCTGAAGTTTTTGGACGTGGCGGTGGCGGCGGTGACGGACTTGGAGGCAAGGGCGGTGGGTTTGGTGGTTTGGGCGGTTTGGGTGGACGGCTGAGGTGGGGCGGAGGTGTCGGTGGGACTGGCGGCGGCTTGGGATACGGTGACGGCGACGGTGGTTTCGGAGACCTCGAAGGCGAGGGCGGCGAAAGCGGCGGGAAGGGTGGAAACGGAGGCGGAGGCATCGACGCGGGCGGCGTGGGCGGCGTGGGCGGCGTGGGCGGCGACGTGGGCGGTGGACTTGGGGGAAAACCAGAAATAGTTTGTCGAGGAGGACTGGGTGGCCGTGGCGGACTCGGAGGAAAAGGCGGGTTTGGAGGACCAGGCGGGGGCGGGAGGGGTGGCGGCGACGGAAACGGTGGTGACGGCGTGATCGGCGAGTACGTCACCCATTGTGGCTTGAAGGTCCGGCTCGTCACTCCCGACGTAGGGCACACGATGCACTTGTTGTCATTCCAGTTCCACGAAAATCTTCCATTGTTCGCGAAAGGGGCGCACGTCGTCTGAGTCACACCAAACTTCCAAGCTGCATTCGTCGAGGGATCGCAGTACACGTTGATTCCGGTGAGCTCGTAGCCTGCAGGCGGCACGATGCTCGCATTTGAACAAGTCGCGAGTCCTGAGCACGTATTGACGTTTTGCTTAATCTGTTCTTGTCGAACGTAAGTGACATACCCCCGCTTCGGCTTAAAGACCGCGTTACGAGCACACAATTGACAGCCGTAGAGCTTTGAATATGTTAGAGTGTATTGAAAATCGTTTTGAGTTTCAAGCGGTTTTCCGTTGTTCAACATTATTAATTTCACTCGATCAACACATTGCCCAGGCGTTGAGGCGTTATAATTCAAGGTCGTCACACCGAGTGACGTTCTAGAATGGGGAAGCAGGTTTACAAAATCGCTCCCGTAGGATTCTTTATTTGCCAGATTGATCATGTATACGAGATCCACGCACCGAACTGAAGACGTTAGAGACGCATTCACGATGTTGCTGTTGAAATCCTCATATACGTTTCTGTAAGCACTAAAATCGAATGTTTGAGAACATTGATTTGGAAAGGTAGCATCATTGATGAAACCATTTGAGTTGATAGATTCAATAAATTGTAATATCTTTTTAAGAGATTGTGATACGCCGGTTGCTGATGTGAGATCCTTCATATACGCGGTAAACAAACGATCGGAAGACGACGTCGTGAAAGTTGTTGGAACTAATCCGTCCAAATAGGAGAGGAAATCGTTGAAAATGAGAGATTGAAAATTGTTCACATTCAGCAGGGCAAGTGTTGGCTGTAACACCACCAAAGCTGGGGTAAGAAGGCTGTAAAACCCCTGGCCACCGACCATAAGATCAAACTTGTCGAAAAAAGAACCACACGCGCCGTCTTCCGCCATGGGAACCCATCCAGAGATTGGAGTCGCCACGAGATAGTCCTGATTCGGCGGAGGCGGCGGGCGGGGTGGTTTCGGAGGCCTCGGAGGACGCGGCGGCGAGGCAACGGGCAAGTCGAACAAAGCAAGATTGTCCATCAAAAAGTCCTTGGCAATGTCCAGGGGCTCGATGTTGGAGCCGATCGACATGCCCAGGGCGCAGAAACACCCCACTGTTGGGTCTTTCAACAGCAGATTGTCGTTGTTGAGCGACGACGGGCTGCAAAAATCACGGCACAGGTAGGGACCCTGGACGTTGGGGTACGTCTGGTTGAGGAACCTGCTCTGCATGCAGTCGTAGATCGTCTTGGGCGACGCGCCCGGCCAATCTTTGCATTCGTAGGCCGGCACCACAAAACACATCGAGTTGAAATAGTCTGTCGAATCCACAAACGCCGATTTGTTGTTCAACGGGTTTCTCAGCGCGTTTGCTGGCGGGCAGTCGGCGAGCGGGTCGGCGAAGGGCGACAGACCCTCCTCGCAGAAACCCGACGCGTAGTTACAGAAAAAGTTTCCGGTAGACAGTGCAGAGCACGGGCAAGCGTAGTCCCATTCGTCGTATTCAGGCGACGATTTGTAGGTGGGGTCCAGGCACATCTCAGGCCTGAAAATGACACACTGGGCGTTACTTCTGACGCAGTCAGCGTTCAATGAGCACACTGTAGCTTCAGGCCGTAATTTGATGACGTCAGCAAAATTGCATTTTAAACGTGGCACGTCGGGAATCCGAGGAATACCCCCGAAGAAGGTTCCGAGTTGGAAGGAAGCAACCCCGATGTCGACGTTATGGTGAAAAATGGTGTTTATAACGGTGATGAGCGGGTTGAGCACGTCTCCAATGACGATATTGATTGTCCCGCAAATATCTTTGGCTCCAGGAATGTTCATGAAAAATGTACCCAACTGACTCACGAAATTATCGATGATGTTCAGAAAGCGTTTGAGAATATCCTTAAACTTCTCGTCGGGGTTGCCACCGGTGAACATGCTGAGCACGTCATTGAAAATGAAACCAATGTCAACAACCATTTTGAACGCTGTCCCGACAAGGAACTTGACAATCTCCTCGAGGAACTGCACAATCTCAGTGAGCACTTTCATAAACTCCTTGAAATCAAGGACACTCTGAGCGGTGCACACGGACGTGCACTTGTTGACGACGTAGAGAAACGTCCTGATGAGCTCTATGAACCCGTACACCATGTCGCGCACGGCGAGCGTGCTGAGCCGTATACTGTCCAAAACAATGAAATACGGGTCCTGTGTGAAGAGCAAAAACAGATTTTGCACCAGAGGCACAAATCCTCCCTGGCTTGTGTCAAGGACGGTGCCAAGTCGCGACGCCTGCAAGAAGAGCAGATATTGTTGCCAGAAAATGGGCGCGAAAACAGCCACGAAGAAAGTCGACGTCGCGGCTTCCAGAGGGAACTGCTGAAACTCAAGGTGCGCGCCCGTGTCCATGTGGCACGCCACGCCGTCCCAAAAACAGTTGATGTTGGCCAGGCAGGCGAACGTGGAGTACAGGCTGCTGCAGATCTGTTCATAGGCCCCCGAAATGTGTGTTTTCACGCTTACCACGTCATGTCGCACTCCAGAGGTGCCGCCTGTGCTGTGCCGACCAAGCGCGAACGAGTGCAAGTCGGACTTGCTCATGACGAGGTTGTTGTACGCAGGGCCGCCCTCGCTGACGACCATCTTGTAAAGGACGTCGTAGGCAGGCGACAGCATAGCAGCCACCACGTTTGCAATCTTGATTGTCATCTCGTACGTGTAGCAGCCCATCACAGACGCAGACGCCAGCTGCGCGTGGATCGACACGAAGGAGCCAGAGTTGCACCTCTGCGTGTCGCCTGGGCTGATGATGCATGCCAAAGCCTGCACAATCTGCTTCTCCGCGTACTGGAGCAGGATGCGCCTCGTCTGCACGTGCGTCTTGAGCGCCGACACGAGCGTCGTATCCACCGCGCAAAGAATGTTGGGGTTGATGTCCGCATATGGCAAAGCATAATCCGGGCAGTCCTGGGCGTGGGCAAAGTCGCACGACACGAGCGAGCCGTCCGCGTAGTGCGCGTTGCACATCTTGCCAGCAAAATAAAAGGACTTGAGCGAGCCGGCGAGGATGAAGTTGTGAACATTTGAGAGCTGGCAGTTGAAGTGCGCGTTGCTCAGGCTCTGCGCGAAAGGTATGTTGATGAAAAACTCGACAACGTCCGGGAGCGTGTCGATAAAGTTGTCAACAGTCACGCGCGTGACGTTTGCGAGGTCAAGCATACACTGGAAATAGGGCGCCTGCCCGGTCAGCACCGCCGTCGTCAGGTACACGGACTGGCGCACGACGGTGGACTGCAGGTTTGCGAGAGAGAACATACCAAGGTTCACCGTGGTTGCGAGCGGCGGAAAGTACTGCCTGAAGTTCACTTGCAGCGTGTAGGCCAAGTTGTAGATCCTCTGAGTCACAGACAGGTCAAACTTTTCCATAACGTCGTACAACCCTGTCCAAAACTGCACCCACGGCGCCGCCCCGCCACTGACGGGCGCGAGATAGCACGCCGGATAGTTTTTGTAAGAGTCTGAGAAGCGCGTGGCATTGTAAGGGTCAAGGCCAAGAAGCAGGCGCTGGGCAGCAAAAGTCGCAAACTTGCCGTAGCCCACGAACACGTCTAGGACGTCGCGAAGCACAAGACCAACACCGTTGAGGTATTTCGGGTATATCTGACCTATGACGATGCCGGTGATATTCGTGAGCTGTTCAATATCATAATAGATGGGAACAAAATCAAACACATCGTAGAGCTTGACCGCTGGCTTGACCGCAACAGCCTCAAAGATGAGAATGACCGGCGCGTGGGCCACTGCATTCGCATAAAAACGCGCCACGCTAATTTGCACGTCAAGAAAACGCGCCAGCACGGAAAAGAATTCAGGTGGCGTCCACGCGACGGTTGAACCCACCTTTGTTTCAATAAACTTAAAAACATTGAGAACCAGCCTGTTGGCGATCGCCTCCGATGAACGAACCACGCACTGCACGTTGTCAAAAAACGGGTCCACGTTTGGCACCACGAACCTTTCGTGCTTAAAATACACCACAGCGCTGATGAGAAATGCCTCGGGCAGAGCGACGATGCTGTTGAAGGCGCAAGACACAAGGCTGTCAACAAATGTCGATTTCAAGGAGGCGTCCAAAATGCCGTCAATCGCAACATTTAGTATACCGTTCTCCGCCGGGCACGTGTGCTGGATGCGCAGCACCGCGTCGTAGAAAACCAAACGCAGCGGCTTCACAACGGGACGCAGGTCCAGATCAGGCCCGCGAAGGAGCGCGAACAAGCCCTGGTCGTCGGGGAGCGAGTAAAAATTGTCAGACTCTAGTCCTGCTGTTGTCGAGCTCGAGTCGGTGGTGGTGAACACACTGTACGTGTAGCCCCGCTGCACCGCACCGATCGCGACGACCCAGTCCACCGCGCCGGTCACAAACTTGGACACCGACTGCGCCACTTGCGGAATGGCGTCGAAGAGAGACGGAAAGTAGCCAGGCGCGCTGACGAGCACTTTGGACGTGTCTTTGAACACAGTCCCCATGTATTGGCTCAGAAAGTTGATAATCCCCACCAGCGCCTCAAGAAAGATGAACAACAAATTTAGCACGGAGCGAGACGGCTTCAGCACGGTGGCCCAGACGTTCTGCCACACGTCGTCAACCACGACCACCACGGTAGTCTGGTAGTTGGCCAGAACGAACCCCGCAGACAAGCACAGCGCTCCCAGCACGACGTACTGCCAGTTGGACGCGAGTGTGGAGACAAGTGTTGTGACATACGAAGCCGCCGTGTTCAACGCCACCAGAAAGCCGGTCCGGAGGTTTGTCTGCGCCAGGGAAAGGTACTGGAACACGTCATCCCAGGGAAAACGCTTCTTCTCGATGAAGAGCGACGCAAGGATGACCGACACCGCGTGCACGAGCAACCAAAAGAGCGAGGCGACCTGAAGGCCGACAAACAAGCTGGCAGGCGTCGGCAAAAGCTGGCTCATACTGCCTTTTTTTTATAGGATAGTATATAAACGATGGACAACGACGCGCTTGCGTTCGCCCTCCTCGCCCGCCACACCCCGCGCCTCGAAGAGGGCGTCGTCGCGGTCGATCCACCCGAAGACGGATGCTTCGAACACCTGATCCTGGCAGCAGCGCGCCACCTTGCGCGTCACGCCAACACGAGCGTCCGGGTTCGTTTCGGCGTCCTGGTCGCAGACGACAGTGACACGGTCATGCGCCTCTTCGCGCAGCAGCGATCAAAAGACGACGCCTCGATCGACCTCTCAGCGCTCTGCGAGCCAAAGACGAGAGAGCTTTCGCTCCCCGACTACAAGTTAGAAATATAAAGCCGACGCAAGCGCGGTTGTAAAAATGGATACGGACACGTGGCGCCGCGTGGATGTCAACATGGTAAAACAGCTGTACAGCGCGTACATGTCGGACGGCATCGCGCCGTTCTGCGTGCGCGCCGTCGAGAACCGCCTGCTTTCCACGGGGATTCTCTTCACGTCACGCGACTATTCCATCGTCTCCAGCGACGAGTTCCACGCCCACGTGAACCAGCACTTCGTCAAGTTTGTGAGGGATGCCCTCGTGCAGCTCAACATCTGCGGCTGGTGCGCCTTCATCATATCAGACAGCGTGCCTCAGTGCATTCCTCTCGGTGTGGCGGACGTCCGGTGGCGACTCAACCAGGAGAAACTGAGCATAGACCTTGCCGCGTTTAAAAACGAAGAGCCCAACGAGAACGTGTTCTTCGTCGTCGACACGCCCGTGGATTCGCAGGGTACCATTGTCAGCAACATGTCATCCTACCTGCGCACACGGAGCATCTACGACGCGTTCGTGCGCAACGTGCTGGTGGCCGACTCGCTCAACGCGCGACCTCCGATCTACACAATGTCGCAGACGGATGCCGTGTTCGACGAGCGGGACATCGCCAGCGCGAGCGAGCTCCCAGAGGTCCGAGAGCACCAGATTGGCAACGACATGAAGGCAAGGACAAAGCTGTCCCTCTCGACCCACAGGTACAACGAACTCCTCGTGAAGCAGATGAACGCGGGCGTCGGCGAGGCCAGCCGCAAGGAGCGCGTGGACCCGCAGACGGGGCTGCAAAACTTTGACGTGGACATGAGCGACATCCCTCAGCCGATGTACCCCCTGCCGCTGGACTCGCGCATCGCGCAGGCGCCCCGCCCCAACTCGCGCGCCGACATTGTGAGCGTCATGAAACACTTTGAAAACCTGGCGTGCATCGCCTTCGGCGTAAACAGCGAGTCCGTGGGCGCCGACACGCGCTCCGGAGGCCACGCTGGTGCGCAGACCCTTGAGCGCGTCAACGTGCTGACAAACGAAACCACAATGCGCTGGGCGAGGCTCTTCGAGACGGTCCTCGTCAACATTTACAACCTGGTGTGGCGCGAGGCCTCAGACCAGGAGATCACAGTCGTGTTTCCGTCCACCCTGCCGTCCCACATGATCGAGCGGCTCTTCACCTCCCGCGTGCTCTCCTACGACGCGTACATCAACTACGTCTCAAACATCGTCCAAATGCCTAAAGCGTCGTTTGAAACAGACGACCACCGGTTTCTTGAGGAGCGCAAGCCACCCAAGCCGGGCGAGCTGGGCAACTTTCGAAAAGTTTAAGACCGGCTCCTCACCCAGCCGAGGGCCTTCACTCGAAACGTGGTGGGCCGGCTGGGCGGGCACGTTTCATCACTGTCCCTGCACGTGTCCTCGCAGTTGTCCGTCGGGCAAGCCTCCCACGGCAGCCGCGCTCGCTTCAGCGCCTTCCTGCACTCCACACACGGCAGGCTGCAGCCCACGGATCCGTCGGCGCGCCGCCGGGAGACGAGCACGCGGCCCATCGTGCGGCACACCCATGTTGCGAAGCCGTGCACAGGCACGCCGCGACGCCGAGCCAGCGTCCGCAACACCGCTATGAGCCTGCGCTCGGCGCAGACCCGCGTGTTGCGCACCTCGAGGCCCCCGCAAGCAGCAATCACCCTCACGTCACGCATGCCCCACCTGTAAGAGCGTCAGAAAATCCAATATATCTTCGTACACCTCCGCATAGGCTCGGATGTTCGCGTGGGTAGCCTCCGGAAGGAACAGGTAGCGCATTTTGCCATGCCTTCCCGCGTACGCAGCGATTGCTTCCGCGTGAAAAGCGGGGATCACCTTGTCATTACCACCGGCTGCCACGAATGTTGGCCGCCCTTGGTGGATAGCGTCGTATTTCATCACAAAGACGTCAAAAGGTGACCACAGCGGCGACAGGGTCAGCATCCCGCCAGACCTCGCAAGCTCTACGCTCGCGGCGCTCACAAACGGGGCAAGCAGGGCGAGGACAAGCGGTGCGGTGTCGTTACGGTGCACTTGGGCGGTGTGCAGCGCCACTGCGCAGCCCATGCTGTAGCCAAACAGCACGACGGGCAAGTCGGTGGTGGAGCGAACTGCGGCGTAGAACTTCTCCGCGTTGATGTAGCACCCCTGCTCCGACGGCTTCGTCCCCGTCTCGTCGTAAAAGTAACCCTCGTACTCAAAAGCGTACACCGTGGCCTGCAACGCTTGGCTTAAGTCGTCGAGAAAGCCGCGCATCGTGAACAAGTTTTCGTTGTTGCCGTGAAAGTAGATGACCGCCAACCGCGGACTCGCGTGCTCCACGACAAAGCACGGGACGCCGCTCGCAGCGTAGAGACTGCGAGCCAAGGGATTTACATTTAAAACCTCGTCCTCTCCAATCAAAGTCCCTCCGGAAACCGGCTCCTCAGCAGGATAGTGCATCAAAGGTTGAGGCGGGTAAAACATCACGCTCTGAATGTAGTTCTTCGTGAGCCACGCCATGTTGCTTCTCAAGGCAAAGTTATACAAATATTAGTGAGCGCTTGGTGCAACCGTCGAAACTCCACGTGTTCGCACGACGCGCCGAGTCGCACGCTTCGGAGAACGAGGCCCAAATCAGACCTCGCGCACTCGGTGAAGATGTCACACGCGATCGCAATCTCAACCTCACCCATACACCGACAACAGAGCGCCAGGTTGTCCAAAACCGAGGGGTGGTCCATCACGACGCGAAGACCCGAAGGCGTGCTCACCAAGCTTGACAGGAAAAACACGCTGGAATTGTCAACGCTAAAATCCAGCTGTTGGACGACCGAAGCCACTGTCTCAGCGTGGCTCGCCGCCATCTCCTCGTGCGAAAACACGGCGCTTGCCAGCTGGTATCCGTTCGTTTCTCGGCTGCACAAACCCCAAAAGTCGCGAAAGGCCTCGTACACCCGTTTCGCGCAACGTGGCGACGCCCCGGCGTTTGAAGCCACAAACTCAAGCATCTCGGCGCTCCGCGGGTCCCCCGCCACGGGCGCGGCGGCCCACACGCAGCAGGTCACCACAGCGTCCGTGATGTCCCTATCGGTGTGCTCTCCGAGCGCTCGCAACAGGTCCAACACAGAAGACAGCGCCACCAGGTCGCCCCTCTCGTAGGCCGACACCAACATTCCCAACACCTGCTGGTCGTCGACAATCCGGGCCACGTCGACGCTGTGCAACGCAAATGTGGCCAGGAAAGGCACGCACACCGCGTGGTTGGAGCACATCCACCGCACAGCTTCGAGCGCGTGCGGAATGTGACTGGGTTCGGACACGACTTTGTCCACAAAGTCCGCCGCGAGAACGGGGTCCGACTCCACGGCGGCGACGAGGACAGGCGAAACGATGCCGTGTTGTACCAGAAGGTCTATGCCGTTTGGAACCTGCAGAGCGAGCCGAGCCAGGCTGGCGGCTCCATGGCGCGCCACCCGTGACACAACCGGCTCGAGGAGCAACATTCCGAAGCAGTAAGGCGCTTCCGGCGCCAACGCGTCTGCAAACAGACAGAGGCTTTTGTGGACACCGCTGGACGCCAGGGGCGACATGAATGCCAACGCCAACGCCTCGGGCGCGCCGATAGACACCAAGACCTTGCTGTCCGCAAACGAAGAGCAGTGCAGAAGAATAAGCCAAATGAGCTCCAGCTCGTAGGTGTGTCTCGCGAGCGAAGACGACTGCACGACTGCGCGCAAAAGAACCAAGATGTGGCTGCAGAACGCAGACGTCCTCACAATTCTGTGCACCCGCTTGAGCGTCACATAGCGCACCATGGCGTGCGAATTGTACAAGTCCGCGACAAGAAACTTTTCGCCCTTAAGCGAGTTTTCAAAGGTTTCAAGTCGCCTTTTCGATTCCTCCAACCGAGCCACGCCCAGAAACTCGTCCAATGCGTACACAGGATGCGGGGGGCTTGTCATCATCGCCCTGCACACGGCGCATTGCCCGCCCCCGTGCTCAAGCATCCGATAGCAACAGTCGCCGCAGAAGATATGCCCGCAGCTGGCCGCGCGGACGCATGCGACCAGGTCCAAACAGATGGGACACGTGAACGGCGAGACCATACCGTGTCCTCTGTCGTGTATAAATAAACCCCAGGGCCTCAGTGCATGAAGTCAGTCAACACCGCAATGCTGCAGGTGTTCCACGTCCTTGCACAACACGGCCGGTCGTTCTCGCGCGGGGACGTGGCTCTGCCGCTCGACGTGCTCAGTCCAGAATACCGCGACATGTCAGTCAGCTGGGAGGAACACGAACTGTCAATCCCAATCGTGAGTACATGTCGGTGTGTACCCTGCATCGAAAACCCGAGCGTGAAGACCGTCGCATGGTGCCGGGTGTCACGCGACAAAATTGTCATGGTACGGTTGCGAGAGCACTTGTACTGGTCATTAGAGACGCTCAACAGCTTCTTCGCCTCCACCCCAACGACCAGCTGCGAGGCTCGAAGCTGCATGGACGCATTATATGTAAGAAACGATTACGACCTTGAGACGTATAGACTCCTCAACCTGCCGCAAGAAAGCGCCGTCGAGATCGAGGAGTACAACCGGTGCTCACGGTCAGGTAACGAGTTCTACGCGCCGCGAGCCCTCTTCGCCTGAATGTCCCAGTTTAACTGCTCGACGCTGCGAAGCCACGTCAACTTTTTGATGACAAGCTGCCTCTCTAAAGAGTCACGCAAAAAGAATTCCGAAGACAAGCTCAAAGAACAAGCGCTCACCCAGACATACCAGATCCGGGAGTTTGAGAAGAAAATCGAAGATTGTGACGCCAAGAAGCGACTGTTTGCGCAGCAAAAGAAGATCAAAGACGCAAAGGACGCAGTGCGTGAGAAGTTCAAGCTTCAAAAAAAACTTGAAAAACTGAGAGAGCTTCACGATTTTACAACCGGGCTGCTGGAGCAGATCTCAGACACGGCGACGTTGAAGGAGACGATGACAACCTTGCACGAGGCACAGGCCGTCTTCAAGAGCATCGACGCGCACACCGTCTACGAGCGCTTCGACAAGCTGTCAGGGCAGTTCATGCACACACGCGAACAGGTGATGGATGCGAACGACTTGGTGACCACGCGCATGGGGGACATCATGGCCCCGATGACCGTCAACGAAGAAGCCGAGCTCAACGCCGAACTCGAGGAGCTGGAGGCACTGGCGACGAGCGACCTTCCAACAGTTCCAACTCAAGCGCCCACAACTGCAGCGGCTCAGGCGTACGCACGAGCGGGCCTGATTTGAGAGTATTTACTCTCATCTCGTTTGAAGTAAAATGGCCCGCGTCATATCGTTCGTGTCCAATCGAGGCGGCATCGGCAAGTCGTCCCTTGTCTCCCAGGTGGCACCCGCGTTCGCAGCCCTTAACCCAACCAAACACGTCATCCTTATCGACATGAGCATCCAGTGCGACGCGACCGTATTCACGCTCGGCGGCGTCGCCGAACCAACCTCCAACATTCCGGGAATTCGCACCCTTGGCGGGGAGGCAGCCTCACGCCTGCCGTCGAGTGTGTCCGTTCTAGGATTGGTGGAACAGGCGAGCGGTCTGAATAAACGGTTTGCGTGGCTCAGCGGAACGAAGCCCCTAGAATGGAAGCCGCACGCGGTGCGACCACTCGAAGCGATACCCAACTTCTGGCTCATTCCCGGTGGCAAACAGCTCTTTCAAACTAACTTCTCGGAACTCTTCCCTTTGCTCAAGAAAGCGTTTTCGACAATGGACGACTGCGTCATCTTCATCGACACCGACGCGGAGCTGTGCGAGCGGGGCGCCTCCCTGGCGGCGATCGCGGCGTCGCACGAACTCGCGCTCGTCCTCTCCGCGTCGTGGACAGACTACTTGCGCGTCATCGACGACCCAGCCAATTCGCTGTTCCGCATCCTGAAAGAGCTCGGCGAAAAGCAGTGTGCACCAAAAATATCTCGGGTCATTTTTAACAGCCTCCAAAAGCGAGAAAACCGGGCGTGCACGCTTCTTAGCGTTGAGGGCGCCCTGCTCTTCACGCCTCCGTCGACAACGCTTCAAACAGTTGAAGAGATCACCTCGCACTTGTACTCAATCGCCGACTACAAACGCTTTTTCTTGAACGAACCCACCACGCTCGCGGCGTTCGCCGAGCGCTACGTTTCCGCGGTGTCCACGGTCCCCGAAGGGACGTGGAAAAAGAGCTGGCTGCGAGGGGACCACATTTGCTTCATGAATGACGACCCCAACGCTCCCCAGTTCCGCCGCCTGGCGACTGACTTTTCAAGCTGAAAAGACCTTGCGTATCTTGGCGCTCAGCGACGGGCCGAGGCGCTTCCCGTTCCCGACCTGGACGTCCGCCAAGAGCGCGCCGGCGTCGTCGCCCCGCCCGAGGGCGGCGTCGTAGGCGTGCACGAGGGCTGCAGCTGTGGGGTACTGCTGAGCCACCGCAGTCGCCAACCGGGCGCTCACGCCGGGAATGGTGGTGAGCATGACTGTGAACTGGTTGTCGTCGCAATTCTTTCTCTTCGACGTGTGTTTGACAAACGCAGAGTACCCACCCGCGGCGTGCTCGCGAAGCTTCGTCTCAGCGTCAAACCCGTTTGCGTGACACGTGCGCGCGATGTAAGCCACGCGCCGCGCCGTGTCCGCAGCGCTGGCGCTCCACAGCGAGGCGATGCCGTCTCGCAGCGCCATCTTCGTCAACGCGGCGTACGCGTGCGCGTTCGGTGTCTTGTGTGTCATGCCCGTCTCGGGCGGCGGGCAGCCCTCAACCAGGTAAGCAAAGGTGATGGCGCGACGCTCTTGCTCGGCGAGCAGCCGTGCTTTTTGGTTCGCATACCTCCCGTCTCGCAGCGAGGAGCACAAGTCGCTGAACGTCTTGCGCTCAAGAACGACAACCTTACCGGGTCCTTCAACGCACACGTCCCCAACCTCCAGCAGACCACGGCTCAAGCTGATGGAAGCGCAGCCGTCAAGAAGCTCGACGAGGTGCGCGTACACTGCGTCCTCGCCGGGCCGAGAATCCACCGTCACCTTTGTCGTCATGCTTTTCGTCTTAGAACAAGCCTTGCAAAATGCTAGAAATATTACACACGCATAGCGCGAAGCATGTCTCGCAGCGCGTCACCCACCTCACCCGCCGTCGGCCGTCTTTCCGGGTCCGAAAACAGGCACTTCTCGGCGAGCGCGCGCAGGTTCACGCGAAGCTCGTAGCCCCATTCGACACGGCCGTCCAGCGCCAGGTCGCCTGACAAAACCAAGTCTTTGAAGCCCCGTTGGTTGTCAGCTGGAACGTACGCCAGTTTGCTGCACATAAGCTCGAGCAGCGTCACGCCGAAAGCGTACACATCGGACGCGAAGCTCACGTGACCGTACCGCGCGTACTCGGGGGCCCAATAGTCGTACATTTCTGCAGCCTGCGGGTCAACCTTGACGCGAGACGCGCCCGCCTCCAGTCGAAAGCATACTCCCATGTCACCCAAGACAGCCGCGGGGGCCAACCCGTCGTCCGGATCTCCGAAAGAAAACCAGCCCGGCGCGGAAGGCTCAGCCACGAGCAGCACGTTCGCTGACTTGACGTCATAGTGGATTACGCGCGCGGCGTGCAGAGCAGCCACGCCTCGGACCGCCGCTAACGCGATGCAAACGCGCTGCATCGCGCTCAGCGGCTGCCGGTACGCCGCCGCGAGACAGCCACCGGCGCATAGCGGGTAGACGAGGCACAGATGGCGCGAAACGTCGACAGACTGCGAGGCACTGTCAGTCGTCAGGCGCGTGGGACACGTGGCGTGCCACACACCACCGCTAAAAGCCTCAGCACGGCGACATGCTGCACCAACCCCGAGGCGCTGACCTCGTCGAGAAGCGACCACGCTTCCTGATCCGTGCCATTCATCAACCGCTTGACTGCCACAGCAGCTCCGGCAAGCGCCCCGGTGTACACTTTGCCGTAGGAGCCGGACCCAACCTCCGTAGACCACCCATTCGTTGCAGTCGTCAAGTCGACATAAGAGACAACGCCGACCGAAGCCATGGCCAAATGCGCGAAATTATATAAACCTTAAGAAAGTACGATGAGTGTCACGCCATGTCTTTTTCATTCTCCAACTACGTTTCCAAAGCGAAAGAGTCGGCGGACAAATCCCAGCGCAAGTACTGCCTACCATACATTCGTAAAGACGTCCTCCTGAAACTCAAAGAGATTGCGGAACAAGCGGGCGGCTCACTGAATGAGAAGCAGATCCACGAGTTTTCTCGAGACATGCACAAAGGCAAGTACTTCAAGGGCGTGTGCGGGACGCTGGAGGACGAGGAGGTCGACAAACTGCTGGAAATGGCAAAGCATGAGCCAATCTCAGTCGAGACGCTCAACCACGAGATTGTGAAGCGCCTGTGAACGGTTGTTCGACGCAGGTGTAAGAATCAAACGTTAGGAAACCGTCCCGTACAGGGGGGTCCCACTTTTAAGAAGTTCCACCTATAAGAAATGAGTGTGTGTCAGAGGCGGTTGTCGTCTGCTATGTTTTAAGAAAACAAGCGGGCCACGCACCCCTGGCTCGTAGTTTGTTGTAAGTCTTCCCGAAGGTTGACCCCCCTGTACCTCATCCCATCCGGTACAGGGTTCGCGCTCGGTTCGCGGCTCGGTTCGCGGCGAGCCCCCGAGATGGTCCGACGG
>JBBARR010000037.1:20195-25717 GCA_040399645.1 Caulobacteraceae bacterium | reverse complement strand
AACCGAGCCGCGAACCGAGCGCGAACCCTGTACCGGATGGGGCCCTGTTTCCCAGTGACCTTTCTCGTATTTGACACTCGCAACGTCTTCCCTTGAAAATCATGCAGGTCGACTCGCTGCGCCCGTGGTCCGTTTTTCTCGAGGCGGACCTCCTGGACCGCCCCGCGGGGGTGGACGTTGCACACGAGCGCCTCGCGCGCAACCTGCGAATCTACCAGACCAACTACGCGGCTGTGACGCTGGGATTCGTTGTGCTCGTTCTCCTCTTTGACCTCTGGGCGCTCGCTATCGTCGGCGCCTCCGTCGCAGGCCGCTACGTGTATAAGAACGTGCTCAAGTACGAGCTGGACAACCAGGCGCTTTTGTTCAGCGGCGTCGTGGTGTCGGCGCTGGTCTTGTTCCTGACGGACGCCCTGCAGCTGCTGTGTCTGGGTCTGGCCGGTGGGATTTTGTTTTCGTCCATCCATTCCATAATGCACCAACCGCCCGAGGATTTTTCCTAGCCCAATGGATTTTGGCTCCTTCGCGCAGGCGCTGAAGGAAGGCGAGGAACGCGCGGCCGAGCTCGAGCGCGCGCTGGCCCTGCAGGATGAGCAGCACCAGCGCGTGATGGACGGCATCGTGTCCTCGTCCTCCGCCAGCGCCCACGTGCTCAGGGGGGAGCTGCGCACGGCGCACGCTCAGAACGAGCGCCTGGTGGGTGAATTGGCCGCGGCGCGGGACCAGAACGAGCGCCTGGTGGGCGAGCTGGGCGCGGCGCGCGAGCAGTTTGAGCGCCTGGTGGGCGAGCTGGGCGAGGCACTCGAGCAGAAGAGGCGCGCGGAGGCGCAGGTGCGCGACCTGACGGCTTCGCTGAAAAAGTCGCGCGACGAGCGGTCGTCGCGCCACGCGGCTTTGGCGCGCGAGTGCGAGGAGGAGAGGCTGCTCTGCGGCGGTATGCGGGCTCGACAGGAGCAAACGGAGGCTGAAAACACGCGCCTCAAAACGTCGCTGGGTGAGCTGCGCGCGACGCACGCGCGCTTGGACGCCGACCTCAAGACATTCAGCGCGGAGTACACAAAGCTGATGTTCACGATTGTCACTGCCAAGGCTTTGGAGACGTACATCAACTTACACATGGCTGCCCTGCGCGAGGTTGACGACCAAGCCGCCTTTGTGCGCGACTGGATGGCGAAGTTTGCCCAAAACGACATGGGCTCGTATGTCGACTTTGTGGTGACGGAGAAGGAGGCGGAGTGGCGGGAGACGTCTGCCCGGATTGCCCAGCGACACGGGAAGGCGTCGCTGACGCCTTACGAGTTCTCGCTCTACTGCGTCAAGGCCCGCGTCTAGACGAGCAGAAAGGCGGTGATGCCCAGGAGCAGCAGGTGGCCGATGACGATGGACTCGACCCTTGAAAACGGGCACGTGCACGTGCACCTGTTCACGTCCATGTTGCCGCCGCATCCGGCGCACTGCTCCCACGCGCGGCCGCACCCCTTCGGCAGCTTGAAAAAGGGCCGACCGCCGGCGTTGCAGTCGTCTGTTGTGCAGCCCGTCGTGCAATCGTGGATTGTCTTGAGGGTGAAGTACCCGTCCCCGGCTGTGTTGCACGCCACCGCCTTTGTCAGGTTCCCGGGCACGCTCCACAGCATCTTGCTGCCGCGGACGGGCAGGACGCACGCCACGTGCGTGGGCGAGGTGTCACACGCGGCCCGCGCAGCGACAACCCACGCGGCCAGCCACACCCACTTCATACGAGGCTGTTGACGAACAAAATGCTACAGAGAAATATGAAGGGGTTTTTTTCGCTCAGCGCGTGCGCGCCCGCGGCGTGCACGACGACGACGTACGCCAGCCGCCGTGGGGCGATCGCTTGCAGGGCCGTAAAGAACGACACGCCCGCCGCCCACGCGTACGCTCGCGCGCTCCGCTCGCAGATGACTGCGGCCGAGGCGGAACCCAGCTCGCTTTCCGGGACGATGGCGTTGGGCACCCGCACGGCGACGGCCAGAGCGAGCGTGCCCAGGCAGTACACCCCGAGACTGTTGGGCTCGCCGCGCCAGAAGAGCCCCCCTGCCAGAATGTTGAGCGCCAAGCTGGCGAAAAGAAACGGTAGGCGGCGTGAGAGCTGGCCTCGGTGGAAGAGCTCGCTCTCGAGGAGCACGCTCCGCTGCTCGGCGATGTTCTGCTCCACCAGGTAGAACGACTCGTTCGTCACCTCGGCCATCGCTTCCGACGGGGTTCTGCGCGAGCCGAGGCGGGAGAACATTTTGGCACCGTGGACGCACGCGAGCCTGGAGGTGACTGTCCAGGCGATCACCTCGCGCGCCAGTCGCCGCTGGTCCGCTGTGGCCATCCAGGCCACCGCGGGCGCCACGGCCTGGAGCGCAGCGAGGGGTTGCTGTTGCGCCACGGCCAGGGCGGCGCAGGTGGCCCAGGCGCACGCCAGGATGCCAGCCACCGACACGGCGGGGTCAGCCGCCAGGGCCAGCGCCGCGTTGCCACACGCGCCGTAGACGCACGCGCGCGGGGCCCAGCCTCGGTACGCGCAGGCGACGCACGCGAGGTGATGAGCGGCGGCGAGAGCATATAACTCCTTTTTCGTTTTCATCACTCGTCCCATCGTCACGCCCTTATATGGTTCGTATCACTGCCGTGACCGCGTGGTCATGGGCCAAGAACGAGTGCGTGGTGGTCGTGGGCGGCCAGGAGGTTTCGGCCCCCCTGCCGCCGTTCGCCTCGCCGATCGTGGAGTATGACGTGCAGGTGGCCGACGGCCGCATCACCGAGTGGACGCGCAAGCCGCCCGTGTTGGACCCAGACGACGCGCGCGTTCTCGAGGCATTGCAGGGCGCTCCCGAGGACGCCAAGGATGCCTGCCGCGCCCTGTTCTCGCTGCCGTCGGGCGCCGGCGCTGGTGACATCCTGCAGCGCGCAAGGATGCAGGACGTGCAGGTGGCTTCAGCGCTGGGGCACTGGCAGGGCGTCTTTGACGGCCTTGCCCTGTCCGAGGCTCAGCGGCTGCTTTTGCTGGACAACTACTGCTGCTACGGCCGAGCGGAGAAGAGGCGCACGAAGCGGCCGCTGCCCACGGTGCTGGCCGTGGAGTCAGACCCGCCTGAGGCGCAGTTCCAAGACTTTTCACGGTCGCCTGACGTGTCCAAGCGAAGGCTCGCCGGTGTCGTCCCTGTGTGGCGGGCGGTGCGCCTTGCCCGCGCGGCGGGCTGCCTGCTGAGCAAGCAGTACGTGGCGTCAAGCTACGGCATCCAGGCGGCGAGCGCGCTTGAGAGCGACACCGATGCGTTCACCCTGGCCAGCCCGCCGCCGCGGCCGCAGCTGCTGAAAGCGACCGGCCGCCACGCCGTGGTCTCGCAGGGTGCGAGCGCGAGGACCATGTTCGACAAGGCGCCCGGCGAGGCGCCTGGCGAGACGCACTGGTTCGCTTCGTGCTTTGGGTCAGCCCTGGCGCACCCTGGCGGCGTCAAGTTTCTCAAGACATCACCCGAGGCGCGCCTCGTCAAGGCGTACGCGCTGCACGAGCAGCGGGGAAGCGTGTACGTGTCGTCGTGCACTGCAGGCTCGGCGTTCGTGCCGGACCCCGTGCCCACCGGCGGGCTGCATTTTGTGGGGCACCCCACGGCGGCTGAGGGCGGGTGTGCGCTCTTCAAACCCGGCCTGCGGTCCGTGGGTGTCTTCTGCCCGCAGGGCAACGGCAGCACGTGGACGCGGGGGCTGCTGGAGCAGGTGGTCGCGCTGCTGCAGCCCGGAGGCGTGGTGTTCACCAACTGCGGCGACGTGCGGTTCCTAGATTTTGTGACATGACAGCCGGCAAAAAACGTCGCTTGTTTATTTATTATGTCGTACGTACACATCAAAAAGCGACGAATGAGTTTTCAAGAGTGCAAGACGGATATGTGTGAACTCTCTGAACCCGAAGCGACGCTGAACAAAAAGCAACTGCGCAGCCTTCAAATCGCGTTTCATCCAGACAGGGAATCGAAATTGACGCCGGCGCAGCGGGAGCGCATGGCAGGGCGGACGTCCACGCAAATCTCCCAACGTGTGAACGAGTGTGCACCGCAATTCGAAGACGTCAACGTATCGTGCGTACCACCACCGGCGCGCGAAGGAGAGAGCAGGCGGCGGGCCTTCGACCTTGGGCGCTCTGAAGCGGAGAGAGCGCGCGCTGCTGCTTATTACGAACACAAGGAACAAGCGCGCCGAAACGGCGAGCGCGCCGAAGCGTGGCGCGCCGAAGAGAGATATCGCGAACACGAAGAACGGCGCGCCGAAGCGGAGAGAGCGCGCACGGCGGAATTCGATGAGGAAACAGAACGCCGTCGACAGAAGGCCAGGGATGAGCGCGCCGAAATGGAGCGCGTCGAAATGGTACAAAAGCGCGCCCGCGCCGAGGAGGCGAGGGTGCGCGCTGCTTTCGCCGAAGAAATTGCCCAAGAAGCAGCCATGAAGCGCGCCCAAGAAGCAGCACGGTCTCCGGGTGTCCGACGACCTGCGAGGTACACGACGAGCGCTGACATCGAGGACAGCGGTGTGCGGCAGTTTATGGACTTTCTTTGCCAGCCGTCAAGCCAGGCGGACCGTTCGACTCGTGGGCCGCGGTTTGGCTGATATATGTTATTTTAACACAGCAGTGGAATGGGGGATGCCCACGTCGAGCGCGTGAAGCGCGCGTGCCTGCAGTCGTGCAGCCCCGACACCCGTGGCGGCGTTCGCTTCGTGGGCCCCAAGAAACGGCGGTTTAGCAACAGGCTGACGGTGGAGAACTTGGAGGGGGTGGACATGGGCAAGCTGTGCGCCTCTGTGTCGCCGGCGGTTGTGTTCCTGCGGCAGACAGCTGCTGCGGACCTGACCACGGCGTCGCGCATCGACGTGTATATACCCGCGGGCGCGGCGAAGCACCTCTGTGTCATGTACAGGATGATATTCGCCGCGTCAGCCGCGTGCGCGATGTTTGCGCTCGCCGCCAACCGGGGGGCGTTTTCCTAGAAATTATATTTAAACCTCCGAAGAATGTTGAGTGTATGTCCTTCGGGTACCACGAGCAGGAGCCCTCGGTGCACACGTACCGACAGGCGCCGCGGATGCGCCTGCGGTCCGAGCCTGCGTACACCACGCGTCTCACGCCGCGACCCATGGGACCGCGTATGACCTACGAACAGGAGGCGGAGGAGGAGGAGGAGGAGGACAATTCGGAACCGCCGTTCGGGAAATTGTATGTGATTGATGACCCAGCATCCCAAATTGATCTAAGCGATCCTAAGCTCGTTATGTCCACAATTCCTTTGATTTTGACAGAAAGAAATGAAGATCTTGCAGTTATAAATGATAAATTGTCATCAGGAACGTGGCAGTTGAGGAATACTACTAATGTCATTTTGGCTCCAAAGGTTACGGGCGGAAACATTACATCTACTGCTAATTCTTACCAACTGAGCTATAGAGAAATTCCGAACTCATACAAACAATTGCCGCTTAATAAAGGGTTTGTTCTCAAGAAAATCAGCGCCGATATCGCAGAC
>JBBARR010000037.1:5315-20095 GCA_040399645.1 Caulobacteraceae bacterium | reverse complement strand
CCATCGGCTACTCAAGAGCAATCGGGTGCAAGTCCGATACCCGCAGGCCCATCGGCTACTCAAGAGCAATCGGGTGCAAGTCCGATACCCGCAGGCCCATCGGATGTGCTAGAGTCAAATGGTGAAACGCCGCCAAGTCCAAGTAAGAAACGGAGGGGACAACCTTTTGAGTCTTTTGAGTTAGTTCAAAATCAAGTGCACAGGTCAGCTGAACTCGCTAAAAATTTGGGAAATGAACTTTTAGACGCTCGTCTTTATGCAGCTAGAACTGAAAGTGCAGTCACATCAGCATTAACACCTGCACCTTCGGATGGTAACGAACTAGCCGTCAACAAAGCCGTCGAACCTATTAAAACAACGTTGGAAGTTGTACTAGCCGAACTTGAGAAAACCAAGGAATCGCAGAAAATGCTGCAGTCATCACTCGTCAAAGCCGAAAATAATCTCATGATTCTGCAAGACAACGCGACCGCGGCAAACGCCGAACTCCAAAATGAGTTGGTTCAGCAAAGAGAGAAGCTCGAAGCTGAAAAGCAGCTTGCACTAACTGCTCAACGAACGGAATTGATTGAACAGGGAAAAGTTGAAATTGCCGCAATGAGACAGGCGGAGCATGCTGTATGGATTGCTGAACAACAAGCATTGATTTCAGACGGGAAAGCTCACATCGCTCAAACGATAAAAGAATGCCAGGCTGCCATTGCTGCACAAAGACTGGCGATGGATGCTGCAAACAATGCTCAAATCGATGCGATTCAGGCTCATCATGAGGCTGACTTAGCTTTCAAAGATACTCAACGCCAGACTGCTCTTGAAACTCTGACTGCTGAAAAAACGAAAGCTACAGCTGAACAGATAGCGACGCTCGTGGCTGAAAAGGACCGTCAAAAAGAGGCTGAGATATTAGCTGCAAAAGCTGCCGAAAAACTTAAATGCGACGAAGAAAAAAGCGCATTGATCACCTCCAATGAAACCGACCAAGTAAAGGCTCTAAAAGCCCAATTGACGGAAGCAACGACGCGCATCGCGACCCATTTAGCCAGTTTGGCTCAAGCAAACGACCGCGAAGGGGCTCTGCGAGCTCAATTGGTTCAAGGCGCGGCCGCTATAGAGAGCCTTCAAAATACGCATGCAGCCGAATCGGCAAAAATCCGGCAGCACGACGCGGATATGAGAGCTGCGGTGGCTTCAGACAGAGAAGAGACGGAGAAATTAAAAGTGAAATTACAGGCTTCATACGATGATGCACTGGGTAAGTTTACACCGCAAATTCAACAAGTTGAGGCGGAACGCGATGCTGCTGTTGCCGGTTCTCACGAACTGAGAACTATACTCAGTGCTCAGAATAAGCAGCTGCAAACGTTGCGTCTTGAACTTGTAGAGGCAAATTCTAGTATTGAAGAAATGAAGGCTTCCCGTGGTCGTGAGCGAAACGACGCCCTGGAACGATTCCAAGCAGTAACCAATGATCTCAACCGTGCGCAACGGGACATCGAATCATTGAACAGCGCTGCCCCGGGTGGGGACGCGGAAATTGAAGAGTTAAAACGCCAACTTCGTCAAGCTTACACTGACGCCATTGCCGCCACAAAAACGGCAGTCGAAGCAGAAAAAAGCAGACACCAAGCGGAATTGAATGAACGAGACGCAGAAAAGACAAAATTGGTAGCAGAAATTGATTCAGGATTTGAAAATTTACGCCGAGAGGTTGGTGAAGCAAACAGAAAAAAAGATGCAGAACAAGCCGAGCGGGAACGTGGACTGCGGGCAGAAATCGATCAACTGCGTGGAGAAGCGCGAAAGTTTCCATCCGGCGGCTTGGCCCCACCCGCGGTGCCGCCCCCCGTGAAGCTCCGGCCGTTCAGCAGGGTCGATGAAGCGGTTCAATCAACGCGCATCCTTGCGCAGAAGCAAAAAGAAGAGGGAATCCAGCTGGTGCAGCTCATGGCGATTTGGAACCGGACTCGTTTTCCGGAGGAGGGTCAGGCGGCAGTCACGGAGGCTATGATGGACCTCATCCGCCGCGTGAGCAAGGAGCCGGACGACATGGTGCCAAGCTGGGAGGTGGGGACGCTGCTGAACCGCTACACGTGACGCGCTTTAAAATCTCAGGGACGACAGGTGTTCGTACTCGTCCATCAGCAGCAGCGCCCGCGCGTCCCCGCTCCGCGCGACCGCGGCTCTGGCAGCGCAATCCATCTGCAGGCACGGCACGCCCGACGTCTCGACCACGCGCGCGTCGCACGGGGCTCGGCAGCTGGGGCACGTGGTGTGTTCCCTGAACCACCGCGTGATGCAGTCGTCGCAAAACGCGTGACCGCACGGCAGCACGCGCGTACCGCGCAGGGGCTCGTGGCAGACGGAGCAACTGCAGGCTGCGACGCACTCGTCCTCCGCCCGCGACTCGTACGGCGACGAGTCCGCTGCTGCGCAGGGCGACGCGAGGCGCAGGGCGTGCATCTTGAGCAGCGCCGCCGCCGCCTCCACGGTGAGCAGCGTGCCGAGGGCGTGCGCGTCGCCCAGGGCGAGGGCGTCGCCCGCGAGCAGCATGGTGTGCCGGTGCGGCTGCAGCATGCGCGGCGGGCCGGTGCGGGGCAGGATGACCGTGCCGTGGGCGCTGAGGTCGGTGAAGCGCAGCACGCCAGCCGAGTCGAGCGAGAAAAAGCCATGCGTGCGGCTGGGGCGGCCGCGGGTACGCTCGCAGTCCAGGACAATGTCCGCGCTGCGGTGCCTCCCCACGACGGCGGTGGCTGGCCAGCCGTCCCGCGGCGCCAGCAATTGCTCTAGGTTGTAGTCCCTCGAGCACGCGTTGTCGGGCGACGAATACGACAGCATCCTGCATTTTTGGTGCCCCCCATATTTATAAGACACGCCGGCGCAGAGTATGCGATGCTTGGCGCGAGCGCGGGTCCACGCCCGGCGGCTGAGCAGGCACTCGATGTTCCGCACGGCGAGGCGCGCGGCGACGCACGTCGCGCGCGGGGCGATTCTGAACGTGGCGCCCGCCGTGCTGAGCGACACGTTTATGGACCACAGGGTGTTGAGCCAGGGTCTCGTGGAGCACGACGTGGCGTCGAGCACGGCGGCCGCGGCGCTGTCGTCGCTCCTTGTGCGCATATACCTTGAGCTTGTCAGGCGCGCCTGACGCATATAAGCTGCGCCCTGGAATGAAAGCGATGCTGCGCCACTGGCGAGACTACCAGTTCAAGAACGACGCAGCCTTCAGCATCCAAGAGCGCCTGCTGTTTGACATCCGCAAGTACCTGCAGGTGCTCACCGCCGTCTACACCGTGCTCGCGGTGGTTGTGTTTGTGGGTCTGAGCGTCATCTTTTGGCGCGTGTCCACCTACGACCTCGTCAAGGTGGAAAACATGAACCAGCTGAACAGCAACCTCCAGTCCATCATGCGGAACGCCAACGCTATGAGCACCCTGGCGGTGCCCATCGTGGGCAACGCGCAGTTTATGACCAACGGCATGGCGGCCGCCATGGCGAGCGCGCTGAACGCCTCGGAAGCTGCGTCGACGGCGGCGGAGGCGCGCCTGGCGTCCGGGCGAACCCTGCTCGGTGACGAGCTGCCTGTCACGGCGCAGGACCTTGTGCGCGAGGACTACAAGATGCGCAGGATGGCGTACAACCAGGTGCACTCGGTTCTGAGCAAAGCGAACGACTTCAACGTGACCGCGCTCAACGGTTTGGTCAGCGGGATGGGGGACACTCTGCACTGGGTTGTGAGCGGCGTGAATTACACGACGCTGCTGCGCGTCTACGACGAAAGCCGCACGGACCTGGAGACGGTGGGCAGGTTTGTGTCGTTGCTCACGTTGATGTCCGGGATGGCGGCGTCGGCGCTCAACGCCACGTGGGTGAGCCCCCTCAAGCTGGTGGACTTGTACTCGCAGCAGCTTGCGGGGGCTGGGGCGCTTCGGGCGCCTCCTCCGCGAGGTTCAGCCTCATGCTCCTGAGCTCATGTTTGTAGACGCCCCTGGCCGCGCGGGCAACGGCCTCGTGCTGTCGCACCGCCTCTGGTGGCAGCGCGCGCCACCGTGCGGTCACCTCCTTGGCGGGCAGCGCAACGCCGTCGCTTTCGAGCGCCAGCTCAAACGCTCGCCTTGCGCTGACGGGCCGGGGTGGCAGCGCCACGGCGTCCTCCGCGCCGGGGCGGTGCCACTGCGAGCGGCCGGTTGCAACGCAGGTGTAGCCGACCAAGTCTGTGCCCACGTCCCGCACGGCTTTCCAGCCCTCAGGCAGCGACGGCGGTTCCGGCTTGACGGTGGCGGTCTCGTTCGTCTGCGACCGTTTGAAAGCGTCCTTGAGCGCCCGCGACTGTTCCTCGAACGGCCGCTTCTCCTCGGGCGTGAGCTGCTTCCAGCGCGAGGACAGCACTTTTGAGGCGACGGCCATGGACTTGCCCTCCAGCTCCGGGTCCTGAGCCAGCAGCGCGCTGGAGCGCACGGTGTCGCACCACAGGAAATAGGAGCTGCGCGCGCGCTTGGGCCCGCGGGACAGGCCGAGTGGCTTGAGCCCTTTGGGAAGTCGGGCCATGACAAGGGGAAAAAATGAAAATAAATTTATATGTTTTCAATCACCGGGGCTCCCGACTGCAGATGGTGCACGCGCTGTTCGCCTGTGCCCAGCAGTTGACCGGGCCCTTGTGGTACACGTGGCCGCACTTGGCGACGAAGGACCCGTTGTCGAGACGGGCGATCATCTGCCCGCACCCGCCGCACGTGATGTAGTCGGCGAGCCGGTTGAGGACGTGAGCGATCTGGCGCTCGGACACGGGCTTGGCCTCGCGCAGCTGCGCGTGCACGGCGTAGAGGTCGTCGTATGTCGACACTATGTTGTTGCGCAAAGCGCACATGGTGAACCAGTGGTAGTTGGCGCGGTTGGGATCCGGCCTGTTCGCCTCGGCCGGCTGCTGCCGGCGGTAGGGGCCGTAGCGCTGCTCGGGCTCGCGCGGCGGCTGCTGGACGAAAGGCTGGGGTGGGCTGTCCATTTGAGGAATGAGACCAAAAAACACTTATATGAACGTTTTCAGTCCCGCTATCACGAGGTTCGCCGGCGGCGCGGCGGCCCAGCCCTCGACGCGCGCGGTGCTTCCGTCCACTGTCCACGTGTGCGCTTCGATGCGTCCCAAAACCAGGCCCGCTGCGCTGAGCGCCGCCACAACAAGGCGCTCGTGGTACTCAATCAAAAACTCGACGACAAAGAGCAGGTCCACGGGCTCGTCCACCAGGTCGAGCGGCACGGTGAAGCACCCAGAGAGCAGGCTGGCCTTGTCGTAGGCGTGCAGCGCGTACTTTTTGCACAGAGCACGCAAGGAGACGCTTTCGGTCACGCACACTGCGCGCGTGTGTTTCTTGAGCTCCGCGATGATGGATTCCGCGGCGCCCGTGTTGCGGCACACGCGCAGGGCGTCGTGCGCGCGCGCGCCCCCGTCGCCCTGGAGGTGGGGTTGGACCAGGCGCCGGTGGAGGGTGGAGACGGCGAGCGGGTGCGCGAAGCGTAGGACGGACGGTCGGGGCAGAGGGGGGATGTCCACAACGTATTGGCGTCCCGCCCCCAGAAGCGGGTGAAGGGCCGGTATGATGTCGTCTCCGGGCCACCACGGGCAGACCAGCGCCACGGGGCGTCCGTTAAGGTGCTCGCGCAGTGCGCCGCTCGCGTGGGCGACGATCTCGAGTTCGCCGTCAATGAAGAGGACAAAGAGGTCCACTCTCTGAAGCGCCGCCTCGTCGTCCCACGCGCTCAGCCTGCAGATCCGCCGCGGTTCGTCTTCGTGCAGGACGCGCGGTGGGCGGTTTCCTTGCTCCACAGCCTCCTCGGGCAGGGCGTCCAGGTTTTCCTTGTGTTTTGCGGTGAAGAGCACGAGGCCGGCGCCCGAAGCACACGTGGCGCCCAGCGCGGTATGCCAGTCGCGAAACACCACCACCGCGGAGGCGTCTGCGCGCCACGCGGCCCACGCGCGGCGGATTTCGGCTGTCGCTGGCGCGGAAAAGGCGAGACTACAGAGACGCATCGAGTTGGAAAGGAAAATTTGTTACACGCCGATGCTGGTCAGGTTCTTGGTCGCACCGAAGGAGTTGGTGTAGGACACTGGTTCCAGGTACTTCTGGCCAGCCATGCGGCGCACGCGGCCGCAGCCTGGGTAGATGCGGTCGCCAAAGTGGCCGGTGTTGACGGTGGTGAGGTCGAACTTGTGCGAGTGGTGGTTGTATGTGGTCTGGTGACCCTGGAAGCAGAGCGTGTTGTGCTCGTTCATCTGCGACGAGATATACTCCGTCTGCATGCGCTGGGCCGAGTTGTTCATGCCCCACATCGCGGCGTAGTACGCCGCGCCGGGGTAGTGTTTTTTCATGTTGGTGTTGCCCACCTCGTTGTCCAGGTTTTGCAGGTGCGGCACGTTGGTGGCGAACGCGCCCGTGACGTCCAGGGGGTTGAAATAACCAGGCGCGTCGTCGTCACCCTGCGCCCCAGACACCGGCACCAACGCGACGTAGATGGACTTGGCGCCACCCGCGTTGTCGTCCTTCAGCGTCTCAAACGTGTTCATCGACACGTCGTTCCCGCGAATGTACCCGGTGGAGACGATGTTCTCCGCGAGGTACACGTTGTCGCTCTTGTACACGATGCTCTTGCTGTAGAGCGTGAAATTTCCGTAGTGCATCTTCCTGACCACGTCGTCCGCCAGCTGAAAGTCGGCGTGCCCGATGAGCGTCTCACCCGTCTCCGTGCCTGACTTGAGGAGGATGCCAGTGGCCATGGCGTGCGTGATGCGCGGGCGGAACAGCAAAAACTCAAACGGAAAATAGATGTCGTGGTCAAGCAGCTTCGCGAGCGCGGTGTACGTCACTGGGAGCTGCATAAAGGTGAGCATCACGCTCTTGATGTCGTCAGCGTCAGTCCCGTCCTTCACGTCAGCGTAGCGCTCCTCCATGACGGAGGTGTAGTCCGGGTGGGACGTCGCCTCGAGCGCTCCATCGTCGGCTGCTTCGCCGATGTCTCCTCCAACGGCACCGAACGCGCCGAACCGGTCGTTGCCGCGCACCCGCTTGACAGGCTTCTCTTGTTTCATCATGGCGTGGTCGTAGGGGCCGAAAGGGCGAAGTTTTTCCTGATCCTCGGCCGAGCGCTTCTTCTTCTTCTCGCGACCTTTGTCTGTCGACGCCTCGTCTCCGAACACAATGCTGACGTGGTTGACGTTGCCTTCCAATTTTTTCAAATCGTCGTCTGCGGTACCTTGTACGTACTTCACGAACTTCATCAGGGCGTTTTTGAAGCCTGTTCCAAACGGTGCCGCGACGATGTGCTGCAGCAGCTTGTGCGCAACGAATGTGAACACCTTGGGGTTCGTCTGGCTCCAAGCTTTTTTCTTGAAAGCATCCAAAGTTCTCACGAGTACAAGTACAGCTTTGGCCACAACGACGAGCTTCTCCTCGCAGATACGGAATTTCGCGACCATTTCGTCAACGAGGGCGGTGTTGTAACTCATTTCGTCCACGGAAGGCGACTCAGAGGAGGACACGAGATCCAGCAACTTGGAGCGAAGCACTTCCCACTTGAACCCGTTTTCGTTGTACAATGAAGCTGGAAGGAAAAGTGCGTTCAGATTGCTCTCGACCTGGTCATTCTCTATTTCGCTAAAGTTCATATCGGCTTTGTCGTTTTTCGGCACGTGGGTAGCCATGGTGTTCCAATAGAAGCCGGACTTTGCGAGGTCTGTCTTTGACGATGCAGCGTTAACGCGCGTCGTGGGAGCATATCCTTCTTGGAACACGCGGCTCTCCGGCATGATGTCGTGCACAAACTTGAAAAATTGCTCAAATTCTTCGGTTTCAGGAAACTTACCGTAGTCAATTTTATCTTCTTCAGCCCGCGTGGAATCGGCCTCCACGGGCGCGCCAAATCTTCCGTGTTCGTGTGCGCGCTTGGCTTTCCTTTTGCAGACAATCGAGTAGGCCACCTTGCGGATGGTCTCGGTGGACATGTTCGCCTCCGTCATGTCGCCAAACACGTACACCGGCTTGAACGCGCCATATTTGTCGACGTAGATGAACGGGTCGATGCGCGCGGCTGTGTCGTCGAGATTGTCTGGGAAGGCCAGGCGATCCCCGTCGAACCGGCAGCACGCCTTGAGCGCGTTTTTGATGGTCACGCGGCTGAAGTCGTCGCGGGCCTCGTTGTAAATGAAAATGTCGCGCATGAACGTCTTGTACTCCTCGCAGGGCACGTAGTCGGTCACGGTGTCAATCATGGTGTTGTACTCGCCGACAGCGACGTGGCGCACGAGGGGGTCGATCGGGCCTCCGCTGTTGCCAGGCACTTCGAACGTTTTGCTTTCGTAGACTGTGCACGAGTTGCCGCCCACTTGCTGTTGGATGCCCCCCGCCAGGGCAGCCTTGTAGGCCGCTGGGCCGCCGGGCCCCGCCAGCAGGTAGTCGCGGTTCTCGGGGCGCACGGTGTTGAGGTACGTGGTGGTGCCCTCGGGCAAGATCCACGTGTCGGGGGTGACGCCCACGGAGCGAAGGTATTTCTTCGCCTTGGTGTCCATAAGGTCGAAGCCGTGCTCCGTCTTTTGCACAATCATGTAGCGCTCAACCTCGTCGCCAAGGTAGCCGCGCAGCGCCGCGCCGGAGCGCGCCATGGTGCCGTACTTGCGCGTCCACGCCATGGAGTACTGCTTGGAGCTCAGCAGCGCCTCCAGCACACCAAAGTACATCGTCTCGAGCGTGGCGTTGCGGATCTGCGTGATGTTCATCTGGTACGACTGCTGGCCCTTCGGCGTCTTCATGAAGCCATGCTCCAGGATGAGCGCAATGCCGTAGCGCACGTAGTGGTCCCGGCGCTCGTTCGTCTGCTGGGTGACCAGACGGGACACACCCTCCTCGGGCACCGGGCCGAGCAGGTGGTTGTTGAAGATGACTTCGTCCCAGGCAACCTCCATCTCGTTCTCCGTGATTCGGATAGGGAGCACCACCTTGGTGGGCCACAGGTCCTCGTCCTGGATGACGTGGATCATGAGCTGTGTCATGTATGGGACGCTGCCCTTGTAGGCGTCGGGCAGCGCGAAGTTTTCGCGGCCGTAGGCGCTGTACGGGTTGGGCTTGAAGTCGCGGGGCGGCGCGCCGAAGTACGGCAGGAACGCGTTCGGTTGGAAGGCGGAGGTGAGGTTGCCGGCGTTGTAGCCGAGGTTGCCAGCCTCTCCCATGAGAGGCACATTGCTTGTGCCGGCTGCGCCGTAAGACGGTCCAGACATGCTGTTATTGAAAACGGGCGCTATATTTATATTGTTTGAGGGTGAAAATCGCATCTCCTCGAAATCGATCGGGGTTTATTTGTAAGAAACCTCTATATCGGTATGGAGACGTGCCCGCGGTGCGTGTCCACCCTCGTCGTTTCGTTTAACATTGTCGACCGCGGGTGCCTCAAGTGCTATCACGACTGGGCGGTCAAACCGCCGTCGTCAGAGGCTCACCAGGCGGCTGTGGAAAGCGGCGGGGTCGACGGCACGAAGGGGCACGCTGGGGACGCGGCTCAGAAGGGGCGTGCAGGCGGCGGCGACAAGTAGGACGAAGCCCGTCACGACGAGAACAGCCCGTTTCTGTATGAACAACACGACGCTGGACAGCAACAGGACCGGCAGCACGACCGCCCTGCGCGTCCACGGGTTTGGGTTGGTGCTCACGCTCAAAAAGCAGGCCACTTCGGCGAGCATGATGAGCACGTAGAGCATGCTCTCAACCGCTAGGTTCTCTTTGTAGGGCAGCAACGCGAAGAGGATGCTCACGACGCAGCACGCGATCATCGCGCGCACGGGCTGGCCGCCGCGGTTCTTGCGAGCCAAGGACCTGGGCACGAGGCCTCGCTCCGCCATGGCAGCTGTGACGACGTAGGCTGTCAGAAAGGAGCTGGAGAACGTCTGCACGTTGATGAGCGAGCACGCTATGACCACCCACACCTGGAGCCAGGGGCCTGCCAGCTCGCGAGCGACTGTAGAGAAGAAGCCTGCCCGCCAGTCTTGGTAGGGGTCGCGAGTGGCAAGGAACGTGAACACCAATGTGAGAATAAACCAGCTGCTGACGACCAGCGACACCGCGAGGACGACGCGGGGGAAGATCTTGCGTCCGTTCAGCATCTGGCCTGCGACAGAGGCGGCCGAGTCAAAGCCAGCGCAGTTGAATATGAGCAGGTTGAGCAGGAGCGCCCAGTCCGTGTGTCTCAGGTTGGTCACCGGGTTCTCAAACCTGTCTGGCGACATCTTCGGCAAGGCGTAGGCAGAGAGGATGGCAAACACGACGAAGCTGTGCAGGGTGATGAACCAAAAAGCGCGGCACACAAAGTCGACGGAGACGACGTTGATGAGGAACGACAGGAGCACTGTGGCGACGGTGAGCCCCAGCTGCGAGAGGTATGTCTTATGAAATGTGAGCACGGTGGCGAGGTATTCAGAGGTGAGCTCGCTCACAAAAGCTGCTGTCGAGCAGTTGACAAGGACTGCCCAGATGCCGACGTTGATGCCCACGGGTGCTCCCAAGCTCTCGAGGCACCACAGGAAGGCGCCGCCGTTCTGGGGGTGCTTCTCCGCCAGTTTCACAGCTACGAGCGCTTGGACGTACCCCCACAGAAACGGGAAGACGACGATGGCTGCGACGCCGATTGAGAGCCCCCCGGCGCCGACAATCCCTTCTATACCTGCCGGGCCGGACCCGACGGCGCTCAGTGTGACGATGAATAAGTTCCAAAAGCCTATGGAGCCCATTACAGGAGATCTCTTAAAACATATCTATTCGTTAGGGTCGTTTGCCACCGCCATCGCCGCGTCCGCGGGCGTGTCAGGCTCTGACGCCGGCAACTCGTCGCTCTTGCCCTCCTGTGCACGTTCTTCCAGCAGTTCCGTTTTGGCACGCTTCGTTTCAAACAATTGGAGGACGCGCACTTTGTTCTTCGGCTTGTCCCACACCAAGGCGCCCGACTCTTCGTGGGTCCAAGCCATTCGCCCTGTCACCAACTCCTGTTTCCAGCCCGGTAGGTTCTCAGGGGGTTTGCTGTTTCTGGGCCGTTTTTGTAGTTTTTCGCGAGGCTCAGGGTCGGTGCCGCGGTTCCTTTCGACAGGCGGTTTGAAGCCGAGCGCCTTCAAAGTCTCCAGTCTGCGATTGAAATACGCCTGTCGCTCTTCGTCGGAAATTGTGCGCCACATGTCCGCAAGGTGCAGCATCTTTTCGTGGTTGGACATTCTACGAGGCAAGTTGTCCAGAATGAGCCGTTTGTTGTCTGTGAGCCATAGCGCGTAGGCGCTGCGCGGACGTTTGGGTTTGTCGTCTTTGGTCATCCTCATATAAGCCATGATATTTAGTCATATATATTGCACACTGTGATGGACGGAACCGCGCCCCCGCCCGCCACGCCAACAGCTTTGCCCGCGCCCAAGAAGAAACGGGCGCCCAAGGTTGAGGCGACTGCCGCGCTCACGCAGGCGCCGTCCGAGTCGACCGCACTCACGCAGGCGCCGTCAGACTCGACGCCGGTTCAAACGCAGCCGTCAGAGACGACTTCGTCGCTCCACGTGTTTGATCTGGACGCCGCGCTCGCCAGCCTCCACAGGCGTCAGTCACGTCCTTCGGCGCCGATGTAGGCCTCTATGAGCGTCGCCGCCGCGGTGGCGTAGAAGTGGACGAACGTCACAGCCTCGTCTGCGTTCTCGACACCCGAGTCCACAACGTGCACCGTGCTTGGTTCGGCGCACGGCGCAGAGGTGGGCGGGATGTCAATGTCAAGCACCTTGGAGACTGGCATGTGTCTAGTGAAACGAGCAAAGCATAATATCGAACGACTCGCCCGGCGACGCGCCGCTCAGCGCCACGCCAATGACGCGCGTCCGAACCTCCTCGTACATGGAGATGACTGCGCGCAGGTAGTCGTCTCCGCCGTGTTCCGTCAAACCGTCCAGGAGCTTGGCCTCTTCGGAGGGTCCGACGGGATGGATGCCGTGTGGGTGCATCTGCATCAGCCCGTCCACAAAGTCGTACGCCTGCTTGCCGTCGGCGTACACGCTCTCGAGGGGCATGGTCGCAAGCAGGAATTTGTCCAGAGGCTCGCCTTGGATGTTCTTGCGCTTGGAACCCACCATCGCAGTCACGCTGGGCAGTTCCCAGACGATCTTCTGGCCTGGCCGGATCACCTTGGTGCCCGTGTTCCAGATGGTGCACGACCCAGCCACCTGGACTGCGAGGTTGTCCTTCTGGTTCTGGTTGAGGTAGTCTACCGGGGTTGCAGCGACGCCGACAAACGTGATTGCGTCCCGAAGGATCGCCGCGGCCGACACCGCCGTGGGCACCGACTTGTTGATGACGTTGCGCAGACGCGTGTGCTCCGGGAACATGTTGACGCTGGAGAACACTTTGAGCGTCATGTCGTTCACGCCGTTGCCGGTGGACGGCCGGTTGATGAGGCGCTCAAACTTGGGCTTGAGGCGGAACACGAGCTCGCGCTGCTGGATGCTGAAGCAGTGGTCGTCGGTGGAGCGGTACGAAGACTGCGCCTTGGTCAGGTCCTGCGCCTTGCGGAAGTTGCAGAAGAGACGGTCGAACCCCGCGTTGACGGTCACGACCGCCTGCTGGGTGACAGGGGCGCTCTGGTATGCGGTGTACGTCTGGGCCATATTGATGCATTTTTTGGCGCATATTTATAATCCAGCGTTTCGTTTGCGCGCATGGTTTCCCTGCTGCAAACGATGCTCACCAGCAACGACTACCGGTCTGTCGACGAGCCCCTCTTCTCTGCGGTGTCGCTGTTTGAGCAACGGCACGGTCAGGACGCGGTGCTGCCCGACTTCGTGCTTCCCGCCTTCCGCAAAGTGATGAGCTACCCGAGCCTGAACCTCAAGCGGGCGCTGTGGCTCATCTTGATCCGAATGTGCCCGCCCATCGAGGAGTACGTGGGCGCCTCGGAGCCCAACCCCGAGCGCGCCCGGCTCTTTCTCGCGTGGCTGGCAGAAGAGGTTGAGCGCCTCTTCAACGGCTCGTACTCCGCGTTTCCTCGGCCGTTGGACGAGTTCGTCTCGTCGGCGCAGGTGGCGTTTAACAGCTTCTAGACTCGTCTTCGAGTGCTGTCACGCGCGGCGCCGTACAAGAACGCCCCCGTCGGCTTCACGTCGTCTTGTGCGTCGTCGTCTGCGGCGTCGTCGTCTTCCTCCGTCACGGGTTTGGATCTCGCCCGCCTTGCCGGCGAGGTGAGCATTTCAAAGATCTGCAGAATCGTGATGAGGAAGAAGACGACGTGAAGCGCGGTCCACACCCAGGTGACAGCTGGAGGCGCTGGGGCTTTTGTCTTGGTGGCCCACGCCATGGCTGACAGGGTGTTGCCGTCACTGGCTGTGCTGTAGCGCTCGGTTTCGTCCATCCAAATGGCGTCCCACGCGTTGTCGAGAGCTTTTAGTTGGTTCGTCACGGTTGGGAAGTCCCCGGTGGCAGACACCACACGCGCCACGGCGGTGAGAGACTGGTGGCACGCGAACGCGGGCTCCGCGGCACGGGCGTCTGAGCACGCTTTCTGGAGGGAGGCTTGAAACGCAGCCACCATCGTTTGCGCCTTTTGAAGCGCTTGGCGCTCGTCGCCTGAACGGGCGCTTGTTAAGACGTCCGAGGCGAGTCTGAGAACGCTTCGGTCCGGCGCTTTGAGGGTCAGCTTGCCCAGCAGGTGACGCCGCTGTATGGTCTGGGTTCCCGTGAAGGTGAGCAATTTTCCAGCGTCGAGCATCATTATGAGGTCCAGCACCAGCACGCCCACGTGGATGAGCACCGCGGGCAGCCTGAAGCGCAGGTTTATGACGGCCGCCCCGACGACGCCGGCGAGGGACAGGATGTTCTCAATGTAGAAGTACCAGGCGTACGACACGTTTGACCAGCTGAGCACATAGATCTTCAGAACGATGTAGAGCACCGTCAGGGTGACGTGAATGCTGGCTGTGGGTCTGGCGTAGGATATGCTCACAAGGCGGTAGAGACCCGTGAGCACGCCGATAGCAACCGTGAAGGCCACGATGAACACGAGGCTTTCGGTGTCATACCGCGTGCCGTCACCGCACACCTTGTAGCTCAAGGAGAAGGGTGTGGTTGTCGACCCCACGGTGCAGCACGTTTCGGCGCGCAGATAGCACACGCTGTTGACAAGCACGAAGGCGTCGCCCAGCACGGAGGGCAGGGAGAGCAGCAGGGCCAGTGTGGACAGCCACCAGCTGGGCCGGACGCTCAGGTAGAAGCATAGCGCGGCAACCCAAGTGACGATATGTATGGTGAAGAGCGACCAGGTTGGGTACCTGAGAATCCACAAGACCAACAGGAGCGCTGACGAGTATACGGCGTCTTTGATGAATGACGCATAGACCTCCAGCTCGGAGCCCATGGCGTACAGTCAAAAAACTTTTGCGATATTTATACGTGCCCCCAATTCAGGACACTGTAAATGTCGTTCGGATTCGGACACGGCTACGATGTGGAAGAGGACAAAGGCTTTTACGGCTTCCGTAATGACCCTGCGTATGGCTCCATGGAACATGACATGGTTCATATAGGAAAGGGCACAAATCACCCCACGGCGCATCCGCACGCCAAGACGCACCCCACGGCGCACCCGCACGACAAGACGCACCCCACGCCGCACCCGCACGACAAGACGCACCCCACGCCGCACCCGCACGACAAGACGCACCCCACGCCGCACCCGAACGACAAGAAGCACCCCGAGGGGCACGACAAGAAGCACCCCGAGGGGCACGACAA
>JBBARR010000037.1:0-5215 GCA_040399645.1 Caulobacteraceae bacterium | reverse complement strand
CCGAGGGGCACGACAAGAAGCACCCCGAGGGGCACGACAAGAAGCACCCCGAGGGACACGACAAGGAGCACCCGCACGACAAGAAGCACCCCGAGGGATACGACAAGAAGCACCCCGAGGGGCACGACAAGAAGCACCCCGAGGGGCACGACAAGAAGCACCCCGAGGGACACGACAAGGAGCACCCGCACGACAAGAAGCACCCCGAGGGATACGACAAGAAGCACCCCGAGGGGCACGACAAGAAGCACCCCGAGGGGCACGACAAGAAGCACCCCAAAAATGTAGACACCGGCCAGCCACAAGAGGATTCCGAGGTTCCCACCGAGTCGACACAGAAGGTCGACAACAAGAAAACAGCCAAACCCCGAGCGAACGGGCAAAAGAAGCCTGCATCTCAGCGAAAAGCGCAACGCGAAGATGACGCAAAACGCGGCGAGGAGGAGGAGGAAAAGGATTATCGCCCTGTCGACAGGCTTCGGCGCGCCCTGGGGTTGGATTCGTACGACGATGACGTTCAGCAGGAAGAGACCGCGACCGTGACCGCGAGACCGCTCCGGCGGGCGCTGCGCTTCCTGAGGACCGCTGGTGCTTCTGCATCGAAGGACGGCGTCAAGAGCGAAGAAGAAGAGGTTGAGGACGACGAAGGCGAAGAAGACGACGGAGACGAAGAAGAGGAAGAGAGGGCGGATGTTGGTGCGTGCTCCTCAAACTATTGCAAGTAGCTTGAGCGCTGCATTCGCCCCGGGCGCGCGTGGAACCCTTGTGAGCGTCGCACCCGTGTTATGAACGCGCAGAATGAAGGCATCCGCCTTGACCTTATACGTGCGTTCAAAAAGAGCTCGCGTCACCATGCACTGCACGGTGTGCTGCTCTTTCAATGAGTTGGGCACCTTGGCGAACGGCGTTTTCATGCGCCCGCACGCGCTCTCATACTTGTGGTCGCTGCTGCACTTGAGCTCTATCACGCAGAGAGTGCCGTTGGGCATACGTCCGAGAATGTCAACCGCGGTGGCGAGTCGTCGTTCCAGATCGTACACCACAACCTGACTGGCGACAGCAGTGACGCGCAGCTGCTCAAGCGCGGAGAAGACGAACCGGGTGAAGGGGTGCGCTGCCCTGAGTTTGTGACCGTCTATGACGCGCTGCACCTCGCGGTCGACTCGCACGCCGCGCGCGCGCCCGCCCCTTGCGCTGCAACCGCGGGATGCAGGTCGCGGCTCTGTTGCGACAGCTTTTTTGAAAGAGTATTTGGGCCAAAAATTTTCTTTGAGAAGCCGCACGAGGCCACGCAGTCGAATTTTCTCGACTGTGTCGTAGAAGCACTTCATGTTCTGCTGGAAGACGACGCGTGTTTGTTGTCGGAACGCGTGAGAGCGAGCCATTGTGAACTGTTGTTTGTCTGGCAATAAATAAATCACTCTTCTGGTTTCGGGTGGTTTTCCACATACTTCTTGATGGCGGCCAGGATGTAGCGTTTCGCGGTTGTGACCCTGCTGACGATGATTCCAAAATTCTTAAGGCTCTTTTCTTCGGGTAAGCTCGCGGATAGGATCGGCACGTGGAGTTTTTCGCCCAACGTGCCAGCCGCAAGCTGGTAGCACATTGCGGCGGCATAGTACGACGACGTTGGTCGGTGCTTTTCCACGAGTGCGTACGGTGCTATGACCGTGTGGTACAGCTGGAAGAGAAGGCGGGCGATGAAGTCTATCGATTCCGCCGTAATCTCTCGTTTGACCACAATCGCGCCGCAGCGCTCGATTTCCGAGAAGCACATGTACATAAGATCCAGCGCGCACACGCACGATTTGTGCTCCGCGTTTGCGAGCCGCACAGCGGACTTGAGCGCTTTGCCCAACCGCGCAGCGTCCGACTGCGTTTTGGTCGCGTTCGACAGCAGCTTCTTCACCATTTGCACGCACGCGCTGAACACCTCCTCGTTGCTCGTCATCCAGCCGGGCGACCGCCTGCGTTTCTTTGGGCCTGTCGGTGAGGGGGTGACAGTGGTGTCGCAGATCCGTCGGTCCGTCGGTCCGTTGCACAGCTGCTGCCCGAAGCACAAGCCCGTGAGGCGGCAAACGTAGCCACCCGAGTCGTCCATGATGACGTGAGGGCAGTCCATGCCGCACACGTGCGGCTCGACGTCCCCGGTTGGCACCAAGAAGCTACGCTCGTCGCAGGCGTCATCCTTGAGGATGCGGTCAAACTGGTGCCAAGAAATGTCAACGAGGCTGGAAAGATCCATGAGCTTAAGCGCGCTCCGATTATATATTCGCATGTTCGCGGAACCACAGAATGCTGTTTGATGATTTTTTCTTTCACGCGTCCCTCGCGTATAGCTCGTTTTTCCTCTTCTTTCTACCTCTCCTGGGATGCCTGGTCACCACTGCGTGCACGAAGCCTGACGGCATCGTGACGGTGAGCAAGATTGTGCATCGCGGGCCGTTGGCCACAACCTACGCGTACGTCGGGGCTCTTTTCCTATTCAACATCCTGTACTGTCAGAATGAAAAGACAAAGGAAAGGAACTTGTTCAAGTTCATGCTGGCCTTTGCGGCCGCCAAGTGCCTGTCGGTGCCTCTGGTGTTGCCTTTGGACAGCGTGCGGGACGACTCGTATCACGACGTGTTTTTTCTGATTGGTGGTCTTCTTGAGTGCCTGTTTCAGCTCGTGATTTTGGCGGAGAACAGAAATGCTCACAAGTTTGAGGCCTCGTCGAAGCGCCGGTCAGCGTTTCAGTGGTATGTGTTTCTTACCCTTGTGCTGGTCTTGTCAGTTGTGATTGGTGGCGTGTTCGCCTGGTCGACCACATCCTGGCCATACGTGGTGCTCTTCTTGGAGTACTCATTCGGCGTCGCGCTCGTGGGGTCCACGTTCATACAGCATATTTTCGTGTTTTGAAATGATATAAGTGCTGCCAGCGCGACGGTGTGACCATGAAGCGCTGGCTGAACGTGCTGCGCACGCAGGCGGGCCTGGACGGTTCTCTGAACGGCGACACTGTCACGCTGACGCCCAGGACTGTTTTGCTCTGCGGCCCCGAGTTTGAGGCGTTCCAGCTCCGGGTGCAGGTGCCCACCGCGGCGGTGTTCACGCTGAGTGTGAATGGCGAAACGTTCCCGTGCAAATGCATAGACTCACCAGGCGGCGCCGACGCTGTGCACGTGGACACCACGGTTGCGATTCGCATCCCAGTCGTCGTGGGTGACAAGGTTTCCTTGAAGCTTGAGGCGATGTGGGTGTCGACGCGCGGCGCGCCGCAGAGCCAAGTGCTGTTGGACGGTTCGTTCACGGTGCCCGAGGCTATGGACCGCTTCGGTGCGCCCGGCTACACAGTGTACGTGCCGCATCTGTCGTCGCTGGCCTACTTGTCGGTGGGGAATATAACGTCGGACGAAATCACGCGGCTTGAGTTTCTGACCTTCAACCTTGTGCTTCTTTCCTGAGCATGAACACGCTCGCGGGTTTCAGGCGCGCGCTCGACACGCAGGCGGATGGTGACGCGATCCTGTCCGTCTACCGCCAGCACTTCACACGCGAGAGCGACGCGCCTTACGGCGACGACTTTGCCGTGTTCTTCCAGATTGTCACCTTACAGAACCTTGCTCGCGTCGGGAGTCTCGAACAAGCGGACGGGGTCATACGCGACGCAACGCACAGCTTGGTGTCGTGCGACGTGCCAGACCTGGCGCTTGCGCTGGGCCTGCTCCTTTACGACCTCGAACGCATCGCAGAGGCTGAGCTGGCGTTCCTACGCGTGACGTGCATCGCCACGCCGGCGGAACACGTCGTGCTGCTGACAGCTCTCTTCTCGCGGGCTCGGTCTCTGCAGAAGCTGGGTCGCCTGGCGGAGGCTGAGGTTGTCTTGCTGGAGATTGCCGCCACGCCGGTGCCGGAGGACCATGACGGGGCGAGGACGACTGTCAAGGCGCTGGTCGCGCTCGCTGCTTCGTGCACAGACGATTGGGAAAAGGGCGTGTTTCTGCGGCAGGCGCAGCGGACGGGGCGGATGGCCGGGCTCAAGCGGTCCGAGCAACACGACCTTTCGATGCTCTTGCGTGCGTCGACCGCGTAATCTTACCGGAGTCCACTATGGGGGACGGATGCCGCCAGTCTTCGGTTCGGTAGTACCGATTGAGGTCAACCTACAGATGACTAACGCCTCTGACACACACTCACTTCTTACAGGTGGAACTTCTTATAAGTGGAACCCCCCTTGTATGGTGTTTGACAGACAGCATGATGTGGACCGAACTCAACGTCGTCCCGCGCGACATCTTTTACGTGGTTGACGACCATGTTGTTCCCATCTATGACATCACCAGCCCGTGCGGCGCGCATTCCTACAAGTTCAGACGCCTCGTGTGCACCAAGAAAACCTCACCGTCGATTGTTGCGCTGTACACGTGCACGTCGCTGAAGAGCAAAGTGTGCGTCAAGTCAACGCTGGCTTCAGAGCGTCGGGAGGTTGAGGACATCGTCACGATTAATGCCAAGATGCGCGGCAAGGACCCGTGCATCGTGCCCGCGGTCGTGGCGTTTCGAGCGCGTACGGACCTGACGTGTGAGCACCCCAGCATGTTCAACGCCATCCTTATGCCATTTTTTGAAACGTGTCTCAGCAGCAACGTTCATTTGGACACGTCGCAGAAGCTCGACTGTGCGATTCAAGTCACAAGCCAATGCGCACGCCTCTACAAGCTGGGCTTCTGTTACATGGACCTGAAGCTGCCGAATGTGGTCATGTACGAACACGCAAAGAGGTTCCTGCTCATAGACTACGGCAGCCTCGGCACCAACGGCTCTCTTTTAGGGCAGTCCACGTTTCCGCCGCCCAGTTTCCCGTCCGGTGTGAATGTCTTGTGCGACGAGCGCTACGTTGTGTACGGCGTCGGTGTGCTCCTCGTCGCGCTCCTCCGGGTAGACCTGTTTGACACAACCGGGTTTCAGTACGAGCCGAACCACACGGTCGAGGCCAAGCTGGCGGCGCGCGACAGGATCGCTGCAGCGGGCGCGAACGCGGTGCGCTGCATCGGCAACGTGTTTCTGCGAAGCCTGGTGCAAGACGCGTTGACGTGCAGCGTGACGCTCGCCGAGTTTAAGCGTCGGCTTGAGAAGTACGCCGACTATGTCAAAAAGGCTGACTCGTGCTGATGAATGAGTACAGGGGGGTCTCACTTTAAGAAGGCAGGACTTTAGGAGAGTGTCTAAACTT
>JBBARR010000036.1:0-26637 GCA_040399645.1 Caulobacteraceae bacterium | reverse complement strand
GGTCTAGGCCCATCAGGCCAAGGGCGATGGCACCTTGCCCCCCATAATAGAGCGCCCAGATCGCATAGCCGCTCAATCGCTCTGATCGCGCAATCTTTGCGCCCGCAAAGAGGTCCGCCGACAGGATCGCGTCCGAGGCCATGAAGGCCAAGGCCCCGACCATCACCGGCCAAGCGGCCCAAGGCAGCAGAAGGCCGGTGGCCAACATGGCCACGATGGCGGCGACATAGGCACTGACCGCCCCCCTCATCGCCCCCAGATGCGCCCACAGCCATGTGAGCATGCCGAGGCCGCTGACGATCGCCGCCACAATCAAGGCGCCCCTTATGGGCTGCGACATGGCGCTGGGTGCGCCCGCGCTCCAGAACAGGGCGACATAGATCAGATGGGCAACCAGAAAGCTGGCAAGGCCCAGAGGCAGCCACCTTTTGGGGTCCCCGGCCAAGAACCCATCCCCGACCGCTGAGAGGATCAGGGCCGCGGGCAGCAGCAGGGCCAGGCCATGCCGAGGGCCGGTCAGATAGGTGATCAGGGCCAGAGCGGCGACCGGCACCATCTTGATCACGGTGCGCAGGGGCGAGACCGGACCCAAGACCCAAAGCGCGCCATAGACCAGCGCGCTGAGGGCGGAAACCAGCCAAAGGGCGGTGATCATGGACAAAATCCTAAACCGAGCGGGCGCGAAGGCCTCGGATCAGGCCCCTTAGCCAAGAAATGTCCTCAACCGGCCAAGGTGCCCTTGCGTCAGTATTGGACTCTGCGTCCATGAGCGGTACATCCCTAGTCAGGTCGATCCAACGACTTCATCATGAAAAGCAACAATAGGGAACTCGTCCAATGGAGCTTAATTCTTCGGTTGCCGCCGTCGTGACTGGCGGGGCCTCTGGCCTCGGCGAAGCCACGGCCCGCGCTTTGGCTGCTCGCGGCGTTCGCGTCGCCATTTTCGACATGAACGAACAGAAGGGCGAAGCCGTCGCCAAAGATATTGGCGGCGTGTTCTGCAAGGTCAACGTCACGAGCGATGACGATGTCGATGCTGGCTTTGCCAAGGCCCGTGCGGCCCATGGTCAAGAGCGCATCCTGATCAACTGCGCCGGTACTGGCAATGCGGCCAAGACCGCCAGCCGCGACAAGACGACCGGCGAGACCAAGCACTTCCCGCTCGACGCCTTCAACATGATCTTGCAGATCAACCTGGTCGGCACCTTCCGCTGCATCGCCAAGTCGGCGAAGGGCATGCTGGATCTGGAGCCTCTGGTGGACGGCGAGCGTGGCGCGATCGTCAATACCGCTTCGGTGGCAGCCGTTGATGGTCAGATGGGCCAAGCGGCCTATTCGGCCTCCAAGGGCGGCATTGTCGGCATGACCTTGCCCATCGCGCGCGACCTGATGGGTGACGGTATCCGCGTCAACACCATCTTGCCTGGCATCTTCAACACCCCGCTGATGCAGGGCGCGCCAGAGCCTGTGAAGGCTGCGCTCGCCGCTTCGGTTCCATTCCCCAAGCGTTTGGGCAATGCGCCTGAATATGCCTCCTTGGCCGTAGAAATGTGCTCGAACAGCTATTTCAACGGCGAGCATGTCCGCATCGACGGCGCCATCCGTATGGCCCCGCGCTAAACCGAACGAACTTTTCTGAGAAGGGCGCAGGTCTCAAAGGCCTGCGCCTTTTCTATTTAATGTCTCGTCACGTGGAGCCGCTCCGCGTTAGACTTTGCTCGTCGGTTAAGGTTCTGGCACCAGAACCAGACGCCACCGGCCAAGGGGATCCTCATGACCAGCATCCGCCCAGAGATCTTGCGCACGCCCGATGAGCGCTTTGCCGCCATCACCGACTATCCGTGGGCACCGCATTATCTGGAGGTCGAGCCTGGTCTACGGATGGCCTATATCGATGCTGGGCCTGCCGCTGCCGCTGAGACGGTGCTGCTGGTCCATGGTCAGCCCATGTGGGGCTATCTCTATCGCAAGATGATCGGGCCTCTGGCTGCGGCGGGCTACCGGGTCATCGTGCCGGACCTGATCGGCTTTGGCCGCTCGGACAAGTTCACCGACCAAAGCCGCTATAGCTACAGCGCCCATGTCGGCTGGCTCAATCAGTTGGTCCGCCAGCTCGATCTAAAGCGCATGACCGTCTTTGGCCAAGACTGGGGCGGGCTGCTGGGCAGTCGGGTGCTGGCTGAGAATGAGGCGCGCTGCTCGCGCGGGGTCATGTCCAATACGGACCTGCCCGGTCATGGCCCTGGCTTTGCGGGTTTGAGCCATCAAGGTCCCCTATCGCCAGAGACTCTCAAGGCCCATTTCGGCATCGATTGGCGCGAGACGGTCGATGAGGATGACTGCATCAATCCTGAAAAGATTGCCGCCGTGATCGCGCGCAAATCCATGACCTATTTCCTCGATTGGCGGGTCTATAGCCAAGAGGTGGCGCAGCTTGTGCCGTCCAAGATCGTTCCGGGCTGGTGTGTCACGCCCCTGTCGGACGCGGCCAAGGCGGCCTACGACGCCCCCTTTCCAGATGAGCGTTACAAGGCAGGCCCGCGCCGGTTTCCCATGCTGGTGCCCATCACCGCGGACGATCCTGAACGCGAGATCAATGAGGCGGCTTGGAAGGTGTTAGAGGGCTGGAAAAAGCCGTTCTTGACCCTGTGGGGCACGCAATGTCCCTTTACCTTTATGAATCGTGGCAGGCCCTATCGCACCCGCATTCCCGGCGCGTCCTTGCCGGGGATCGAGCACAAGGTCTACGGGGCGGGGCACTATATACAAGAAGATTTCGGGCCTGAGATCGCCGCTGATATAATCGCCTTTATCGAGGGGTTCCCAGTTCCTTAAGGCTTGGCCAGTCCCTTAGGGCTTGGGCGCGGGCCGAACGAGCTTGGGACCGAGATTTTCGATGACCTGCTTGGCATCAAAGGCCTTGGGGTCATTGATAGGCTTGGGGCCCGTGCCGAGAATAATCTCAGAATAAGCCTCATACTTTTCAATGGTCTGTTCTTCGCTGCGCATGCGCCAGGCCATGTCGTCCATGAAGGGATAGGCATAGCCGACCACGACCCCGTGAGAGACCAAGAGGGTTGGGTGCCACATTCGGCTCTGCATCATGGGATCCGGCAGGATGATTTTCTGAACGCTTTTGGCCAGTCCGCGATCGGCCATCATGAACCAGTCCTTGCCTTGGGCCAGGGTCAGCTCAGCGGCGCGGTGGAGCAGATAGTTTTCCACCACGTCGCGGGATGTCAGGCTGTTGCCGGTAAAAGTGATGCGATAGCGGTCCTGTTCAACCTTGGTGTCGCTATAGCCGCCGCTCTGGGCCGTGCCCGTCGCCAGAGGCTGATAGGGCGTTGCCGTGACGCAGGCGCTTAGAGAGATCGCTGCGAAGGCGCTAAGGGCGAGGGTCTTGAGGGTCGAGAGGCGGATCACGGCGGCGCTCCTTAAGAAGGGGTCAGTACCGAACCAGAATTAGCCCTGCGGCTGAAATTAACAAGAGCCCAACAATCATGGCGAAAACACGTTGAGACCGGGGTTCTGTCATTCTTTGAGCGATCGCGGCCCCGCCAAGGCCGTAGGAGGTCATGGTGATCATATCCATACCAATGGTCGCCGCCGCAAAGACGAACATCTGGGAGGCAATGGGGCGGTGGACCTCCAGAAAGGGCGGGATGACGGCGCCGAACAGCACCAGAGCCTTGGGGTTTGAAATCTGCACGACAAAGCCGTCGCGAAGGGCCGAACGTCCTGCGGCGGCTACCGACTTCATCGGCCCGCCCGTACCCTTAAGGCCTGACCAAAGCGACTTGGCGCCAAGCCAAACCGGATAGGCCGCACCGACGAAGGTCATAAGATGAAACAGCTTTGGAAAGGCGAGGATTAGGGCGCCGAGGCCTGCTGCTGCGGCCGTGAACCAGACGAGCGTGGCGATGGACATGCCCAATATGCCGACCAAGGCTGCGCGCTTACCCCGCTCCATGCCAGTGGCAACGGCAAAGAGGTTGGCTGGCCCGGGCGTCGCGGCCATGACCATCATGACGCTGAAAAAGGCCCAAAATTTGGTCGGGTCGACAGGCATTTGCACGGTGAGTGGTCTTAAGGGACGAAGACAAACGGCGGGCGCGAGGTCAGCCCTCACGCCCGCCCAAATGTGCCTATAGCCACGCTTTTGGGCTGACGCAAGAGCGCCGCCCCCTTTGGCTTAGATGCCGTGCTGGATCAGGCCCATGACGACATAAAGCAGGCCGCCGATCTGCAAAGCGAGCATCGAAAGGCCAGCAATCATAAAGCCTCGGCCACGGGTAGCGGGGTCCTTGACATAGGCCAGCGCATACATGATGCGGCCGACGATCCATATCAGACCCAAGACCGCGCCGATCTTCTCGTTGGCGAACAGGGCGAAGATCCATAGCGAGGGAAGGAACTGGATCAGGCCCTCCATCGTGTTCATCTGAACGCGGAAATAGCGGTCAAACTCTTCATGCCCGGTGGTGGCGGGGGCCTTCACCTCATATTTGCCGCGGGCCATGCCGACGCGCAGAGCGGTCCAGAAAAAGGTCAGTACGGCCAGCAAGGTGACAAGCGCGGTTAGATTATGGGTCATGGTTTAGGGTCCTAATGGAAGGTTTGGGCCAAGGCCCTATTGATCGAAAACAATGACCGAGCGGGCCAGTTCGCCCCGGCGCAGTTCATCAAAGGCATCATTGATCTGTTCCAGCTTAAGCCGGCGCGAGATCATCTGGTCTAGCTTGAGCTTGCCCTGCAGGTAGAAGTCTACCAGGCGCGGCATGTCGACGGGGAAGCGGTTTGAGCCCATCAGCGAGCCTTGAATGCGCTTTTCGCCCAAGAAGTCTGCCCCGTGGAGTTCGATATTCACACCGACGGGGATCATACCGATGATGTTGGCCGTGCCGCCCCGGCGCAGCATCTTAAAGGACTGTTCGGCTGTGGCCTTCAGGCCGATGGCTTCAAAGCTGTGATGAACGCCGCCGCTGGTTAGTTCCATGACTTGCGCCACCGCATCGCCGTCATTGGCATTGACCACATCGGTGGCCCCGAAGCTCTTGGCCAGCTCTAGCTTGGAGGCGAAACGGTCAACCGCGATGATCCGCCCCGCACCGGCAATGGCCGCGCCATTAATGGCCGCCAGACCGACGCCGCCGCAGCCGATGACGGCCACGGTCTCACCAGCACGAACATTGGAGGTGTGGATCACCGCGCCCACGCCCGTGGTCACCGAACAGCCGATCAAGGCTGCCACGTCCAGCGGCATGTCCTTGCGGATGGCAACGCAGGCGTGTTCGTGGATCAGCATCTGCTCAGCAAAGGAGGAGAGGTTTAGAAACTGGTTCATATTGCCGGGGCGCTGAGGCGTGACCTCTTCGCACAGGCGCGGCTCTTGGCCAGCACTGCGCTTGGTCTCTGGGCTGACGCAAAGCGACATGCGCCCGGTCAGGCAGGACTCGCAGTGGCCGCAATAGGCTGACAGACAGGTGATGACGTGGTCGCCGACCTTGACGGTGCGAACTTCAGAGCCGATCTGCTCTACCACACCGGCGCTCTCATGGCCGAGCACGGCGGGAAGCGGGAAGGGGTAGGAACCCTCGATGAAATGCAGGTCCGAATGGCAGACGCCCGCTGCGGCGGTGCGGATCAGCACCTCGCGCGGTCCCGGCTTGCCGATCTTGACCTGCTCGATGAGGAGGGGGCTGCCCACCTGACGTAAAACAGCGGCCTTCATGATACTCTCCTACCCGTTTCCATATCGCCGTCTCATGCAGCGTGAAAACAGAAGAGCATGGGCAGGGGGCTTGCTGTCAAGACGAAGGGCGCCTTGAGCCCTAGGAAAAGACTACCGTCTTACGTCCATTGACCACGATGCGGCGTTCGACATGCCAAAGCACAGCGCGGGCCAAGACGTTACATTCCACATCGCGGCCAATCTCGACCAGATCATCTGGCGTATCTCCATGGTCGACGCGCTGCACGCCTTGCTCGATGATTGGACCTTCATCAAGGTCGGTGGTCACATAGTGGGCCGTAGCCCCAATGATCTTGACCCCTCGCTCGAAGGCCTGATGGTAGGGCTTTGCGCCCTTAAAGCTGGGCAGGAACGAGTGATGGATATTGATACAGCGTCCAGACAGGGCGCGGCACAGCTCGGGCGATAGGATTTGCATATAGCGGGCCAGAACCACCAGATCGACGTCGAGATCCTTAACCAGACCCAAGAAAGCCGTCTCTTGCTCGGCCTTGGTGTCCTTGGTCACGGGCAGGTGGAAATAGGCAATGCCGCTCCACTCGACGAAGGAGCGCATGTCGTCATGATTGGAGACCACGCCAACAATATCGACCGGCAAGATGCCACTTCGCCAGCGGTGCAGCAGGTCATAGAGACAGTGGCCGAACTTGGACACGGCGATCAGCACCTTGGGCTTAATGCTGGCGTCGAACAGCTCCCACTCCATGTTGAATCGACGGGCAATCAGGTCGAAGCCCTTGCGCAGGTCCTCCAGCGGCGGCATGTCATCGCCGTCCTGGCGAAAGACGGTGCGCATATAGAACTGATCAGTTATGCGCTCGTTGAAGTGATTGGACTCCAAGATCGAGGCGTCATTGTCGGCCAGAAAACCGGAAACAGCGGCGACGACGCCCTTACGATCAGGGCATTTGAGGACCAGGATGAATTGGTCCTTATCGGCAATAGCGGTGTTCGTGGTCATCTTGTCCGGGCCTTTATCAAAGCAAAAACAGCGTCAGCGGCGTCTATAGCCCAAAAAATGTGCGCCAGACGACGGCACAAAACCCTTTTTGGCGAATATAATTTTTGTGGTTATTGATATAATTTTTATGCGAGGCCAAGTCTCACAACGCCTGTAAGAGATTAACCCCAGCCAAAAGGATGATCCTTCGCCATGCAGCGCTACTCGGCCCTCAGCCTGTTACGCGGCGGGCTCAATGGTCAAAAGTCTTGGCAGCGGGCCTGGCGCGATCCAGCCCCCAAGTCTCACTACGATGTCATCATTATTGGCGGCGGCGGCCACGGGCTGGCGACGGCCTACTATCTGGCTAAGGTTCACGGCATCCGCAATGTGGCGGTTCTGGAACGTAGTTGGATCGGCGGCGGCAACACAGGCCGCAACACCACCATCGTGCGCTCCAACTATCGCCAACCGGCCCTGCACAATCTGTTCGAGTTCTCGCTGAAGCTCTGGGAGGGCATGAGCGACGACCTGAATTACAATGTCATGTTCAGCCAGCGCGGGGCCATGTTCCTTGGCCATTCCGACAGCGATATGATCCGTCTAGCCGAGCGCGGCGATGCCATGCGCGCCGCCGGTATTGATGCTGAGTTCTTGACCATGGACCAGCTACGCAAGAAGCTGCCCCTGCTCGATCTGTCCGATCGGGCACGCTATCCGATCGTGGGGGCCTTGAACCAGCCGCGCGGCGGGACTGCGCGCCATGATGCTGTGGCTTGGGGCTATGCGCGGGCGGCCGATGCGCTGGGCGTGGATGTGATCCAAAACTGCGAAGTGCTGGGCATTGATCGGGTCGGCGGCCGGGTGACGGGTGTTCAGACCACGCGAGGTCCAATCGGCGCGGACCGGGTCGGCATCTGCGTGGCGGGCAATTCGGGTCAGGTCGCGGCCATGGCCGACCTGCGCCTGCCGATCGAATCGCACCTCTTGCAGGCCTTTGTTTCTGAGCCGGTCAAGCCCATGATCGACATGGTCATCATGTCCCAATCGATCCATGCCTATGTCAGCCAGTCGGACAAGGGCGAGATCGTCATGGGCGGCGATCCTGACCTCTATCCGACCTATTCCCAGCGCGGACGTCCCGACCGGATCGAGGGTGTCGCTGGTCAGTGTATCGCCCTATTCCCAGCCCTGTCGCGCCTTCGGATGCTGCGCTCTTGGGCGGGCACGACCGATATGAGTTTTGATGGTTCCCCGATCATCGGCGCCACGCCGGTCGAGGGGCTCTATCTCAATGGTGGCTGGTGCTATGGCGGCTTTAAAGCCACCCCGGCGTCTGGCTGGACCTACGCCCACACCTTGGCCAAGGGCGAGCCCCATGCGCTGAACGCGCCCTTTAGCCTAAACCGGTTCGAAACCGGCGCGACCATCGATGAGACCGGTGCCGGTCCCATGCCGCATCACCGTTGAGGCCCCCATGCTGTTGATCGCCTGCCCCAACTGCGGACCCCGAGCCCAAGCCGAATTCACCTTCGAGCGCCCCTTGGCCTCGATTGTGACGCCGACTGAGACCTTGCCCGACCTAATCCACAAGCTGTTCACGCGGGAAAATCCGCGCGGGCCGTCTTGGGAGTTGTGGCGCCATACCTATGGCTGCGCTGGCTGGCTCAAGGTGCACCGTGACACCCACAACCACCAGATCAGCGCGGTTGTTCGCGTCGATACGGAAACCCCCTCATGAGCGGCCCTATGCGCCTTGCCGATGGCGGCCAGATTGACCGTACGCGCCCGATCCACTTCGTCTTTGATGGCAGGTCCTATCAGGGCTATGCCGGAGACAGCCTCGCCTCGGCCCTTTTGGCCAATGGTGTGGTTCTGTTTGGCCGCAGTTTCAAATATCACCGCCCGCGCGGCGTTATGGCGGCGGGCATTGAAGAGCCGAGCGCCTTGGTTCAGGCCGGATCAGGTGGGCGTTATGAGCCCAACAGCCGCGCGACCGATGTCTTCATCTACGACGGCCTGCAAAGCCAAAGCCAGAACCGTTGGCCGAGCCTCCGCTTTGATCTGGGGGGCCTTAACAGCCTGATTTCGCCCTTCATACCGGCCGGTTTCTATTACAAGACCTTCTTTGGCGGGCCCAAGCTTTGGCTGCTCTATGAACATCTGATCCGCCAGATGGCCGGTCTGGGCATGCCGCCGACCAAGGCCGATGCCGATATCTATGAGCATCGCGCCGCCTTCTTTGACGTGTTGGTCGTTGGCTCTGGCCCCGCAGGCTTGGCTGCAGCCCTGTCGGCCAGCGCGGCAGGATCGCGGGTGATCTTAGCCGAGCAGGATGAGCGCCTCGGCGGCTCGCTCCTGACCGATCCAGCGACCATTGATGGCCTATCCTCGGACCAGTGGATTGCCAAGGCGCGCGAGACCCTGATTGCTGCTGGTGGGCGCATCCTGACCCGCACCACGGCGGCGGGCTATTATGATCATGATCTGGTCAACCTCGTTGAGCGTCTAACCGAGCCGGGCCAAACGCCTGGTCCTGATGGTCTGGCCCAGCGGCTGTGGCGCGTGCGGGCAGGCAAGGTGATCCTTGCCACCGGTGCGTTCGAGCGGCCTCGTCTTTTTGAGGGCAACGACCTTCCCGGTGTCATGTTGTCGGGCGCGGTGCGGACCTATCTGCGCCGCTATGGCGTGCGGGCTGGATCACGAGCGGTGATTACGACCGACAATGACGACGCTTACCGCACGGCTTTGTCCATGGCTGAGGCTGGCGCGTCAATCGCGGCCATCCTCGATAGCCGTCCCGCCGATGGGGTCCGCAGTCCTTTGGTCCAAAAGGCCATGGCGCAGCTACCGGTCCATTTTGCGGCCAAACTGATCGCCGCAAAGGGCTCTGCCAAGGGCCTAAAGGGGGCTAGCGCCCTGATTGACGGCAAGGTGACGGCTCTGGACTGCGACCTGGTCGCGGTCTCGGGCGGTTTCTCGCCGGTGGTCCATCTGCATATGCAGGCGGGCGGCACCTTGGCGTGGGACGAGCTTTCCGGATCCTTCAGTCCAGACCAGACCCGGCAAAATCAAACCACTGTCGGGGCTGCTGCCGGGGCTGATGGCCTCAGCGCCACCCTGCTCAGTGGTTGGACCAAGGCTTCGGCTAAGGCCAAGGCCCAGGCTGCTCCGACTTGTGCCCCCGAAGACGACGTGGCCCTTAACATCATCGCCGACTGGGAGCCTGCGCCTCAGGCCCGCTTGAAGAAGGCCTTTGTCGACTATCAAAATGACGTCACCGCCGCCGATCTCGATCTGGCCTGGCGAGAAGGCTATCGCTCGGTCGAGCATCTCAAGCGCTACACGACCTTGGGCATGGCCACCGATCAGGGCAAGACCAGCAATCTGGTGGGTCTGGCGCGCTTGGCCAAGTCAGAGGGGCGGCCTGTGCCCTCGGTGGGTCTGACCACCTTCCGCCCGCCCTATACGCCCGTAACCTTGGGTGTGCTGGCGGCAGAGGCGACGGGGCCCCATCTGGACCCACGCCGTCGACCTGTGCTCTACAAGACCCACGCCGCCGAGCAGCCCATCTGGCAGCCGGTCGGCTATTGGCATCGTCCCAGCGCCTATCCGGTGGGCACTGAAAATCTGCATCAGGCCGCCCATCGCGAATCCTTGACCGTGCGCACCAAGGTGGGCGTGACCGATGTCTCGACGTTGGGCAAGTTTGATGTGTCGGGTCCTGATGCGGCCCTCTTTCTTGAGCTGATCTGCGCCACCACGGTGGGCAAGCTGGCTGTGGGCCGGGGTCGCTATACGATCATGCTGCGCGAAGATGGCATGGTCATGGATGATGGAACGGTCTGGCGTACAGAGGAAAACCGCTTTCTCCTGACCAGCTCGACCGGCGGGGCTGACCGCATGGCCGCGCACCTGTCCTATGTTCGCAAGGTCATAGCGCCGCAGTTGAAGGTCGCTGTGGCCAATGTGCAGGAACATTGGGCCGCGGTTGCTGTGGCTGGGCCTCTGGCCAGGCAAGTCGTCGCCTCTGTGCTGCCGCAAATGGCCGTTCCGCGTCACATGTCCCTTGACCGGGGCGAGCTGGCCGGGGTTCCCACCTTGACCCTCGCGGCCAGCTATAGCGGTGAGCGGGCGTTTGAAATCTATGCGCCATCGGATCAGATTGAACCGGTCTGGGCCGCGATCGCTAAGGCGGCGCGCGATCTGGGTGGCTGTCTCTATGGCCTTGAAGCTCTGGAGATTCTGCGCATCGAAAAGGGCCACATCGTTGTTGGCGGCGAAATTGATGGGCGCGCCGCGCCTCATGATCTGGGTCTGAGCAAGATGCTCCGGCCTGCCGGCGGCTATATTGGTCACACGGCGCTGCTGCGGCCTGCCTTGGCTGAGGCGGGGCGGCTGCAGATGGTTGGTTTTGAGGCCGTCGATGGTAGCGCCATTCCCGAAGGCTCGATGCTACTGACCGCGCCCAAGACCTTACCGGTCGGACATGTGACGGCGGCGGGTCTGAACGTGATCAAGGGCGGATCCATTGCCTTGGGCTTCCTGCGCGATGGGTTTAGCCGCACTGGCGAAAGCCTGATCGCCTGGTCCCCGACCCGCAATCAGACGGCAAAGGTCAAGGTGACCACGCCGGTATTTTATGACGTGGCCGGAGTGCAGTATCGTGACTAACGCCGCCCATCCAGCTCCTGTCACCCTTCATACGCCAGAGCCGTCGCGTGTGCTGCGGTTTGAAACCTGGTCCGGCCACAAGGCCGCTGAGGCCCGTTTGGCTAAGGCTATGGGCGGTTCCTTGCCCGGCATCTGCAAGAGTGCTGACCTTGGCGCGGCCCGGCTCATCTGGGTTGAGCAGAACGCGTGGCTGGTTCGCACTAGCCCGGCGGACGGTGACCAGACCTTGGCAACCTTGACGACGGCCTTGGGCAAGGACGGATCGGCAACGGATATGTCTGGAGCCCTACGCCGCTTGCGGATCAGTGGTCCGAGCTGGCGGACCTTGCTGACCATCGGCGGCGTGTTTGATGCAGAAAGCCCAACCTTCGGACCGGGCTCCATGGCAGGAACCCTCATCGCCCACTCACCGGTACGATATGATGTGATCAGCGAAGATTGTGTCGATGCCTATACGCCGCCAAGCTACGCCCCAGACCTGTTCGGGTTCTGGTGCGAAGCGGCAGAGCGATTGGCCAAGGCCCAATAGGGGCCGGTTGATTTAGGCAGGCTGAACGCCAGACTCGTGGAGCCATTCCAAGATCTTTTGCTTGGGCATGGCGCCGACCTTCATCGAGGCCATCTGTCCGTCGCGGAACAGCATCATGGTTGGGATGCCGCGCACGCCATAGCGTGATGGCGTCGCGGGGCTGTCTTCGATATTGAGCTTGGCAATGGTCACAAGGCCGGACAGCTCTTCGGAGATCTGTTCTAAGGCAGGCGCAATCTGCTTGCAGGGGCCGCACCACTCGGCCCAAAAATCTACCAGAACGGGCAGTTCAGCCTGCAAAACCGCCTGCTCGAAGGTCTCGTCGGTAATCTTGACCGTGCTCATCGTTACGTTCCTCAACTGCGTGCCCGACTCAAGCGGTCTGGCGTCTCCATGTTGCCCTTCATTTTGCATGTAGGTCCAATGGTGTCACGGATCAATGGCTCTTCAGGCCCTCAAGGGTTTTGGCGACCAGATCGTTGGGCACAGGCATCAATTTCGGTCCATCGGTCCAGACCAAGGCCGCCTCGATGGCGCGGCCGGGGAACACCTCGCGCAGGACCGCCACATAGACCGCCATCTGAACCAGATAGGACCGGTCGGCCTTGTCGATGGTCAAAGGTGCGGGGCGATTGGTTTTATAGTCCACCACCAGGACCCGCTCGTCAGAGACCACCAGCCGGTCGACCCGGCCCGATATGGCTAGATTTTCTGGCAATCCGTTGGCCCGGCCAGCAATGGCCACTTCTGGCCGCGAGCCTGGGCCAAAGACGGCGGCAAATTGCGGATCGGTTAGAACGGCCAAGGCGGCCTTGGTCATCTCAAGCCGCTGGGCATCGGTCAGATCTGGTTCATGGGCAAGGATGCGCTGAGCCCCAGCTTGGAATTTCTCTGGCGGCAAATCTGGCAAGACCTGCAATAGCTTGTGGATCAGATCACCGCGCCGATAGCGGCCAAGCCCGCCCAAGGTGGCGAGCGGCGAGGGGGCGGGGCCCTTGTCCGATTCCGCCAAGGTCGAGGGGGAGGCATAGCGGGTCCCCAATGCCTCCTGTTTGGCAAGGGCTCGCGCCCAAGCCGGTAGGGCCGCTACGGTCTCCAAGACACTTTCGCTGCGGGCTGCGAGGACGGGATCGGCCCCGAACCGGCGCAAGGCAGCGTCCAGAAAAGGCACATCTCGCACCCGATCAGCAATGGCCGATTTGTTCAGCGCCCGCTCGACATAGTCATACCAACTGGCGACCTTGAGGTTGGGTCTGCCCGGCTCGACGCCGCAGACGACCAGTCGGTCGCGTGCGCGGGTCAGGGCGACATAGAGCAGGCGCAGGCTCTCATGGTCTGAGGCCTGAGCGCGCAGCTGCCGAGCTTGCGCCGTCGGTGCAATATCGTTGATTTTTTTAGGGGCCCAATAGAAGGCTCCGTCTCGATCCTGCATCAGGTTGGTGCCTTGGGCCGAGGATTTAGTCGCTGTGTCGGGCAGATAGACGATGGGGGCTTCCAAGCCCTTGGCGCCGTGGGCGGTCATGACCCGCACCTCGCCCTTGCCGTCCTCCTGTTCACGCTTCACGTCGATCTCGAGGGCTGCCATTTCGGCGACGAACTGTTCTAGATCGTGCACGCCTCGCGCTTCGGCGGCGAGGGCTTGAGCCAGGAAGGCGTCGAGGGCCTCTTCGGCCTCCTTGCCTAGACGGCTGAGCAGGCGCTCGCGCATGGAGCGGCCTGTGCTGTCCAATCGGCTCATCACCTTGGCGTAGAAATCAAAGGGTGAGGCGCCGCCGGCTGTTTGTCTTGCCCAGCCGAAAAACCGCCGCGCAGCTAGCCATTCAGGACGCTCATCGCCCCGTGTGGTTAGGGCTGCCCACAGTCCGCCCTGTCGATTATAGGCAAGATCATAGAGCGAGGTCTCGTCTACATCACAGAAGGGCGAGCGCAATAGGGCCGCGAGCATCAGATGATCGTCCGTAAACAGACAAAATTGCGCCAGGCCCAAAAGGTCCTTGAACACCACATGCTCACAGAGCTTTAGCCGGTCCGCCCCGCCAACGGGAACGCCCTCTCGCTTGAGCGCGCGGATGATCTCTTGGAACAGCACCCCGCGTCGGCGCACCAAAATGAGGAAGTCGCCATAGCTGACGGGTCGCAAGCCACCGGTCTTGGACTCGCGATCCTGTACGGCATCACCGCGCTGGACCTGAGCCTTAATGTCATCAGCGATCTGTTGGGCCAGAACCTTGTTGGCGCTCTTTTCCGGCTTGGCATCGACGGGTTTCCACGGGTCGATCTCTTGCTTTGGCGGGTTCTGAACCAGAGGCCAGAGGTCCACGGCACCAAAGCCTGCGCCGCGCCGCGCCAGGTGGGTGATGACATTGAGCGGACCCTCACCATCAGCCTGTGGTGGGCTTAGGCCACGCCGCGCCTCGGGATCGAGGAACACGCTGTCAACGAAGCTCAGGACCTCAGGCGTCGAGCGCCAGCTTTCAGCCAGCGACACCGCCTTGAACTGGCGCTGAACCTCCTCGATCAGGTTTTGGAAATACTGACTTTCCGCTAGAAGGCGGGCGGGCTCGGCCCCTTGGAAGGAAAAGATTGACTGTTTCTCATCACCAACGGCAAAGACGGTCCGCTCGTCATGGCCTTCGCCGCGCAGCCTTCCAGCCCCGACAAAGAACTCTTCGGTCAGGGCGCGGATGATGTTCCATTGGTCCGGAGCCGTATCCTGCGCCTCATCAACCAGCACATGGTCGATACCGCCGTCGAGCTTATAGAGCACCCAGGCTGCGGCTGATCGCTTGGTCAAAAGTTCTAGCGTCTTGACGATCAGGTCCCCAAAATCCAACGCGCCGTGCTGGGCCTTATAGGCCTCATAAAAGGCCGAATAGGCGTGGGCCAAGGTCAGGACATGAAGGCTATCGATCGCGACCTGGGCTGTGGCCACCAAGGTTCGCGCCTCATCGAGACGGGCTTGCTCATCTTTCAGGTAGGTCTTGGCCCAATCGGCCACCGAAGCCGTGCCAAGGCGCGCTAAGGGGGTGCCCGCTTCAGTGCTCAGGATATCCCAAATCTCGGTCAAGGATGAGGTTGGCCCAACGGACATCATCCGTTCGGCCAGTTTGGCATCGGTGGCACCTTTGCCGAGATAGACCGCCGCCGCTGTCTTTTTCCACTCTGACCAATCGATCAGATCGAGGGCTTCGGTCTCGACCTCGATCGGATCAATCTCATGGTCAAAGCCGCAATTTTTCCAGACGACCTTGATCAGGCCCCCTCGGCTTTCGCAAGAGCCGACAAAGTCACTGATCTCGCGGCGGCGGGCTTCGAAATCGGCAAACAGTTTGCCAAAGCGCTCATAGTCCAGATCAATCGAAAGCCGTTCATAGGCCTGGCCGATCCGGCTGTCGGGTTCACGATAGGCATGTTCCGCCAAGCCATCGCGCGCCTCCCGCGAGGTTTTGACCGCAGCAGAATCTTCCAGCACGACAAAGCCAGGTGACACCCCTGCCTCGAGCGGAAACCGTCGCAGGAGCTTTTCGCAAAAGGCATGGATGGTTTGAATCTTAAGGCCCCCAGGCGTTTCGAGCGCTTGGGCGAACAGGCGGCGGGCCTTGGAGAGGTCTTCAGGGGCTTCCCCCAGTCCTGCCAGCGCTTCTGCCAGTGCCCCATCGGCCATAACCGCCCAGCTGCCAAGGGTCTGGAACAGGCGACGCTGCATTTCTGCCGCTGCGGCCTTGGTAAAGGTCAGGCATAGAATGGTTTCAGGCCGTGCCCCGCGCAGCAAGAGCCGCGCCACGCGGCCCACCAGCGTCGAGGTCTTACCCGATCCGGCATTGGCTGTGACGAAGGCCGAGACCGAGGGGTCATTGGCCTGAAGTTGCGGGTTTAGGCTGGCGGCTGCGGTCATTCTGGGGCCGCACCTTCATCGCTGCCGCCAATCACATGCCACTCCCAAAGGCGCGCCAGATGGTCGTAATCGCCGACGAACTTGCCGATATACTGAGGCGCGGCCCAGGAGGGATAGCCGGTGTGCGGGTCGTCATATTCCGCCACCTTGTCCCTCAGGCGCTCGAGCGCCTTATCGGTTTCCTGTTCGGCATCCTTGTCGTCGATGACGATATATTCTTTTCCCGGGGGGCGTCCGCCCGACACCTTCACATAGGCCAGTTGGCGCGGCAGAGCACGGCCGACATCGATGAATCCGCCGCCCGCAAGGATCGCTGCCGTCAGGGTCAGTTGCGGCGACAGGCCTGCGAGGACCTGCTTTTTCGTTGGCGGTGTACCGGTCTTGAAGTCCAGCACATCGGCGCGGTGGTTTCGCACCTCGATCCGGTCGGCCTTGGCGGTGACGGTGAAGTCTCCGGCCAGGGCGGAGAAGGTCAGTTTCCCGGTCTGCTCAACCACCAACCTTGCCCCATCACGGCGGCGGCGCTCAAAGTCGATCACCCAGGGGGCTACATTCTTAGCCAAGGCCTTTTCGCGCGTCATGCGAGCCAGCGGCATGCCCGCCTCGGTCAGGGCCTCGACCAGACAGCCCTCAAACTTTTCCTCGGCATTGTCCGGCAGGGTGGGACCGTAGCGGTCAAAGAAGGTCTCGAAAGCATCATGGATAGCGGTGCCGCGCGCCCTTGCCTCGATGGGCTCATTGGGACGTTGCAGCGGCTTGAGGTCTAGAATGCGGCGGGCATAGACCGCATAGGGGTCGCGGACCCAAAGCTCAACCTGCGTCACCGCCATCTGACGGGGCCGTACGGCGACCGGTGGCTTGGGATTGGGCCGAGGGGCAGGGCTATAGGCTTGGCGTGGGGCATCGAGCGCCCTTACCCAGTCCAAAACCTCAGGCCGGTCTGGGATGGTTTGGTCCGCCCCTTTGGCCAAGGTCTCTAGGCGCCAAAGCCAACGAGACGCGACAGCCGGTGCGCCGCCGCGCCGCTCACTGTGCAGCAAGATCACCTCGCCTGCGCAGGCGGCTTGGGCAAAGTCGTGGGCTGATAGACCAATACGGCGTTCTGGCGGCGGCAGGCCCAGCGCCTTGCGCATCGGGCGGGACAGGAACGGATCGGTGGGTGCCGCTTGGGGCCAGACCCCTTCTTCCAGACCCGCCAAGATCAGCCGATCTGCCCGCACCAGTCGGGCCTCGATGGCCCCAAGGATGCGCAGACGCGGATGGGTGGCGCCGCCTGTGCGGACTGTCTCGTCAGCCAACAGGCGCTCGATCAGGGTTGCAGACTGTTTGGCCGTCACCGTTGGCAGGCCGTCGCTCTCACGGATCAGATTGGCCAATAAGGCCGCCGCCGCCTCACCCGTCGCGCCGGCCCAAACCGTGGTCGGCGCCGTTGGATCATCCGTAAGCTGATCAATGGCGTGAACCAGAGCTTCAACGGCCTGCGACAGGCACGTCGCCTCATCGCCCGTGAAGGGTGCCATCGCCTGTTCCAGCGCCAGATTTAACCGATGGAGCAGGTCTTGCGCCCGGTCCGCGCGCTGAAGGCGGCGTTCATCGGCCTTAGGGTCTAGCTTGGTCTCTGGGTCTCGCTTGGCCAATGGGCGCTTGCCAGGTTCGGCGGATTTGGCAATTTTGGTCTCTAGGGCCTGCCAGCTATGGGGATGGGCCCCGCGCAGGGCCAGATGTTCTAGGTCACGCCGCGCCCGCTCATAGGCCTCGGTTTCCAGACCCAGCCTGACAAACGGCAATTTGAGCAGGGCTAAGAGCCGAACCGGATCGACCTTTGCGGCAGCCAACTGGGCGGTCAGGGCGATCACTATGCCGACCGGCGAACCGGACAGGGGTGCACCGGCCGAACTGTCGGCCTCGATCCCCCAGCGCGACAGCTTGGCTAAGACGCGCCGCGCCAAGCCCTGATCAGGGGTGACCAAAGCGGCCGTGCGCCCTTCGGTCTCCAGCGTTTCGCGCAGTAAGAGGGCCGCGGCTGTTGCCGTTTCCTCTTCGGTGCGGGCCTTGATCAGGCTGAGGCCCTTGAGCCCTTCAAGGATCGGGTCCAGTCCGGCCTTGGCCCCTTCTTCGCGCAGGGCCCCGATCTGATCGAGCCAGTCTGCCGTGGCCTCGGCAGGGCGCAGGGCCTCATTGATCAGGCGGCGGCGCCATTGGCCGCGAATTTCATCAGCTGGATCGGTCGGGACGGGCCAGACCTGAACCGACCGGCGCTCTTGGCCCGCCCGTTCGAGGAGCCGCTTCATGGCCCCTTGCGGATGCTGTTCCCCAACCTGTCGCCAAGCCGCCTCGGCAAGGTCTCGGTCCAAACCGGGCAGGACCACCGCGCCTTGGGGTGCCTTGGCAATTACGGCCAACAGTTCTGCGGTTGCGGGTGCTGTTCCGGTCGAGCCAGCGGCCACCAGAACCCCTTGCGGCGGATGGTCGAGCCAGCGTTGGCGAAGGGCGCGGAGCAGGGCAACCCGCCGCGTGGCAACGTCCGATAGGCCCAGACGCTCTAGGCGCTTGGGCCAGGCCTCGACGGCCAGTTTGAGGAACTGGGCCGAGGCTTGCCAGTGCTGGGCCAATTCACCCTCGACCAGGGCGTCAAGGCGCGAGGGGTCCGCGACCTCTTCGATCTGCACACTATCCAAGAAGCCCGCCAAGGCGTCGGCAAGGTCCATGGCCGATGAGGCGTCCAGCGTTCGCCCAATCATGTCCGAATGGTCAAGGACCAGCCGCGCCAGTTCAAACCGGCGTCGTAAGGGGCTGACTGAGGGCGGCAGGTCGAGGGCCAGATCGCCGGGCTCGAACGGAGGTTCTCCGGCTTCCAGATCGCCGAGGGCGCGGATCTGCGGCAGGAGCACGGCCTTACCGCCTGCGGCCTCGACAAAGGCTTCGGACAGGGCCCGAGCGCCGCGCCTTGTGGGGGTCAGGACAATGGCTTCGGAGAGGGCCGCAGGGTCATGCCCCTGTCCCAGAGCCAGATAGAGTCCGCTGGCCAGATCACGGACGAAGGAGCGATGGGCTGGGATCGTGAACCATCGGGGGCCGCTATAGTCCAGAAAGGACGTCATTGGGTCCGCCTCAAGAGGGGGTGAGGGTCAGGCGCGCCTCGGCCTGATCGCGGGAGAGGGGGTCGCCCACATGCATCCAATCCCCATCGAGCACAACCCCAAATAAGCGCTTTTGAGCCGCTAGGGCGCGCCAAAGCAGGGCCAGCGAAAAGGCTCCTTCAGGACCGTCATCGACGATCTGAGGCTTGGTGATGTGCAGGCCCATATAGCCGAAGGGCGCGCGGGGAGCCTCGCCTCGGAAGGCCAGGGTCCCGTCATCGGCAATGAAAAAGTCGCCGGGGCCATCAAAGCCGATGGTCCGCTCTAGCGGGGCCAAAGCCAGGAGCACATCCATGCGTTCGGGGTCCCAAATCGCCTTGAGGGCCTCTGCAATCGAGTCGCCAGTCTCTCGCCAGACGGAGTCGATATTGGCCACAAAGATTGGGTCATCGCCCAAAAGCGGGCGAGCCAGACGCAGGCCGCCGCCAGTTTCCAAGACCTCAGATCGCTCGTCTGAGATCAGGAGGGTTGGAGCGGCGGTGCGGGCCTTCAGATGGTGTTCCAAGCGATCAGCAAAGGCGTGGACATTGACCACGGCGCAGGTCACGCCCGCCTCGGCGAGACGGTCTAGCATATGGTCGATCAGGGGCTGACCCGCGACCTCGACCAGAGCCTTAGGCCGATCATCGGTCAGGGGCTTCATGCGGGTGCCAAGGCCTGCGGCCAGGACCATCGCTCTGGAAAAGGGCGCGCTCATGCCCGCGCCTCTGCCGGGATGCGGCGATCGAACCAAGTCTTCAAGGGGCCCATGGCCGGGTCGGCAAGATTGCGCTCCAGATAGCGCCAGGTCCGGGGCATGAAATCGACATAGCGTGGCTTGCCAAAGCCCGCGACCTGCCGGGCAAAGATGAACAGGATACGGCTGGCATTGAGGGCTGCAAGCCCGCGATAGTCGCGCAAAAAGGCCTGCCGATCGACTCCAGGCCGGGCCGCGAAATAGCGCGCGAGCATCGCCGCCTCGAGGGCAGGATCAATGTCGCGCCGCGCATCTTGCAGGAGAGACAGGAGGTCCCAAGCCGGATGGGCCCGCAGCGCATCTTGGAAATCGATCATACCGACGCGGGCCACGCCTTGGCGCTCGGGTAACCAGAGCAGGTTCTCAGCATGATAGTCCCTGTGCGTAAAGACGCTTGCCCCAGCCTCGCCTCGAGCTCGGATCGGTGCCCAGAGGCTCTCCCACTCGGCTGAGGCATCGTCGGAATAGGCGGCGGTCTTGGCAAATTTAGGCCACCATTCGAGGAAAAGGTTGCAGCCGGTCTTCAGTGCCAAATCATCATAGGTCAGTAGCGGCCAGCTTTGCCCATCGGCCTCTAGGATCGCAGGCGGCGGGGTCTCGTGCAGGCGCACCAGAGCGTCGATGGCCGGTCCATAGAGGTCGGCCTCGGCCATTCCGCCTGCGACCTTATGAACAAAAAGATCGTCACCCAGATCTTCCAGCACGGCAAGGCCTTGGGCGGGATCGGCCGCATGGATCAGGGGCGCGGAGAGGCCTTGAGCGCGAAGATGGCTCGCGCAGGCGATGAAGGCCTCGATCCGGCCGGCGGCCAACCGCGCCATTGAATTATAGCCCAGATCGATCCGTTCAGCAGGGGTGGCATCAGGCGGGCAGGGTTGGGTCTCAAGGGCGGGGGGCTGGTCCATCAAGATCAGGCTGGTCTTGCCGCTATATGGGCCACCTGCCGGATAGATCCGCTCATAGCGCCGGGTTGAGGCGTCACCAGGCAGGGCCACGCGCCGAGCGTCGCCAAAGCCGTTGGCACCAAGAAACTCAGCCGTCGCGGCCTCACGTTCTAAACTCAAGCCCGCGTCCTTCCCAACTGCCGTGGGGGATCAGACGCACCTGTCTGCCCCCGCGCTCATGATCTTCATCAAAGACTATATCGAGTCGGTCGCAAGGCAGATCCTCCTCTAACCGTTCAGGCCATTCGATTAGGACCGCGCCATCCTCAAGGGCCTCGTCCAAGCCGATCTCATAGGCCTGCGATGCGTTGGTCAGGCGATAGAGGTCGAAATGGGCAAGGGCAAAGGCTGGTGCCTCATAGAACTGGACGAGGGTGAAGGTGGGGCTGGGCACATCCTCATCGGGACGGGTTAGGGCCCTGATCAGGCCTCGTGCCAAGGTCGATTTGCCAGACCCCAGCGGTCCCCAAAGACAGATGGCCTCGCCTGGCAAAATCTTTCCGGCCAAGGCTGCGCCTAAGGCCGTTGTGGCCTGTTCGTCGGGCAGATGGTGCCAAGGGATGGAGACGTTCAAACGCAAGGATCCAGGCTGTAATCTATCCAGCCAACGAAAAGGGTTGATCCGGATGAAGCGGAAGTTGACGTTCGACATAGGCCTTGATGGCTAAGGTCGCCAAGGCTGAATCCTGACCCAGATCTCTGGGCGCGATCAGGGCCCCGATGGTTATACCAAACTGACCCCGGCGCTTGTTGAGCAGCTCGTGGAACAGGGTGATGTCACGAAGCTCGCGTGAAAAGCCGTCGAAGAATTGAAACAGGTGCGGATAGGGGCCGGTCAGATGGATCGGTAGCACGGGCGCGTCATACTTGCGGGCCAGCGAGATGGCACTTGGCATCCAGTCGGGATCCTCAAGGCGTCCATCCTCGCCGCGGACGGCCAAGCGCCCTGCCGGGAAAATCATGATGGCCCGTTCCGCCTCAAAGGCCTCCTGCGCGCGCTTTAAGGTCATGCGAGTCTTTTCGCGGGTGCGCTTTTCCTCGACCCACTCAACCGGAATGAGCACATCGTCAAAGCCAGGACAGACCCGATGGGCATCGGCATTGGCGAAGAAGCAAAGATCGTGTCGCAGGGGCAGCAGCCCATCACGCATGGCGATCGCGTCGGCAATGCCGGTGGGATGGTTCGAGACAATCACAACCTTGCCGGTGGTGGGCAGGCGTTCGGGATGGTCCAGGGTGACGCGGACCTGCAGCAGGCTGGACACATAGTCCATGGCCTCGACCCCGCCCATTGCGCCGATAGCGTCAGCCATCCGGCGCGCCTTGCGATAGCCAAGGATTTCGTAGAGTAGCGGGCGCAGCATCGGCCACAGGCTAGACTGCACCAATTTCGGCGCACGCTCATAGATGAGTTGATCAACGATATGGCCGCGGGCCAAGGGCACCGCCTGCAGATCGGTCATGGTTTACGCCTTCGCATCCTGATCGGCAGGATGCCCTGACCCTAGGGCCTTGGGCAAGGGTCAGGTTGCAAAGACTTTTAGCCCCGGTCGAAACCGAATATGGGCAAGGCTTCCATCAGGGCGCGGCGAAGCAGTTCTGAGGCCTCTGCAATAATCACCTCTTGAGGCAGGCGATCTTCTTCGAACAGTAATTCGTCGGCGCTGAAGGCAAACTCCAGAGCGATACGGACCCGCAGCCAAAGATCGTCTCTGGGCGGATGACCCAGCGTCGCACTGAAGACCGATGTGACCATGTCGGTCATGTCCCGGTAGGTTTCAACGCGAACATGCGCCAATTGCGGCACGGCGCGCAGGGCCCTGAGGATCCAGACCGCACCGGGCTCCTTGAGCGTTGCCGCCCAGGTTTCTGCTAATACAGCTGGCAGCCCATCAGCCAAGGCCTGCTGGCCCTTTGGCGCGGTTTGCGCCAGCCATAGGGTTAGGATATCGAAGCGACGCGAGAGCAACCGACGGCCCAGCGCCTCGAGCACGGCATATTTGTCTTTGAAGTAGCGATAGAGCGCAGGAGGGGTCATGCCCGCCCTTGCGCAGATTAGATTGGTGGAGATTCTCTCGATGCCAACTTCGGCCAATAGATCACTGGAAACGTCCAACAGGCGCTCGTAGGTCTTAACGGCACGGCCCTGTTTCGGCATTGCACGGGTACTATCCTGAAAAACGTCTGTCGTGTCGGGCACAGACACCTCGATGTTCGCTTTTAATACCTATTTTAGAACCTAAGCAAGGACAGCGATATTAACCTTTGGGGTGCGGCACTTTCGCCAATGGACCATATATGCAGCTTTTCTGATCCGCCGGAAAAGGAGCAAAAATGTCCACCTTAGAACAAATTATTGTTTTTTATCAATAATTTAGTTTTCATTATCTCATTGCCCGATCGCGCCCAATATCTGGACAGATAGAGGCCGTCACCATATTAAACTGGCAAAGAACTGTTAATGGCCGCATGAAAACAATAGAGCGGTAGGGCAGCGGGCATAATGAAGCCGAACCAACCCACGGAAATTGAACTGAAACTGGGCGTCGCTTGGTCAGATGTTGCGCAGCTTACAGCTTCGTCCGTTTGGACTGATCAAGAGCCGCGCACCCTGATCTCGATCTATTTCGACACCGGTGATCAGCATTTGCGCCGCGCGGGTTTGACCTTGCGGCTGCGCGCCGGAATCCAGACCCTCAAGGTTATGGTGCCCGAGGCTGCGGGCCTTTTTGAACGCGCTGAGTGGGAACATCCGGTTCGGGGGCAGGCACCAGATCTGTCTTTGCTCTCTCAAACACCTTTGGCCACGGTCGATTTGGGCACCAATCGGTTGCAACCGGTCTTTCTGATTCGGGTGGATCGGCGAACGGCGCTCATAAGGCCCACGCCCGACTGTCAGATCGAACTGGCGCTCGATATTGGCCGCGTCGAGGCCGGTGGGCGAGTGCAGGACTTTGCCGAACTGGAATTGGAACTCCTAGAGGGACCAAGGCGCGCCCTGTTTGATCTGGCCTTGAGCATGGCCGTTCAAACCCGCCTCTTAGCCTCATCCCAGTCTAAGGCCGATCGAGGTTTTGCCATGCTGGCCAATGGACCGGTCCTGCCCCTTAAGGCGGAAAGCCGACTAGATCTGTCTGGCCTGAGCGTGGGCCAAGCGCTCAGTGCCATGGTGCGCGAAGGTCTTGGCCATATTTTGCACAACGCGGCCTTGGTTCGTCAGAACCGAGAGGTTGAGGCGCTCCATCAGATCCGCGTCGCCCTGCGCCGCCTCAGGGCGACTTTAGGCCTGTTTAAGGCGGTGGTTACCGATCAGGCCTTTATCGATATGCGAAGCCGTCTTCGCGCCTTAAGCCAAACGATGGGCCGCGCGCGTGATCTGGATGTGTTGATCGTGCTCATTGAGACTTCTGCTCAGCCTTCCGTTCGCCTCGTCGAAGCCCTGATCCTTGATCGCGGTGAGGCCTATGATGAGGTTTGCCGGGTTCTGGCCTCCCACGCCTATGGTCGAACCCTCTTAACGGTCATGGCTTGGGTTGAGACCGGGGACTGGCGCCAGAGCCGTTGGTCACAGGCTAGCCTGCGTGATCAGCCCGTGTTGGATTTTGCTGACCAGGCGTTGGAGCGTCTTCGCCGTAAGCTTAAGGCCGATGGTAAGGACCTGACCAACCTGCCCGCTGAAGCTCAGCATCGGGTCCGAATCCGCGCCAAAAATTTCCGCTATGGGATGGAGGTCTTCGCCAGCCTCTATTTAAATGACCCTCAGCGCCGTCGCCATCTGATCGAAGCTATCAAACAGGTTCAAGATCGCTTGGGTCTGATCAATGATCGTGCCGTGGGGGAGGCATTGCTGCGCGCCCATGCCAACGGTCCTGCCGCCTTTGACGCCGGTCAGGCCCTTGCCGATCTCTATGTTGGACAGAACGATGCTGCGCTTCAGGCCGAGCAGGCGCTAAGGCTTGCGCTGGACCTGCCGCGATTTTGGTCCAAGCTCTAAAGATCTCAGTCCTTAGCGGTCTGGGCGGCGATATCGCCTTTTTTGTTTTTGGGGATCACGCAAACGGCAAGGCGCGAACCGGCCACCGATAGCTCACGCTACCCATCAAAATCGCCACGGGGTCCAAACTTGCCTCAGCAAGCCAGCCAGCCAGCCAGCCAGCCAGCCCGGCCTTCGGCTCATGTCGCACCTGGGGTCGTGCGCGCGACGATTGCCTTGAAATTGGCGAGCGTGAGCTAAGGGTTGGTCAGGACCTTTGCGGCTTCCCCTCAAGAATAGGGCACAGAACGGTGAGGTTCGGGGCCTATCTGTTTTCGTCTTCGAACACCGGAGGTCTAGAACTCTTCCCAGCCCTCGTCAGAGGCTGACGGGGCAGGTTTGCGAACCGGTGCAGGGGCTGCCGAGGGCCGACGGGCGAAGGTCGGGGCCGGCCGGGCGGCGGGTCTGCTGGGCGCGCGGCTGGTCGCAAGGGTGGCCACTTCGCCATAGTTAAACCGGCCAATCAGGGCCGGAAGGTTGGTGGTCTCATCGGCCAACTGGCGGCTGGCGGCGGTGGATTGCTCGACCATGGCGGCGTTTTGCTGGGTCACCTGATCCATCTGCACGCCGGTGGTGTTGACCTCCTGCAGGCCGATAGATTGCTCTTCGGCGGAGGCGGCGATCTGGGAGACCAGATCATTAATCTCGGCGACCTCTTCGACGATCCGCTTCAAGGCCTGGCCGGTCTGACCCACCAGATCGACACCCGCCGCGACGTGGCGCGAACTTTCGATGATCAGGCCCTTGATCTCTTTGGCCGCCTCGGCAGAGCGCTTGCGCCAAGGCGTGCACTTCGGAGGCGACACCGGCAAAGCCACGGCCCGCATCCCCAGCCCGCGCGGCTTCGACCCCGGCATTGAGGGCCAAGAGGTTGGTTTGGAGGGCGATCTCGTCGATCACACCGATGATTTGGGTGATCTGACGTGACGAGGATAAGATCTCGCTCATCGCCGCGACAGCTTGGGTGACAATCACGCCGGACTGTTCGGCGCCGGTCTTGGCGGAATTAACCACCCGTTTGGCTTGGATCGCTCCTTCGGACGAGCGGCGCACGGTGGAGGTAATCTCGCCTAGAGCCGCAGCGGCCTGTTCCAAGCTGGCGGCTTGGTTTTCGGTACGCCGTGACAGGTCGTCCGAGGCCATTGAGATCTCGTTGGTCCCCGACCTGATCGCGTCTGACGCCTGACCAATGACCGACATGGTGTTCTGGAGCTGATCCATCGTACCGTTAAAGTCGTTTTTAAGCTGCTGATATTGAGCCGCGACGGTCTGGGTTAGGCGTGTGGTGAGGTCGCCGCCGGACGGTTCGGCTAAAGCCTTGGCCAGGGCGTCGACCAGTGCGGACTGCTGCTGCTCGGCTTGCGCAAGGGCTGCTTCCTTGGCCTTACGTTCATCATCGAGGGCTCCGATATAGATCGAGATGCTGAAGTCCATCTCCAGCAGGACCGCCTTAATCTGGGCCACGAGCGGATCGGCTAGATCCGCGTCCTTGAGCGGTTTGGTCAGTAAGCCGTCCTTGGGCGGCCGCTCTTTCAAGACCGCGCGGACCAGTTGCTCGGTGATCAGGGCATAGCCGCCAATATATCAGCGGGGCTCTAGACCGATGCGGGCATGAACATGACCAATGGTGCGCACGCTGCGCACATAATCGTCATTGAAGTCCGCCGATGAGATAGTGCCCCAGTGCCGCAGCTGACGCGCACCGGCGCTTTCGATGGCTCGGTCGTCGCTGAAGAAGCGATTGACCTCGGGATATTGCCGAACCTGACCATAGAATGTATCGAGCGCGCCCGGTAAGGACTGCTCGATGATGGGCTTGATGGACCGCAAGGCCCGCCCGCTCGGCTCGTCGAGGCGCATGAAGCTCATACGTTGGGTCGGGTCGTAATGGGTGGTCATGGCAAGGGCCCTAGGTTCCCAGCAAGGCTGGACGCATCGCGATCGTCCAATCTAAACAGGACCGTCCTGATTAAAACTCAGTAAATTAAATGACT
>JBBARR010000035.1:0-27007 GCA_040399645.1 Caulobacteraceae bacterium | reverse complement strand
CAACAGTACGATGAAGAGGATCTACCCACGCGCGCCTCGAGAATAGGTCTGGCCTTCTTCGGCGGGTGTTGCGGTGGTCATCTTGTCTTCCTCAACCTAATGCGAGTTCCGGACCCAGAACCTGTCTTAGCGGATCCAGATAGGGGGAGAAGTTCTCCCACTGATCCAGACCACTCGTGAAAATCGGCTGCCTGACCTGCTCTGAACTGGCGGTCCTAACGGCGCGATCGTTCTTATGGAAATTGATACAGCCCTCTTCGAAGGGAAGGCCACAGAAATCGAGCAGGCGGCGCACTTGAGGTTCAAGATCGGCCACCACGTCCTCGTAATTGACCCGCAGAACCTTGCCCGGCAAGACCCGGTCCCAGTGATCCATCAGGGCCACATAGCCCTTGTAGTAGCGGCCAATCTCTTCAAGACCGTACGTGAACTCTTGGCCCTCCGCGAACAGCTGCTTAAAGCCGCTGAAGCAGCAGCCCATCGCTCCGCGCCGCGCATCAATGATCTTGGCATTGGGCAACATCATATGGATCAGGCCGATATGCCGGAAGTTATTCGGCATCTTGTCGATGAACAACGGCGCGCCCTTTCGGTGGATCGCCGTTTCAGCACTATAGGCTTGACCAAACTCGGCCAAGTCCTCAAGGCTCAGCTCACTCAGATTACCCGGATAGATCGCTTCTTCATCGACCCGCCGCCGCCCGTCGAGCCTGTGTGCCAAGGCCGGAATGTTTGGCAGCTCCAAGGTCCCATCCACTTGCGAGTGGGAGGCAAGGATCTGCTCTAAAAGGGTCGATCCGGCGCGGGGAAGTCCGACGATAAAGATGGGGTCAGGGGCCGTGTGGCCAGAACCACGCTTCGCTTCGAACAGGTCTGGTGTGCAATGTTCAATTTGAGCCGCGAGATCAACACTCATACGCGAGGCGCTATAGTTTAACTCTTCGCGCTTTAGCCTATTTCCCCGGTCGTAATAGCCAAAGGATTGGGCGTAATCGCCTCGATCCTCAAAGGCCTTTCCGAGGGCAAAACACAGGTGATACCGATCCGGCGTCGTGACATACCTAGACGCCTCCCCGGTCTTCATTTGGGCGATTTCCGGATCGGTGAAGCGGTAGGTCTTTAAGTTGGCGAGGCTCCAGAATGCGTCGCCAAGATCCGGTTTCAGCCCATAGGCGCGCCTGTAGGACTGGATCGCATCCTCTTGCCTGCCGATATATTTGAGGGCGTGACCCCTAGCCAAGCTTAAGTCGTGATCCTTTGATAGGACCTTGATCACATCGTCATAGATCGCGAGCGCCTCATCAAAACGGCCGGTCGCAACCTTTTGGTGGGCGACAAGGAGCTTAAAATGTGAATTCTCTGGGGCCAAATCGCAAAGGGTCTCTGCCTCCTGCAGTGCCCTTTCAAAATTTTGGCGTTTGCTAAGCACGCGGACATAATCATAGCGGGCCATTAGGTATTCTGGTTTCAATTCGATACAGCTTTCGAGCAGAAACTCAGCATCGTCATAGGCGAAAAATCGCGCACCCAGCTCTGCGAGGACCCGCATCGCCTCAACATTATGGCCGTGCACTTGCAGATAGGCACGACAGAGTTGCTCTGATTTATATATCAAGCCTTCGTGCAAAAAGCTCCAAACACTAACCAACTCTGGCGGAAGCGAATTCAGCCACTCCAATTGCATCTGGGCAATGCCCGCGTCGTACAGTTGCCCGGTTTGCGTTTGAATTTCTGTCAGAATTTTCCAGCTGGCGATTAGTGCCGGGTTACATTCAACGGCCCGCTTGAAGGCCCGTAATGCATCGGGATGGCGACCAAGGGCGCGAAAGCAGTAGCCCTGTTCTTGAAAAGCCCTGCCAAAACCCGGCTTAGCTTCAAGCAATCGATCGAGTGTCTCTAGGGCAGATGGGGTTTGGGACTGGAACCGCTGGCAAACCGCCAACACGTAAAGCGCTTCGCTGTCCTTCGGATGATCGACCAGCCTCTTATTTACGAGCTTCGCAGCAGCATCCAGATTACCCGCCTGCAACAGCGCCTTGGCTTGATCCGCCACGGAGGTTTCAGGCCGATCTGTCGAGGCCTGCTCTGGGGTGGTCAAGGTCTGTCTCCGGCACAGTCAAAATAGCAAGGCGGAGGGGCATTGCGCCCCCCCCGCCCGCTGGTTGTGTGTCGACTATTAGTACTTCACAGAAACTCTCGCGCCAACCGTCATAGGGCGGTTGGTGGTGATACGGAGTGTCCGATCAGAGGCGTTCGCAAAAAGTTGCGCACGGGTGTCGCTTAGATTGTCGCCGTAAAGCTCGACGTTCCAATTGTCCTTATTCACCCCTATGGCGGCATCAACGGTCTGGAAGGCCTTGAGGTGATAGTCACCCCTACCCCGCTCACCGTTGAAGTTTACGCCCGCTGCGATGCTGGATAGCATTCTGCCCGCGGCCATGGCGCCCACCTGGCCGTAGATTTTTGAACCCTCGACAAAATCGTGCTCATATCGAGCCGATAGGTTGCCCTGAAGTTCTGGCGTAAGCGCCAACTGGCTGCCGATGGGCCGAAGGTTCAAAATACCCTTATTTACCCGTACCAGTTCGCTGTGCGTGTAGGTGAATGCACTGCTCACCGTCAGGCCAGGAATTCCCCGCCAAACCACGCTACCTTCAACACCCTTAATCCGAGCATCAGCGGCGTTCTGGACAAAGGTCAGGAACGAGTCAACGGGACGGTAAATCTGGGCTTGAATATCAGTCCAGTCAATCAGATAGGCCGCTCCGTTAACCTGGAGGGTGTTTTCAAACCACTGGGTTTTCCAACCCAGTTCGTAGTTTTTCACCGTGTCCGTGCCATAACTGATCGGCACGCGGAAGCCTGTTTGTGAGTACACATTTGTTCCACCACGATTAAACCCGCCGGGTCGGAACCCCTCTGAATAGGTACCATAGACCATGATCCCAGGTGCCGGCTTATAGGTCAGGTTGACCTTGGGGATGACACCCTTTTCGGTGCTTGGGGCCTTGTCGTTAACTGACGTGCCATAATCCAACGACTGGTAGGGTGCGCGAAGGCCGTAGCTTGCCCCGCCCTTAATGCCCACCTGTTGATCATAATAACGGGCGCCAACGGTGAGGGTGAGTTTTTCCGGAATGATGTCATAGGCCACTTCGCCAAATATTGCGTATTGGCGATCAGAGCGGGTAATGTCGTTGATAAACTGAACGGCTGGGTCAGTGACATTGCGATTGATGGCCGTGACATAGCTTAGAGGCTGGTTCGCACTACCGAAGCCTGAATCAACTGATCCTTCATAGGCGAAGTGATCCTGATCATAGACATAGTCTTGATCGTAGTAGGCTCCGCCAATTGCGCGAAGACGCCTTTCCGAAGGGGTGGAAATGCGGAACTCTTCGGTGAATCGCGTGCTGCGCACGTCGTTGTGAACGTGATTCTTCGGATTATGACAGACCTTGCCGGGCGTTGCCGTAGCGGCTCCTGAATCGCAATTGTAATAGACGGCATATCCGCCTGAGGCAGAGTAAGCTGTATAGTCGGTATTTTGAACGGCGCGGCGCTCAAGATATCCACCGGTGTAGAGAAGATCCAACTGACCAAAGCGGCCATTAACCGTCCAAGAAGCTATGTTTGCACGGTCTTGAAGGTTGTCGGGATTGAACCGCTTTGCCTGAAGATCCTTCAGGGATGGATCATAGTCAAAAACCCCTTCAGTTTGAAGGGTTTGCGCCGCGTCTTGGACCTCAACGGACCAATTGTCGTTGATCTCAAACTTTATCGCGAGGCGAACGCCCTGATACTTGGTTGTGTTAAAGTCCTTTTTAGCGACCAAGGCATTGTCTACGATTGGACGCGGGACATTCGCACCAAGAAGCCCGCCGTTCGATTTAAAGCCGGGGCTGTATGCTGGCATCTGATAGGTGCCAGGAACGTTATCGATATAGCCGCCCTTATTGTCGTTATAGACCACTGCACGAACGGCGAGCTTATCTTTAATCACCGGGATATTGACGAAACCCTGAGCAGAAAAGCTATCGCTACCGGCTTTGGTCTGGGCATAGCCCATTCTCATGCCGGCATGGAATTCACGAAGATCAGGCTTCGCCGTAATGTAACGAACGGCACCGCCCATGGCGCTTGCGCCGAACAGCGTGCCCTGAGGACCCTTCAGAACCTCGATGCGCTCAAGGTCGGCAGCATAGACGTCAAGGTTGCGCGACGGCATGGAGACGGCCACGTCATCCACATAAATCGCCACGTTAGGAATGGTGCCTGCTGCGCCACCGATCAAGATAGAGGCTGTGTCGGTCGCCAGGCCGCGGATATAGACAACGTTCTGGCCGGGGCCACGTCCTGCTGCGTGTACGTCCGGCAGTTGTTGGAGAAGTTTTTCAAAGTTGTCGATACCCAGTTTCTCGAGGGCCTCTGAACCCAATGCCTTTACGGCAATTGGGACATTCTGCATCTTCTCCGAGCGGCGTGAGGCGGTAATCACCACATCATCAATGGTTGTGCCCGCCGTTGCAGCAGGCGTATCGGCTGCGAAGGCGGCTCCCGCCCCCATCGAGACCAGCACCGCCGCGGCGGTGGAGACCATTAGGTGTGATTTCATTTTGTTTCCCCCTTCGGTTCTTTGGTTCGCCCAAAGATTATCGAACTGACCTACGAGCGTGTTCGCGGAGTTTGATGTCAGCAATTGACCAAAATTTGCGGATCGGTAAATTTCATTGTGCGTTTTAGGCGTTTGTCGCGGAAGATACACGAACGCGTAATAAATTTCATATATTCAATGGGTTGTATGGCCGCATCGGGAGCGCGACATGGGGCCACAGTTGATCGCAAACCACCCCTGCCTCAGCTTCAAATGGCATACCGATATGTTTTTTTGCAAAGGGCGTCTTGCGGCTAAGCGAAAGCCGCAGGCCCACTGTTCGGCCCGCAGGCCTCTATCCTAAACGATGGGAAGATCGACATTGGAGCGGGCGAAGAGATTCGAACTCTCGACCCCAACCTTGGCAAGGTTGTGCTCTACCACTGAGCTACGCCCGCGCTCCAGGACACCAAAATGTCCGCGTCGAGGGCGGGCTTATGACAGAGGGGCTAAGGCTTTGCAAGGCCCTTCTCGCCCTTGTGAGCGGAAGTTTGCACCGGTCGTTCAGAGCTTCACTCGGGTCGGGGCAAGGCGGCGGCGATTGACGTGGTCGGAGGGGGCGGTGCCCAGATCTTCGGGGATTTCACCCTTGAAATAGTATCTCTGCCAAGCCTCCTTGACCGCTGCCGGATCCTGTTTGGCCAAGCGCTTATTGAAGTCGGTCCGCTCCCGGTTCCAAGCCTCATATTGCCCGCGCAAGACCGGCTCTGAATCGAGGGACCGGATTACAGGCTCAAAGGCCTCCAGCGCCTTATCTTGGACCAGCGTAAAGAAGCAGAACGGCTCGCCGCGCTCGAACCGCACCTTGCCGGGACGGGTAAAGGCCCAGTTCATGGTGAAGGGAAAGGGCAGCCAATCGGTCTCTACCAGACCGGACAGCGCCTGGAGGCCGTCTTTGATCAGGTTCGGCGGACCCTGAACCATCATCGACCACTTCAAGGGCGTGCGAAACATATAGCCCGGGTGGAAGGTCATGATGCCTTGAGTAAAGTGCGAGACCACAAACTCATGAAAGCCGAGATAGGGCGTGTCAGGCCGGAAGGTGATGTCACTCTTTTCCGGGCCGCCATTCCACTCCGCCGTAAAGCCGACGGGACAAAGAATTTCCCAGCCGCTGGTATTGGCCATGGTCAGGGGCAGGCAGCGATAGGGGTGGCGCTCAGAAAAGGCGTCCATCCAATCCCGGTTCGGCCGTCCCGGCACGATCTCGGGCGGGCGGCTCATAGTGGGGAAGCACTCTAGATCCATCGGGTGAGCCTCTCATGGCGCAGATCGGGGCAAGACCTCTGACTAACCGGGCCGATAGGCCATCGTCCAGTGCCAACCGCTAATCGATCTTGAGGATTGGAGCCTGTCGCCCTAGATCATGATCATGACCAAAGCCTCGCCCCAAGACCTCTTCGCCCTCCTCGATAGACTGGGCATCGCCCACACCACCTTTGAGCATGAGCCGGTCTTTCGGGTTGAAGAGGGCGCACATATCAAGGCCGCCGTGCCCGGTGGCCACAGCAAGAACCTGTTCTTGAAGGACCATAAGGGTCAGATCTGGCTGATCTCGGCGCTGGACAGCACCCAGATCAATCTTAAGGCCCTGCCCAAGGCCATAGGGTCGGGGCGCCTGTCCTTTGGCTCGGAGACCCTGCTGCTCGAGGTTTTGGGGGTAAGACCCGGCTCGGTTACGGCGCTCGCCCTTATCAATGATAAGGAAGGCCGCGTGCGGTTTGTGCTCGATAGCGCCTTGGCTGCCAAAGAACCGGTCAATTTTCATCCGCTGCACAATGGCGCGACCACCGGCCTTTCAACTGAGGGCTTGATGATGTTCCTCAAGGCGGTGAACCACGAACCGATGATTGTTGATCTGGAAATGGCCGTTTGAGTGAGCCCTGCCCAATTCTTGACATTGCACTGAGCGCCGACCGAGACCATCTTAACGACTAATCCCCTGACCAAAGACGACAAGGACGGACCATGCTGGGACTAACCCCCGCCTCCCCCACCAAACCCAATGGCGCGGCAGATGGCCTGATTAAGGACGGCACTGACGCCAGCTTTATGGCCGATGTAATCGAGGCCTCGAAGGTCCAGCCGGTCATTGTTGACTTCTGGGCAACCTGGTGTGGGCCCTGCAAGACCCTAACCCCCGCCATCGAAAAGGCGGTCCTGGCCGCCAAGGGCACGGTGAAGCTGGTCAAGATTGATGTCGATAAGAACCCAGCCTATGCTGGTCAACTGCGTGTTCAGTCGATCCCCGCAGTCTATGCCTTCGTCAATGGCGAGCCGGTCGACGGCTTTATGGGCGCGGTGCCCGATAGCCAATTGAAGGCCTTTATCGAAAAGCTGGCGGGTCCGCCCGCTCCGTCTGATATTGACGAGCTGCTGGCTGAAGGGACGGCCTTTTTGGCTGAGGCCGATCTTGCCGGCGCCGGGCAGGCCTTTGCTCAGGCCCTTGAGATCGATCCCGAAAACGTCAAGGCCCTGGCCGGTCTGGCCCGCTGCTATCTTCATAGCGGCGATCTGGGGCGCGCCGCCGAACTGATTGCCATGGTCCCGGCAGGGGCCAAGGATGCCAGCCTCGACAGTGTTAAGGCCGCGCTTGCGCTGGCCTCAGCGCCGAAATCGGAAACGTCCGGCCTTGAAGCCCAAATCTCGGCCAATCCCGATGACCATGAGGCCCGGTTTGATTTGGCCAAGGCCCTCGCGGCCCAAGGTGATCTGGCCGCCTCTGCTGACCATTTGCTAATGATCATAGAGCGCGACCGGGCTTGGAACGATGAGGCGGCGCGCAAACAGCTTTTAACCGTGTTCGAGGCCGCCGGTCCCCTGTCCAATGTGGCCAAGCAGGGACGGCGGCGGCTGTCCTCCATCCTGTTTTCCTGATCGGACGCTTATCAATGACCAACGGAACCTTTCGAACCATTTCAGATCTGCCGCCAGTCATCCCGGTCTTCCCGCTGAGCGGCGTCCTGATGCTGCCCCACAGCCAATTGCCGCTGAACATTTTCGAGCCGCGCTATCTGAACATGTTTGACGATGCTATGGCTACGGGGCGGGTCATTGGTATGATGCAGACCGTTCCGGGCAGTGATCGGGCCCGCCCCGATCTGGTCAAGGTCGGCTGCTTGGGCCAGATCAACAGCTTTTCCGAGACCCCTGACGGTCGCTACCAGGTGATCCTCACAGGTCTGTGCCGCTTTCACATTGCCGAAGAACTGTCAGTCTTGACGCCCTATCGACAGGTGAAGGCGGACTATCTCTCCTATGGAGATGATTTTCTCCCCCTAGAGGATCGAACAGACTTTGATCGGCCAAGCTTTCTTGCGGCCCTGAAAGGGTTTCTCGACCATCAAGGGCTTGAGATCGATTGGGACGGGGCTGAGGCCGCCCCCTCTGAGCCGCTGGTCACCAATCTTTCCGCCGCCCTTCCCTTTTCTCCCGCCGAGCGTCAGGCCCTGCTAGAAGCCCTTAGCCCGGCCGATCGCCGGGAAGTCTTAATGGCGCTGCTGCAGATCAATGCCGCTGAGCCGAGGAGCGACGACGACGCCCCCACGCCCCTGCAATAGGACCCGCCATGACCCCGACACCCTCACTGCAAAATGATGTTGATCCACGCCTTTTAGAGGTCTTGGTCTGTCCGATGAGCCACGGCCCCCTCGACTATGACCGCCAAAAGGGCGAGTTGATCAGTCGTAAGGCCGGGCTGGCCTATCCGATTCGAGATGGTGTGCCGGTCATGCTGGCCGAAGAGGCGCGGACCCTCGATGAGGGCGAATGACCACCCCTTGGCCCTCAGACCTGACCCTGCTGCGCCGCGAAGGTCAGCTTCAAGTCACCTATGACACCGGTGAGCAGCACCGGATTGGCGCAGAGCTCTTGCGGGTTATGACCCAAAGCGCGGCGGACCGTGGCCACGGCTCAGGGCCGGGTAAAACCGTATTCGGCAAGGTTGATATCGGCATCGTCAACCTGACGCCCATAGGCCGCTATGCGGTGCGGCTGGAATTCTCAGACGGCCACCAATCGGGCCTCTACACTTGGGATCAGCTCTATGATCTGGGCCAGAACCAAGACCAGATATGGGCGGCCTATCTGGCGCGCCTCGCCGCCGAAGGGCTGAGCCGAAACCCCTAAAGCGGTTCACCGCGCAAGAGCTTGGGCAGGTCTCCGATAGCGCCTCCCGCCTCCTGCATAAAGAACTTGCGGGCTGGGCCAATCAGGTTGACCACCGCCATCCCTGCGCCTCGGACAAATCGCACCATCGGGTTGTCATTCGAAAAGAGCCGCACAAAGACATCGGTCGCGGCGGCCAGCATGACATTGTCAAACCGCCGCCAAGCCGCATAGCGCGCCAAAACCACCAGCGAGCCAATATCTTCGCCAAGACGGATCGCGTCCGTCAGGACCTCGGCCAAGGCAGCGGCATCCTTCAGGCCCAGATTAAGCCCCTGACCGGCGATAGGGTGAACCCCGTGGGCCGCATCGCCCATCAGCACCAGTCGGGGCGCGGCCATATCTTCGGCCAACTGCAGCGACAGGGGATAGACAAAGCGTGGACCCAAGACCTCGATCTCGCCAAGAAAATCACCAAACCGGCGACGCAGATGGGCTTCAAAGACTTCGGGCCTCGCGCTGCGAAGGACCTCGGCCCGGTCGGTCTTTTCGGTCCAGACCAGACTGGCGCGATTGCCGGTCAAAGGCAGGATAGCAAAGGGCCCCGAGGGGAGGAAATATTCATGGGCCACGCCCTCGTGGGGCTTGGCCATACCGACAGTCGCGACCACGCCGCTCTGGGCATAGTCCCATCCGACCGTGGCGATCTTGGCGGCTTGGCGAATGATCGAGTGGCGACCCTCTGCGCCCACCACAAGGGGGGCTCGAAGAACGCGTCCGTTGCTAAGTGTGACCTCGGCAGCCGCCCCATCGACGCTTGCTGAAACCACCGAGGCGGAGGCCAGAACGGGAATGGCCGCATCGATAACCGCTTGCGCGAGGGCTGCGCGGATCGACCGGTTCTCTATCATGTAGCCGAGGGGCTCACCGTCCGAGCGGTCGGCGATCTCAGCAGAGTCAAAGCGCAAGAAAAACGGGCTGGCTGAGCCATTGGCGGCGCCTGGCGTGCGGCCATCCGTGACGAGGATCTGTTCAATATTCTGCGCCTTGGACACGAGGGCGTCGCTTACCCCAATCGCCTTCCAAAGACGAAAGCTAGAATAGGCGATGGCTGACGAGCGGCCATCAAACTCCGGCGCCAATTGGGCGTCGAAGGTCTGGGGGTCGATCAAGAGGGGCCGCAAGCCACCGCTGACCAAGGCTAGCGCGAAGGTCATGCCCGCCATGCCCGCGCCAACGATAATGACATCGGCATCGAAATTGGGCTGAGAAGGTGCCGGCGCGTTGAAGGTCATAGTTGCTTATGTCGTTCGGAACCGGCCGTCGTCCAGAGGGGATTTGACGCATCTTTGTGAGAGCATCTGTGCCACCGACAGGTCATGGTAAACAGGCCTTAACCCTCTTGGCGTAAAATCAGGCCCTAATGGACAGCGGATTCGTCTTGGTGGAGAGCGACATATGGCGCGGGTGGCGCAAAGGTCCAATCTGCAATTGATTGGCATGGGCCTGAGGTTCGGCTGGGATCATCCGCTGACCGCGCGGTTTCGCGGCGGCGTAACGGCGGGCCTTGGCCTTGCCCTGATCCTCGCCTTTGCCTCCTATAATGCCGCAGACTCCAGCTTTAATGCTGCCACAGGGGTGGAGCCGACCAATCTTCTCGGCGCGCTGGGCGCTGGCATTGCTGATGCCTCTATCCAGTCCCTTGGCTTGGCCGCGTGGGCGGGCGCCCTCTTGATGGTCGCCTCAGGCCTATGGCGCGCCGGAGAGCGTGAGCCTGACGATACCCGCGCCATCCTTCGCCTTCGCGCCTTGGTCGGCCTGATTGGGGCGCTGGCGTTAGCGGGCCTGCTCGCAGCAGCACCAACACCGGCCTCTTGGCCCCTTGCCAGCGGCTTGGGCGGCTTTTGGGGTGAGAGCCTTCTGCAACATTTCGGTGAACTGTTTAGTCTCGCCCACATTCCGGCCGGCCGGATCTTTGCCACCGTGCCCCTATCTATCGGGGCCATTGCCTCCCTCGGCTTTGGGCTGGGAATTAGCAAGGATATGGTGGGGCGGGCGATCCTAACCTTACGCGCCACCCTCGCCGAACAGGCCCGCCGCCGGGCTCAGCAACCGGCATTAAAAGATCAAGCAACTTCCACGCCGCGAGCGGCGCGAGCAGCTCGGGCAAAGGCTGCGGTGCTCGATGAGAGCATAGAGATCAGTCTCGATGATGAGTTGGACGCCCCGCCTGAGGCTGCGCCTCAAGTGCTGAATATCAAGGCCCCAAAAACCTCCAATCGCGAGCAACGAGAAAACCAGAAGGCCTTTGATTTCGTTCAGCCCGGAGGGTTTAAGCTGCCGGAACTGGCCATGCTGGCCAAGCCCAAGCCCCGCTCATCCGCCTTTGATGAGGGCTCCTTGCGCCAAAATGCTCGCATGCTCGAAAGTGTGTTGGCGGAGTTTGGTGTTAAGGGTCAGATAGACCAAATCCGCCCCGGTCCCGTCGTGACGCTCTATGAGTTGGTCCCCGCACCGGGTGTCAAACATGCCCGTGTTGTCGCCCTATCCGATGATATCGCCCGCTCGATGAGTGCCCGCGCCTGCCGCGTGGCGGTGGTGCAGGGACGCAACGCCATCGGTATCGAGTTGCCCAATTCCCACCGCGACACCGTCTATCTACGCGACCTTTTGGCCTCGAGCGAATATGAGAAATCAAGCCAGATCCTGCCCATGGCGCTTGGCGAGACCATTGGCGGCGAGCCCTATATTGCTGACATGTCGAAGATGCCCCACCTCTTGATCGCAGGCACCACCGGCTCGGGTAAGTCGGTGGGGGTCAATGCCATGATCCTGTCGATCCTCTATCGTTTGCCGCCCGACAAATGCAAATTCATCATGATCGATCCGAAGATGCTCGAGCTGTCGGTCTATGACGGCATTCCGCATCTTTTGGCCCCGGTCGTGACCGATCCTAAAAAGGCCATTGTCGCGCTCAAATGGACCGTGCGGGAGATGGAGGACCGCTATCGGCGGATGTCCAAGATCGGCGTGCGCAACATTGGCGGCTTTAATGAGAAGGCCAATGAGGCGCTGGCCAAGGGCGAGCACTTTGTCCGCACCGTTCAGACCGGCTTTGATGAGACCGGGCGGCCCGTCTATGAAGAAGAAAAACTGCGCCCCGATCCCATGCCCTATCTGGTCGTAGTCATCGACGAGGTCGCTGACCTGATGATGGTGGCGGGCAAGGATATTGAAGGCGCGGTTCAGCGTCTGGCCCAGATGGCGCGCGCCGCCGGTATCCACCTTATCATGGCCACCCAGCGCCCCTCGGTCGATGTCATTACCGGAACCATCAAGGCCAACTTCCCTACCCGGATCAGCTTTCAGGTCACCTCTAAGATCGATAGCCGCACCATCATGGGCGAGCAGGGCGCCGAGCAGCTGCTGGGTCAGGGCGACATGCTCTATATGGCCGGGGGCGGGCGGATCACGCGCCTTCATGGGCCCTTTGTCTCTGATGGTGAGGTTGAGACCGTCGCGGCGTTCCTGCGCAGTCAGGGCCAGCCGCAATATCTCGAAGAGGTCACGGCCAGCGATGACGAGGATGGCGGTGACGGCGACGGCGGCGGCGAAGGCGGCATGTCCGGCGATGATCTCTATGACCGCGCCGTTGCCGTGGTCACCCGCGATCGCAAGGCCTCGACCAGCTATATCCAGCGCCGCCTACAGATCGGCTATAATCGGGCCGCATCCTTGATGGAAAAGATGGAGCGCGAAGGCGTGGTCGGCGCCGCCAACCATGCCGGAAAACGCGATATCTTAGCCGGACCGCCCCCCTAATGAGGGATTAGGATCCTTGGTCATATCCTCGCCCGGATTGGCAGATAGGGTTGATCTGGTTAGAGGATAGGCCATGATGATCCAATCGCCCCCACGCCCAAAGACCCGCTCCGTCCAGATAGTCAGCCTTATCGCGCTGCTCTGTCTTGGCGCGCCCGCCGTCACGTCCGCTCAGCCGGTTCGGTCAAGCGCGGCGGCCCTCTCGGCGGAAGACAGCGCCCTGGTCGCCAAAGCCAGCGCCTATCTGCAATCGCTGGGACAGGCCCGCGGCCGGTTTGTTCAAACCGATCCGTTTGGCACCAAGAGCCGGGGCGATCTTTACCTCAAGCGGCCCGGCAAGATGCGCTTTACCTATGACCCACCGGTCGGGCTGCTGGTCGTGTCCGATGGCTTCAACGTCTCCATTGCCGATAGCCGGCTCAAGACCTTTGATCGCTATCCCCTGGGCACCACCCCCTTGGCGCTGCTTTTGGCCCGAGAAATCCGCCTTGATCGCGGTGTGATCGTTGACGGGGTGACCCGCAGCGCCGACGGCTTTGCCATCACGGCCCGTGACGGTCGCAAAGAGGCCGAAGGACGCATTGTTTTGACCTTCTCTTCGAGCCCCGTCGCGCTCAAGTCTTGGACTGTCACCGATGCCCAAGGACAGATCACGCACATTGATTTAGAACAGTTTTCCCCTGTATCTGGCCTAGACCCCGCCCTGTTTGTCCTGGTTGATCCCCGCAGCCTCACCCCCGGATCAGCTAAGACCCGACGCTGAACTGTGACATATTAACGACAGGCAAGGAAAACCGTGAATTGCCTTGACTTTATCGAGCCGCGTGTCCATAAGGTCACACAAGGCGGCGGCATATTCCCCTGTGTCGCTTGATCCTGTGTCGGATTACATCCCCTCCCGGCATCGGTGTGAACGTCTATTCCCTAGCCCGGTGCCGGTTTGATCCGCTCCGGGCTTTTTTTTGCGCGCCGAACAGGCCTATAGGGGATGAACAGCCAGCCCCCGGATCCTTGCCATGCGCCTTCGTCTCGCCACCTGGAACATCAATTCGGTCCGCCTACGCCTCGACCAGATCGCGCGCTTTGTCGCCGAGCAGGCGCCCGATGTCCTCTGTTTGCAGGAGATCAAATGTCAGAACGGGGAGTTTCCAACTGAGGCCTTTAAGGCCATGGGCCTGCCCCATCTCGTGATCCGAGGCCAGAAGAGCTATCACGGCGTGGCCATCGCCTCGCGCCTTCCCATCGAGGAGGGCATGGACCTGGACCTGTGCCGCGAGGGCCATGCCCGCACTGCCGCCGTCAAGGTAGCCGGAGTCGAGATCCATAATTTCTACATCCCGGCGGGGGGCGACGAGCCGGATCGCGAGGCCAACCCCAAGTTCGACCACAAGATGGACTTTTTCGAGCGCCTGACCGCCGACATGGCCAAGCGTGACCCCAAGGTCCCCCTCATCCTGACCGGCGATCTCAATGTCGCGCCCGGCGAAAATGATGTCTGGGGCCACAAACAGATGCTCAAGGTGGTCAGCCATACGCCGGTCGAGATCGAGGCCATGGCCAAGCTTAAGGCATCGCTCGGTTTTCTGGACCTTCCACGCGAAGCGGTGCCGGAGCCGGAGAAGTTATTTTCATGGTGGAGCTATCGGTCCGCAGATTTCCGCGCCTCTAATCGCGGCCTTAGGCTCGATCACATCTTGGCCAGTCCTGGCCTAAGAGCCGCCGCCTTTGCTCAAGGCTCTGTCTCATCGATGGTGCACGACACGGTGCGCGAATGGGAGCGGCCCAGCGACCACGTGCCGGTCACCGCCGACCTGATGGTCTAGGGCGCGAGGCGATAGCCGCCGGGTTCGGTCAAGAGGAGCTTTTGCGACCCGGCCTCCGGCTCAATCTTTTGGCGCAGGCGATAGACGTGGGTTTCCAGCGTATGGGTAGTTACCCCCGCATTATAGCCCCAGACCTCGGCCAAGAGTTCCTCACGCGACACAGACTTGGTGCCGGCGCGATAGAGATATTTCAGGATATTGGCTTCCTTTTCCGTCAGCCGGATCTTCTTTTGCTTGGCGTCCACCAAGAGCTTGGCCGAGGGGCGAAACTCGTAGGGACCAAGACGATAGACGGCGTCTTCCGACTGTTCGTGGGCGCGTAGTTGGGCGCGGATACGGGCCAGCAGGACCTGAAACTTGAAGGGCTTGGTGACATAGTCATTGGCCCCAGACTCTAGGCCTCGGATCGTGTCTGTGTCCGTATCGGCCGCGGTCAACATAATCACGGGAGCCGTCACGCCCACCAAGCGCATCTGCTGACAGGCGTCCCGACCATCCATGTCGGGCAGGTCCACATCCAGCAGGATCAGATCGGGCTTAATCTCTTGAGCCAAACGCAGGCCATCGGTGGCGTTTTGAGCCTGAACCGTGTTGAATTCGTCGTGCAGGTCCAACTGCTCGGCGAGGGCGGAGCGCAGGTCCTCATCGTCGTCGATAATCAGCAGAGTCTTATGTTGAGCCATGGGATAGAACATGCACCGGTCCGGGCGTTTGGCAAAGGGCAGAGGTGAGCCATGATCTTCACGGCTTCGTCAGATGGGCAGTTTATCCTCAATGGCCGCGTGGTTCCATGCGCGATTGGGCGCAGTGGCATGATCGCTGCCGCCGATAAGCGCGAGGGGGATGGTGCAAGTCCGATCGGGATCTGGCTCATTCGCCGCTTTGTCTATCGGGCCGACCTCCTGTCTCTGCCACAGACCCTCCTGCCAATCGCCGCAACGCAGGCTGAGGACGGCTGGTGCGACGGCGCTGACGATCCGCTCTATAATCAGCCAGTTTCCCTGCCCTATCCTGCCAGTACCGAGCAGATGTGGCGCGAGGATCATGTCTATGATCTGGTCGGGATCTTGGGACACAACGACGCCCCACCCATAGCAGGTATGGGCTCGGCGATCTTTTTACACCTCGCGCGCGCCGGTTTCGCACCCACTGAAGGCTGCATTGCCTTAAACCTCGAAGACATGCTTGAGGTCATGCGCCTAGCGGGGCCGGGGTCGGCCATCGAGATCAGGCTCTAGAGCGGGGCTCAATAGGTCCTTGCGCCAAAGAGGGCCGAACCCACCCGAACCGATGTGGCGCCGTGGGCAATGGCCGTCTCGAAATCGCCGCTCATGCCCATGGAAAGCTTGGATAGGCCGTTGCGTGCCGCGATCTTGGCGAGCAACGCAAAGTGCATGCCGGGAGGGGCACTTTCGGGCGGGATGGCCATCAGGCCCTCAATTGATAGGCCCAAGGACCGACATTCAGCGATGAAGCCGTCTGCAAGCGTCGGCGATACCCCGGCTTTTTGAGGCTCTTCGCCGGTATTGATCTGGACATAGAGGCCGGGCATCCGCCCCTGCCGCGCAGCCTCTTCGGCCAAGGCCTTGGCCAGCTTGGGACGATCCAGCGTCTCAATCACATCAAACAGCGCCACAGCATCGCGGACCTTATTGGTCTGCAGTGGCCCAATGAGGCGCAGTTCCAAGCCCTCTCGACGATCTGCCCAGCGCTCTTGGGCCTCTTGAACGCGGTTCTCGCCAAAAATAAGCTGTCCTTCGGCCAAAACCGGTGCGATGGCCTCCCAATTCTGTTGCTTGGAGACCGCGACAAGGGCCACATCCTCTGACGACCGGCCAGCCGCGCGGGCGGCGGCTGCCATTCGGGTCAGGATCGTTTGACGGGGCGAGATTTGAATATCGGTCATGATGCCATGGAACTGAAGCGGCGCGGCCTGATCGCCGAAGCGGCGAAGCTAGGCCGTCTAGCCCAAAAGCGAAACCCTTCTAAGCCGCCTGTCGCACGATCTCTAGCCCTGCCTCACCTTTGGCTGATGACGGATCCAGACCGGTTACCCGATCCTGTCGGTACGGCCCTAAGACTTCCTAGGGGAAGCGGGATCATCTATCGCAGCTTTGGCCGTCCTCAGGCGCTGGCAGAAGCCTTGACCTTAGCCGAATTGGCCAAACGACGGGGCCTGATGCTCTTGATCGGTGCGGACGCGTCACTGGCCATAAGGGTCGGGGCCGACGGGATCCACCTGCCCGAACGGATGATGGGCGAGGCCAAGCGGTTACGGGCGCGGCATCCAAACTGGATCATCACCACGGCGGCCCACAGCCCCCGCGCCATCGCCAAGGCGGCCCGGCTCGAACTGGATGGGGCGCTGATTTCACCAGTTTTCGTCAGTCAAAGCCCCTCCGCCGGTCGGCCCCTAGGACAGACGCGGCTCGCCGGGTGGGTCAGGAAGGCCAAGCTGCCCGCCATCGCGCTGGGTGGAATGGGCCATAAAAATGCCCGCCTCCTTTCAGGGACCGGCGTCTGGGGCATCGCTGCGATTGACGGCCTTAGAACTTGAAGGCGGTCTCTAGGCGAACGCGCGGGGCGCGATCTTGCGGCACGGTGTAGCGATTGATCTGCGAAGAGTCGCCCAGCGCCACGGCACCGCCGACTCGCAAGGAGGGCGAGAGCCGATAATAGGCTCCAGCCTGAATGTCCTTTAGCTGCATGTCACGGCTAGCAGGCTGGGTCAGGTCCAGCTTGACGCCCCAACGGGCCTTATCGTCCCACTGCAAGGACCGGCGGGTCGACTGAGCGCCCCACTGGTTTTGATCCTTGGCAAAAGCGTCTGTCGCAGGGGCCAATTCGGTCGTCACGGTCGCCTTACCGCGCGGCGCATCAGCGGCGTGAGCCGTCAGCGCCATCCCCGAGAGGATCAGCCCGACCGTGCCAGCAGCTAAGGTGCGCAACAGAGACATAGTTAAACCGAGTGAACCTATATTCCGCGAACGACGCTGATCGTCATCAAGAGCGAACCAAATCATCCTCGACAGCTTTTATTAAAGGCTTCTTTTCCCCGGGGTCAACTCGGAGTCTGATGCCTGCCATAAGATTCAACCCCCTACTGAGTGCTAAAGATCATTCTGTGGCCCTTTAGTCACGTGATTCCTGTTTGGAGGCAGCGTCGTCATGCTATAGACCGCGATGATGACAGTTTGAGGCGGTCGGGGGCGACAGTGCTGATCCGGACAGTACGGATTAACCAATGAGTGGAGCGATTAAATATGGCGTTTATGCGTAAGGCGTCTTTGGTGGTCGCGGCCGTGGCCATAGTGGCGGTTGCAGGCTGTTCGACCTTAAAGATCGGTGGATCCAAGGGTCCGGCCGTGTTCCAAACCCAAGAAGAGGGTGGCTTTAACCCCTTCCGTCGTAAGGCGGCTGTGGCCGCTGAGACCGGCAGCCAGATTGGCGTTAACAGCTATCTGTGGCGCGCCTCGCTCGACACCCTGTCCTTCATTCCACTGACCTCGGCCGATCCTTGGGGCGGTGTGATCATTACCGACTGGTATACCAGCCCAGAAAAGCCCGATGAGCGCTTTAAGGTCACGGTCTATATTCTTGACACCCGCCTTCGCGCTGATGGCCTGAATGTTGCGGTGTTCAAGCAGGTGAAGGATGCGACTGGCGCATGGGCCGACTCGGCCACGGCCGCGCAAACCGAGACCGATCTGGAAAATGCGATCCTGACCCGCGCGCGTCAACTTCGTCTGTCGACCATTAACGGCAAGGGCTAATCGGAGCGGCCCAAGCCGCTCCGATCTATCCTTCGATCCCCTCTGGCACCGTTCGCGCGGCGCCCCCACCCCTTCCTTCTGCTAAAGCCGCCATCGTCATGCCCCGTTACAATCCAAAAGAAGCTGAGCCCAAATGGCGCGCCGCTTGGGATGAGGCGGGGGTGTTCACCACCGTCGCGCCCGAAGCTGCCGGTGACCGGCCCAAATATTATGTGCTGGAGATGTTCCCCTATCCTTCGGGGCGCATCCATATGGGCCATGTGCGCAACTATGCGATGGGTGACGTGGTAGCGCGGTTCAAGCGGGCAAGGGGCTTTAACGTCCTGCACCCCATGGGCTGGGACGCCTTCGGTATGCCCGCCGAAAATGCAGCGATGGAGCGTGGGATCCACCCTAAGGGCTGGACCTATGACAATATCGACGCCATGCGCCGACAGCTTAAGCTATTGGGCCTATCGGTCGATTGGTCCCGCGAGTTTGCGACCTGCGATCCGGACTATTACGGCAAGCAGCAAGCCTGGTTCCTAGAATTGCAGGCCAAAGGCCTCGTCTATCGCAAAGAGGGCGTGGTAAATTGGGATCCGGTCGATATGACCGTGCTGGCCAATGAGCAAGTCATTGATGGCAAGGGCTGGCGCTCCGGTGCGATGGTTGAAAAACGTAAGCTAACCCAATGGTTCTTGCGCATTACCGACTATGCCGACGCCCTGATCGAGGGCCTTGGCGGCCTGGATCGCTGGCCGGACAAGGTCCGCTTGATGCAGGAAAACTGGATCGGTCGGTCCAAGGGTCTGCGCCTGACCTTTTACTTTTCCGGCTCAGCGCCGATAGGCTTTGAGAGCGGTTTAGAGGTCTATACCACCCGTCCTGACACGCTCTATGGCGCGAGCTTTTTAGCCATTGCGCCAGATCATCCGTTGGCGGAGCAGTTGGCGGCGGCAGATCCTAAGACGGCTTCTTTCGTCGCCGAATGCCGCCATGGCGGGACCTCTGCGGCAGACATTGAGGCGGCGGAAAAGAAGGGCCTGAACACTGGCCTGTCTGTCGTTCATCCCTATGATTCGACTAAGACATTGCCGGTTTGGATCGCCAATTTTGTGCTGATGGACTATGGCACCGGCGCCATCTTTGGCTGTCCTGCGCATGATCAGCGCGACCTAGACTTTGCCCGCAAATATGATCTACCAGTGCGGTGTGTTGTGCTGCCAAATGGTGAAGATCCAGCCACCTTTACGGTCGACAAAGAAGCCTATGTTGGCCCCGGCAAGATCTATAATTCCGAATTTCTAAACGGTCTTGAGATTGAACCGGCCAAGGCCGCTGCGATTGACCGGATCGAGGCTCAGAACCAGGGCAAGGGCGCTACCGTCTATCGCCTGCGCGACTGGGGCGTATCGCGCCAGCGCTATTGGGGCTGCCCGATCCCGATCATCCACTGCCAGGCCTGCGGCCCGGTCTCGGTCCCTGTAGATCAGCTGCCGGTCGTCTTGCCAGATGATGTAGAGTTTGACCGGCCCGGCAATCCGCTGCTGCGCCACCCCACCTGGCGGAACGTCGCCTGCCCCTCATGCGGTGGCAAGGCGGAGCGCGAAACCGATACACTCGACACCTTTGTTGACAGTTCTTGGTATTTTGCCCGGTTCGCTGATCCCAAGGCGTCCGACCCGGTCAACCGATCGGCGGCAGACTATTGGCTGCCCGTCGATCAGTATATTGGCGGCGTCGAGCATGCGGTGCTGCATCTGCTCTATGCCCGCTTCATCACCCGCGCCCTCAAGGATACGGGCGCCCTCGGCGTTAAGGAGCCGTTTGCGGGGCTCTTTACCCAAGGCATGGTCACCCACGAGACCTATCGGCTTGCCGACGGCAGTTGGGTCGAGCCACAGGCCGTCGATATTGTCCACGAGGGCAACCAAAGGCTCGCCCGCCTGATTGAGGGCGGCGATGCTGTGACCATTGGCGATATCGAAAAGATGTCGAAGTCCAAAAAGAATGTGGTCGCGCCAGAAGATATTTTTGACGCCTACGGTGTCGATGCGGCCCGCCTCTTTGTCATGTCCGACAGCCCGCCGGAGCGCGACGTCCAGTGGACCAATGGCGGGGTCGAGGGCGCATGGCGATTTGTCCACCGGGTCTGGAATGAGTTTGATAGTCAGCCCGAAGGCCCCGCGCCCAAGGCCGACTATAGCAGCGATCCAAAGTCTCTTGAGGTGATTAAGGCCGCACATCGTTTGATCGGCAGCCTGACTGACAGTATTGAGGGTTTCCGGTTCAATGGCGGTATTGCGCGACTGTACGAGTTCTTAAATATTTTGAAGGGCTTGCCGGTTTCCGGGGCTACTGTCGCGGCGCTCGCAGCCAGAGCAGACGCCCTGTCGATCTTGGCAAGGCTGGTGGCGCCCTTCACGCCTCACCTAGCCGAAGAGTGTTGGGCGCGTCTGGGCGGGGAGGGCCTGGTGGTCGATGCCCCTTGGCCCGTCTGTGATCCCACGCTTGCCGCCGAGGATCAACGGACCTTGCCGGTGCAGATCAATGGCAAGCGTCGCGGGGAAGTAACGGTGGCCGCTGGTCTGGGTGAGGCCGAGGTCGAGAAAATAGCGCTAGCGGACGGCGACGTTGCACGCCACCTTGAGGGCCTGACGGTTCGCAAGATCATTGTCGTTAAGGACCGGATCGTCAATATCGTCGCCAACTAAACGACCGCTGCGGATCATCGAGGCTAGGGGATCACTTGGAACATCGGATCGTCACATCAGGGCTCAGGGGCTGGCTCGGACAGGCCGCGGCACTGATGGTCTGCGCCAGTCTGGCCGCCTGCGGTTTCACGCCCCTTTATGCCTCACCAGGCGTGGCCCCGGGGCTGTCGGCGATCGCGACAGATGTGGCGCACGGGCGGGCCGGTTATCTGTTGCGCGAAGATCTTGATGATGCCTTTGGTCGCGACGCTGCCATCCCGCCCGCCTATCGGTTGAAGGTCGTGGTTGAAGAAAAGCGCCTGCCGCGCGGCCTTCGGGTCGACAATGTCGCCAATCGCTACGAGCTTCAACTCAAGGTCACCTATAGCCTGACCGACGCCCAGACCCGCGCGGTCTTGACTTCCGGGCTTGTTCCCATCGCCGTCACCTACGACTCCGCCGACGCCCCCTATGGCGGTATCTCGGCCCAGCAGGATGGTCAAAAGCGTGCGGCGTCAGAGGCGGCTCAGCAGATCCGACTTGAGATCGCACGCTATTTCGCCAGTAAAAAGGCACCCTAGACCCATGGTCTTGACCAAAAAGCCCGATATTGATCGGTTTTTGGCCCAGCCGGGGTCGGATATTCGGGCTGTTCTGTTCTATGGCAAGGACCGCGCCGTTGTCCGCGAGCGGGCCGATCTGGTCGCGGCCAAGTCAACCCAAAATCCTGACGATCCCTTTGACGTCGCCATTCTAACTGAAACCGACCTTTCCAACGATACGGCGCGTCTCGTCGATGAACTGGCCGCCATGTCGTTAATGGGTGGTAGGCGGCTTGTCCGGCTCAAACTGACCGGCGAAAGGGGCCCGGTGGACAAGGCCGCCGCCGAGGCGCTCAAACAGCATGTCGAGGGCCTGCTCAATAGCGAAGCCATGCTCTTGATCGAAGCGGGGCCGCTGGCCAAGGACTCTGCTCTGCGCAAGGCCACCGAGCAGGCCAAGACCGGCGCCGTGGTCATCCCCTGCTATGAAGACGACACCGGCGACGTCACCCGGCTGGTCCGTGATCTACTCAGCAAAGATCGGGTGGGCCTGAGCGCCGATGCTCTTGATCTGGTCGTCGCGCGCCTGCCAAGGGAGCGCGGGGTCGTTCGCCAAGAGATCGAACGGCTGGTCCTGTTTCTTGGTCCAGGCAGCGGCGTAAATGCGACGCCCGCTGATCTGGCCCCCTTTCTTGGCGTCGAGCCTGAGGCCTCTTTGAGTGACGCGGCGGCCGATGCCTTTGGCGGTCGGTTGGGCGCCGCACAGGCGGGTTTGCGCCGCGCTTTCGCCGAGGGTGAAAATGGGCCAGCCGCCGTGCGGGCCATCAGCTTCTATATGGGCCGTCTTCGCCGGGTGCTCACCTTGCACAAGAGCGGCGCGGGCCTGCAAGAGGCCGCCAAGTCCTCGGGCATTTTTTGGAAACAGGAGCGCGAGTTCTTGCGCCAAGCCCGCGCTTGGAACCTAGATCAGCTCGGTGAGCTTCAGCCCGTCCTGTTAAATGCCGACCGGGCGTGCAAACAGACTGGCTCGCCTGATACGCTCATTGCGGAAAGACTCGCCTTAACCATTGCGGGCCGAGCGCGCCGTTTAGGGCTCTAGGGGCTAAACCCACCATATTTGGGGATGATAACGCTTTGGTTTCAATATCTTGTAGAAATTCGGCGAAATGAGCCTAATCGCGCGTACCCATACCCGCCGCTGTACGCGTCAGACGACGGCACAAATCATCTAACTGCTCGAGCGTGGCGTAAGAAACTCGGATTTCCCCCGCCCCGTCCCGGTCAATAATTTCAACGTCCAAACCCAGTATGTCAGACAGATCCGTTTCGAGCGCGCGGGTGTCTGCATCCTTAAATCCGCTCGCCTTGCCGGGCCGGGCCGGGCGAAAGGCTGAACCGGCACCGGCCTTGCGAACCAAGGCTTCGGTCGCTCGAACCGAAAGGCCGCCATCGACGATCTGGCGGGCGAGGCCGACGGGATCAGGGGTCGATACGATGGCCCGCGCATGGCCTGCACTGAGGGCGCCGGAGAGGAGGAGGGATTGAACCTCATCGGGGAGCGACAGCAGGCGCAGGGCATTGGCGACATGGCTGCGGCTCTTGCCCACCGTCTGGGCCACAGCCTCCTGCGTGCGTCCAAACCGCTCGATCAGCGCCCGGTAACCAAGGGCCTCTTCCACCGGATTCAGATCCGCCCGTTGAACGTTTTCAATGATGCCGATTTCAAGAACGGCAAGATCGTCCAGTTCACGCACCAAGATGGGGACGGTCTTGAGGCCCGCCATCTGGGCCGCGCGCCATCGCCGCTCACCGGCAACAATCTGATAGCCTCCGGCAGAGCCAGGGGCAGGGCGAACCAGAATGGGCTGCAGGATGCCAACCTCACGGATGGAATCGGCAAGACCGTTGATATCGCTCTCAATGAACTGCCTGCGCGGCTGGTCTGGATTGCGGCGGAGCAGCTCAATCGGCGTTTCGCGCGCGGCGGCAGAGGCCACGGCACGGTCGGCGTCACGGGCCTCGGCGCTGGCCAGTTCAGCCTCTGATTCCCCCAACAGAGCCGACAACCCCCGACCCAAACCCCTGCGACCCTCAGCCATCTGTCTGTCTTTCCTTCAAGGTGGTCACATCACGCCGCCTGGGTCTGGCGCGCCCGCTCACGGGCCACCACTTCCTTAGCCAGCCTCAAATAGGCTTGGCTACCGGCGCATTTGAGGTCGTAAATCAGAACGGGCTTGCCGAACGACGGGGCCTCAGAGACGCGGACATTGCGCGGAATAACCGTCTCATAGACCTTGTCGCCAAAGTGGCTACGCACATCCAGCGCGACCTGTTCGGACAGGCTGTTTCGCTTGTCATACATGGTCAGGACGACGCCCTGAATTTCGAGGGTTGGATTGAGGCTGCCACGCACCAGATCGACCGTGCGCATCAATTGGCTAAGGCCTTCGAGCGCAAAGAACTCGCACTGGAGCGGCACCAGAACCGCATCGGCGGCCGCCATGGCGTTGACGGTCAAGAGGTTCAAAGATGGCGGGCAGTCGATCAGCACATAGGTGTAGCGATCCGGTCCCGTATCGGCGCGCAAGGCGGCCAAAGCATCGCGTAGCTTAAAGGATCGGCCAGCGACCTGGGCCAATTCCATCTCGACACCCGACAGGTCGGCATCCGAAGGCACAAGATGCAGGCCGGGGAGGGCGGTTTCGACCGCCGCCTCCAAGATCGGGCGCTCACCCAAAAGCACATCATAGATGGTCGTAGTTCGCTTTTGACGCGGCACACCCAGACCCGTCGACGCATTTCCCTGGGGGTCCAGATCAAGGATCAACACCCGCTGCCCCACAGCAGCCAAGGCGGTGCCAAGATTTATCGCCGTCGTCGTCTTCCCAACCCCGCCCTTTTGGTTGGAGATCGACAGAACACGCAGGGCCGGAATGGGGCTATTGGGCACGATAGAGCCTCTTAATCTCGACGATGCGGCCTCGAGGGTCGCTCCTGCTCGGAAACTGTCGGGTCTGGAAGGTCCAGTCTTTGGAGGCCAATTCCAGTTCGGCGTCGACCCCTTCGCCCTTGAGGAACAGGCCCACCGCCCCTAGCTTGAAATAGGGCTGGGCGAAGGTCAAAAGCCGTTCCATCGGAGCAAAGGCCCGCGCTGTCACGCGATCAACCCTTAGGCCGATGCTTTCAGCGCGCGCATTGTGGACAATGGCAGGGAGGTCCAGCGCCTCGATAACCGCCTCTAAAAACCGGCATCGCTTAGCCATGCTCTCCACCAGATGGACCTCACCGTCGGGGTCATTCTTGAGCAGGATAGCAAGGATCAGTCCGGGAAATCCTGCGCCCGCCCCCAGATCGGCCCAGACCTTGGCCTCCGGGGCCAAGCTGAGCAGTTGGGCGCTATCAAAGGCGTGGCGGCCCCAAAAATCGGCCATGGCTGAGGGGCCGACAAGATTCATGCGCGTGTTCCAGTCGGCGAGGAGCGCGCGGTAAGTCTCAATATTGGCCAGTTGAGTATCGCTTGCCCCGGTCGCGGCCTGAAAGCTTGCGGCATCTGTAACGGAAAGGGGGGTGCTGGGGTGATCAAGCGGCATGGGTCGGCCTGCGGACATGGGCGAGCAGAGCGGTCAAGGCTCCGGGTGTCACACCTTCAATCCGGGCGGCTTGGCCAAGCGTCTGGGGCTGAACGCGGATGAGCTTTTCGCGAACCTCGTTGGAGAGGCCGCCAATAAGACCATAGTTGAGGTCAGCGGGCAGGGTGAGGTTCTCATCCCGCCGGAAGGCTTCAACATCAGCCGCTTGACGATCGAGATAGCCGCTGTAGGTGGCATCAATCTCGACCTGTTCGCGCACATCTGGTGCCCATTTCGCGATCAGCGGCCAGATCTGCGTCAGGGCCTCAAACGAGAACTCTGGATAGGCCAGAAGGTGCTTGAGGCTTCGTCTTTGACCATCGGCCTTGACATAGAGACCGTAGCGACCGGCCTCCTGGGGGGTCAAGGTCAGTTGATCGGCCTGGAGCCGTGCGCTCCGTAGCGCGTCAGCCTTGATGGCAAAACGCTCTGCCCGCTCCGTACCGACACAGCCGAGCGCCAGACCGCGTGCCGTGAGGCGCTGATCGGCATTGTCGGCTCGTAGGGTGAGGCGATATTCGGCGCGGCTGGTGAACATGCGATAGGGCTCGGTGACGCCACGTGTGACCAGATCATCGATCATGACGCCGATATAGGCCTCGTCCCGCGCAAAGGTCACCACATCGGCTCCAGAGGCTTGACGGGCGGCATTCAGGCCCGCCACCAGACCTTGAGCGCCCGCCTCTTCATAGCCCGTCGTGCCGTTGATCTGACCGGCAAGATAGAGACCCGGCAGGCGCTTGACCTCTAGGGCTGGGGTCAGTTCACGCGGATCGACATAGTCATATTCGATGGCATAGCCGAACCGGCGGATGACGACCGATTCTAGGCCGGGAATGGTGCGGAGGAACAGGGTCTGCGTCTCTTCGGAGACCGAGGTCGAGACCCCATTGGGATAGACCGTATCGTCATCCAAGCCCTCGGGCTCCAAGAACACCTGATGACTGCTCTTATCGGCAAACCGCACGACCTTGTCTTCAATAGACGGGCAGTAGCGCGGCCCAACACCGGTCGTCCGGCCGCCATAGACCGCCGATTCCGTCAGGCGCTCGGCAATGATCTTGTGTGTCTCTTGATTGGTGAAGGTGATGCCGCAGGCGATCTGCTGTGTCTTGATCTTATCTGTCAGGAATGAGAAGGGCACCGGAGGATTATCAGCCTCCTGCATGTCCAACTGATCCCAGCGGATAGACGAGCCATCGAGCCGGGCGGGCGTGCCGGTCTTTAGGCGCCCCATGCTCAGGCCAAGGCCATAGAGACGGTCGGCCAGACCGATGGCGGGTTGATCGCCCACCCGGCCTGCTGGAATGCGCTTTTCGCCCAGATGGATGACGCCCTTCAGGAAGGTGCCTGTGGTCAGGACGATCCTTGAGGCCCTATAAGACTGGCCGGTAGCGCCAATTACGCCGGCGACGCGGCCATCTTCTATGATCAGGTCCTCCACCGCCTCCGCATGGAGGGTCAGATTGGGCTGATTGGCCAAAGCCGCCTGCATGGCCTGCCGATAGAGCTTGCGGTCAATCTGCGAGCGGGGACCGCGAACGGCGGCACCCTTGGACCGATTGAGCATACGAAACTGAATACCCGCCTGATCCGCCATCCGGCCCATAAGCCCATCAAGGGCATCGATCTCGCGCACCAGATGGCCCTTGCCCAGGCCGCCAATGGCGGGGTTGCAGGACATTTCGCCCAAGGTCTCAAGTCTATGGGTCAGCAGCAGGGTTTTGGCCCCAAAGCGCGCCGCAGCCGCAGCGGCCTCACAGCCTGCATGGCCACCGCCGATGACGATGACATCCCAGGCCGCGGAGGGCATATGGGGCTGAATGACGCTCACGGGTTTGATCATATGGGGCAGGGCGGGCCAATGTGCCGCTGAGCGTCTTATAGGACAACAGCCGCTTGGCGTCGAGGTGAGTCAGGGGCCATGCCAGGGCAATCGGGTGAGTTTACGCGTGACAAACGGGTGAAGTGCTGAATCTGTG
>JBBARR010000034.1:0-27575 GCA_040399645.1 Caulobacteraceae bacterium | reverse complement strand
CAAACCCTAAGGCTTGGCAAGCCTATTTCAGATCGTCAGGGAGTCGGGGTATAAAAGGCCCCTAAGCCTCAAACCCGTCCGGCAAGCCCACCATGTGGAATCCTGCATCGACATGGACCACTTCGCCCGTAGTGGAGCGGCCGAGATCGGACAGGAGCCAGAGGGCGGCGCCCGCGACGCCCTCCATCGAGGTATCTTCCTTCAAGGCGCTAAAGGCGCGGCCCTGAGACAGCATGCCCCGGCCGCCGGAGATTCCAGCCAGCGACAGGGTGCGCATGGCCCCAGCCGAGATGGCGTTGACGCGGATGCCTTGAGGTCCCAGATCGCGGGCTACATAGCGGGTTGAGGCCTCCAGCGCGGCCTTGGCCACACCCATGACATTGTAGTTGGGAATGACCCGCTCTGCGCCCAGATAGGTCATGCAGATAATCGAGCCCCCGTTGAGCATCAGCTTGGCGGCGCGGCGCGAACAGTCGACAAAGCTGAACGCCGAGATGTTCATCGCATTCAAGAACCCCTCACGCGTGGTATTCTCGACGAACGAGCCCCTCATCTGTTCCTTATCGGCAAAGGCGATGGAGTGGACGAGGAAGTCGATGGTGCCAAAGGCGGCCTCGACCTCTGCAAAGGCGGCATCCATCGAAGCATCATCGGCCACATCGGCCTGAATCAGCAGCTTGGAGCCAACACTTTCGGCCAAGGGGCGCACCCGGCGCTCCAGACCCTCACCCATATAGCTGAAGGCCAGTTCTGCGCCCTGGGCGGCCAGTTGCGAGGCAATGCCCCACGCAATGGAATTGTGATTGGCAACGCCCATGATCAGACCCTTCTTGCCCTTCATCAGCTCGCCCTTGGGCAGATCATACTCGTCAGCCATGGTGTCTCCCTTGCCCGCCGAGGCGGAACATCTGTCAGTCTTCAAGGCGGCTCATGATCACGCAGCCATTGGTGCCGCCAAAGCCGAAGCTGTTGGACATGACCGTATCAAGCTTGCGATCGATCCGCTTGCGCACAATGGGCATGCCCTCGAAGGCCGGATCAAGATTTTCGATATTGGCGCTTTCGCAGACAAAGTCATTATTGAGCATCAGGAGGCTATAGACCGCCTCTTGCGCGCCCGCCGCTCCCAAGGAGTGGCCTGATAGGGACTTGGTAGATGAGATCAGCGGCGCATCCTCGCCAAAGACCTCGCGCACGGCCTCCATCTCCTTGGCATCGCCGACCGGGGTCGCGGTGCCATGGGGATTGAGATAGTCGACCTTGCGGTTCAGGCCCTTCATGGCCAGCTTCATACAGCGCACCGCACCCTCGCCCGAGGGGGCCACCATGTCATGGCCATCGGAATTGGCCGCATAGCCGGTAATTTCGGCATAGATCTTGGAACCGCGCGCCTTAGCGTGCTCCAGCTCTTCAAGCACCAGCACGGCTGCACCACCGGCAATGACAAAGCCATCGCGGTCCCGGTCATAGGCCCGCGAGGCCTTGGTTGGGGTGGCGTTAAAGTTAGAGGACATGGCCCCCATCGCGTCAAACAGCACCGATAGGGTCCAGTCGAGCTCTTCGCAGCCGCCCGCAAAGATCACATCCTGCTTGCCCATCTGGATCTGCTCAGCGCCCGCACCGATACAGTGGGTCGAGGTCGCACAGGCCGATGAGATCGAATAGTTGATGCCGCGGATCTTGAACCAGGTGGCCAAGGTTGCCGACGGGCCAGAGCTCATGGCCTTGGGTACCGCAAAGGGCCCAACGCGCTTGGGGCCTTTGTCTTGGGTGATCTGGGCGGAATTGATGATCGAACGGGTCGAGGCCCCGCCCGAGCCGACAATCAAGCCGGTCCGGTTATTGGAAACTTCGGTTTCGCTCAGACCGGAATCGGCGATCGCCTGATCCATCGCAATGTGGGCATAGGCCGTGCCGGGGGCGAGGAAACGGGCGGCGCGGCGGTCAACAAGGCCCTCCCAATCAATGATCGGGGCAGCATGTACCTGACAGCGAAAACCCAGCTGCGTATAGTCTGGCGCAGCAATCACACCGGACCTAGCGTCCCTCAAGGAGGACAGAACCTCATCAGCATTGTTCCCGATCGAAGAGACGATACCGATACCCGTTACGACGACGCGGCGCATATGCGCATCCTTCCCATGAGCGAGCCCTTAGGGGCTCTTCTCTATCATTATTGTTAGTTTTAGTGACGGTTTGATCAAACCAGATCCTTGGCGTCGAACAGGCCGACACGCAAATCCTTAGCCTCATAGATCGGCTTTCCATCAGCCAGCATAACGCCGTCGCCGACGCCCATGACCAGCTTACGGATGATCACGCGCTTTAGATCGATGCGATATTCGACCTTCTTGATCTTGGGCGTCACCTGTCCAGTGAACTTCACCTCGCCCACGCCAAGGGCGCGGCCCTTACCCGGAGCACCGGACCAGCCGAGATAGAATCCGACCAGTTGCCACATGGCGTCGAGGCCAAGGCAGCCTGGCATGACGGGATCGCCGATAAAGTGGCACTGGAAGAACCAAAGTGACGGGTCGATGTCGAGCTCGGCCTGAACCTGGCCCTTGCCGTGCAGGCCGCCGTCCCGGGTGATCGAGGTTATGCGATCCATCATCAGCATATTGGGAACCGGCAACTGCGCATTGCCGGGACCAAACATCTCGCCGCGCCCACAGGCCAGCAGCTCTTCTTTGTTATAGTGGTCTTTGACGGGCATCATGGGCTTCGGATTCCTAATCGCAGCGCCTTTTAGGCCCCGCCGTGACATATCTGCCGCTGGCGTAGCACAGGCCGTGCCTTTGTCTCAATCGTCCATCGTCATCGCGGCTGGCATTGAGGTTTCTCATCAATACCCCAAACCTCCGAAGCGGGCACCCAGCCGGTTACATTTTCGACCTTCACGCGGCACCAATCCTTCTGGCAGCGATCTAGCGACGCGAGCGAACGCGGGATCATATAGGCCTCGATGCGGGCGTCAGGTTTGGGTGAGCTTCGAATGGCCAGCGGTTGGGGTTTGGTCCTCATGGTCATGCGGCGCCCATCGGTCAGGCGCTTATGGACCCAAGATAGGCTGCCGTCCGGATCACAGACCCGCCGCCACTCGGCCGTTTCGGCCACCACCTGCACGGGCAGGCCGCGCACATGGTAGATCCATAGCAGCCGATGGTCATCGCCGGGCCCAGACCGGGCATTCGCATCACTATATTTGAGCGACACATAGCGTGGCACAGGAAGGCCAGAGGGGGTCTGACGCTCGGCATCTTCGGCACGCACGGCAGAGGATGTCATCACTGACAGGGCTGAGGCCATCATCAATGAAGCAAAAAGCGCTATTTGCGCCTTAAATTTCCACTCAATCATAACTCTTGCGTCCCAGATCGCACAGCCGCCTTGGCCGAAGCGGGTCCCTTTGCTACAGATAGCAATATCGCGCCGTGAGCGCGCCGCCTCTTTTTCAGATTGCTTCATGGCCGTCCGCAAGCCGAAAGTCATTGTTACACGCAAACTCCCCGATCCGGTGGAGACCCGCATGCGTGAATTGTTCGACACCGAGTTGAACCTGACCGACCAGCCCATGGGGCAGGACGAGCTCCTTGATGCGCTTCAACGCGCCGAGGTGCTGGTCCCGACCATTACTGATCGGATTGATTCGCGTCTTCTGTCACGGGCGGGACCCTCGCTCAAGCTGATCGCCAATTTCGGGGCCGGGGTCGATAATATCGATGTCGCCACCGCCAATGCGCGCGGCATAGCCGTGACCAATACGCCGGGCGTTCTGACCGAAGACACGGCCGATATGACCATGGCCCTTATTCTGGCCTCCGCCCGGCGCGTCGTTGAGGGCGCTCAGGTGGTTCAGACCGGCGGCTTCCAAGGCTGGTCGCCGACCTGGATGATGGGTCGCCGGATCTATGGTAAGCGTCTAGGCATTGTCGGTATGGGCCGGATCGGTCAGGCCGTGGCTAAACGCGCCAAGGCCTTTGGTCTGCAGATTCACTATCACAACCGCAAACCGGTCAGCCCGCGCATCGAAGAAGAGTTGGAGGCCACCTATTGGGAGAGCCTGGACCAGATGTTGGCCCGCATGGATGTGGTGTCGGTCAACTGCCCGCACACGCCCGCGACCTTCCACCTCCTGTCGGCCCGCCGCATGAAGCTGCTTCAGCCCCATGCGATCTTAGTCAATACGGCGCGGGGGGAGGTGATCGACGAGGCGGCTCTGGCCAATATGCTGGCCCGGGGCGAGATCGCCGGGGCGGGTCTGGATGTCTATGAGCATGAACCGGCCATCAATCCCAAGTTGCTCAAGCTGCCCAATGTTGTGCTCCTGCCCCATATGGGCTCAGCCACCGTTGAGGGCCGCATCGATATGGGCGAGAAGGTGATCATCAATATCAAGACCTATATGGACGGCCACCGGCCGCCCGACCGGGTCATTCCGGCGATGCTATAGGACCTTTAAGGTTAGATCGGCCGCTCAGGCGCGCCGATCCCATTTTTCTTAAGCCAGGCTTCTAGATCCGCCGCAGATTTGTCGGCCACCTCTTCCATCGGAATATGACCTGTCTTCGGATAGAGGATGAGGGTTGAGCCCGGAATGGCGGCGGCTAAAGCCTCACCTTGGGCTACCGGAATGATCGCGTCCTCTTGGCCGTGCATGACCAAAACCGGCATCTTAAAAGCCCCAAGCAGAGCGCGAACCTCGCCCTCCGTGCGCATTTTACGGCCCATCTGTTGGTTCAGAATAATAGCCCTGTGACCCTCGGCCCGGCCCAGCGCCACATATCGGTCAATCATGGCCTGATCGACCATCTCCTTATGGTAAAAAGCCCCCTTCAGTCCCGCCGCCACCAGGGCAGAGGTGTCTAACTGTTGACCAAGGGCGCGGGCCAGGGGGTATCGCAAAAGCTTAAAGGCCAAGGGCGATTTGGCGTTGGTCTGTTGTCGCGGCAGGCCGACACTGTCGACCAAAACCAGCCCCCTCAAGCGCTCGGGATGGAGTGTGGCGAAGGTCCAGGCCACGCCGCCGCCCATCGAGTTACCCCCCAGAACGAAGCTGTTCAGGCCCAGGCGCTCGGTGGTCTGCGCCACGATACTCACCTGCTTTTCCGTCGACGAGACATAGGTCGCCGGTGCTCGCGTTAGGCCGTGACCGGGCAGGTCCAGCGTGACGATCCGGTAACGGCCGCCCAGCCTCTGGACCCAAGGCTCCCACGTATGGAGCGAGGCTGAAAAGCCGTGGACCAGCACCAAGACAGGGCCGGTCGGATTGCCTTGGTCGCGATAGTGAACATGGACCCCGTCAGGCAGGTCGAGATAGTGCGAGGCGCTGTTGGTATATTTGGCCTCGAGCGTCGCAAACGCGATGTCGGGACGGCGAAGGGCCAGATAGGTCCCGACGATCAGGGCCATCAGGCCCACAATAAGCCCACCGACAATTTTCAATGCTAACTTCATTACCCCGCCCACACCTGCTCTTTATTTGGCCCCCGGCCTAACCCGCCGCGCCAGTCCCGCAGGCCGGACAGTCAGGGTCAGCACTCAATCTAACCGTCCGGGCCTCGGCCGATAGCCCATCATAGACAAAAAGGCGTGAGGACAGGGTCTCACCCGCCCCGGTAATTTCTTTGATCGCCTCTAGCGCCATCATGGAGCCGATAATTCCAGCCAAGGCCCCGACCACACCGACGGCAGAACAGGTCTCCGCGCCGGGCGGAATGTCGGGCACCAGGCAGCGATAACAGGGCTGGCCGTGGAAAACCGCAACCTGTCCGGTCCACCGTCCGATCGCACCGGAGACAAGGGTCTTGCTCGTTGACAGACAGGCCGCGTTGATCAGATAGCGCACAGAAAAATCGTCGACCCCATCAAGCACCAGATCATATTGGCCGATCAGGGCCTCGGCATTGTCTACTGTCAGGGCAAAGGGGTGTGAAACCAGCTCAATCTCGGGGTTCAGCGCCGCCAGATGCTGCGCGCCCCGGTCCGTCTTGGACACGCCCACATCCTGTGTCGAAAACAGGACTTGGCGTTGCAGGTTGGACAGGCTGACATGGTCGGCATCGATAAGACCGAGCGTGCCAACCCCCGCCGCCGCCAGATAGAGCGCCGCCGGTCCGCCAAGACCACCCGCCCCAACCACCAGAACCTTCGCGGCCTTAAGCCTCTGCTGCCCCCGTCCACCAATTTCACGCAGGACCAGATGGCGGGCATAGCGCTCTACCTCATCGTCACTGAACATGGCTCGGCTCCTTGCAATCACGCCTTAGCGCCCCTTCTCTATGGGCCAAGATCAGGGGGTGAGGCAATCGGTGTGGATCAAGACCTTGGCCTTCGCCCTTAAGCGGGGCATGATCTTGACCATGATCAGCAAGCCCAAAGCCCCAACCAAAGCGAAGGCCAAATCCAAGCCCCGCGCCAAACGCCTGTCACCGCAAGAGCGTGAGCGGATCGAGGTCCTCTTTGCTCGGTTTGAGGCGGCCAATGTACACCCCCGAACAGAGCTTCATTTTTCCAACCCCTATACGCTTTTGGTCGCTGTGGTCCTGTCGGCTCAAGCCACCGATAAGGGGGTCAACAAGGCCGTCGAGCCTCTTTTCAAGAAGGCGGACAATCCCGCCGACATGCTGGGCTTAGGGCTTGAGGGGGTCACTGAGCATATCAAAACCATCGGGCTCTATCGCAACAAGGCCAAGAACGTCATCGCCCTGTCACAGATCCTGATCGACCAGCATGGCGGGCAGGTACCGACCGACCGCGCCTCACTGGAGGCCCTGCCCGGGGTTGGCCGCAAGACGGCCAGCGTCGTGCTCAACGAACTGGATATTGAACCGGCCATCGCCGTGGACACCCATGTCTACAGGGTCGCCCACCGGCTCAAACTGGCCAATGGCAAGACGCCTGATCAGGTCGAGGCCCAACTGATGGCTATTGTTCCAAAGCGCGCCCTGACCCGGGCCCACCATTGGCTGATCCTGCAGGGCCGCTATATCTGCGTCGCCCGCTCGCCCAAATGCGCAGCCTGTCCTATCTCGGACCTGTGCCCCTCAAGAGACCTGTTCTAGAGGAACGACTTCAGGATCGCCCGCCCATAGGCCGCGCCGCCATCCGGCGCGAAAGCTAGGAACAGGTCCGGCTCAATGACCTCCAGCTCCATCAGCCTGAGGCGGCCGTCTAGACAGCGGATCAGATCGACTCGGGCATAGGTCAGATCCCTGCCGCAGGCGGCCAAGACCATGGCAGCCGCTTCGCGGGCCTCTAGGCTCGGATCAAAGACCGTCGTTGCCCCGCCATATTGCGGCTGAACCCGAAAATCCCCGTCCTTAGCCACCTTGGCCACGGCATGGCTAAAGGTGCCGCCAAAATAGAACAGGGACAGTTCTCCCTCCTCACCTACCGAGGGCAAGAAAGGCTGCAAGATCACGGGGCCTGTGGGGAGGCTGCCGAGCCGGCCATGCTCTTTAACCACAAAGGTCTGATGCGCCCCGGCAGAGATTTGCGGCTTGATCACGAGGGACCGGCTCTGAAACTGCTCACGTGCCTTGCCCAGATCCGCCTCGGTCACCCCATTGACCATCATGCTAGGCGTGACGGGCGCGCCCTTTGCGGCCAATTCGGCCAGATACGCCTTGCTGGTATTCCAGCGCAAGACCTCGGGATCGTGGTCTAGCCGGACGCCCAGATCTTGCCAGAGCGCAAGGCGCTCAAACCAATCCAGCGCCCGAAAGTGATAGCCCCACGCCAAGAGCGGCAAGACCCGGTCATAGGCCAGAAGGGCCTCAGGCGCGGCCCCATCAATCCAAGGCTGAGGCTCGACCGTCGCGCCAAGGGCGCGCAAGGGCGCGGCTAGTGTTTCAAAATTGCGCGGCCAGCGCTGATCATGCTGGTGGTTGTCTGGAGAAGGCACGAGGATCGCGATGTGCGGCTTTGGGGTCATTTTTCCGAGGTAGCGCGCCCTTAAGGGACTGGCAACGGTAACCGTGCGCAATTGGCCCGCTTGCGCCTTTGCCCTCAGACGCCAGTCAGACTATAGGAGGGCACGCTTTTTGTGCTTTTCAGGTATTTGCCGCCCATGACCGCCCAATATGACGTCGCCGCCATCGGCAATGCCATCGTCGATGTCATCTCGCCCGCCCAGGACGCGTTCCTCGTGGCTGAAGGCATGGCCAAAGGCTCGATGGCCCTGATTGACGATGATCGGGCAGCAGAGCTCTATGGCCGCATGGCTGCAGGGATCGAGACCTCGGGCGGGTCGGCGGCCAATACGGTGGCGGGCATTGCCTGCCTTGGCGGCACGGCTGCCTATATTGGCAAGGTGGCTCAAGATCAGCTTGGCGATGTTTTTGCCCATGATATTCGCGCCATCGGCGTTCAGTTCGACATTCCGCGCCTGATCGATGGGCCTGCGACCGCACGCTGCCTAATCAATGTGACGCCCGATGGTCAAAGGACCATGTCAACCTTTTTGGGCGCGTCCAGTCAGTTGACCGCCGCCGATGTCGATCCTGACCTGATCACAGCCTCCAACATCCTCTATCTTGAGGGCTATCTGTTCGATCCGGAGGCCGCCCGCCGCGCCTTTGCCAAGGCCACGGCAATTGCCCGCACCAACAGCCGGATGATCGCCCTTACCCTATCGGACAGTTTTGTCGTGCAGCGTCACCGCGCCGCGCTTTTGGGCTTTATCGACAGCGAGGTCGATATCGTCTTCGCCAATGAGGCCGAGATCTGCGCCCTGTTCGAAACCGATGACGTTAATGCGGCCATCAACGCCATGCGCGGCCGGGCCAATATCGCCGCCGTCACCCGCGGCGAGCAGGGCTCAACCCTCTTGGCCGGGGATCAGATTCACCAGATTGCAGCCAGCCCGGTCAGCCACGTGCTCGACACCACCGGCGCAGGCGATCAATATGCAGCGGGCTTCCTCTTTGGTCTGGCGCGCGGTCGATCCTTCGACGATTGCGGCCACCTAGGATCCTTAGCGGCCGCCGAAGTCATTTCTCACTATGGTCCACGTCCACAGGTCTCCCTCAAGGACCTTGTCGCCCAAGCTGGCCTTTAAAAGGAGCCGTCCCCATGGTCGCACCGAGAACCGCCGAAGTTGTTCGGGAAACCAAAGAGACCCACATCCGGGTCACGATTGATCTGGACGGGACGGGCAAGGCCCAGGTCTCGACCGGCATTGGGTTCTTTGACCACATGCTGGACAGTTTCGCGCGCCACGGCGGATTTGACCTAACGGTTGAGGCCAAGGGTGATTTGCATATCGACTTTCACCACACAGTCGAAGATGTCGGCATTGTGCTGGGTCAGGCCATAGCCAAGGCCCTAGACGATTTTGCCGGTATTCGCCGCTTTGGCCATGCCGAAATCCCCATGGACGAGACCTTAAGCCGCTGTGCCATCGACCTGTCCAACCGGCCCTATCTGGTCTGGAAGGTGGCTTTCAGCCGTCCAAAGATTGGTGATTTCGACACCGAACTGTTCAAAGAGTTTCACCAGGCGTTCGCCATGAATAGCGGGGCCTGCGTGCACCTCGAATGTGCCTATGGCGAGAACAATCACCATATCGCCGAGAGCGGCTTTAAGGCGCTGGCTAGGGCCCTTCGGACCGCCGTGGAGCTTGATCCCAAAACCCAAGGCCAAGCGGCCTCGACCAAGGGCGTCCTGTAGCCGCGCCCATGCAAAAGATTGTTCTTATTGATTACGGCTCGGGAAACCTGCGCTCTGCCCAAAAGGCGTTGGTAGCGGCGGCAGCAACGCTGGGCGGCGACTTTGATATCTGCGCCAGTGATGATCCAAAGATCATTGCGGCCGCCGATCGCCTCGTGCTGCCTGGCGTCGGGGCCTTTGCAGCCTGTATGAGCGCGCTGGGTGAACGGACCGGCGTGATCGAGGCCATGACCGAAGCGGTGCAGCAAGGCGCCAAGCCGTTCTTGGGTGTCTGTGTTGGCATGCAGCTTTTAGCCGAGCGCGGTCTAGAGTTTGGTCAGACCCAAGGCCTTGGCTGGGTCCGCGCAGAGGTTCGCCGCCTTGCCCCCAGCGATCTTCACTGCAAGATCCCCCATATGGGCTGGAACGCGCTGGATGAGATGAGCGACCATCCGCTGCTGCGCGGGCTCGAGGTCGGGGCGCACATGTACTTTACCCATTCCTATGCCCTGTTCCCCAGCGACCCGAGCAATGTCATAGCTCAGGTCGATCATGGCGGGCACTTTACCGCTGCCGTGGCCAAGGCCAATATCGCCGGCGTGCAGTTTCACCCTGAAAAATCACAATCGGCAGGCCTTCACCTGCTCGCCAATTTCCTGGAGTGGCGGCCATGATACTTTATCCCGCTATCGATTTGAAGGACGGCCAATGTGTGCGCCTGCTCCATGGCGACATGGATAAGGCGACCATCTTCAATAGCTCACCCGCCGATCAGGCTGCGCGTTTTGCGTCAAACGGCTTTGAGTGGCTGCATGTTGTCGATCTTAATGGCGCCATTGAGGGTCGGCCCGTCAATGCTGATGCGGTTAGCGAAATCTTGCGCACCGTCTCCATTCCGGTCCAGCTCGGCGGCGGCATCCGCACCTTTGAGGCGGTCGAACGTTGGATCGAGGCCGGGGTTAGCCGGGTTATTCTGGGCACGGTTGCTGTGCGTGATCCGGACATGGTTCGCCGCGCTGCCGCTGCCTTTCCCGAACAGATCGCGGTTGCGGTCGATATTCGCGATGGAATGGTGGCTGTCGAGGGTTGGGTCGGGGCGTCCGATCTTGATGCCGTAACCCTGTCACGCCGGTTCGAGGATGCGGGGGTCGCAGCCCTGATCGTCACTGATATTGGCCGCGACGGCGCCTTGACCGGGGTCAATGTAGAGGCGGTTGGCGCCGTGGCCGATGCCGTCAATATTCCGGTCATTGCCTCGGGTGGCTTTGCTTCGGTCAATGACATTAACCGCCTTCAGGCTCGTCCGGGCGTGGCCATCGCCGGGGCCGTTCTAGGCCGAGCGCTCTATAATGGGACCATTGTTCCTTCAGAGGTGCTTGCGGCCGCACAAAAGCGCCGCGCGGCCTAAGGACAGATCATGCTCAAGGTCCGCGTCATTCCCTGTCTCGACGTCAAGGACGGCCGCGTGGTCAAGGGCGTCAATTTTCTGGCCCTACGCGACGCGGGGGATCCGGTTGAGCAGGCGCGGGCCTATGATGGGGCCGGAGCCGATGAACTGATGTTCCTCGACATCACCGCCAGCCATGAGGGCCGAGGCGCAATCCTTGATGTCGTATCGCGCACGGCTGAGGTCTGTTTCATGCCGGTTTCAGTCGGCGGCGGCATTCGCTCGGTTGAGGATGCGCGGCGTCTCTTGCGCGCCGGTGCCGACAAGATCTCGATCAATACGTCAGCGGTTGAAAACCCTGCGCTCCTATCCGATGCCGCCGATGCCTTTGGATCCCAATGCGTGGTAGTCGCCATCGATGCCAAAGCGAGGGCTGATGGCTCGGGCTGGGAGGTCTTTACCTATGGTGGACGCAAGGCAACAGGTTTGGATGTGATCGACTATGCTGTTTCAGCAGTCAAGCGCGGGGCCGGTGAGATACTTTTGACCTCCATGGACCGCGACGGCGCCAAAAACGGCTATGATACTACCTTGCTGCGGGCCATCACGGGCGCGGTCAATGTGCCGGTCATTGCCAGTGGCGGGGCCGGGTCTTGCGCCGATCTGGTTGCCGGTGTTCGAGATGGCGGCGCCGATGCCGTACTTGCGGCCTCGATCTTTCACTTTGGAGAGGTCAGTATCGGTGAAGCCAAGGCGGCGATGCGGGCAGCGGGCCTGCCTGTGCGGCCGATCTAAGCGCGAAGGAACGAGCCCATGTCCGACAGCCAAAGATTTGCCACCGCCCTTGCCCGCTTAAGCTCGACCATTGCTGAGCGCCAAGGCGATGATCCAAGCCAGTCCTACACCGCCAAACTCTTGTCAAAGGGCGTAGTCAAGGCGGCACAAAAGCTTGGCGAAGAGGCGATCGAGACCGGTCTTGCAGCAGCCCTAAACGACGCTGATGGGGTGGCCAGCGAAAGCGCTGATCTTATCTATCACTGGCTGGTGCTGCTTGAGGCGGCGGGTGTTTCGCTTGATGCGGTCGCCGCTAAGCTCGAATCCCGTGAGGGTCAGTCCGGCCTTGCCGAAAAGGCGTCACGTAAGCCCTAGGCCTTCTTTTTGAGGGCCACATAGAGCGCGCCTTCGCCGCCATGGCGACGATGGGCCACTGATACGCCCGCCACCACTGTGCGCAATCCCGGCGAGGCGAGCCATTCGGGCGCTCGCCGTCGCAAGATGCCGTCGCCCAAGAACCCCTTGCCGGTTATGACCAAAACGGCGCGCGAGCCCTCGTTCTGCGCCCGAAGCAAGAAAGCGACGAGGATCGACCGCGCCCGATCCTGATCAAGACCGTGAAGGTCCAGCCGGGCTAAGATAGGATCGCGTTCACGAGACAGGCGCTGCTTGCGGCGCGGCTCTATTTCAGGAGCCGCTGTTGGTTCGGCATTAAAGACCGCGCCCTTAGCGGGCTTAGGAGCCGGTCCCTTGACCTTTGGCGTCAGCCTCATGGGCGACAGGGGCTCGTGCGGTTTGTGACCCGGATTGAGTGGTGAGGGTTCTGGCTCATGGGCCAGCTTAGGAGGCGAGCGCCCGGGTCTCGCGCGCACCGTCGATAGGACCGCAGCCCATATTTTAAGCTCATCCGGGCTTAGAGGTCGGCGCACGGGACTATTGCGCCGCTCGGGTTCGAGGGCGCATACGATAGAGTGTGAGATTGTGCCTTATCCGTCCAGCCTCGAGGCCCGGCCCGTCGCCTCGGCCCAGATAGAGGTCGGCCCGCACCTCACCCTTGATCGCGCCGCCCGTATCAAGGGCCGAAACCAAGCGCTGATAGAGCGGGAAGGACCCGGTCAGGACCGGCGCACCTGCATCAATCCACAAAAGGTCACCATAGCCGTGCTGCGTTGGATCAATGGCCACTGCGCGGCCTGCGATCAGGGCAATGGCGGCCGCGCCAAGCGGCTCTGACCCATCATCAGGACCCAGAGAAAAATAAACATAGCGCGGATTGGTCTGCATGACCTGATCGGCCTTCGCGCCTCGGTTTGCCGCAAGCCATTGGCGAATGGCCTCGGCCGAGGTGCCATTGTCGGGAAGCAGGCCCTGTTCTCGCAGGGTCTTGGCAATACCAACAAAGGGCCTACCGTTGGAGGCCTCATAGACCAGCCGATAGCGCTGACCGTCCGGCAACAGTGCCGAACCAGAGCCCTGGATCTGTAGGAAAAAAAGGTCCTCGGGACGCATCCAAAGCAGCGGCTTGCCAAGGCCGATTCGCTCGATCTCCGATCGGTCAGGATAGGGCTCAAACCGGCCCTGCTGGATGCGGCCGACCTGGCGTTTGGCGGCGGGGTCCTCGTCTAGTCCCGCCAGATCAAGGATGAGGAGATCGTCGGGCCGGGCTCGCAACGGAACAGAAAACTCAGCATCGGTGGTTTGGCGCGCCTGATATTCCGGCGAATAATAGCCTGTCAGAAGACCGGTGCCCTTGATCAGTTCAACCCGAAAATTGGCTTCAAAAAAGGAACGGACCGTCAGTCCGTCAGCTCTGCTCAGACCCTGCGCGCGTGTGCAGAGAGCCTTCAGATCAGCGTCCTTTGTTGCCCTGCAACTGATCATCAGAGCGCTCAGCGCGGCGATAGGATCCTCGGTTTTCCAACCCGGCAATTGATCGGGCCGATCGAGGCGGACCTCGGCTGGAACCGTCGTGCGATCGGCCGTTAGGGCCGATGGCCCCGGCGCTGATTTCTGCAGAACGATGTTGGGCGTCAGCGGCGAAGGCGGACTATCGACGACCGTCAGGGATTTTGGTGGTGGGGTCGGTGTTAAGGGCTGGGTATCCACCGGACCTGCCGGCAAGGCCACGCAAGCGGTCAGCACCGCCGTACTGGCCAGAACGGCAAGCCGACGCGCGAGGGTCGCAAACAGGTCCACCCTGCTCAACTCGGCCTAGGCTTCAGCGGCATCAACACGGACCAACGTCCAGTTCGGATCTGGGCTGGTGAGCATACGGGTAAAGGTCCAGACCTCGGCTGTGCGGCGATCATCGACAGCCTCACCCTCAGGGCCCTTGGTTCGGCTACGAAACTCAGCCAAGAAGCGCACCTTGGCGCTGACCAGATGGCCGGTAAGATCAATCGATTCCAGATCGGCACGCGGCGCCTGAATGAACTCAACGACTTCGGTACGCCCTTCTGAGGCGCGCTGATCGATAACCGCAGCAAACCCCGTCAGGACGTTCGGGGCCAACAGGCGCTCTAAAGCAGCGCTATCGCCCGCAGCAAAGGCCTTAACGATGGTTTCATAAGCGCTTTTCGCGCCGTTTAGGAAATGGGCGACGTTAAAGTTGGGATCGCGCGATCGCACAGCGGCCAGACCCGACAGGGGCGTATCATCCACCGATTCAACCGGCTCAGGTCCATCGAGCGCAACGGGCTCAGATCGCGCCCTGGGCTTTTCATCTTCAGGCTGGCGGCCAACCCGACGGCCCAAGACAGCATAGAGCTGATAGAGGACGATACCGGCCAGAACAGCTGAGATTAAAAGTTCTAGGGCTTGCACGGTTCACAACCTGATTAATCGACGGCCCAAAGCTGGCCAAGTTAGGCGATCGGCCCGCAAAGGCCCTCACCTGGCGTCTATATAGGGGTTTCCTTGCCACAAGTCAGGGGGGGCGTCATTAGCAACCGACAGCTCAACCGCCTTAACATTGCGTAAGTTCGCCTCCCGTGTTAGCTGCGCGGCTTCAAAACATCAGATTTGGCCGATCTGCTGGAGAGGGCCAAGCCTCACACGGTGAACCATTTCACCCAAGACGGGACGAGCATATGACCGATACTGAAGGTGGCGCAGCCATAACCGCTCCTGAGGGCCAGCCCCTTCCGAATGGCGCCGACAATGGCCCCGGCATCCGGATCTTGGCGCAGTTCATTCGTGACCTGTCCTTCGAAAACCCGAGGGCGCCGGAGTCCATGCGCGCCGGTGCCCCTCAGCCCCAGATCGAGCTTGGCGTTGAGATGAATGCCCGCGGTCGTGAAGACGGTCTGTTCGAGGTCGACCTCAAGCTATCGGCCACAGCCCAACGTGAAAACGAGGCGGTCTTCCATATCGAGCTGCTCTATGGCGGCCTGTTCCAAATTCAGGGTGTGCCTGAGGCCGACCTTGAGCCGGTCCTGCTGATTGAATGCCCGCGTTTCATGTTCCCCTTTGCACGCCGGATCATTGCTGACCTGTCAAGCGAGGGCGGCTTCCCACCCCTGATGCTCGATCCTATTGATTTTGCAAGCATCTATGCCGCGCGTCAGGCCCAGGCTGCCGCCTCAGGCGAGCCTGCTGGCGACTTCACAATAACGGTCTAGGGCTTCAGGCGGGCGGAGCCTAGCTTTCGCCCGCCAGTATTCCGGCCCCATACCAAATAGCCTTTTCTTTCAGGACCTTAGCTACGAACTGGGCGTGGGCCTCGCGCTCCGCCTCGGTCGAACGCGCGCTAAGCGGGTTTGGTCGCGCGCCATAGTCGACAGGTCCAGTCGATAGTGTGGTCTTAGTCCCACCCTTGGGTTCAACCGTAAAGTCTAGGCCTCGCTCCTTACCGCCCTGCAATTCAAGATAAACGGCCGCCAACAGTTGCGAGTCGATCAGGGCGCCGTGCTTGTCGCGCGACTCCAGCGAAATCTTGTAGCGTTTGCACAGGGCATCGAGGGAATTGTACATGCCCGGGAAGCGCTTTTGCGCCATCGGCAAGGTATCAATCCAGCGGCTCTCTGGGATGGGCGCGCGTCCGGCCCGCTCTAGCTCGGCATTAATGAACCCCCGGTCAAACGGGGCATTGTGAGCGATCAGCTTGGCGTCACCGATAAAGTCCAGAAATTCATCACTGACCTCTGGTGCATCGAAGGTCGGTTTGCCCATCAAGAAGGCATTGGAGATGCCGTGCACCCGCTCTGCGTCCGGATCGATCTCACGCTGGGGATCGATGAACCGATGGAAGGTCCGGCCGGTTGGCAACAGATCGTTCAGCTCGACGCAGCCTAGCTCGACCAAACGGTGACCCTGTTTGTGTTCTAGGCCGGTGGTTTCAGTATCCAGGACAATTTCGCGCGCCATTGCCAATCCTTGCGGATGTTCGCGGCGCTGATCAAGAGGCCAAAAGTTTGGCGATGGCCGCCCGGACCTGTTCACCGGCGCTATCGAGGCCCTTTGAGGTGTCGATGACAATATCGGCGCGGGCGCGTTTTTCAGCGTCCGGCAGTTGCCGCGCCAAGATGGCGTCGAGCTTTTCAGCCGTCATGTCCGGGCGAGCCATAACTCGCTCGCGCTGAACCTCTTCTGGGGCAGAAACGACAATCACGGCCGCGACATTGCGCTCGCCGCCGGTCTCAAACAGCAGCGGAATATCCAGGATCACCAGAGGCGCGTTGGCCTCAGCTACGGCTTGGAAAAACACCTTGCGGCTTTCGCCGACCAAGGGATGAACAACGGCCTCTAGCCTTTTCAGGGCCTCGGGATTTCCGACCACAAGGGCGCTCAGCTTGGCGCGGTCGATGGCGCCGTCAACGACCACGCCGGGAAAAGCCTCCTCGACCGGAGCAACAGCCGCGCCGCCCTTGGCATAGAGGGCGTGGACCGCCGCATCGGCGTCATAGACCGGAATCCCTTCGGCCTCAAACATGGTCGAGGTTGTCGACTTACCCATGCCAATGGATCCGGTCAGGCCAACAATGATCATCTCGAAGCTCCTCAGGCGGCGGTCAGTTGGGCAAGGGCAAGGGCGCGAACATCGAGTGATAACGGTGGCGGCGCGCCATAGAAGGCTTCGAATGAGGGTCTCGCCTGACCGATCAACATATCTAGGCCGTCCACCGTTTGATGGCCGCGCGCTCTGGCCTTGGCCAAGAATTCGGTTTCGAGAGGCTTGTAGACCATGTCCATAAAGACCGCGGTTCCAAAGACGGATTGCCAAGGCACGGCCGGCCCCTCGCCGCCGTCCAAGCCCAGTGAGGTCGCATTGATCACTGCGCCCGCCCCGTCAAAGGCGGCTTCTGCGCTAGCCGGATCAAAGGTTTGAGCCTTTGGGCCAAGGGCTGAGACGATGGATTGGGCCTTTTCGAGCGAGCGGTTGACTATATGGACGCGTGGCACACCCGCGAGGATCAAGGCTGCGGCCGCGCCCCGTGCCGCGCCTCCTGCGCCCAAAATAACCACCGGCCCCGAAGTCAGGTTTAATGACGGCGCTTGGCGAGCAAAGGCATAGAGCAAGCCTTCACCATCGGTATTATCGACCCGGACCGTTCCGTCAGTATCAAAAAGGACCAGATTTGCCGCGCCCGACAGCCGAGCGAGATCGCTAACCTGATCGGCTGCGCCACTGGCCAGGGCGAGGGCCTGTTCCTTAAAGGGTAAGGTGACATTGAGACCCCGGATGGCCCCGCAGCGCATACCGGACGCAAAGGCTGAAAATCCGGCGGGCGGCGGAGAGAAGGCAACATAGACCCCATCTATACCGCCTGCTTGCAGCCAGTGATTATGGATCAGCGGGCTCATCGAGTGGCGCACCGGCCAGCCCACAACACCCGCGACAAGGGTTTGCCCAGAGATCATTGGTCTAAAATCCCATATCGTCTCAACTGTGCCAATAGACCGGGTAGCGGTAGCCCAAGGATGGTGAAATAGTCACCTTCGATCTGTTCAAACAACTGCACGCCATGCGATTCTACTTGATAGCCGCCAACACAAGACAGAATGGCAGACCCCTGCTGTTCCAGATAGGCGGTTAGAAACCGGTCGGAAAAATCCCTCATGGTCAGGCTGGCGGTCACCACCTCTTGCCAAACCAATTCGCCGTTCAAGGCTAGCGCTGTGGCGGAATGGAGTTGATGGGTCTTGCCCCTCAAGAGTTTAAGATTGACTTGGGCCTCGGCCATGGTCGCAGCCTTATTGAACAGTGTCCCGTAAAGATCGAGCGTCTGATCGGCGCCGATGACCAGCCCAGGGGTCTGTTTGGATCGTGACTCAGCCTTGGCCCAAGCGAGCGCCTGGGCAATAGCCTTTGGGGTTTGGCCGCTGACCAAAAGAGCGGCCTTTAAGGCCTCTTCATCTACATCCGCGGGCAAGACCTCGAAAGATACGCCGGCACCGGTCAAGATCTGCCGCCGGGCCATAGAGCCTGAGGCCAAGATCAGGGGGGACACATGATCCAAGCCGGAAGTCATGCTGGGGTCTCGGCAGTACCCTTGGCAGCTGACAGGAGATTCATCACTGCAGCAGCGGTTTCTTCAACTGAGCGACGGGTCACATCGATCACCGGCCAGCCATGTTTCTCAAACATCCGCCGTGCCCGAACAATTTCGTCGCGCACCGACTCTGTGTCCACATAAGTGCTTTCGCGACCCTCTTTCAGGCTCAAGAGGCGGTTTCGCCGGATCTGGATCAGTCGGTCAGGCGATACGGTCAAACCAACAACCATCGCCCTTTTAAGATTGAACAATTGCGGCGGCGGCTCCGACCCGGGGACCAACGGCACATTGGCCGCCCTGATGCCGCGGTGGGCCAGATAGATGGAGGTTGGCGTCTTCGAGGTTCGACTCACCCCCACCAAGACCACATCTGCGGACTCTAGATGCTGTGTGCCTTGGCCATCATCATGACCAATCGCGTAGTTAAGGGCCTCAATACGGTTGAAATAGTCATGATCTAGCGTGTGCTGGGCCCCGACGCGGGTTGATAGAGACGCGCCCAGATAGCGGGCCAAGGCCGAAACCAAAGGATCAAGGGCGGCGATACAGCCCATATCGATGTCGCGGCAGCCCTCTTCCAAGGCCACTCGTAGGCCCTTATCGACGATTGTGTGGATGACGATCCCGGGCGAGGCCTCGATCTCTTTTAAAACCCGTTCCAACTGGCGCGGCGAGCGAACCAGCGCATAGACGTGCTCGATCGGTAAGACGTCATCAAAGCGAGCGCAGACCGCCTTGGCCATGGCGTTAAGCGTCTCGCCGGTGGAATCCGACACGAGATGGACATGGAAATAGGTGGCGATGCGTGGTGTGTGGCTCATCGCCCTAGTCATGCCCTCAAGGTCTCGGTTCAGCAAGCATTGTGGTTTTGGAAAATTGATCTGTGGAAAAAGAGTTAACGAAAGATTAACGACCGTGGTCCGGGTGGTGGCAGGTTTGGGGGTGAATTTGGGGCCTGGTTGTGAGCGGAGCGATCTTAGGAAAAGCGCTACATTTTGCCACGGCTTTTCCCCGGCCTTGCTCGGTAGGTGTCTCGGGGATCGTGCCGATGGCAGGCTATGGTTAACGAGTTCTAAAGACCCACCGCCCTGAGGGCGTTGGCGTTAAGGTTTTGTTAATCTATTCAACCAGCTTCAAACAATCCCCGCTTTTCACAGGACCTTGGCGGTCGGCTCGGGAATCTGGGGATAAGAACGGGACCGTAGGTAGATCGGGTTGGTATTGTCCAGCGACCGGAGGGCTGTCCCGTTTCTACCGTGCCCCAACCTTCACCCCAAATATTTCTAATCTTCTCTTAATAATAAAAGGAAGAGGCCTTCGTGTGGGTGCGGGCTTGAATCTGGCTAGGGAAATGGCTTTAAGGGAACCATGAACCAGACCCTGCCATCTACCGGTGCCGCCCGATCATCGACCCCAGCCTTGCTCAAGGTTCTTGCTGGTCAAAGCTTGGCTAAACCGCCTATCTGGTTCATGCGCCAAGCGGGTCGTTATTTGCCAGAATATCGCGCCCTTCGCGCGACGGCCCCTGATTTCATATCCTTCTGTCTGGACCCCGAAAAAGCGGCTGAAGCGACCTTACAGCCTATGCGCCGCTTTCCGTTCAGCGCTGCCATTGTTTTTGCCGACATTTTGCTGATTCCCGGTGCTTTGGGCCAGGATGTTCGGTTCGAGGTTGGTGAAGGTCCAAAGCTGGGATCCTTGCCGTCACTGGAAAGTATGCGGGACCAGATCGAGGCCTCTACGGGACGGCTATCAGCTGTCGGTGAGACCCTAAGCCGAGTGCGTGCAGCCTTGGAGCCAGAGCGGGCCCTGATCGGCTTTGCCGGCGCGCCCTGGACTGTGGCAACCTATATGATCGAAGGCGGATCCAGCGACCGCACCGGCGCTCGAACCTATGCCTATAAAAACCCAGAGGCACTCGATGGTTTGGTCGATATACTGGTCGATGCAACGGCCTTGTATTTGATCATGCAGGCCAAGGCCGGAGCGCAAGTCCTAAAGCTCTTTGAATCTTGGGCTGAAAGTCTGCCGGAAGATCTCTTTGAGAGACTCGTCATTGGTCCCCATATGCGGATCATTGAGAGAGTCCGCGCTGCGGGGATCAAGGCGCCCTTCATCGGCTTTCCAAAGGGCGCTGGGGGCTTAGTGGTAAACTATGCCGCTAAGGTGCCGGTCCAGGCTGTAGCTATGGATGTTCAAGCCTCTGATGCTTTAGGTCGTCAACTTCAGCAGACCACGGCCATTCAGGGTGCGCTTGATCCCTTGCTGCTGCGGGCGGGCGGTGCAGCCCTTGATAGGCGTGTCGAAGAGATGTTGGTCCAATGGGGGGCCGGACCTTATATCTTCAATCTTGGCCACGGGATTTTGCCCGATACGCCTATCGCCCATGTTGAGCAGGTCTTGGCACGGGTCGTTGGCTCTTGAGGGCCTCGTGGGGATTTTAGTGTGACCAAGGATCAATCGACCAAGAAGATCGCCGTCGTCCTGTTCAATCTGGGCGGACCAGATGGGCCAAAGGCGGTGCAGCCTTTCCTCTATAATCTTTTTGCGGACAAGGCGATTATCGGCGCGCCAGCCGGTATCCGTCAGGCCCTCGCTTTTATGATCTCGACCCTGCGCAAAAAGTCTGCTCAGGCCAACTACAATATAATGGGTGGCGGTTCTCCGATTTTACCGCAAACAACGGCTCAAGCCGAAGCGCTTGGCGTGGCCATGTCCAGAAAGGTTGATGGGGCTGAGGTTCAGCTGTTCATTGCTATGCGCTATTGGCACCCCTTCACCCACGAGGCGGTAAAGGCTGTGGCGGTCTATGGTCCAGACGAAATCATTCTTTTACCGCTCTATCCGCAGTTTTCGACCACAACGACGGGCTCTTCCGTGGCCGAGTGGAACAGGATCTATCGGGGCTCGGGACAGGCGCGCGAGATCTGCTGCTACCCGACTTTGGACGGGGTGGTTGAAGCCCATGCTCAAGCCATCGAGCGCGCCTATAGCGCCGCCGGCTCACCCGCTGGTGTCAGGTTGCTGTTCTCCGCCCACGGCTTGCCAGAGAAGATCATTGATCAGGGCGACCCCTACCAGTCACAGATTGAAGCCACCGCTGCTGCGGTTGCGGCCCGGCTCGGCAAGGGGTGGGATTGGCAGATCTGTTACCAGAGCCGTGTTGGACCCTTGAAGTGGATTGGCCCTACGACGCCAGAGGCGATCGCGGCTGCGGCTGAGGTCGGTCTTGGCGTGGTTGTCACCCCCATCGCCTTTGTCTCTGAACATATTGAGACCCTGGTCGAGCTTGATCATGAATATGCCGAGCTGGCCCACGATCTGGGCTGTCCGCACTATGTCCGCGTGCCAGCCTTGGGGACTGACCCGATCTTTATAGAGGCCCTGTCAGAGTTGGCGGTTGGCAGCCTGGACCGGATCGGAACGGCCCCATGCCAAGGCTGGTCTTGTGATGCGAAACACGTCAAATGTCCTCATCGCGTGTCGGCGGTTTAGGAGATCTTTGTGGCCCAACATTATGATCTGTTCCGCGGACTTCACATCATTGCGGTGATCGCCTGGATGGCGGGCATGCTTTATCTGCCGCGTCTCTATGCCTACCACAGCGCGGCAATCCCCGGGTCGGAGATGGACGAAACCTTTAAGGTCATGGAGCGCAAGCTTTTGCGCATCATCATGAACCCGGCCATGGTCTTGACCTTTTTCTTTGGCGGGCTTCTCATCTGGACTGACAGCGAAATACGGGGTTGGGGGTTCTTGGCTCAACCCTGGATGGTCACCAAGCTTTGCGGCGTCTTCTTCTTGGCTGGATGGCATGGCTTTTTGGCCGGAGCCCGCAAGAGGTTCGAGAACGGCACAAACCTGCGTACGGGCAAGTTTTGGCGGATGACCAACGAACTGCCCTTCATCGCGGCGATCATTATGGTCATCGCGGTGACCACGGAATTTACCCACTTTTGATACTGAGCCCCGTAAAGCTGTTGGGCATTATCTTGACCTTACCGGCCTTATGTGGTTCGGCTAGTGTCAGACGTGGTACTTCACGTTCCCGCCTCTCACCGATGTCTTACCGCTGGTCCGTCTAAGGATCGCACCAAGGCCTATCGGTTCTCCCTTCGCGCCGCTTGGCGCAGTACATCACTTGTCTAAAGCGCCGACATCGGGGCTAAAGACGCGCGTGGCTGCTTGATCGTAGCGCGACTGACTTTGAGACTCTCAATGCAAGACGAACCCATGAACGACACCGATACCGATCAGATGATCGATACGACAGCTACCGATGGCCCATCAGTCGATGGCGACCTAGAGCCCACCGGCGGCGACGCAGCCACGGCCGTTGCCCAGATGGGCATCACGCGCATGTCGCTAATGGAACTCAAGCTCAAGTCCCCCAGCGATTTGTTGGCGCTGGCTGAAGCCATGGAGATTGAGAACGCCAACTCCATGCGCAAGCAAGACATGATGTTCGGGATCCTCAAGGCTGTGGCCGAAGAGGGCGTCGAAATCTCCGGCGGCGGCGTGATGGAAGTCGTGCAGGACGGGTTTGGGTTCTTGCGTTCGCCAGAGGCCAACTATCTGCCTGGCCCCGACGATATCTATGTCTCCCCCTCACAGATCCGTAAGTTTGGTTTGCGCACGGGCGACAGTGTTGAGGGACCGATCCGCGCGCCGCGTGAAGGCGAGCGCTATTTCGCTTTGCTGAAGGTCGACTCGATCAATTTCGAAAACCCCGAAAATGTCCGTCATAAGGTTCACTTCGATAATTTAACCCCGCTCTATCCGGATGAGCGGCTGACCATGGAAATTCAGGATCCAACCCTGAAGGACCGGTCCGGCCGCGTAATCGATATTGTCGCGCCCTTGGGTAAGGGCCAGCGCTGTTTGATTGTCGCCCCGCCTCGCGTAGGTAAGACCGTGATGTTGCAAAACATCGCTAAGTCGATCGCGGCCAATCACCCAGAATGTTACCTGATCGTACTTTTGATTGATGAGCGTCCCGAAGAGGTCACCGACATGCAGCGCACTGTGAAGGGCGAGGTCATCTCCTCAACCTTCGACGAGCCTGCAACCCGTCACGTGCAGGTCGCTGAGATGGTCATTGAAAAGGCCAAGCGCCTGGTCGAGCACAAGCGCGACGTGATCATCCTGCTGGACTCCGTCACCCGTCTGGGCCGCGCCTACAACACGGTAGTGCCATCTTCGGGTAAGGTTCTGACCGGCGGTGTTGACGCCAATGCCTTGCAACGGCCCAAGCGCTTCTTTGGTGCCGCTCGTAACATCGAAGAAGGCGGTTCCTTGACCATTATCGCGACCGCCCTGATCGATACGGGCAGCCGTATGGACGAGGTGATCTTCGAAGAGTTCAAGGGCACCGGGAACTCGGAAATCATCCTCGACCGTAAGGTTGCCGATAAACGGGTCTTCCCAGCCATAGATATACTGAAGTCCGGCACCCGTAAGGAAGACCTCATAACGCCGAAGGATGTGCTGCAAAAGACCTATGTGCTGCGCCGCATTCTCAACCCGATGGGTCCGCAAGATGCGATCGAGTTCCTGCTCGACAAGATGCGCCAGACCAAAAACAACGCCGACTTCTTCCAGTCGATGAACACCTAACAGAAAGGGCGGTCCCGAGATTTCAGGGCCGCCTTTTTTTCAGTAAAAACAAATATTTATCAAGGTATTAGCAGGGTCGCGCCGATGGTTTCGCGTCCCGCCAAGGCCTCGTGTGCGGCGCGGGTGTCCTTGAGCGCATATTCTGCCCCAATCTGGATCTTAACCGCGCCCGATGCGATGACCGCGAACAGGGCATTAGCGCTCTCGTCTAGATCCGCAGTGGTGGCGACGTAGTCAAAGAGGGTCGGCCGGGTGAAAAACAGTGATCCCGCCGCCGCTAACCGCGCGGGCGCGAAGGGCGGTACCGGACCGGATGCATTGCCAAAACTTACAAACAGGCCTCGGCGGCTGAGGCTGGCCAAGGTGGCTTCAAAAGTATCGGCACCGACGGAGTCATAGGCAACCACGACGCCCTGTCCCTTGGTGATTTCCTTAATGTGCGCCGCGACATCTTCTGTGCGATATTGGATGACATGGCGACAACCTTGAGCCATGGCCAGATCGGCCTTAGCTTGAGAGCCTGCGGTGCCAATGACGACGGCGCCAAGGGCTCTGGCCCACTGGGTTATGATCGACCCAACGCCGCCAGCAGCGGCATGGATCAGGATCATATCCCCGGCCTTGACGGGGAAACAGCGACGCAATAGGAACTCCGCCGTCATGCCCTTTAGCATAGTGGCGGCAGCGTCCTTGAGGCTGACGCCGTCGGGGACTTTGACGGCGCGATTCGCGGCGGTGACATGGACCTCCGAATAGGCCCCGAGGGGCCCGCTGCCATAGGCCGCTCGGTCCCCGACCGCAAAGCGTGTAACCCCTTCGCCGACCGCATCAACAATGCCCGCGCCCTCAAGGCCAAGAACCGATGGGAAGGCGATCGGGTAGAGGCCGCTGCGCTGATAGATGTCGATGAAGTTTAAACCGATAGCTTCGTGGCGAATGCGGATCTGACCGGGCCCGGGCGTGGGCTCAGGCAGGTCGATAGCCTTGAGAACCTCTGGCCCCCCGGCTTTGGTCGCTTGAATGGCGAGCATGATCTTGGTCTCCTCACTTAGGGGTAAAGGTTGGCAGCGAAGAAGGCCAAGGTTCGCTGCTCCGCCAAGGTGGCGTCGGCGGCGTCATACTGCTCACCGCCCTTGCGCGCAAAGGCATGGTCGCGGCCAGCATAGCTGTGAAGGGTTACCAGCGTGTGGCCAGACAGGGCCTCGGTCAGTGTGGTTTGCGCGGCCTTGGGCACAAACTGCTCTTCTTCGGCCACGTGCAACATCACCGGGCGGCGGAGGGACTTGGCCTCGTCCACCTTGTTTTCAATCCCAACGCCATAGAAACAGACGGCGGCATCAATATCGGTCCGGGTCGCGGTCAGGAATGATAGGAGCCCGCCAAGACAGAAGCCCACGGAGCCCACCTTGCCATCGCAGCCTTCATCGGCGCGAACGGCCGCGAGGGTGGCGTCGATGTCCTCGACGCCTTTATCCACGTTATAGGCGGCGTAGAGTTCGAAGGCCTTGGCCCAATCGGCTTCCGACTGGTCTGTAATGTTGATGCCGGGCTCGATACGCCAGAACAGGTCTGGACAGATGGCCAAATAGCCGTGGGCGGCAAGATCGTCGGCAATGGCCCGCATCACCGCATTGACGCCGAAGATTTCTTGGATGACGCTGACGGCTGGCGCTTTGGCGGCGCCAGGTCTGGCCACATAAGCATTAAAGGTTCCGTCGGCTGTGGTTATAGTGGTGATTGTGCCAGACATGGTCGGTTTCCAAGGTGTCGGTCGTGAACAGGGTTGTTTTAAGGATAGAGGCCTCGCGGCAATTACGCCAAGGGTCTTGCAGGTGAGTGGCTATCAAATCTTAATAGGCGCATGACAGGGTTGTGGCCTAGCCACTGCAAGGAGGCACTAAGCCATGAAGATGACTATCGAGATTGATTGCAGCGCGCTCGAAGCGCGGACCTTTCTGGGGCTGCCGGACGTCAGCGTTTTAAACGACCATCTGGTACAAGAGATGAAGTCGCGGATGGACACCAATATGGCCATGCTCCAACCGGACGAATTGATGAAGAACTGGATGGCCTTTGGTGGGCAGGCTACAGAGCAGTTTCGAAAACTGATGACCGCCGCCGCGACCTCCACCATGACCGGCACCAAGTCGTAAAACAGCTACTGATGGCCGATAGTATTTACGCGCCGGCGACGGCCCCCGGCCGCTCAGCGGTCGCCGTTGTGCGCCTCTCTGGGCCGCAGACGGGGGATGTTCTGCGCCATCTGATCGGCAGCCTGCCTGAGCCTAGGCGCGCGAGCCTGCGGCGATTGAGAGATCCGGCCACCGGAGGGGTTCTAGACGATGGGCTGGTGCTGTGGTTCCCCGGTCCGGCCAGCTATACGGGCGAGGACTCTGCTGAGCTTCATCTCCATGGCGGCATGGCAGTGGTTGAGGGCGTTCTGGATGGGCTTGATCGGCTGGGTCTGCGGATGGCCGAGCCAGGTGAATTTACCCGCCGGGCCTTTCAAAACCAGCGCCTGGATTTGGCTCAGGCCGAGGCTGTAGCCGATCTGGTCGATGCTGAGACCGCCGCTCAAAGACAACAGGCGCTGGACCAGCTCGCGGGAGGCCTTTCCCGGCGCTATGACCGATGGCGCGATCAATTGCTCGGTGCATTAGCGATGCTTGAGGCTGGGATTGATTTTCCAGACGAGGAGGTCCCCGAGGCTGTGGCCAATATGGCGCGCCCGCCGCTTGAGCGTTTGCTCTCAGAGGTGCGCCTCGCCTTGGTCGACGGTAAGCGGGGCGAGCGGATCAGGGACGGCTATCGCGTCGCCGTTATTGGTGCGCCCAATGCTGGCAAGTCGAGCCTGATCAATGGGCTGGTTGGCCGGGAGGCTGCCATCGTCACCGGGATTGCCGGAACCACACGGGACATCATCGAAGCCCCGCTGGTCCTGGCGGGCTTTAAGCTCTTGCTCGCCGATACGGCCGGTATTCGTCAGAGTGATGATCTGATTGAGCAGGAGGGTGTGCGGCGGGCCCAAGCTTGGGCGCAGGATGCTGCCCTTCGGCTCTGGCTGGTTGATGGCGCGGTGGAGTCGGGCGACTGGTCCTTGGCTAGAGGTTTGGTTGGACCGGGCGATGTCTGCCTGATCAATAAGTCGGACCTTGGTCTGTCGGCTGACGGTGTCGCGGCCGAAGCTTGGGCGCGAGCGCATGGTTTGGCGGTTCAGACCCTCAGCCTGTCAGGAGACGGTGCCGACACAGTCCGCCTTGATCTCACCGCGCGGGTCACGGCCGTCCTTTCGGGCGCGGACTTTCCGGCGGCAACCCGGCGACGGCATGCTGCTCACCTGTCCGAAGCCGCTGGTCACATAGACCGCGCCCTAGGTGTTCTGGCGCTCGGTTCTGAATTGACCGCCGAGGATGTACGTTTGGCGGCGCGGGCGCTCGAGCGGGTGACGGGCAAGATCGACCCGGAGGATGTTTTGGGCGCCGTCTTTTCCACCTTCTGTATCGGCAAGTGAACTGTTTCACGTGAAACATAGGCCGCCGCGGCGGTGATCGATGGGTGATGTTTCACGTGGAACACTGCCTTCCGGCCCGCATGGCCCCCAGGGGAATCGGGTGAGTTAGTCACTGGGCGATGAGGCTGATGAGGAAGTCGTC
>JBBARR010000033.1:0-27789 GCA_040399645.1 Caulobacteraceae bacterium | reverse complement strand
GCTACAGCCCGTGCGGCGGCGATGGGCGCCCGGGCTTGGGGATCAGGGCTTGAGCGTGACCGCTGACACAGTTCCTGTATAGATCAGGTCATGATCCGCGAGGCTGATCTTTCGTCTGAAGAGGTGCAAGGCGCGCCAACACCGTCCCTGAGCTTGGCGGTGATCGGCCATGTCAACCATGGCAAGACGGCGCTGGTGCGGGCCTTGACCGGCATGGAGACCGACCGGCTCAAGGAAGAGATCGAACGGGGCCTGTCCATCACCTTGGGCTTTGCCCATGCAGAGCAGGGCGGGGTCATGTTCGACCTGATCGATGCGCCCGGCCATGAGGACTATATCCGCGCCATGGTCAGCGGCACGGCGGGGGCGCGGGCGGCGCTCTTGGTGGTCTCGGCCACCGAGGGCTTTGGACGTCAAACCCATGAACATCTGGCGATCGCGGCGGCGCTCGGTCTAGAGGCCGGGCTGGTGGTGGTGACCAAGGCCGATCTGCTGAGGCCGGGCGACGAGGCCTCTGTCCTTAACCAAATCACTGCCGATCTGCGCGGCACCATCCTGGCCGGTCAGCCCATCATCCTCTGTTCGGCCCATAGCGGAGTGGGCCTAGAGGCCGTACGAGACGAACTGCACGCGCTCGCCCATCGATGCCCGCCGCCCACCCCACTGGCCGGAGCCTTCTTGCCCATTGACCGGGCCTTTAGCCTGGCCGGCGCTGGCACGGTGGTGACCGGAACCTTGCAGGGCGCGGGCCTTAGGGTCGGGCAGGTGGTCGAGCTTTGGCCCTCGGGTCAGAGGGCCAGCATACGCCAGCTTCAAATCCATAACCAAAGCGTGGACGGCACCGCACCGGGAGGCCGAGTCGCGGTCAATCTGCGGGGTCTATCGGCTAAGGATGTGGCCAGCGGTGAGGTGCTCTGCAGCATCGGAGCCTTTGCGCCCAGCACCCAAGTCGATGTGATGATCACCCTGTCAGAGCAGGCCTCGAAGGGCCTAAAACATACAGATCAGATCAAGGTCCTGTGGGGCGCGCGGCAAGATATGGCCAGCCTGCGCCTAATGGAGGCGGGCACCCTTGCGCCGGGTCAAACGGGGTTGGCCCAGCTTCGCTTTGCAACGCCGGTCGTGGCCTATGGCGGTCAAAGGGCGGTCCTTCGCCGTCCCTCTCCAGCCGAGACGCTGGGGTCGATTATGGTGCTGGATCCGCTCGCGCCGCCGATGAAGGGGCGCTCTGGACCAAGGCTCGCTCTTCTTGCCGCTGTGGCCACAGGTAGGGTGGAGGCGATTGTCCAAGCGCTCGCGGACTGGAGCGGTGGCACCTTGTCGGTCATAGAGGCTGCGCGGCTTACCCGCCGAACTGTTACCGATCTTCTGCCCCTTTTGGCCGTGGACCATGAGCCCCTTGGGCAGGGTCAGCTTGTCCGGCGTTCCGATATGGCAGCGGCAAAGCGGGCCTATCTTACAGCCCTGACAACCGCCCACGCCCTTGCCCCGACGCGGGCCACCGCTGCAGTCGGGGAGGTGCGCAAGGCGCTGGGCAAGGTTCATGCTCGCGCCCTTATCGGCCATACAGAACAGGCGTTAGCGCAAGAGGGTTCGATAAGGCTAGAGGGGGCCAAGGTCGCGCTGGCGAGCCACGACCCTCTGGCCAGCCTGTCCGCCCATGGCATGGTCCGGCTTGGCGAGATCGAGGCGCGGCTCCTACAAGCCGGGCTCATACCACCCGATGTCGCGACCGTCGCAGGCGGCGATGAGGAGGCGGCCGCCCTAATGACGCTACTCTTGGAAACCGGGCGGGCCGTCGCCCTGCGCAATGGGGCCCTTCGCCAAACCTTGACCTTTCACCACCGCGCCCTGTTGGACGCCGCACCCAAGCTGCGAAGCCACTTTCCGCCGCCTCAAAGCTTCACGACCGGAGAGGCGCGGGCGGCGCTGGAAACGACCCGCAAATATATTGTCCCCGTGCTGGAATATCTCGACCGCCTCGGCCTGACCCGCAGAGATGGGGATGTGCGGCAAGTCTTGACCGAGGGCGATGCAGCGTCCGATCCGCTCGCCGACTAAAACGTGCGCCTCTGTACAAAAGCCCTTCAACTTTTCACGAAGGTACCGCTACTGTTCGAGACCTTCGGAGGCGACTGGGGTCTGGTGGCCTCCCTGGTCTTCAAAACCAGTGACACGTCCATAAGGCGTGTGGTGGGTTCGATTCCCATCCGCCTCCGCCATCCCCTTGGTTCGATCTGGGGGGAGGTTTAGATGAATGAGCGAGGAAAGACCCATGAGCGCGGCCCCATCCGGATTTTCCCTGACCGATTTGAGCGGCCAGACCCGCGTCTTTCCGACCGGGCGACCCAGCCTGATCGCGTTCCTGAAAGAGGACTGCAACACCTGTAATCTGGTTGCACCGATCCTTGAGGCCTTCCATCGGGCTTGGGGCGAGCAGGCAGATATTTGGGTCTTGGGCCAGTCGAAGGACGGCAATCAGATCTTGCTGGACCGCCATGGCCTGACCCTGCCGGTGCTCGACGATAGCGCCTTAAAGACATCCTTCGCTTGGGGCTTTGAGATTGTCCCGGCCGTCTATTGGTTGGATGCAGCGGGGCAGGGCGGACCCTGTGTCGAAGGCTTTGTGCGCACCGAATGGCAGGCCCTAGCCCGGCAGATCAGCGCCGATCTTGAGGCTACCGACTGCGGCGTGGACTGGGCCGACCTTCCTGATTGGCGCCCGGGCTGCGGCTCCAAACATCTGGATCCAGAAATCCATGACCGCCTGCTGGCCGAAGCGGACAATAGCCCCATCCGCGCCCGCCGGATCGAGATCGCCAGTAGCGATGATCTGGACGAGTTCATGTTCGATCAGGGCTTTAGCGATGGCCTGCCTCTGGTCCCCCCCACCCCAGAGCGGGTCCTGCGGATGCTGACCGGCACGAAAAGAGGCTCGCAAGAGATTGTCGCCGTGGTCCCGCCGAACATGGCCCCGGCCACGGTCGAGAAGGTCGCGATCAATGCGGTGATGGCGGGATGTCGCCCAGAATATCTACCCGTCGTCCTCGCCGCCCTAGAAGCGGTGTGTACGGACGAATTTAACATGCACGGCGTGACCGCCACGACCATGGGGGCCTCACCGGTCCTGGTGATCAACGGCCCGATCCGGCAAAGGCTTGGCATGAATATGAAACTCGGGGCCTTGGGGCCGGACAATCGGGCCAATGCGACCATCGGGCGGGCCTTGCGGCTGATTATTCGCAATGTCGGCGGGGCAAAACCGGGCGGCGTTGATCGTTCGACCCTCAGTACACCGATGAAATTCACCATGTGCTTTGCCGAATGGGAGGAGGGCTCGCCCTGGGAGCCGCTGCATGTCGAGCGCGGCTTTGCGCCAAGCGACGGTGTCGTCACTGCCTTTGCCATGACCAGTGGTCCGGTCCAGATCGTCGATCAGGAATCGCGCCGGCCTGACCAGATCGCCGGAACCTTGGGCCTTGGGCTCGAGGGCATGTTCCTATCCAAGATCCACCGCATGCCCGTTGATGCCCTGTTGGTGGTCTGTCCAGAGCATATCAAGACCCTGCTCAGCGACGGGCCCTATTCGAAGGCACGACTTCGCGATCGGATCCAAGAGGTCACCCGCAGACCCCTGCGCGACATGGTGGCCAATGAGATCTCCGGCGCGGGCATCCCTCTGGCCAGCGCCGCCAAGATGACGGAGGCGCAGTTGGACATGCTGGTGCCGAAATTTTCCGGCGACCAACATATCCATATTGTTGTTGCCGGGTCGGAGGCTGGCAAGTTCTCGGCCGCCTTCCACGGCTGGGTCACCGGTCCGGCCGGTTCAGTTCCCGTTTCCAGAAAAATAGAATGCTGATAGCCTCGTCTCAGGACTGGAGAAAAGCCATGACCACCATCTTGGATCCGACCGATGAGCGGGTCCCTGTCGAACGGCAGATCACCGCACGAACCGGAGATATTTCCGGCATTGTCGGCCTGCTCGATATCCATAAGCCGCGCGGTAATATCTTGCTCGATGAGCTCGAGCTTCTGCTGGCGACGCGCTATCCGAAGGTCGAACTGAGGCGCTATACCAAGCCGACCTTTGCCAAACCCTGCCCGTCTGATCTGCGCCTGCAGATCCGCTCAGAGTGCGACTATTTGGTTGAAGCCCTGGCCGATTGAGGATCATGCACGACGTGCAGTTTGCACGACACTGTATGGTTTGAAATCCAAGGTCTTCCCGCTGTTTCCATCGCCTCCAGCGAATTTGCTGAGGCGGCCCAAACCCAACGCAAGGCGCTGGGCATGGATGGAGCGCGCTATGTGCTGGTGGATCACCCGATCCAAGACGCCACCGATGACGAAATGCGCAGCAAGGCCAGAGCCGTGCTCGATCAGGTCATTGCAGCCCTGACCCTCTGATCCAAACCCAAGGACCCAACCCATGACCTCGCCTGCGCGTCAGATTGCTGTTGGGGCCTTGGCTCTGGTCTATGGATTGTTCTTTGTTTGGTTTGGGGGGAGCGGGAAACCGGTCTCTGCTGAAGAGGGGGCGCGCTATCTGGCCGCAATCCGCACCTCGCCCTCAGCGCCGCTCCATCCCGAGATCGCCACCAATCTGGCCAAGATCATTGCCGCCGATGACGGCAAGGCCTTCATCATGGTCAATATGGAGACCCAGATCCCGGGCCCCGAGGCCCGGGCCGAGACCATGGCCTATGCCAAGATGGTGTTGCCAGCCCTGATCAGCCACGCCTCCTTTCCGGTCTATATCGGTCCGGTGCGCGGCACGGTGATTGGCAGCAAGACCGAGGGGGCAACCAGCGTGGCCCTTGTCCGCTATCGGTCCTTGCGCGACTTTCTCGAGATCTTCACCGATCCGGCCATGCACAAGGGCGTTGGCCATAAGTTCGCGGCCTTAAAGGGGGCTGAATCGATCTCCAGCACCCCTCGCATTCTCGCTGCGCCGATCCGCCCACTGGTGGGGCTGGTCTTTTTGCTGATTGCCCTGCTGATCTGGCGCAAAAACCCCTAGCCGAGCGCGGCGCTTGTCGCCAAAGTGGAGGAAAGCGAAAAAATAAGCGACGGGAGACGCGCCATGACCACTCAAGCCTCTTACACCATGACCATTGGTGGTCAGGCCGTATCCGGAGCCACCAGCTTCGAGGTGCTCAATCCAGCGACCGGTCAGGTCGTTGGTTCGGCGCCGGACTGTACGCCAGAGCAACTGGACGCCGCCGTCGCTGCGGCCCGCAAGGCCTTCCCCGCCTGGTCCGCCACCCCCGTCGAAAAGCGCCGCGAGGCCCTGCTTGGTATTGCCGGGGTCTTGGGCGGTAATGTCGAAGAGCTAAAGCGGCTCCTGACCTCCGAACAGGGCAAGCCCCACGAGGGCGCGATGGGCGATGTGCTCGGCGGGGCCTATTGGTGCCAAACCACCTCGACCCTTGAGATCCCCGAAAAGGTCGTTGAGGAAAGCGCCGAGCGTCACGGTATTACCCGCCATGTGCCCATCGGCGTGGTTGGGGCCATCGCGCCTTGGAACTTCCCGATCATCTTGGCCATGTTCAAGGTCGCGCCCGCCCTTCTGGCTGGCAATACGGTGGTCTTGAAGCCCTCGCCCTTCACACCCCTGACCACCCTACGCATGGGTGAGTTGTTGCGCGGCGTCCTGCCCGATGGGGTGCTCAATATCGTCACCGGCGGGGACTCTTTGGGCCCCTGGATGACCAGCCACCCCGGCATCGACAAGATCAGCTTCACCGGCTCCAGCGCCACCGGCCGCAAGGTCATGGTCAGCGCCGCCGAAACCCTCAAGCGCGTGACGCTCGAACTGGGCGGCAATGACGCGGCCATCGTTTTGCCCGATGTCGACGTCGCCGAGGTCGCCGAAAAGCTGTTCTGGGCCGCCTTTGGCAATTCCGGTCAGATCTGCATCGCCACCAAGCGCATGTATGTCCACAAGGACATCTATGAGCCCCTCAAGACCGCCATTGTCGACTATGCGAAGACGGTCAAGATGGGCGACGGAGCCGAGCAAGGTACGCAACTGGGGCCCATCAATAACAAGCTGCAATATGAGCGGGTTCTCGACCTGATCGCCGACTCCAAGGCCAAGGGTTACAAGTTCCTGATGGGCGGCGATGTTTCGCACGCGCCGGGCTATTTCGTGCCCATCACCATCATCGACAATCCGCCTGAAAATTCCCGCATTGTCCAAGAAGAGCAGTTCGGCCCCGTCCTGCCGCTGCTGTCCTTCGACACGCTGGAAGAGGCTATCGACCGGGCCAATGCCAGCCCTTACGGCCTGGGCGCTTCGATCTGGACGGCCGATGAGGCCAAGGCCCTGGACATTAGCTCCCGCATTGCCGCTGGCACGGTGTGGATCAATGAGACCCAGCACCTGTCACCGCTGGGCGCCTTTGGCGGTCACAAACAGTCGGGTCTTGGCTCCGAAGGGGCACTAGAGGGGCTGCTGGAATATACCAACACCCAAACCGTCTATGTGAAAAAGGCCGCCGCCGCTGCCGCCCAATAGGCCAAGCGTACAGAGGAGACGAAATGACCCTGCTTGTCGGTAGCCTTGTCCTCGATGGACTGACCCTAACGCCCCTGACCCCAACCATCGGCGCAGAGGTCGGCGGCATTGATCTGCGCTGGCCTCTTGAGGCCGGACAGGTCGCCGCGATCCGGCAAGGGTTGCTGGATTGGAAGGTGCTGTTCTTCCGCGATCAAGAGATCACCACGGACCATCATCTGGACTTTGCCCGCAATTTCGGCGGCCTAGAGGTTCATCCCTTTGCGCCGGAAAAGCCGGGCTATCCTGAGGTTCTCGCCCTGACCCACAATCGCGAAAGCCGGGGCAAGGAGAACTTTTGGCATAGCGATGTGACCTGGCGAGAAAAGCCTTCGCTCGGATCGATCCTGCGGGCCATCGAAATCCCACCGGTCGGCGGCGATACGCTCTTTGCCGACATGTATGCCGCCTATGACGGCCTGTCGGACGAGATTAAGGCAAAGATCGAAGGGGCCTATGCGGTTCACGACTTTGCCCATTTCCGGAAACTCTTGGTCAAGCAGGGCAAGACGCCCGAAGAGGTCGAGGCCTTTAACAAACTCTATCCGATGATGGAGCATCCGGTCGTCCGCACCCATCCAGAGACGGGTCGCAAGGCGATCTATGTCAATGTCGCCTTTACCCAGCACATTGTCGGGATGGACAAGGCAGAAAGCGACGTGCTGCTCAAGCACCTCTATGCCCAGGCCGCGATCCCGGAATATCAGTGCCGGTTCCGCTGGCAGCCCCACTCCATCGCCTTTTGGGACAATCGCGCCAGCCAGCACTATGCCGCCTCTGACTATTGGCCTGCCGTCCGCCGGATGGAGCGCGTGACCATCCTTGGCGATCGACCCGCCTAAGCCAAGGGGCATAAAAGCTCAAACAGATGGACCGCAAGGGTTGCGAAACGAAATTCATTTCAACCCGGTCTAAACACTGCTAAGATAAAGACTCTTTAGATCGAGATTCCAGTGCAAAAAATTCGTTTCACGGCGACCTGCCTATCGGCTCTCCTCGGCTTAACGCTGCTTTCCGCTTGCGGCGGCAAAGACAAGGGCCCGGTCGAAGCGCCCTTGCCGACCGTCGAGATCGTTGCCTTAATGGCGCCCAATAGCGTTCAAACCCTGTCTGTGACCGGCGCCCTGCGCCGTCAGCGCGAGATGATCCTGTCGTTCCGCATTCCGGGCGTCATAACCGGCCTCTCCGTAGACGAGGGCGATAGTGTTAAGGCCGGACAGCTCCTGGCCCGACTGGACCCCGCCGCCGTAGAGTCGCGCCTTCGCCAAACCGCCGCTGACCTCGACCGCGCCCGCAAGGACGAGACCCGCTACATCAAGCTGGCCGAAACCGGAATTGTCAGCCGCCAACGCGCAGAGGCCCAGAGCGCGGCTGCGACCTCAGCCCAAGCCGCCTATGACGCGGCAGCCTTTGACCGGCGCTGGGCCAATCTGGTCGCGCCGTCCAAGGGCGTGATCTTGTCCCGCAATGCACAAGCCGGAGAAGTGGTTCAGCCCGGCCAAGCGGTCCTTAGCCTTGCCGATGAGGCCAGCCCATTGGTCCTGCGCGTACCCCTCTCTGACCGCGATATTGGCAAGATACGCTTGGGCGCGAGCGCCGCCATCACGCTCGACGCCCTGCCCAATCAGACCCTGACCGGATCGGTCAGCCGCATCGGCCAGCGCGCAGGGGCCCAGAGCGGGGCCATTGATATTGAGATTACCCTGCCGCCGACGGCGGGCCTGCGCAGCGGTCTGATCGCCAGCGCCAAGATCGAGGCCATAGGCTTGGCTGCGGCCAGCGCCACAAGCGCCTATTCGCGGGTTCCGGCAGAGGCCATCATGGAGGCTGATGGCAAGACTGCACTTGTCCTACGGTTCGATCTAAAAGGCGGTATCGCAAGGCAAACCAAGGTGACGTTCGGCGGCTTTGACGGTGACGACGCTCTGATTCAAGGCCTTGCGTCCGACGCCAAAGTGATCACTGCCGGGGCCGGCTTGATCGCCGACGGCCAAAAGGTGCAGGTGATTGACCGCGCCTCTATTGGCCAAGCCAAATGAGCTTCAATCCCGCAACCTTTTTTGTCCGCCGCTGGCAATTTACGCTGGTGGCTTTCGCCCTGATGGTCCTGTTGGGCCTCAACGCGCTTGGGAGCATCTCGCGCTCTGAAGATCCTCAGTTTCCCTTTCCTTTGGTGACGGTCAGGGCCGTTTTGCCCGGTGGGACACCGACGGAGATGGAACAGCTCGTCGCCAAACCCCTCGAAGATGTGCTGAGCGGTTTGGATGATGTCAAAGAGGTCCGGTCGACCAGCTTTGATGGCGGCGCTGTAGTCATTGTCGAATTTAATTGGAACGTCGATCCGAGCGGAAAATATGACGAGGTGATCCGCGAGGCCAATGCCCTGCGCCCCACCCTGCCCCAGGGCCTAGCTGTGCTTGAGGTCAAGAAGGTCGGTACCAACGAGGTTTCCTTCTTCCAAGCGGCTTTGGTCAGCGACGTCTTGCCCATGAGGCGACTGGAAAAGCTGGCCCACAGCCTGCGCGACAAGGTCAACGCGGTCCCCGGCGTCAAGGAGGCCCGCTATTGGGGGGCCCCCGGCAGTCAGGTGCAAGTCGCCGTCGATCTGGCAAAGCTGGCCCAACTGCGCCTATCGCCAACCTCTGTGGCTGACGCCTTGCGCGGCGCCGGAGCCGAAGCGCCGATTGGTGCGGTCCATGCGGGAGACCGCCGCTTCAACGTCAAGTCTGGCGGGGCCTTCAAAAGCCTCGATGAGGTCGGCGCGGTTAATGTCGCCGCCCTCAATGGTCAGGTTGTAAGGGTGCGCGATGTGGCGGCCGTCAGTTGGGCTGAGGAAGAGCCGCAACATCTGACCCGTTTCAATGGCCACCGGGCCCTATTCATTACCGCCACCCAAAAGGACAATACCGACGTCACCGACATAACCGATGGCGTGAAAAGCGTGCTGGATCAGTTCAAGGCCAGCCTGCCGCCCGGCGTTCATCTAGAGCCCGCCTTCTTCCAGTCGGATAATGTCAAACACCGGCTGCACAATCTCTATCGCGACTTTGCCATTGCTGTGGCCTTGGTGCTGCTCACTCTTTTGCCGCTCGGCTTTCGCGCTGGACTGGTGGTGATGATCTCAATCCCCCTGTCCTTGCTGATCGGGGTCATGGTGCTGAAGCTGTTCGGATTTAACCTCAACCAGCTCTCCATTGCCGGGTTCATTCTGGCGCTGGGTCTGCTCGTCGACGATTCCATCGTCGTCACGGAAAACATCGCTCGGCGTCTGCGCGAGGGTGAGGATCGCACCGCCGCGGCTATCAATGGCACCGGCCAGATTGCCTTGGCCGTTGTCGGCTGCACCGCCTGTCTGATGCTGGCATTCTTGCCGCTCATGGCCCTTCCGGGGGGTGCCGGGGCCTATACTCGGTCCTTGCCGGTAGCGGTCTTCTGTACGGTCGGGGCGTCCTTCATTGTCTCGCTGACCATCATCCCCTTCTTGGCGAGCCGGATGTTGCCCAAACATGAGGCCGCCGAGGGCAATCGCCTTTTGCAGGCGGTCAATAACGGCATCCAGACCCTCTATCGCCCCATTCTGCATGGGGCATTGGCCCAGCCCTGGCGCGCATTGGGTGTGATCATGGCCATCTGCCTGCTCAGCTTCCCCATGCTCAAGGCCATCGGATCGAGCCTCTTTCCGCCTGCCGAAACACCTCAGTTCCTCGTCCGGATTGAACTGCCCGATGGCGCGGTTCAGGCCCGCACGGATGAGGCGCTCAAATTTGTCGAGGCCAAATTGGCCAAGGTGCCGGAGGTGGTCTGGTTCGCCTCCAATCTCGGGCGCGGCAATCCGCAGATCTTCTATAATGAGATCCAATCAGCCAATAGCCCCTCTTATGCTGAGGTCTTTGTCGCGCTCAAGGCGTGGCAACCGGGCAAGAGCGAAAAGGTCGTGGATGGGCTGCGCAAGGACTTTGCCCTCTATCCCGGCACACGCATCACGCTCAAGACCTTTAGCAATGGCCCACCCATCGACGCCCCCATCGCCGTTCGATTGAAGGGCGATGATCTTCTGGTCCTCAAGGCCCTGGCTGGACGGGTTGAAAAGGTGCTGAACGACACGCCAGGCACCCGCGATGTGATTAACCCGGTGCGTATTGACCGAACCGACCTCAATCTTGACATTGATGACGACAAGGCCGCAGCCCTAGGCATTCCCGCCGGGCTCGCGCGCCGGGTCGTGCGCCTAGCCCTATCCGGTGAGGATGCCGCAAGGTTTCGCGACGCAGACGGTGATGACTATGCCGTTAGGGTCCGCCTGCCCCTAAGTCAGACGGCAAGCGGCGGGCGCATCGACCTGTCTGCGCTGGACCATATCTATATTCCCTCGGCCCAAGGCCAGGCGACGCCATTATCGACCATCGCCTCGCCCGCGCTGCAATCCAGCCCCTCAATGGTGGATCGCTATCAAAAGGCGCGGCAGGTCACGGTCGTCTCCTACACCCAGACCGGGGCCCTAACCTCAAAGGTCACCGAAGAGGCCCTAAAGCGGATCCAAAAGCAAGTGCCTCTGCCGCCGGGCTATAGCCTCTCGCTCGGCGGGGAAGCCAAGGCCCAATCGGAAAGCTTCTCCGGACTTGGCGCGGCGATCACCATCGCGGTGCTGGGCATCTTGGCGGTACTGGTCCTAGAGTTTGGCCGGTTCCGCAGCGCCATTGTCGTGGCTGGGATCATTCCGCTGGGCCTATTTGGCGCGGTCACCGCCCTGTGGCTGACCGGCAATTCCCTGTCCTTTACCGCAACCATCGGCATTATCGCCCTGATCGGTATCGAGATTAAAAATTCGATCCTACTGGTGGATTTTACCGAGCAACTACACCGAGAGGGCGTTGGGCTGGCTGAGGCCATCGAAAAGGCAGGCGAGGTGCGGTTCTTACCCGTGCTCCTCACCTCGGTCACTGCCATTGGCGGTCTCTTGCCGCTGGCCTTTGAACGGTCGGGCCTCTATTCCCCGCTAGCCATTGCCATCATCGGCGGTCTGGTCTCATCGACCCTGCTGTCGCGGATCGCCACACCGGTCATGTATTGGCTGGTGGCACGGGGCGACGAGCCTAAGGCGGCGCTCGCCGCTTAGGTCGCCAAGGCCAGTAGCGGACGTTGCTGTGAAGCGCGTAGGCCCGGGAATATACCGCCGATCAGGCCGATGATCAGGGCCAAGGTCACAGCCTGAGTGATGATGTCGGGTCCGATTTGAAGCCTGAAGGCCACTTGGGTAAAACCTGAGCCAAGGGTTGAGGCCGACAGCCCGTTAAAGCCCAGCGCACAGATGCCAACGCCGACCAAGGCCCCGAGGGCTGACAGGACCAGCGCCTCAACCATCGTGCCGATAAAGGCTGAAAAGCCGCTAAAGCCGATGACCCGCAAGGTTGCGATCTCTGCCGCCCGGCTCGAGACCGAGGCATACATGGTGTTCAGGGCCCCAGCCAGCGCGCCAATGGCCATGATGATGCCCAGGGGCCAGCCAAAATATTTGATTATCAGCCCCGACCGTTCTGCCTGATCAGCAAAATAGGTCTGCTCGCTCTGGGCCTTCAGCTGCAGCCGTTGTTCTTTTTTCACATAGGCGACGAAGGCCGGCATCGCCGCTGGACTGGTCAGGCCCACCCGCGCGGTCTGGAAGGTGCTGCCGCGCTTAAAAAGGCTCTGGATCACAGGCGCATCGGCCCAAAGTTCGGATTCAAACACCGTCCCGGGGGCTTCGAAAACGCCCACCACCTTCCAGGTCTGAGCGCCAAAACGCAGAGTCTTTCCAAGCTCAAAGCCCGAAAATTCACGTAAGAGGCCCGCGCCGACGACGATCTCGTTCGAGCCGGGTGTGAACATGCGACCTTGGGTGATCTTGGCTTGAGGGCGGACCAAGAGGCCGTTGGGACCGATACCGCGCAGGGGCATATTGGCCTTGGTGCCGGTAGACTTCTTGATGCCATCAACAATCAACACCAGTTCCGCCGAAATCAGCGGTCGCCCATCCGGCGCCGCTCGCACACCGGGTCCTTGACCCAACAGATCGATCTGTTCACGGCTGACCACGCTGTTAAGTTCCGAAGCCGCGCCATCGCGCAGGACAATGGCCACATCAGGCGCACCAGAGCCCTTGAGGGTCTGATTAAAGCCATTGGCCAGGGCCAGAAAACCCAGCAGCACCGCCACCACAAGGGCGATCGAGCCGACCGTGGCCAAAGACATCCATAGGCGCTGAGGGATGGACCGCACATTCATGGCGATCACAGAGCCGGTCTGATTGAGCAAACTCATGACTGGGGTCCTATCCGCGATTCAAGGCTTCGATGATGCTCATCCGCAAGGCCGACAGGGCCGGGACCGCACCCGTGACCAAACCCAAGCTGACGGCAAGCGCCAAGCCTAACAGGGCCACCACTGGCGACATGGACAGATCGCCAAAGTTCGATCCCACAGGCGACTTTGATAGGCCGGTCAGGATGAAGGCCGAGGCCCCCAGACCAAGCACGGCCCCGAGGCTAGACAAAAGTACCGCCTCGCCCAGCACCATGCGCAGCACGCGGGGGCTGGAAAAGCCGAGGGTCTTCATGACCCCGATCTCCTTGGTCCGCTCTCTCATGGCCGAAACGAGGGTCGTCGAGACAATCATCAGAATGGCGGCAAAGGCAGCCGAAACCACCATGGTGACGATGAAGTTCAAATCACCCGCCTGTTTCAAGAAGGCGCGGCTGAAGGTCTTTTCATCGACGGTCGAGGTCTCAGCCGGAGAGTTGGCAAAGTTGGCGTCAATGGCCTTGGCCACCTGATCATTTTGGTCGGGCGAGGCCGTCACCACCGTAATGGTGCCCACCTGATCGCGGTTAAAGGTGATGGTCTCGTTAATATAGCTATAATGGAAATAGATCGCCGTCGTTGGGTCGGTTGGCTTGGCACCGGTAAAGATGCCGCTGATCTTCATGTCCCAACTGCGCCGGCCATTGGCCTGACTATAGATGTTGGAGCTGATGGGAATGGTTTGACCGACCTTCCAGCCATAACGGTCGGCAAGGCTCTTACCCACAATCACCCCGGTGCGCTCAGTCAGAAAGGCCTGACGTTCCGCGTCGGTCAGGCGCGCATCATCGTGGAAAATGGCCATATAGGTCTCAGGATCAACCGCAAAGCCAACGAAGCGGCTAGCCCTTTGGTCCTGATAGTAGGCCCCAAACCAATTTTGATAGGTGACAGCCGTCACGCCCGGTATGGCCGCAACCCGATTGATATAGGCATAGGGCATAGACTGGGTGAAGTTGATCTTGTTGGAGACCACCAAACGATTACTCACCGAACCGGACCCCGTCGCCCGATCCAGCGCGACATTCAGGCTAGTTAAGATACCGAAGATCAAGAAAGCCATAAAGATCGAAACCGTCAGCAGGATGGTCCGCAGCGGCTTTCGAAACAGGTTTTTCCAAACCAGGTCGAAGTCGGTCATTGGGTGACCTCGGCAAAGACGCCCTTATCCAGATGCAGGGTGCGCTTAGCAAAGCGGGCGGCCTCGGGGTCGTGGGTGACCATAACAATGGTCTTACCAAGGTCCTGATTAAGCTGCTGCAACGTGCCGAGAATATCATTGGCCGTGTTACGGTCCAGATCGCCCGTTGGCTCGTCGCAAAGCAGGAACTTAGGGTCAGACACGATAGCCCGCGCAATAGCCACGCGCTGTTGCTGGCCGCCGGATAGTTCCTTGGGCTTGTGCTTGGCGCGGTCCCAGAGGCCGACAATCTTGAGCGCCGTTTCGACATTGACGCGGCGCTTACCGGACGACAGCTTGGTCAGCATCAGGGGTAACTCGACATTTTGAGCCGCATTAAGCACCGGCATCAGATTGTAGAACTGGAAGATGAAGCCGACAGAGCGGGCGCGCCATCCGGCCAGTTGCCCCTCATTATAGCCATCGATGCGCTCGCCGTCGAAATTGATCTCGCCGCTGTCGCTGCGATCGGTGCCGCCAAGCAGGTTGAGCAAGGTGGTCTTGCCCGAACCGGAGGGGCCCATAATGGCAACAAAATCGCCCTGCTCGATGGTCAGGTTCAAGCCATCAAAGATGGTGATGCTTTCCTTGCCGCGCTTATAGGTCTTTTTGACATTCTTCAGCTGGATCAGGGCGCTCATGTCGGGGGTCCTATCGGTCGATCTTAGGGTTTAGAGTCGAGAAAGGTGACCTTTACGGCCATCTCGGGGAGGATGCGGACGTCTTTACCGTCAAATCCTATGCGGACTCGAACAGTGGCCTTGTCGCGGCTGGCAGTCGGAATCTTAGCGATCACATGGGCTGGAAGTACGGTGTCGGGATAGGCATCCATAACCGCCTCGACCTTTTGACCCTCGGTGACCCGGCCAATATAGGCCTCGTTTACATCCACCTCGATCTCGATACTGTCCATATCCACGATGGTGCAGATACCGGTACGGGTGAAGCCGCCGCCTGCGGATAGGGGCGAGATGATTTCGCCGGGCTGGGCGGCCTTGTCGATGACAATGCCGGTGAAGGGCGCGCGGATCTCATATTTGCCGAGCTGAACGCGGCTGCGATTGGTATCGGACTGGGCCGCGACCAGTTGGGCCTGCGACAGGGCCGCTTGGGTTTGGGCCACCCGCGCCTTGAGCCGCGCAGCTTGAACATTGGCATCGCTGACATAGCCGGTTGAGGCAAGCGACTCATAGCGGGCCAGATCGCGCTGGGCCTGAACATTTTGCGCTTGGGCTGCGTCTGCAGCGGCCTGAGCCGACAGGGCCCGCGCTTGGCTGGAGGCCGCATCGACCTTGGCTAAGGAGCCATCGAGAATGGCCAAGACCTGACCAGCCCTGACCGACTGACCCTCTTCAACGCGAACCTCAACCACGCGCCCGGTTACTTCAGAGGCGATGGTGGCACGGGTGCGAGCGACGACATAGCCCGAAGCGGTGAGGCCGCCGGGACGCACGACGCCCTTATTGGGGCCGATAGGCGCGGCGGCCACCACCACAGGCTTAGCCTTGGGTGTGGGTTTGACAATCCAGCCCAAGGCACCGCCAATGACCAGTGCTCCAGCGACGATCCCGGCAATCAGCAGGGGAGACATGGACGAGCCGCCCTCAATTTCCGCCCCTGCAGAACGATCAATGCTCAAAGACCGAAGCAGTTCAGACCTATCCACGCAAAATCCACCCTAAACAACGCCATCAATTAGCCCCCACTATGGCGGGATAATCGCCTCACTGCCAATTACAAATTAGCCAGACTATGCCTTACGACAAGGGCCGGACCATCAGATGCCTAGTGTCCTAACGAGATTTTTTAGGGCTAGGGGTTGGGCCTTGGGCGTTGAACCGTGCGGAATGGATTTTCCGCAGCAAGGCAATCTTGTCGGACAAGACGTCATCCTTGACCGACACCGTCTCGCCAAACACCATCCAGTGCGGCTGGTCGGGGGTGGATTTGGGCCATAGGGGCTCGGTCCCATCATTGGGATCGCCCGTCTTGATGAAGTTTAGCCAATAGCCTCTCATCGCCTTGCCGGGATTGCCCGCCGCCAAGCTGGCAGGCGTGCGACCGCCCCATTGGAGGAGGGGGGTCTCGCCCGCATGGAAGGTGCCCGCTTGGGTCGCGCGCCGGTCGGGCTCCACATAGGTGACATAGTAAATATAGGCCGGTTGACGACGCGACACGGACGAGACCATGGCGGCGCTGGAAAAGACATAGCGCATGTCGCCGAACATCCGGCTGACGCCGCGCGCCGCGCTGACCGCAAAATCATCCGCATAGAGCGCCTTCATGGCGGGGGCTTGATCGCCCAGCAGGCCAACCACTTCCTCTGGGGTCACTCCAGAACTAGGAAACACACTGCCCTCGTAGCTGTTGCCGCCGGTCATCACCGGAATAGGATGGTCTGCACCCTTCGCGAACAGCGTCACAGGATCATCGAGGAGGGTCACCCCGTCAATCACCGGCAACTGGAACCCCTTGATCGAAGATAAGATCGCCTTGACCTCAATAGCCCTCATCTCGTCAAGGCTCGTGGGTTCTTTGCCGCCATTGGCCCGCACGATGGCCTCATCTCCGAGCCGGACAGCCTCAGCTATCGTGCCGTCGGCAGTCGCCGTGGAGCGCGGCAGCGGCCAGGCCGTATAGCCGCTGGACGAAATGGCCCGCGCAAAGAGCCCTTCGGTCCCAGGTATGAGCTGAAGGAGCTGCACCCCCTCACCGCCCGCTGACACGCCGGTCAAGGTCAGATTGGCCGGATCACCGCCAAAGGCGGCAATATTGCGATGGGTCCATTCAAGAGCTGCCTTCATATCCAGCAGTCCAAAATTGACGGGCTGAGGCCTGCCAGCCGCCTCAGCCATCAATAGCGGGTGGGCTAGGACTCCAAGGGGGCCGAGCCGATAGTTGAAAGTAACGAGGATCACCCCCTCAGGGTTCCACACCTCTGCAGAATGTTCCGACGGGCCGGAGCCGGCAATATAACCACCTCCGTGAATGCGAAACAGCACAGGCAGCTTGGCGTCCGGTGTCGTGCCGGTCGGGACGGAAATATTGAGGGTCAGGCAGTCTTCAGACCGGGGCGTGGATGAAAAGCCGCCGGGCTGAGGGCAGACCGGCCCAAAGGCCTCCGCTACTCGCTCTGTTGTCCAGGCGCTAGCCGGTTGCGGCGGTTTCCATCTCAGGTTCCCGACGGGCGGCGCAGCATAGGGAATGCCGAAAAAATTGATCGATGGGCCCTTAACCACGCCCCTCACTGGTCCCAATTCGGTACTGCGCACGACCGTCGCCGGTGCCGGAGAGACGGCGGGGACCGGCTGAGTAGCGACCTGCGCAGCTACAGGGCCGGAAAATGCGACAAACCCCGCCAAGAGGGAAATGGCCCCTACGGTGCCCAAGTGGTTTAAACGGCCGAAACGCAGCATAGACGTGACCCACAATAACAAACTAAGAGCCCCAACGGTTCCATGTTTTGCCCAGATCGCCAAGGCCCTGCGCATCTTGACAGATGATAATTACATTGCCGGCGGGACGCGGGCCGAGAACCCTTGATTTTTCGGGGGCGGGAGATGCAAAATTGGGGCATATATTCCATCTATAAGGCTCTATCCCGTCTGACCGATCGTCTTAGGAAACATCATGCCTCCCTATCGTTCACGCACCACGACCCACGGCCGGAACATGGCAGGCGCGCGCGGCCTCTGGCGCGCCACCGGTATGAAGGATAGCGATTTTGGCAAGCCAATCATCGCGGTGGTCAATTCCTTTACCCAGTTCGTGCCCGGTCACGTCCACCTCAAGGATCTTGGCCAGCTTGTCGCGCGGGAAATCGAGAAGGCCGGCGGCGTTGCCAAAGAGTTCAACACCATCGCCGTTGATGACGGGATCGCCATGGGCCATGACGGCATGCTCTACAGCCTGCCTTCGCGCGAACTGATCGCGGACAGCGTCGAATATATGGTCAATGCCCACTGCGCCGACGCCATGGTCTGCATCTCCAACTGCGATAAGATCACGCCGGGCATGTTGATGGCCTCGATGCGGATCAATATCCCCTCGGTCTTCGTCTCGGGCGGACCGATGGAGGCCGGCAAGGTTATCCTTAAGGGTAAGGAAGTGGCGCTGGATCTGGTTGATGCCATGGTCGCGGCGGCAGACGATTCCTACAGCGACGAAGAAGTCGCGACCATCGAGCGCTCGGCCTGCCCGACCTGCGGCTCCTGTTCGGGCATGTTCACGGCCAATTCGATGAACTGTCTGACCGAGGCCTTGGGCCTATCCTTGCCCGGTAACGGGTCGGTGCTCGCCACCCATTCGGATCGCGAGCAACTGTTCCTTCGGGCCGGTCGCACCGTCGTGGATCTGGCCAAGCGCTACTATGAAGGCGATGACGACCGAGTCCTTCCCCGCTCCATCGCCTCCTTCGAGGCCTTTGAAAATGCCATGAGCCTCGATATTGCCATGGGCGGATCGACCAACACGGTGCTCCACCTGCTGGCCGCCGCGTCAGAGGGCGGCGTGCCTTTCACCATGGACGATATTGACCGCCTGTCGCGCAAGGTGCCCTGCCTTTGCAAGGTCGCCCCTGCGAAAAGCGACGTTCACATGGAAGATGTCCACCGCGCGGGCGGCATCATGTCGATCCTGGGCGAGCTTGATCGCGGCGGCCTTCTTCACACCCACCTGCCCACCGTCCATGCCCCGACCCTTGGCGAAGCCATCCGGCGCTGGGACATTGTCCAGAGCCAGGACGAAGACGTACATCACTTCTTCCGCGCAGCACCCGGCGGCGTGCCCACCCAAACCGCCTTTAGCCAATCGCGCCGCTGGGAGGCTGTGGATACGGACCGCACCGAGGGGGTGATCCGCGATGTTGAGCATGCCTTCTCCAAAGATGGTGGCCTCGCCGTGCTGAGCGGCAACCTAGCGCTCGATGGCTGTATCGTCAAAACGGCAGGCGTGGATGAGAGCATTCTTACCTTTGCTGGTCCGGCGCGCGTGTTCGAGAGCCAAGACGACGCGGTCAGCGCGATCTTAACCGGAAAGATCGTGGCCGGAGACGTTTTGGTCATCCGCTATGAGGGTCCACGCGGCGGTCCGGGTATGCAGGAGATGCTCTATCCGACCAGCTATTTGAAATCTAAAGGACTGGGTAAGGTCTGCGCCCTGATCACGGATGGGCGGTTCTCGGGCGGCACCTCGGGCCTATCGATTGGCCATGTGTCGCCAGAGGCCGCAGAGGGCGGCTTGATCGCTCTGGTTCATGAGAGGGACCGGATCGAGATCGACATCCCTAACCGCTCGATCGTTCTGGCCGTTTCAGAGACGATCTTAGATGAGCGCCGCACTGAGATGAACGCACGCGGCACCGATGGCTGGATGGCCCATGGGCGCAAAAGAAAGGTCACGGATGCCTTGCGGGCCTATGCCGCCTTCACCACCAGTGCGGCACGCGGCGCGGTCCGGGACGTGGATCAGATCCGAACAGCCCCAAATACGGCGTCACCGTCAAAAAAGTGAAACCTTTTGATCCTAAGGGGTGTTTGATCACATTGCGGTCTTGGTCACATCTCATTAGGGTGACTCAGCTATACGATCGGTTTCCGATCGAGGATGTTTTCTGATATCGGACAGATATCAGGTTCTAATCGGCGCCATGGGTGCAAGCCCTACGCTCAGTTCAGTTTCGTGGAGAGGGTCCCATGTTCATTTCAAAGTTTGCCAGCGTCGCCGTTGGCGCCGTGGCCATCGCGCTCGGTCTGAGCGGTTGCGCCACTCAAAAATATGTCGACAAGCAGGTTGCTGGCCTCGAGTCGCGTCAGGGCACCGCCCTGAACGAGCAGGGCACCAAGATCGGTGGCCGCATTGACGGTCTCGAAACCCGCCTGAACCAGGTCGATCAAACCGCGCGCGACGCTCTGGCCCGCGCAATTGCTGCTGGCAAGCTGGCCGAAGGCAAGTTCCTCTATTCGGTGGTCATGACCACCGACGGTTCGGTGACCTTTGCCAGCGGCAAGGCGATCATTTCAGATGACGGTCAAGCCAAGCTTTCAGCTCTGGCCACCCAACTGAAGACCGACAATCAAAACGTCTATCTCGAAATTCAAGGCCACACGGACTCCAAGGGTTCGACCAAGGCCAATGAGCGGGTCGGCATGGAGCGGGCCAATGCGGTGCGCACCTATCTGGCCAAGCAGGGCCTGCCCCTGTCGCGCATGTCCAGCGCCTCCTACGGCGAAGAGGCACCCGTGGCTGACAACGCTACGCGCGCCGGTCGTTCGGCCAACCGCCGGGTCGTCATCGTCGTTTTGAAGTAAAATTACCTGAGGATCACGCTGGCCTTTCGGTCCGGCGTGATCCATCAGTATCCTTATGGCGTTAGCGCCAAAGGCTCCATTTGGGGCGCCAGGCCTTAATGCGGGCCTTGGCCTCAGTGAGTTGGTCGGACGTCAGTTCCAGACCCACCATATCCCTCATACGCTCGGCCTTCTTCTTTTCCCTGGGGTCGTCGGCGCGGGATGCCGAAATCTCGAACCACCTATAGGCCTCAACATAGTCATCCTTGGGGATGCCGAGGCCGTTGGCATACATCAGGCCGACATTATAGAGGACGCGCGGGTTTCCGTCTTTGGTCAGAGGCAGCCAGATCGACAGGGCCTCTTGAAAGTTCTTTTGGTCATAAGCCTTTGCGCCGCGGGCAAACTCGGCCTCAAGTTTCTTTGAAATTTTCGGTGGACGCGTTGCCAGTGCTGCTGGCGGCGGGGCCGCCGGTGCAAGGGACGCTGCGGGAGCCGCAACATCTGCAGGCTTTTCCTGTGGTGCGACAGGGGTCTGGTCTTGCGCCTTTGCCGATCCAAGACAGGCCATAGCCAGCACTGCCGCAAGGGTCCCGGGGATAAGAAACGCTCTCATCGCTTAACTCTGTCTCCATCGGCTATGATCATCAGCGTGATCCCCCTACCCAAATTTTGAGGCAATTGTTGGACGATTTGGGCCGGACCAAGCGCCCCCACCCTCGCAGGATGGGGTCTAAGCCCAGACTAGACATAACCTATGGCGGTCTTTTGATCTTCGATGATCGTGCGAGCAGCCATCCAATAGTGCCAGGTGGCCCAAAAGCCGGTTGGGGCCAAGACCAGAAGGGCGAACCGAAGCGACGAAGCCTCATCCACCCCGACAAATCCAGCCAGATGCGCGCCGAGCCAGCTCATACCCGGAATGAAGGATGCAAAGTCGGGGCTCTTCTGCAGCGCGGCGATGAAGTCGCTGAGCCAGCCCACGCCCTGTGGCGCTACGATCAGGTTAAAGACATTGGCGATCAGCAGAGCGATAGCCGTGAACATTGCGCGCATCTTTGGGGGGGCCAGATTCTGTCCCAAGGCAAAGGCCGGGCCGATATAGAAATAGATTGCGGGGATGAAGATCCACAACATGGCCGTGGCCATAGATAGAGAGTGGGTCCAATAGGCGATGAATGACGGAATGGTCGCCAAGCCGGTCACAATCGCGAGCAGTTTCACAATGCGCCTTGGGTCTACAAAAGACGGGCGTGACAGAAGCCAAGCGGTGAGCAAAGACGCCAAAATACCCATGACCAGATGGATCGGCCCCACGACGGCACCGGCTTCACCGACATTCAGGTGATAGGCGCGCTGAAGGAAGGTGGGTGTGAACCACATCAGGCCCCAACCCCAAAGGGCAGAAACGCCACTGCCCATGATCACATGGAAGGCCGCCTTCTGTTTGAAGAAGAAGGCCACCGTCGTGGCCAAGCTTGGCGCACCGTCCGTCGAGACTGCATCCAGGCGACCGCGAACCGGCTCCTTAACCGTCAACATAATCACAGCGGCCAGCAAGATGCCGGGGATGCCCAGAACCAAGAAGGCCGCGTGCCAACCATATTTGTTGGCGACATAGCCGGCCATGTCCGCACCGAGCCAAGCGCCGATAGGTGCGCCCAGCGCAAAGATTGTCATGGCCATGGGGCGGCGGTCGGCCGGGAAATAGTCACCGACGATGGCGTTGCAGGAGGGCGTCCCGCCCGCCTCACCAATACCAACGCCAACGCGCGCCAGAAGGAGCTGAAGATAGTTGGTCGATAGGCCGCAGAAGGTGGTCATGGCCGACCAGACCGTGATCGAAATGGCCAAGAGATTGCGACGATTATAGCGGTCAGCAATCCAAGACAGGGGAATGCCCATGGTTACATAGAAAAGGGCCAGCGAAACGCCGGTCAAGAAGGCCACACCGCCATCGGTGAGCTTAAGCTCCAACCGGATAGGCTCCAGCACAGTCGACATGACATATCGGTCAGCAATGTTGATCGTATAGGCCAACATCATGATGAACAGGACGTACCAGCGCGCGCCTAGGGAATAGGTCCGGCCTTCTTCGATGGGTGTTGCGGTGGTCATCTTGTCTTCCTCAACCTAATGCCAGTTCCGGACCCAGAACCTGTCTGAGCGGATCCAGATAGGGGGAGAAGTTTTCCCACTGATCTAAACCGCTGGTGAAGATCGGCTGTCTGACCTGCTCTGAGCTGGCAGTCCTAACGGCACGATCATTCTTGTGGAAATTGATACAGCCCTCTTCGAACGGAAGGCCACAGAAATCGAGCAAACGGCGCACTTGAGGTTCAAGATCGGCCACCACATCCTCGTAGTTTACTCGCAGAACCTTGCCCGGCAACACCCGATCCCAGTGATCCATCAGGACGACATAGTCTTGGTAGTAGTGGCCAATCTCTTTGAGCCCGTAGGTGAACTCTTGGCCCTCGGCGAACAGCTGCTTAAAGCCGCTGAAGCAGCAGCTCATCGCTCCGCGCCGCGCATCAATGATCTTGGCATTGGGCAAGACCATGTGGATCAAGCCAATATGCCGGAAATTGTTCGGCATCTTATCGATAAAGAACGGCGCGCCCTTCTTACGATGGATGCGGGTGTCGCGCAAAAAGGCCTCACCAAAGGCGGTCAGGTCTTGCGGCGATAGGGCTCCAAGATTGGCCGGGTAGGCTGGTTCTTCATCGACGCGGCGACGTCCATTGATCCGGTGCGCGAGGGCCAAGATATTAGGCAGCTCCATCGTGCCCTCGACTTGGCTGTGAGAGGCGAGGATCTGTTCGAGCAGCGTTGATCCTGCGCGCGGCAGGCCGACAATAAAGATCGGGTCGGGGGCGGAGCAGCCCGAACCCGCCTTGGCTTCAAACAGGGCCGGATTACAGTGCTCTGCCTGAAGGTCCATTTCGCGGCTGATCCGGCGCCAATCGTAGCTGAGGTCTTCGCGCTTCAAGCGGTTCCCGCGCTCATAGGCCTCAAAGGCTTGAGCGTAATCGCCGCGATCCTCTAGGCCCTTGGCGAGGGCAAAACAGAGGTGGTAGCGGTCAACGAGGGCGGTTGCAGGGTCCGCCTCGCGCTGGCGCATAGACGCGATCTGATCGTCGGTGAAACGATAGGTCTTGAGATTGGCAAGGCTCCAATAGGCATCGCCAAAATCGGGGCGGATCTGATAGGCGCGGCTATAGGCGGCGATCGCATCGGGCTGGCGGCCGACGGTCTTGAGGGCGTGACCAAGCGTCAAGTGGATGGTCGGGTTGTTCGGCGTTTCCTTGGCTAATTTTCCATAGACGCCGAGCGCCTCATCGAAATTACCGACGGCCAGATTTTCATTGGCATAGAGCAGTTCAATCTGCGGCACGCCCTTGGATTTTTTGCGCAAGACCGTCGCCTGCTCGAGCGCCTTAGCGAACTTTTGTCGCTTATGAAGCACGTCGACATAGTCCAGATGGGCGCTGGTATTGTCGGGCTCAAGCACGAGGCAAGATTCGAGCAGAAACTCCGCCTCCTCGTAGGAATTGAACTTGGTGCCGATCTCGGCTAGGAACCGCATGGCCTCAACATGATGACCCTTGGTCTGCAGATAGTGACGGCAAATCTGCTCGGCTCGCAAAAACCGGCCCTCTTGGATCAGATTCGCGACACTCAAAATCTCAGATGGCAGGCTGTTGAGGTAGTCATATTGGTCTTGCGAGAACTCCGCAGCCGTGAGCGCGCCGGTTGCGCGTTGAAGTTCTGACAGCATCTGCCAGCTGGCTATGAGGGCAGCATTGTTGGCTACGGCCCCCTGATAGGCGAGGAGCGCGCCGCGTCGATCGCCGGTATCGCGCAGACAGTGGCCTCGCTCCTGATAGGCGCGGCCAAATCCGGGGTCTATGGAGATGAGATGGTCATTCGTTGCAAGGGCCCGCTTGACGTCACCCTGATAGCGATAGGTCACAGCCAAGGTATAGAGCGCATCCTTGTGGATCGGATCGGCGTCTAGGACCTGTTGGCACAGGGCGGCAGCTTGTGGGAATTTGGTCTGTTGCAACATGTCGCGCGCACGGCCGAGAAGGTCGTCAATTTGGGCCGGGGACAGTGCAGCTTGGGTCAATCGTCGATCCTTATCCGTTGGCTCAATCATAGCGTTTCAGTGGGCCAAGGTAAGGATGTTTATCGCTGTTTTGATCCCGTTCTGGGCGGGAATCGATAAGAGGCAGAAAAAAGAGCAATGGGCCCCCGGGATTAACGGGGGCCCACCACAGTTTAGCTAGTTACGAACAGAAAGACGGACACCGAAGGTTTGCGGACGTGACGTGGTCACGCGCAGCTCGCCATCATTGCCGCTCTTATAGAGGTCTGGGCGGGCGTCGGTGAGGTTTTCACCGAACAGTTCCACGGTCCAGTTGTCCTTCGAAGCGCCGACCGACGCGCTAAGCGTGGTGTAGGACTTTTGCTTCAGGGAACCCTTCAGAGGAACGATCACGTCGCCTGGCTTCACCGTCACACCGTTATAGGTGATTGGCACTTGCGCCGCATAACCCGCCGTGGCGTTGAAGCCTGGCAGCTTGATGCTGACATTGTCGATATCCGACGAGATGCTGGAATCGACAAAGTGGAGGCCGCCTTGCGCGAACGGACGCAGGCCCGACGCGGTTTCGGTCTCATAACGCATCCGGATATTGCCCTGGAACTTGGGGCTCAGAGCCAGGGGGCTGCCGAGCGGTACCAAAACGGTCGCAGCCTTACGATATTTTGTCAACTCTGAGTTATTGTAAGAGAAGCCGCCATTTACGGTCAACTCTTTGGTCGGGCGCCAAGCCACATCTCCCTCAACGCCGCGGATGCGTGCATCGGTGAAGTTGGTGGTGAAGGTCTGATTGGAGACGTTCTGGTCAAACACCGTCATTTGAATGTTTTTCCAGTCGATCTGATAGGCCGCCGCATTGAACTGCAGGGTCCGATCGAGCAGGGCGAGCTTCCAACCAATCTCGTAGTTGGTCACAGTATCGGGCACATAGGCCTTCAAGCTGTTACAGGCTGGGCTAACGACGTTACAGGGCTTGCGGTTGAAGCCGCCGGGTCGAAATCCCTCGGAATAGGTCGCGTAGACCAGAGAGCCGTCGTTGAGCTTGTAGGTCAGGTTGCCCTTAAAGATCGTGCCAGTGTACTTCGCGGGCGACAAGCCTTTGAGGGTTGAGGCGAGGTTTGCACTAACGCCGTAGTATTTCGGCGGCGTCGCAGTGGCGCTATAGGTGCCGGTAGCGGCATTATAAATACCGCGCGAACCGTAACCGAAGCTAGTGTTCGACGAGCCTGTCATCGACGCTTGTTCGTCATAATAACGCGCGCCACCAGTCAGCGTGAGTTTGTCAGGGATGATGTCGTAAGAGGCTTCGCCATAAACCGCGAGTTGTCGGTCCTTGCGGGTGACGTCATTAAAGAAGCCAACATTCACGCTCTTGACGCCCGATTCGTGCGCATTGACGCTAGGATCGGGAGCGCGGGGATAGATGAAGCCAGCTGACTGTTGCGTATAAGCCCAGTCGGTAGTGTCGTAGAGGGTATTTTGATCATAGAACAGGCCACCCGTGGCCCGCAGGCGCTTATCCGCAGGTGTCGTAACGCGGAACTCGTGGGTCGAGCGGGTGTTCTCGTTCTTGACCTTATAGCTCTTATTCGGCGTGTAACAGGTCTTACCAATATTGCCGTTATAGGCAGCGGTATAATAAACGCCCCGATCGCACTCATAATAGGGCAGGTACAGGCCGATATTGGAGTAGCGCGCATAGTCCGCCTGCTGGACAGCGGTATGGTTCAGATAAGATCCAGTATAGATCATATCCAACATGCCCAAGCGGCCGTTCACCGTCAGCGTGGTTTCGTCGAAATCGTCACGCAAATAGTTAGGGGCGAACTGGCTAACCTTCAGGTCGCCCACTCCAGGTGCATAATCGAAAACGCCATTGGTCTTGAGGTTCTGGCGCATATGCATCAGGTCGACCGACCAGTTGTCATTGATCTCATAGGCGAGGGCCAAACGAGCACCGGTATAGTTAGCGTCGTTATAGTTGGCCTCAACAAAGCGATCATTGTTGATGGTTTGGCGAGTTGGGGTCTTGTATAGGCTACCGGTACAGTTGGCGACACCCGAGCAAGACTCCAAAGCGCGAACCACGAGCAGTGGGTTGCCGGTTGGCAGCTTGCCGGCCTCTCCGACGTGACCATCAAACGGCATCTGATAGGTGCCGGCGACGTTGTCGATATAGCCACCCTGATGGTCGTTGTAGATCACCAGTCGCGCGGCCAACTTGCCTTCGATCAGCGGGATATTGATGAAGGCGTCGCCGGCGGCGCTCGGTGCGCCGCCCTTGGTCATCGCATAGCTGCCGTTGAAGCCTGAGTGGAAGGTCTTCAGGTCAGGCTTGTTGGTGATATAACGCACAGCGCCGCCCATGGCGCTCGCGCCGAACAAGGTGCCCTGAGGACCGGCCAGCACTTCGATGCGCTGAAGGTCAACCGCATAGACGTCAAGGTTGCGGCCCGGCATCGAGCTTGGCGCGTCGTTCAGATACAGCGCCACGTTTGGCTGCGAGCCTGCGGTTCCGAGAATCTGAAGGCCGGGTGTGTCAGTAGACAAGCCGCGGATGTACATCGAAGACGTACCGGGGCCATGCGAGGCCGTGCGGACGTTCGGCAGATATTCAACCAGCTTTTCGAAGTTGGCGATGTTCAGCTTTTGCAGCGACTCGCCGCCGAGCGCCTGAATGGCTACGGGGATCTTGTTGACCGCCTCTTCACGGCGCGTCGCCGTAACAACGATGTCTTCAATGGCGCGATCGTTCGAAGCAGCTGCGGCTGGCGCATCCGCGGCGAAGGCGGCTCCTGCCCCCATTGAAACCAGCACCGCCGCGGCGGTGGAGACCATAAGGTATGCTTTCATCTTGTTCCCCGTCTGAATCCTTTGGTTCGCCCAAAGGTTATCGAAATGACTTTAAACCGTGTTCGCGAGGTTTGATGTCAGCAATTGACCAAAATTTGGGAATTGGTAAATTTTATTGTGATTTATGGGGCTTTTGTCACCCACGAGACGCGGGACGGTAATAAATTTAATATATTCAATGCGTTGTATCGTCTCACAATCAGCGCGACATGAGGGCCACAGTTTCCCTAAAACCGCCCTTGGCTCAGCGTCAAAATGGCATGCAGCTATGGTTTTTTGCTAAGGCGGCTGAGCGCGTGCCGCGCCGGAGACGGCCGATGTCCACTCAGTTCAAGCTGAGCGTTTGGGCCACCCAGTTCTAGGTCAATGGCAAAATCGGCATGGATTGGGCTTAGACGAACCCGATCACGACCCTCTGATCTTCAAAAATCCTATTGTCCGCGGCGTTGATCTTATAGGGCAA
>JBBARR010000032.1:22241-28622 GCA_040399645.1 Caulobacteraceae bacterium | reverse complement strand
ACACACCAAACCCGCTTGAGCATGGCTCAGCGGGTTTTTGGCGGTTCTTGTGCTGGACAGGCGGGAGCGTTCAAGCCAACATAGCGCATGGTCAGGTTGCGCCCCATCACGTCCATCGCCTTGGCGGTCACCCTCTTCCTCAGCGGCTGCGGCGGCGGTGGGGGCGGCGGGGGTGCGTCCGCTGTGGCGCCGTCGACGACCACGCCCCCTACAACCTCTCAGTCCTGCACCCTTCGTGATCGTCAGATCTGGGCCGAGCAGCAAATTCGGGAGTGGTATCTGTTCCCGGAGGATCTCCCGGCCAGCCTCGATCCCGAACCCTATGCCACGGTTAATGCCTATATTGATGCCCTTACAGCGAATGCCCGAGCGCAGAACAAGGATCGGTTCACGACCTATATAACCAGTATTGCTCAGGAAAATGCCTATAACGCGTCGGGCCAGACCGCTGCCTTTGGTATCCGCCTTGGCTATGACAGCGCCAACCGTACCGTTACCATTCTTGATAGCTACGAAACCGGTCCCGCCTTCAGTGCCGGACTAACGCGGGGTGTGCGCATCACAGCCGTTGGTGATCAGCCCGATAGCCTCGTCAGTGTCAGCGACCTGTTTGCCCGTGGTGGCAGCTCGGCTGTGTCTGACGCGCTAGGTGCCGCCGCCGTCGGTATTACGCGAACTATCCGTTATGCCCCATTGGTTGGTCCAGAGACGACGGTTACCGTCACCAAGGCAGAGTTCAATATACCGCCAGTCTCTCCAACCTTTGGCACCCAGATCATCACCAGCGGCAGTCAGAAAATCGGCTATATCAATCTTCGTACCTTTATCGCGTCAGCGGAAACCCCATTGCGCGAGGCGTTTCAGCGGTTTCGAACGGCCGGTGTCGACCGTGTCGTTATCGACTTCCGTTATAATGGCGGCGGACTAGTAAGCGTTGCAGAACTCATGGGCGACCTTATGGGCCGTAATCGCCTGGCCTCTGACCTGTTCAGCCGCATCACATTTCGCCCCTCAAAATCCAGTGAAAACTCTACCCATCTGTTTCGCGAAGCGCCGCAATCCATCGCGCCAAAGGCCCTGACTTTCATCACCACAGGCTCCACTGCTTCAGCCAGTGAATTGGTCGCCGCTGGGATGTTATCCTGGACCCGAGGAAATATCTCGATGGTGGGTCAGAACAGTTATGGCAAGCCCGTGGGGCAGATCGCTATTGACCGTTCCGCCTGCGATGACCGATTACGCATCATCGCCTTTGCCGTCCAAAATGCTGATGGCGATGGCGACTACTACACGGGGTTGAAGTCGATTTTCGATCGTCACGGAGAGAAGAACTGCCAGGCGCAAGATACGCCATCATTAGCGATGGGAAACCCTGCCGAAGGCCAGACCGCTGCGGCCCTGTCTGTTCTGAACGGTGCCAGCTGTACACCTATCTCCGGCAGCGCCGGGCTGATCTCGATGGCACCGGACACGAATGTGCCAGTAACCGGCTCTGTTCACTTTACCGGGCGGATGCTTCCATCCAACACCCCCAGTCCGGCGCAGCGCGATATGCCAGGCCTATATTGAGGCCCGCCAACATGCTGGCTTTTACGCCGTCATAACGTCCACTGGCCGAGCGTTACAGCCTGTTATCCCTACTTCTCTGCGCGCGATGAACGGGCTCCTAGTTTGCCTGCGCCCCTCTTATAATGGACATCATTTAGCATTTTAGAATTAACCTGAAATTTGACGGTCAATTTAACCCTCCATTAACCCTAATTATACACCCTTGGGTCGGCAATAAAGGCTGCGTCGAACAGAGTCGTTCTCTGTTTTGTTTCTCGAATGAGGCTCGCGCGGACTTGACCACGGGAGACCTGACGATGTCGAAGACCGCCGCTACGGATGAAGATCTAGCCTTGGTCCGCGCTGAAATTCTCTATGGCCGCGCTGGGCTAGCGATTGAGCGTCTCAAAGAGATGATCGAAGTTCATAGTTTCTCACCGGTCCTTCACTATTGGCTCTCAGCCGCCTACGGGGCGGCAGGATTTTATGACGAGCAGGCCGAAACCTTACGGACCGCTCAGGCCTTTCACGGGCTTCAGATGGTGCAGGATAATGGCGGTGATGTCTGCCTGTTCAATACCGATACCGGCTACGCGCTTGCTGTGGCGGATCAATTTATCAGCGTCGACCTGATGGGCCCGGCGAGCCTTGGCATGGCGCGCGGCGTGATGGACGGTGAGGCCTCTGGCGCAGCCTTGCTGGGCTATGGGGCAACGCTCTTTGCTCAGGGGCGAACCTTGGAGGCTGAATCGGCCTTAAGTGTTGGTGCTGAGGATTATGAATTTCATCCTGCGCATAGTGCTTTCTTGAGCATCTTGCCTTACTGCGCGGGTGGCACCATTCGCCATGCCTTCGAGGCCATGCGCTGGGGCGCTATCCATCAGCGACACCGCGATGAATGGCCAAAATTCACCAATAGCCGTGCCGCCAACCGGACGTTGCGTGCTGGCTTTTTGATCTACAGCCTAACCGGGTCGGCCACGGCCGAAGCCTTGGCCACGATCCTTGCGGCTCTATGGAATGTGAGCGCCACCGTCTATTGCGACAATGCTGATCAGGAGATGGCCATCCCGGGTGTCACCCTGCGCTCGATTGGCCATCTGTCGGACGACCAAGCCCAAGCCTTGATCCTATCAGATGGGATTGATGTTCTCGTCGATTGCGAGGGCCACGGTGCCGAAGGCCGGCTCCTGATCATGGCCCGTAAGGGCGCTCCGGTTCAGGTCAGTTGGAATCCATTCGGGGTAAGCAGTGGCCTGCCGACCATTGACTACGCCCTCGTAACTGACCGCGTTGCCGCCGCTGCCGAGACCATGAATTTCGTCGAGACCCTCTGGCCGATAGGGCCCGTCCAAAGCCCCTTTGGTCGAGTAGGATCTATTGAGACCCTTGAGCCCCCAGTTCATGACGTAGATCAGATTGTTTTGGCCAGCTTGGCCCACCCCGCTACGCTTGACGACCAAACCATCCGCCTGTGGGCCCAAACCCTGCGCAATATTCCTAAGGCGCAACTTTGGCTGAAACATCGCTATTTTGTGGATCCCGTACTTCAGAACTCGCTCAGTTCTAAGTTCGCCGCCCATGGGATTGATCCGGATCGGTTGGTCTATCTCGAAGGGGGAGAGACCTGCGCCACCTCGGTGATCCATGCAAGCGTCGATATGGTCTTGGCCCCAACGGGGCCGCAGGCCCTGTTTGATAGCTCAATCTTGCAGGCGCTGGCTGATGGCATTCCCGTTATGACGCTCGGGTTGCAAGATGAAGCATCGGCAACAAACCCGCTCACGGTCCTGGGCCTTGAGGACTATATTGCCTCCACTGAAGATGCCTATGTCGACCAAATCGTTCGCCTGACCTTAGACCGGGCAGCCTTAAGCCGCCAGCGCTCGGCTGTGGCCATTCTGTTCCACGCATCTTCTTATGGCGATGTATTCGGATTTGCTCAAGGCCTTGAGAAGGCGTTGCGCGAAATGTTCGACATTTGGGCGTTGCGTAACCTTGGTCCTGAAGATCGCTCACTCGGTAGCCTGCGTGGGTTTGACCGGGACGGTAGCGATCGGAGCGTTGCTTAAGCGAGTGGGTTTGGCGCTGAGGGAGACCAGGGCTGCAAAGGCAAAACCGAACGCCAAATATGTGTAGCAATCGCTGAAGGCCATCACCAAGGCGTTTCGCCGAAGGATATGAGCCATCATCTTGCGCGCGGCGGCTTCGGGCTGGCTTAGGCCGAGGTCTTGCATATGGGCGGCTAGGCCATGGATCATTTCTGCGCCGCCCGCTTGTGTCACTGCAAATCCCGCTGACAGGTCGTGAAAATGCTGGGCCGAGTGGGTGGCCAAGACCGTGGTAAGAACGGCCAGCGCAAAGGCACCCCCAAGATTGCGCGAGAGGTTCACCAGTGAACCGGCCGACTTCATCAGGGTGGGTGACAAGGTCCCCATGGTGATGTTCTGGGTGGTGAACATCACCAACGCGAGCCCTGCTGAGCGGGTAATCTGCAACACCAAATACTGATTGAAACCCCACTCTGGCGTCACGTCACGGCTAATCCACATCCCTGCTGCCGCAATGAGGAACCCTAAGATGATCTGAGGCCTCGGCGGGATAAACTGCGCGAGGCGGGTAGATATGGGGCCCATGGCAAACATCATTATGCCCGATACAACCATGGTTGCGCCGATCTGACCGGGGGAATCGCCTCTTACCCGCGCCAGGAAAAGTGGCAGCAGATAGGTCGAGCCAAACAGCCCAACGCCTGAAATAAAGGTTAGGAAACATCCAACTCGAAAATTTCGATCCGCGAATGCACTGAGTTCAACAATGGGATTGGCGCTCCTTAAGGATCGCCAGATGAACAACATTCCCCCAACAAGCGACAGGACCGTAAGGCCTAAGATCAAGTCGCTCTGAAACCACGCCTCCTTGGTCCCCTCTTCAAGCACATACTGACCACACATCAAAAAGAGCGCCATACAGACCAAGGAGGTCCAATCGAAGTTTCGCGCAAGTCGAGGATCGGGGCGATCAAAATCACCAAATCTCCCCACTAGAAAAAGGACCAAAAGGCCGAACGGAACATTGATGAAAAACAGCCAGCGCCAACTGAGCAGTTCGGTGATCTGTCCGCCCAAGGTGGGGCCAAGGGTCGGTGCCATCGATATGACCGTGCTCATGATCACGCTCGATATCATGCGGCGTTCAGGCGGGAAGGCTGAGAAGGCTGTGGCAAAGACTGTGGGGATCATCGCTCCGCCGATAAAGCCTTGCAGGGCGCGGGTTATGATCATGGTGTCAATGTCCGACGACAAACCGGTCAAGACGCTCATAATGGTGAAGCCGACACAGGAAATCATGAACAGTCTTTGGGTGCCCCACCACCTGGCCAGATAGCTGGAGAGGGGTATCATGACCACCTCAGCAATAAGGTAGGCGCTCTGGACCCAGCTGATCTCGTCGCTGCTCGCGCTCGTGCCGGCTTGAATTTGGGAGAGTGACGAGTTGACAATTTGAATGTCGAGATAGGCGAGGAACTGACCGATCAGCATGCCGCCGAAGCCAAAAATCAACCGATTGCGGATGATGTTGGGATCTTCTGTAAACGGTTGGGCTTGCTCAGCAGCCAAGGTTGTCAAGCCCTTCCTTCCCTCTATGGCGGACCCGTTTATGGGCCTCATCTTTTTTCTGCGGGCACTGTTGGTCGCTGTCCCTGAGATTGATCTTCACTCGCATTGCGACCATAGGCAAGGCTCAGAGAACATGAAGTCTTCTGAGGTTGCTGCCAAATTCGCGGCGGATCTGTATTCAGACCTAGTGGCCTACGGTACCGCAATTCAGCGTTCCGGTTCAACTAAAGGAATAATTATGGGGATTATCGACCATAAAACGAGTATAGCGTTGTCAGGGTATAATGCCAATTGGGATCAGTAATATTTAAAATTACCGAATTCATAAATTATTCCAAAAAGTCAATTTTTCCAACTTATTCGATGTTATAGAAATAATTTTTGTTACTGTATTTTAATTCGAGACGATATATATCGTGTTTGTCCGTTTGTATCGATAAGAAGAATTAAAAATCGGTCATTTGGAATTTATGGCCATTAATATTATCCATTATTGGCTGTTTATTATGATTTATGTTCAATTTTATCGCTAGTGGTTCGCGGCAGGTCGATGTTGGTTTCAGTTTAAAGTCAAAAAAATATTGGAATTTCACTAATTATTTGTAGCGTTTACTGGGTGCAATGTTTAAGCAATCCACGAAATTCAACTGATCGCGATATAACGATGTGGAGCTAACAATGACCGCTCAGAATATGAACCTGCACGACGAGAACCAGAATGACGTTGATTTTCTTGAGCTGACTGGTGACATCGTTGCAGCCTACGTTACGAAGAACAGTATATCTGCCGCGGACCTCCCTGATCTTATTCGCAACGTCTATGCTAGCTTCTCGACCCTCGGCCAAGTGCAACCTGTAGCGGTGGCAATGACGGTTCAAAAGCCAGCCGTTCCGCCGTCCAAGTCGATCACAGAAGATTACATCATTTGTCTTGAGGATGGCAAAAGGCTGAAGATGCTGAAGCGCTACCTGCGCACCCAGTATGGCCTGACCCCTGAAGACTATCGTCGCAAGTGGAAGCTGCCTGCGGACTATCCAATGGTCGCGCCCGCCTATGCAGAGCGCCGCTCGAACTTCGCTAAGGAAATCGGTCTGGGTCGCGGCGTGCGCAAGAAGACGACGATTGAAAAGGCACGCGCTAAGAAGGGCTAATCCTTCTTTAGGCCTGTGATCGATCCACCAACAAACAGAACCCCTTAGCCCCTCTGGCCGC
>JBBARR010000032.1:0-22141 GCA_040399645.1 Caulobacteraceae bacterium | reverse complement strand
ACTTTAGTACCGATGTTCGCCAGGTGCGTGAGATCCGAGGCTGGACGGCGGTGACGACGATGCCTCATGCTCCGCAGTTCGTGGTTGGGGTGATCAATCTGCGCGGCACGGTCATGCCGGTCGTCGATATTGGCGCGAGGCTTGGATTTGCCGTCTCGGTTCCGACTGAGCATCACGTCATCATCGTCATCAATGTTAAGGGCAAGTGGACCGGCTTGATGATCGAAGACGTTGTTGAAACCTCGACTATCCCTGCTGATCAAATTCATCCCGCGCCGAACGTGGCCTCGCGCCAGACCCGGGACTTTGTCGAGGGCTATATCATCCGCGGCGAAAGCATGGTCACCGTGATCAGCCTCGACCATGTAATCCCGGATATCAGTCCAGAGGCTCTCGAAGCCTTGGCGCTCTAAACCCGTTCTCCGGCAAAAATCGGCGTTAAACCCTCTATATCCAGAACCTTGTACTGACCCGGCTCAAGGTCGGCCGGCAAATCGAGCGCCCCGATGCGATCTCGGTGCAGGGCGTTGACGTGGTTTCCCACGGCGGCAAACATTCTACGGACCTGATGATAGCGACCCTCAGTCAAGGTCAGATAGGCCCGATGGTCATCGAGAAACTCTAGCTTGGCCGGTAGGACCGGCTTGTCTTCGGCCTCTAAAAGCAAGGTGCCACTGGCAAACATCGCAGCCTCATCGCCCTTTAGCGGGCGCTCGAGGCTGGCCAGATAACGCTTTGCGACATGATGTTTGGGCGAGATCACGCGATGCAGCAGTGCGCCATCGTCGGTCAGGAGCAGCAGGCCTGAGGTCTCCTTGTCCAACCGCCCTATGCTCGAAATAGCCGGTTCGCGCGAGCGCCACCGCGAGGGCAGGAGGTCATAGATGCGCGGACCATCTTCCTTGTGCGAACAGACATGGCCCAGTGGCTTGTGTAGCATCAAGGTCAGGGGCGCTGGCGGATCGAGCGGCTGACCGCGCACAGTCATGCGCGTCACAAGATCAGGCGTCACCGCGACACGCATAGAGGCATCGCGTAGCTTAGCCCCATCGAGCACGATCCATCCCGCATCCATCATCTGCTGAATGTCCCGGCGCGAGCCATAGGCCATGTTGGCCAGCAGGCGGTCGAGGCGAGCGGTCGGGGCCTTGCTCACTTTCGCGCCTCATAGACCTTATAGCCTTGGGCCTCGGCCTTGAGGGTGACCTTGGCAAAGAGCGGCTTGAGGGTTTCTTCGTATGGCAGATGGCGATTGGCCACTAGCCAGCAGGTTCCGCCCTTACGCAGGGCCGAGGCCGCGCGGCGAATGAAGGCCTGTCCCAGCGCCTTGTCTTCGGATCCTGCATCATGGAAGGGTGGGTTCATCACGACAAAATCTTGATCGCCGGGCCCCTCTTGGCTGCGAATATCGGACCAATCAAAGACGGAGCGTGGGTCGGTGACAGTGCGCTCGGCGGCCTTAATGGCCCGAGAATCGATGTCGATCAGGGTCAGGACCGTGACCGCCGAACTCTCTAAAACCCCAAGGGCTAGGAGGCCAATGCCGCATCCCAGATCCATGCCCTTACCGGACAGGGCAGGAAGGGTCTTGAGCAACAGGGCGCTGCCGGGGTCCAGACGGTCCCAACTGAAGACGCCGGGCTGCGACCACAGCCCTTGGCCCGTCAGATCGCGCAGTGCACCTTTGGACAGGGCCTCCTCAATGCCCTGAACCAGGCCGGGGCGTTCAACAAAGGCAATGCGGTGATGGGCTTTCGAGGTTTCATCAACGTCGCAGCCGAGGGCCTCAAGCGACTTGCGCAGACGCGAACCGCCCTTGTCCTTGAGCGCCATGACGGTCAGTTCCCCGCCGGGCTTTAGGACCCGCAACATCTGGGCGATGACGTAGTCGCGCTCGGCTGTACCCGGAGGCGCCAGAACGACGGCGCTATCGGCGCTGGCATCGGTGATCTCTTCGATCGCCGGAGAGCCGGGAATGAGCGGGCTGACCTGAACGGCGGTTGGCAGGACATCGGCTAAGCCCAGAGGCGGGCGGCCATAGACCAGATGCAGGGGAGAGGCTGGGGTGGTGGGGGCTTGGGTCATGTGCGGTTGCTTCATAACCACCCCCACCCCTTGGCGGAAGGCCCTTAGGCGGGAATACGCACCGGTAGGGACACATAACCCTTCACAAAGGCCGATGGGACCCGTTCTGGCTCGCCCATGACCTCAATCTTGGGCCAGCGCTTCAAGATTTCCTGCCAGACGATCTTCAACTGAAGTTCGGCTAGACGGTTGCCGACGCAGCGGTGAACGCCAAAGCCAAAGGACAGGTGCTGGCGTGGACGTGGCCGGTCGATGATGAACTGGTTAGGGTTCTCAATTGCGGTCTCATCGCGGTTGCCTGAGACATACCACATGACGACCTTGTCGCCCTTTTTGATCTGCTTGCCGCCCAACTCATAGTCTTGCAGGGCGGTGCGGCGCATATGGGCCAAAGGCGTCTGCCAGCGGATGATCTCGGGGATCATCGAGTCGACCAGGGCCGGATTGTCGCGCAGCTTTTGGTACTGGTCGGGATGCTCGTTTAGGGCCAACAGGCCGCCGGTGATCGAGTTGCGGGTGGTGTCATTACCGCCAACGATCAACAGGACCAGATTGCCAAGATATTCCATGGGATCCATGTTTCGGGTGGCGTCATTATGGGCCATCATCGAGATCAGGTCGTTGGTGGGCTCGGCATTGACCCGCTGGTTCCACAGGCCCGTGAAATAGGCCAAGCACTCGAGCAGCACCTCTTGGCGATGTTCTTTGGTCGGGGCCAGCGGGCTGCCTTCGGCCGCGGTCGCGGTATCGGACCAGAAGGTCAACTTGCGGCGATCTTCCCAGGGAAAATCGAACAGGGTGGCGAGCATCTGGGTGGTCAGCTCAATCGAGACCTTGTCGACCCAGTCAAAGGTTTCGCCAATCGGTAGGCTGTCAAAGATGGTGTTGGCCCGCTCGCGGATGGTGCTTTCCAACTTGGCCAGATTGCTAGGCGACACGATGGAGCTGACGGCCTTGCGTTGGGCGTCGTGCTTGGGAGGGTCCATGGCGATGAACATGGGCAAGATGAAGTCGGCATCCTGATCGGCCACCGTAATGCCGCCCAAATGGGCTTCAGACGAGAAGACGCCGTGATTGGTATCGACCGACATGATGTCGTCATACCTGGTCACCGACCAATAGGGACCAAACTCGCTTTCGGCGCAGAAGTGGATCGGTGCCTCTTTGCGCAGGCGCTCAAAATAGGGCCAGTGGGTGTTGGTGGTCCACAGCTCCGGATTGGTTACATCCAGCTTATCGAGCGGGATCGACCAAACGTCGACGGGCGCGCTGCCCTTTTGATCGATGGATCCGTCGCTCATAGTGTCCTCCAGTGTATCAGGTTCAGCCTTTGGGACGGTTGCGCCCCCAGCGGTCTTTTTCTCCGCTTAAGTCAGCAGAAAAAAGGGCCTTTGTCACGTGAACTCATTATGTAAGCTCGGGGTGTGAGCTCATGTGGCATTGCGCCACAGGCCATAGGTCTGGGGTCCCGTCGGGCTGGGCTTGTAGTCGGCGATGATTTCGAAGCCGTGACGGCGATAGAGGGCGACATTGCGCTCGGTACTGGTCTCCAAAAAGGCGGCCCGGCCCTGTGCATCCAGCCGCTCAAGACCCGCCTTCAAAAGCCGCGAGCCGATGCCGAGGCCCTGCGCCTGAGGGGCGACCCCGATGAACCAAAGATAGCTGTGGGGCCGGTCCATGGGATGGTGCTTATCCATGGCCGCGCGCAAGGCGGCCAGCCGTCCAAAGCGCGAAAAGCCGGTAATGGACAAAAGCCGAGGCAGGAGTTTGATCTCTTCGATGAAGGGCTGATCAATGAGGGTCTCAGAGGGTATCCAAACCGCGGCTGCACCGCCCGCCTGCGGACGCCGCACCTCCCCATCGGGCAGGGCTAAGCTTGAGAGGATGAACTGAAAGAACTTCAGCCGCGCCGCGTCACAGTGACGGTCGCCGCGAACAAACCAGCTGACATGGGGATCGGTGACAAAGGCGTCGGCAAGGTCCTGAGCGACCTGTCCGACCGTGCTCTGATCGGCCAGCACGGGCTGCTCTGCCCCGCGTCTCATGGCGTCAATATCCACCCTATCGCTCCCTCTTTTTGTCCTATCAATCGAGGCTAGTCCAAAATCGGCAGGCCGCGTCAGAAAAGTTCGGGACAGGCCATTAGCCGCGTTCATCCTTGGGTGAGCCCATCACGATGAAGGTGACGATATTGGCGACCATGGGCAGTGCGCCAAGGGTTTCGGTGTGGAACAGCTTATAGGCCGCGAGGTCGGCGGCCTCGACCCGCAGCAGATATTCCACTGTGCCGGTGATATTGTGGCACTCGCGCACCTCAGGTACCGGCTGCATGGCCGCTTCGAAGGCTGATTGACTGGCCTTGGTATGTTGCGACAGGCCAACCGTGACATAGGCAATGACCCCAATGCCCAAGGCGGCGGGGTTGAGCACGGCCCGGTAGCCGCTGATCACGCCGCTGCGTTCCAACTCCTGAACGCGGCGAAGACAGGCCGAGGGTGACAGGCCGACCCGTTCGGCGAGGTCGATATTGCTGATCCGCCCATCCTGCGACAGGGCTTGCAATATCTTGTGAGTTATAGCGTCAAATTTGGTCATTTGTTGTGAAAATGACAGATACTCGCTGCAAATTGCAAGCTATTCCCAGCCGAACTGATGCACTGTTGCGCCATGATGACGCTTAATCTCTTTTTGGCCCTCGCGGCCTTCGCTCTGGTCTCGTCGCTGACGCCAGGACCAAACAATCTGATGCTGATGGCGTCAGGCACCAATTTCGGCTTTGCGCGGACCGTGCCCCATATGCTGGGCGTGTCGATCGGCTTTGTGTTCATGGTGGTACTGGTTGGGCTGGGCCTGGTTGGGATCTTCAAAGCCTTTCCGGTGACCTACGTGATCCTCAAATGGGTCAGCGTCGTCTATCTGCTCTATCTGGCTTGGAAGATTGCGAACTCAGGCGCCCTTGTCGTCAGGGACGGTGAGCCCCCGACCGCAGAGGCTAAGCCCTTTCGGTTCTATCAGGCGGTACTGTTTCAGTGGGTCAATCCCAAGGCTTGGACCATGGCCCTGACGGCCATCACCGTCTATGCCCCATCGCAAAAGCCGCTCTTGGGCCTCGTAACCGTGGCGGTGATCTTTGGCGCTATTAATCTGCCGTCCGTGGGCCTATGGGCGCTGCTCGGCGTTCAGATGCGCCGGTTCTTGGATCAACCGGGTAAGATGCGGGCCTTCAATATAACCTCCGCTCTGCTGCTCGTCGCCACCCTCTATCGCGTGGTCGAAGAGCTTTTTCATATGGGCTAGCTAAATTTCGGCTGGGATCAGACCCAAAGCTTGCCTAGGGTCGTGTTCTGTCTGCTGAGGATATGCCCTGTGAAGTCACTATTCGCCGCCGTTGCCCTTGCCGCCTTGATGAGCGTGTCTGGGCTCACGCATGCCCAACCTATGCCGGGACCTGCCGCGCCTCAGATCGAGGCTGCGCGCGACGTGCCCTATGAGGCGGGGTCGATCAAGCTGGCGGTCGATGCGACCGACAATGATCGGCGGATCTTTTCGGTTCAGGAGACCTTGCCAGTCAGTGCCGCGGGACCCTTGACCCTGTTCTATCCGGCTTGGCTGCCCGGCAACCACGCCCCGCGCGGTCCGATCGAGCAGTTGGCCAGCCTGATGATCACCGCAGACGGCCAGCCCGTCGCCTGGTCCCGTGATCCGGTCAATGTCTATGCCTTCCACGTCACGGTTCCTGAAGGTGCAAAGGCGCTCGATATCCGCTTCCAGTTTCTATCGCCCACCGACCGGTCTATGGGCCGCGTGGTGGTGACGCCGGACATGCTGAACCTGCAATGGAACGCGGTGGCGCTCTATCCTGCCGGCTATTTTGCGCGGCAGATCATGGTCGAGCCCACCTTGCGTCTGCCTGAAGGCTGGCAACTGGGAACGGCCTTGGAAACGGCCAGCCGAGAAGGCGATCTGGTTCGGTTCAAGCCCGTAAATTTCGACACACTTGTCGATTCGCCGATCTTTGCCGGGCGCTATTTCCGTCAGATTGATCTTGATCCGGGTGCGGCCGTGCCTGTGCGCCTCAATATCGTCGCCGACCGCCCAAGCCAATTGGAAGCCACGGCCGATCAGATCGGGGTCCATCGCACCCTCGTGCAGCAGGCCTATAAGCTCTACGGCTCCCATCACTATGATCACTATGACTTCCTGCTCGCCCTCAGTGAAAAGATGAGCGGCATCGGACTGGAGCACCATCGGTCGAGCGAGAACGCTACCTCGGCAACCTATTTCACCGAGTGGGACAAGAGCGCTGCGGGCCGCGACCTGCTGGCCCACGAATTTACCCACTCGTGGAACGGCAAGTTCCGGCGCGGTGAGGACCTCTGGACCGAGACCTTCAACACCCCCATGCGCAATAGCCTCCTATGGGTCTATGAGGGCCAGACACAGTATTGGGGCAATGTGCTGGCCGCGCGTTCCGGTCTTCAGACCAAGCAGCAAGGCTTGGAAGCCTTGGCCATGACCGCCGCGATCTATGACAATCGCGTAGGCCGCGCTTGGCGGGCCATGAGTGACACGACCAACGATCCGATCATGGCCGCTCGCCGCCCGATCTCGTGGCGCAGTTGGCAGCGCTCGGAGGATTACTATTCCGAAGGTCAACTGATCTGGCTCGATGCTGACACCCTGATCCGAGAGCTGAGTGGCGGCAAAAAGTCCCTCGACGACTTTGCCAAGGCCTTCTTTAGCGTCGACAATGGCAGCTATGTGCCCAAGACCTATCGGTTCGAGGATGTGGTCACCACGCTCAATGGGGTGCAGCCCTATGACTGGGCCACCTTCCTGAAGGCGAGGCTGGATGGCCATGGCCCCGGCGCGCCCCTCGATGGCCTGACGAGGGGGGGATACAGGTTGGTCTATAGGCCCGTCCCGACCGAGTTCTTTAAGGCGGCAGAGGGGCGGCGAAAGTCGGTTGACCTGACCTATTCGATTGGTGTGGTTTTGGACAAGGACGGCACCATGGCCGATGTGGCGTGGGATGGGCCTGTCTTTAAGGCTGGTTTAATCCAGGGCGCGCAAATCATTGCGGTCGGTGGTGTGGCCTATGAGGCCGACCTGTTGAAGGCAGCGATCACGGCGGCCACTGATCCGGCCAAGCCTGTCGAACTTCTGGTCAAGTCGGGTGACCGCTATCGGAGCGTCAAGCTGACCTATCAGGGTGGTCTGCGCTATCCGCGCCTTGAGCCCATCGCCGGGGCCCCGACGCGGCTGGATGATATCTACACGGCCCGCAAATAGGCCAAGGGCCTTAGGGCCTGAGTGGATGAGGGCCCAATGCCCCGAGGATATGAGGAGATGATAGAGCCAGTCCATCATCGCCTCGTTCGTGTGAAGAGGCGGGCCTTAGGCCCTTTGAGGATCGACGAGGATCTTCACGTGATTGTCGGGGTTGGCTAGGGCGTTGAAGGCCCCGGCCACTTCGGACAGACCCACCTTGCCGGTGATCATCGGCGAGACATCAATACGGCCCTCGGCAATGTCGTGCAGGGTCCCTGCAAATTCCTCGGGCGTGTAGCCGAGTACGAACCGCAGATCCAGATGCTTGTTGATGGCGATGGACGGCTCGATGGTGTCGGGCTGCATGCAGACGCCCGCGACAATGATCTGAGCCCTTGGGGGCGCACCCTCCATGACCTTTTGCAGGACGCCCGGTGAGCCGACACATTCAAAGATGATCGGACGCGGCCAGGTCTTGCCCATCATCTGCATCATGAACTGTTCCTTGCCATTGGCAGGCACGCCCAGATCGCTCCAGCGGCCATAGGGGCTTTCCTTGGCCGGATCGATGATCACGTCCGCGCCCATCTTTTGCGCCGTAGCGCGGCGCGTGGGCGAGAAGTCGGCGGCGATGACCGGGCCGTGGCCTCTGGACTTCAGCGCCGCAATGACGGCCAAGCCGACCGGTCCGCAGCCTAGGACGAGGCAAGGAGAGCCCGGCTCTAGGGCCGCCGCGGCCGCTGCATGGGCACCGACCGCAAAGGGCTCGGTCATGGCCGCATGGTCGGTGGACAGGCCATTGGGCACGGGGATTAGCATATTTTCGTTCAGCACCATCTGCTCGGCAAAACCGCCGGGCGTGGTGTTGGAATAGCCGACGGCGTTGAAGCCGGTTGCGGTGATCAGGACCGGCATAGAGACCACGCGGGTGCCGGCCTTCAAGGCACCGGTGGTTGCGGGGCCATGTTCCAAGATCTCGGCGCAGAACTCGTGGCCAAAGATCACATCGGCCTTAGGATTGAGGCTGCTCTCGCCGCCGGAGCGGATACCGGCCTCGACCATATTGTCCAGATAGTGCAGGGCGTGAAGGTCGGACCCGCAGATGCCGCAGCACAGGGTCTTGACCAGGGTCTGACCGGCAGTGGGGATGGGGGCGCTGACCTCATCACAGATCAAGCTCGTGCCGCGGCGGATAACAGCCTTCATCGATAACGCTCCCTTGGATCGGCCCTCGTCTCATGCGCGGGCTCTAAGCAGTTCTGATCCTTACTAGACAGGCCGCGCCTATAGGGCGTCAAGGCTCACGAGGGCGGTAGGTTCAGAACAGCCGCTTAGCCTTGGCCAGAGCGGTAATGCCCGCATCGAGCGTGGCGTCCTGCTTAGAAAAACATAAGCGCACGACATGACGCACCGGGGCCTCGGCATAGAAGCTCGATACCGGGATGGTCGCGACGCCCGCCTCTTGCACAGCGCGGCGACAGAAGGTCTCGTCATCCACCGCGATGCCCGAAGCCATCAGATCGACATTGACGAAATAGGTGCCCTTGCTGGGTAGGGTGACATAGCCCTCTTGCTGCAAACCTAGCGTCAAGCGGTCTCGGCTGCGCGACAGGGCCTGGCGCTGCGCCTCAAAAAACTCCGCGCCCTTGCCCAGACCAAAGGCGACGGCGGTTTGAAGGTTTGGCGGTGTCGTGAAGGCGAGAAACTGATGGGCCTTGGCGACAATGGCATTGAGGCGCGGGGCGGCGCAGACAAAGCCGACCTTCCAGCCGGTTAGGGCAAACATCTTTCCGGCCGAGCCAATCTTAACGGTCCGGTCCCGCATGCCCGCCATGGCCATGAGCGGTGTATGGCCAAGGCCGTCAAAGGTGACATGTTCCCAGACCTCATCACTGATGGCGATCAGGTCATGCTTGACGCAGACCTTCGCGAGCGCGGCGAGATCGTCCTTGCCATGAACCTTGCCGGCGGGATTGAGCGGATTGTTGAACAGCACGAGCCGGGTGCGGGGCGTGATCGCTGCCTCCAGCATCTCTTCGGTCAGGTGCCAGTACGGCGGCTGCAGGCTGACGAGGCGCGGCACACCGCCGGCTCGAAGAACCAGCGGCAGATAGGCATCATAGAGCGGTTGGATCAGCACCACCTCGTCGCCCGGTACAATCAGGGCGAAAAGGGCCGCTGCAATGGCCTCAGTCGCCCCCGAGGTTACGGTCACCTCTGACAGGCCGTCCAGATCAAGGCCCTGAAAGCGCCGATAGTGGTCCGCGACCGCAAGGCGCAGTTCGCGAAGGCCTGCCATGGGCGGATATTGATTATAGCCATTGAGGACAGCCTCGGCGGCGGCTTGGCGAATATCGAGCGGCCCTGGGCCATCTGGAAAGCCTTGGCCCAGATTGACCGCGCCGGTTTGCCGTGCAAGGCCGGACATGACCTCAAAGATCGTCGTCGGCATCTGGTCGTAGATCGGATTCACGAAGCCTCCCGCAGTGGTCGGTCAGACACTAGCGGCGAACCAACGCCGCGAAAAGCAGGGCTTGGGCACGACTTACTATTCCCCCGAGTAAAAATAACATACCTATATCTAACTTTATGTTTCCATTGATAATTTAGTTAAGACTATCCGTTTCTCGGCCTTTACTCGCCCCATCAGATGAACCCTACCGCTTCGGCGAGGCTTCGAAAGGGCGACCATGCCACCGCTCGCAACCTCCTCCTTGGTTTATCCTCAGGATGTTTCAGCCGAACAGGCGCAGTCCAATCTTGCCATAGGTTGGAACGGACAGGGCCGTGGACTATCGGGTTCGCCGCGCTTTTACGAGGTTAGCGTGGATATGGTTGTCAAAATCATTGGCCAGATCGCCGCCATAGAACGACAACACGGCGAGGACGTGGCCCTCGCCGTGGTCGAAAATCTCAAAAGAATTTGGGCGAAGCCCCGCTTAAGCCTGGTTCAGTAGAGCCAAGGCTTAGGCTTTAATCTTCGGCAACCATAGCTGGTGCATTGGCCATCATCGACTGAGCCAGTTCCAGCACCGAGCGGCGCAGGCGGGTCGAGGAGATGGCCGAATAGGCGTCTAGAAGTTCTGCCGCACCGGGCAGGCGCAGCTTGGAAAGATCAGCGATGCGCTCGGATGAGCGACCCTTATCTTCGTCCAGATCATCCACAAGATCGCTAACCCGGCAGCCTAGGGTGTGGGCGATTTCGACCAGTCGCGAGAAGCTGACGCGATTGGTCCCGCGCTCATATTTCTGAACCTGTTGGAAGCTTACGCCAATCGCATCTGCCAGGGCCTGCTGCGACATGCGCAGTGAGCGGCGACGAAGGCGAACGCTTTGGCCCAAAGCAACGTCGAGGGGATGCGGCTCATCGTCCGCGTTGGCTTTAATTGCACCCATGATGTATCGCACCTTTTGCGTAAGTTCTCGGTAAGGTAGATTTTAAACAAATCCTGCCAAGAAGATAGCGAAAACTATCAATAAAACTAATTATTTCATATTCAAGGTTGCAAACCGGCATGTCTTTGCCAATTTTCTTAATGGAATTAAAGGTTTTTGGGGTTTGAAACCCAACCTAAGGGGCCCAATAGACGGCCACAGGAACCTGATTTTGGTGTAAAATCCCGCGAATAGGGGCCTCTAAAACCGGTCCGTCGTTTAAGGCATTTCGATAGACCACCCATTTTGATACGCCCTTGAGCAACAAAATCATCTGCCGTGACTGCAAAAGGGCAGGCAGGCTCAAGGACAGTCGAGCGGGCCCCTCGATGGCGGGGTGCACCGCACGGGCCTTGAGCGGGCCGGTTAAGTCCATAGCCGCTTTGAGGCCAGCGCCGCCGGGGAACAGGGACGCGGTGTGAGCATCATCCCCCATGCCCAGCAAAACCAGATCGAAGGGCTGAGCTAAGGTCCGCAAGGCCCCATCAATTTGAATTTCAGCCGCTTCGGGGGTCTTGGTGTTGCATTTTAGACCGGTGAACCGTGCTGCCGATGCGGGTCCTTGAAGCAGGGTTCGACGGACCATCGCCTCATTGCTCGCAGGATTATCCACCGAAACCCAGCGCTCGTCGGTGAGGGTCAATTGCACCTGCGACCAGGGCAGGTCCAGTCGGCCGAGGGCTTCATAGATGGGGACGGGCGTTGTGCCGCCACTGAGGGCAAGACTGGCGGTCCCACGCGCGGCGATCCCGGCGAGTATGGCCGATTGGATGGTCTTGACGGCGGCAGATTGAAGCGCGGCCATATCCGCAAAGCGGCGCTCAGCGATCCTATTGGCCATGGGTCTAGGCCTCTTCGGCCACGTGTTCGGCCACTTGGCGAAAGGCGATATGTTTAGAACCCAAGAAGTTGATCATCAGACCTGCCGCTGTGCCGATAGCCAAGGGGATGACGAGCCAGCGTCCAAGGCTAGGGACCAGTGCAATGACAAGACTGTAGGCCGCGATATTGATCGCGCCGCCTGTCCCCTGTACGAGGAAATAGAGGCCGGCCTCCTTGGCAGGGTTGCGACCGGACTGTGCCTTAAAGGTCCAGAGCCGGTTCAAGGTCCAGGTGGCCAATACCGCGACGACGAACGAACAGAGCCGAGCGGTAAAATGATCCATATGGGCAAGCCCAACCAACCCGTAAAGCACGCCGCCATCGACGACAAAACCAACGCCACCGACGATGCAAAAACGCATGAAGGCGGGATCAAGCAGGTCGAGTATCTTGGCGAATAGGCGAACGCGTCTTGCCAAGCGCAGGCCTTGCTCAAAGAGGTTCACGCCCCACGCCCAGAGCGCATCCCATGTTTGACCGGGCCTATCCTTGGCCAGCCTTTGGGCCACGACAGCGGCGGCTAGAGGAATGATCCAAGCGATGCGGGCCTGATAGCGTGCGAAGGGACCGGAAAGGACCCCGCAGACGGCCGCATTGATCACATAGCCTGCCAGCAATAGGCCAATGGCGGTCATGGCCTTGATGGCGTCTTGGTCAAAGTTCATCTGTTTTTGACGAAAGGCCTCTGCCACTTCTCCGCGCACCAGACGCCAAAGCAGGAATGCTCCAGCCAGAACGAAGATGGTCGTGTGCCAAGCGCGCAAGGGATCCATGCGCAAACGCGAGCGGCAGGCGCCGCGCTCAGTTTTGCACTTTTCAGCGTCAGGGATCAGCAGAGGAAGGTTCGTATCACCCCAATAGTGGTCATTGAGAAACACATAAGGGTTACGCAGCGGATCTTCGACATAGATCAGATTGAGCTGCCACCACCAGTTTTGCAGTGAGGCCCTGACCTGACCCAGAGGATCATGCAGCACCGTGTTGAACGCAAACCGAAACTCTTCCTTGCCGAGCGCGACGCGATCTTCGTAGGCCAGACGATTAAAGAGGCCGATCCCCGCCGTGCCCGACCAGAGGATCTTGTCGCTGTCATCAAGGGCCTGATGGCGAAAACGGCAAAGGACATAGGGGGTCCCACTATAGCAGGCTTCGCGCAGATAGTTTCGGCCAGGTCCATCAGCCAAGACGCGGGCGATGAGGAAGGGGGGGCGCCGTAACTCTTCTCCCCACTTGGCCTTAACCGATTGGGCATAGAGGGCGTTGGCGGCAAAGCCCGTGATCACGGCGGCCATGATTAGGCTGGCGCGGACAAAGGTCTCGCGCCGATCCGCCTTCAGGAGCACCATCAGTCCCGCCCCAATCACCGCCAGGCCAAGGGCTGTCATGGTGTGGGAGCCGTGGAAACTCAAGGCGAGCGACAGAAGGCACCAATTGAAGATCTGAGCCCGCCGGCTCAGGGTGTGGCGATAGATCAGCAGTAGAACGCCGCATAGAATAGCCACCCCGGCAAAGACGTCCGGCATGGCAAAGCCTGCGAACAGGGGCAGCGAGGTCCCCGCTGCAATAAGTAAACTGACCGGGATAAAGGTCCAAGGCTTGGCAAGCGGGGCTATGGCCTTTGAGAGCCGCCAAGCGGGCCATAGGGCGAGCAGGCCTTGGATCGCGGCCACCAGCCACAGACTGCCCAATGCGACACCGGCATAGAGAAAGACGCCGTAATAGGCCGATCTGGCCCCCATTGAGGTGAGGGCAAAACGCTCATCCGTGCGGCGCTCTGCCGCCTCTTGAATGTCCGCCGGGTCTGTCAGGACAACGGGGGGCTTCCAGTTGCCGATAATGTCGCGCACTACCGTGCGGCCCTGATCGTAATAGTCATCCGTGTCGGTAAAGACCGATGGCCTACCATTCACCGCAATGACGGCGAGGAGGAAAAGGGTTCCCAGCCAGACCGGCCATGACTTCCAGATCTGCCTCATGCGAAGCTTTGCTGGGCTTTAGCGACGAAGGGTGAAGACAGAGGCGAGAAAGCCTGAAGCGGCGATCTGGATGCTGGCCGTCACGGCGGTCAGGGAAATGACCAAGATCCGAACCACGCCATTATAGACAATGGGTCCAAATCCAACGCTGGCCCAATGGCCCAGAGCAAAGACGGTCCCCGCGCAGCCGGCGACGAAAAGGACCAGAGCCCCTTGCAAGATCGGCTCCAAGGTCATGCCTAGCAGGAACTTCTTCATGCTGCCTGCAGGCGGCAGAACCCCTTCCATCATCGCATAGCGACGGGCCAGAGCGCTAAACATGACCAACTGCGTGCCAATCAGGAACGAGAAACAGGCGGCGACGAGCGTATGGATGTCGAGCTGGATATGGGGCGTCACTTGGATCGACCCACGCGCCAACATCGAGGTGCCCGCGACGCCCAGCCCGATCATGACGAGCCCCGGAAAGAGAAACAGCCACTCAGGGCTATGGAGCAACAGGAAGCGCAAATGGCGCCAACCATCGCGCCAGGTCTTCAAATGGGGCGGACGTGACCGGCCATCGGGACGAAGGGTGGTCGGAACCTCTTCGATGCGGCGCTCATGCAGGGCTGATTTGACGACCATCTCGCTGGCAAATTCCATACCGGGGCTTTGCAGGCCAAGGCTGAGCATGGTCTCGCGGTTAAAACCGCGAAGACCGCAATGAAAGTCGCTGACAGGAATCTTAAAGAACAGCTTGCCGAGGAACGACAAAACCGGATTGCCCAAATAGCGGTGCAGGAAGGGCATGGCGCCCTTTTCGATACCGCCAAGGAACCGATTGCCCATGACCAGATCTGCGCCATCGCGCAGACGCTCCACCATCGTGTCTAGATTTTCGAAATCGTAGCTGTCATCGGCATCGCCCATAATGACAAACCGGCCGTGCGCCGCGCGAATGCCGCCGATCAGGGCCGCGCCATAACCGCGCTCTGGCACAGCGACGACGCGCGCGCCTTCGGCCTCGGCCATGCCTTGCGAGCCATCGGTCGAGCCATTGTCCGCGATCAGGACTTCACCGGAAATGCCGGTGCGTTTGAAGAAGCCCAAGGCCTTGCGAACGCAAACCTCAATGGTTTCAGCCTCATTCAAGCAGGGCATGAGAATGGTTAGCTCAAGCGTAGACTTGCCTGCGCCCACGCTCTTGTCCGAAGAGGTGTGGTCTTGCCCTAAAGACAAGCGGTCACCGATCAGTTCCGCAGCCATATCGCTCTCACTTTGCAAATCACGATTGCGAGAGGGAAATACGCCTTTCTGATCAGGGTGCAAGCCCTGCTGAGCAGTTCAATCCCGAATTGATGCCAATTGCCTAAAGTCCGAGCGCGTGGCGCATCACTTGGAAGATGTAGCTTTCTTCGACGACACCATGGAACAGGTGCGCCTGAGGTCCGCCCGCAAAGATCGCCACGTCCTCGCCGCTATGGGCCGCGCTGATCATGGGCACGGTGGCCTGCTGGGTAAAGCTGGGGTCCTTGGTGTTGACCGATGACAGGTCTTCACGGTGATCTTCCCCGTCCGCGCCGCCCGGTCCGGTTGCATAGCTAAGGACAGCATAGGGAATGCCATCCTTAGCTAGACCGCCTGTACCGTCGTTAGCAGCAAGGCCCAAGATGGGGTCGTTTCGTTTGGCATAGCCGGAAATGACGAGGCCGTGGCTATGGTCCGCAGTGACTATGATTAGCGTCTCCTTCAGATCGACCTTGGCCATCACGGCGGCGATGGCCTTAGAAAATTCTTCAGTTTCGGTCAGGGCGCGATAGGCGTTTCCGGCATGGCTGGCCATGTCGATACGGCCACCCTCAACCATCAGGAAATAGCCCTTGGGGTTCTTAGACAAGATGTCGACGGCGGTGGTGGTCATCTGAGTGAGTGTCGGCACGCCCGCGCCTTGAGTTGCCCGATCGGCCTCGTAGGGCAGATGGTCTTGGTCAAACAGACCGAGCAGGTGATCCACCTTACTCAGGTCTAGGTCCTTCATCTCTTCGACGCTCATGACCGCCGCCGAGCGGGGGCCAGATCCGGCCCGCCAGGTCTGGACCAGATTGCGGCCATCGGTGCGCGCACCGCCTTGGGCTAAGGGCAAAAAGCGAGAGCGCCCGCCGCCCATGGCGACATCAAGTCGAATATTGGCCGGAGCCTCGACCAACTGACGGGCAATATCCTTGCAGCCAGCGGCCTTGGCCTCGGCGGGCATGTTCTCATCGCCCTCCCAGTCGCGGTCGGCAATGTGGGTGTAGGTTGCGGCCGGGGTCGCGTGGGTAATGCGGGTCGTGGTTACGGCCCCGGCCGAGCGGCCGCTCATCTTGGCGATCTCGGCAAGGGTCGTCACCTGCGCCTTAACGATCGATGGGCAGTTGTTAGGAATGACCGAGCCATCCACACCAATCATGCCGTTCAGGGTCTTAACCCCCGTCATCATGGCGGAGGCGCTGGCGGCGCTGTCAGTGACCATGGTGTCGTGGCTGTAGGTCTTGGACAGGGCCAGATAGGGCAGGGCCTCGAAGGACAGGCTGTTGGACACCCCGTCCACGCCCCGGGACTGACCCTCATGGATACGAGAAGCGACGATAGTACTGATGCCCATACCATCGCCAATGAACAAAATCACGTTCTTGGCCTTGCCGGTGTTGGGCTGTAGGGCCAGCGCCTTTTCAAGGGTTGTCAGGCCGCTGACATAATAGGGATTGGAGGTCTGATGTGCTGCCGGTTCTGCGGCGAGGGCCGTGCTGCTGATGGTCAGGGCCAGAAACAGGCCGCTCAAGGGGCGCAGGGCTGAGTAGGACATGACGATCTCCGGTGGTGACCGGTGGTGTCTAGGCCATCGGCCTGAGCAAGGTCTAGTGCGTCACGAAAAATTCAATTTCGAAAGCGCCTTTAGGGCCGGCCTGGGGTGTTTTTAAGCACCCGTGCCTCGAAGGGTTATCCGGCCATCTGCAGGGCGATCAGGCCCGCGCCGCCGACAAGGATCCGCCAGATCGCAAAGGGCATGAAGCCATAGCGGGTGACAAAGGCCAGCATCGACTTGACCACTACCCAACCCGACACAAAGGCGACGACAAAGCCGATGGCGATCAGGCCGCCCTGGTCGAGGCTGAGGCTGTCCTTGGCCCGATAGAGGTCCAGCGCAAAGGCCCCGGCCATGGTCGGGATGGCTAGAAAGAATGAGAACTCGGCGGCGGAGCGCTTGTCTGCGCCGAGCAGCACAGCGCCAACCATGGTGGCACCCGAACGCGAGACCCCCGGCACCATGGCCAAGGTCTGGAAAAGGCCAATGCCCAGCGCGGTCAAAAGCGGATAACGCATGGCGTCAAACTGGCGCGGCGGGGGGCTGAACCGCTCGATCGCGGCCAAGACAATGCCGCCAATGATCAGGGACCAACAGATTAAACGCGGGCTTTCAAACAGCACCTGCTTGATCAGATCATGAAAGGCCAGACCCAAAACCACGGCCGGAATGAAGGCGACAATGACGCTGAGCGCAAAACGTCTGGCCTCGGGGCTGGACGGAAGCTGGACCACCACAGTCCAAAGGCGCTGAAAATAGAGCACCACAACGGCCAAGATCGCACCCATCTGGATCAGAACCGTGAAGGTGTCCCAGTTGGCGATCCTAAGGCCCATAGCCTGCTCAGCCAGCAACAGGTGCCCGGTCGAAGAGACGGGTATAAACTCTGTGAGCCCCTCAATCAGGCCCAAAACTACCGCTGAAAGCCAATCTGGCATGGTCCGATCCCGTCACGTTGCGCCTATTGGACTAGTCTAGCATGTGGTGCGGGGGGGATGGCTAGGGCTAAGGCGCGGGGCTGCGGCTATTGGACCGCTGGCCCAAGTGAGAGTCGTTCGCGCTGTAATCGGCGAGGGCGAGAAGATAAGATGGTACCATGTCCGGATCACACACCTCCTCCACCCCAGGCCTTAGCTTGGAACAGTCTGCGGTTCTAACGCGGCGGGCGACGAGCCTGTCGGTGCTGGTCGCCGCGATCTTGATTGTCATTAAGGGCTTTGCCTGGTGGCAGTCGGGGTCGGTGTCGATGATGGCGTCGCTGGCCGATTCCAGTCTGGATCTGGTCGCCTCCTTGGCCACCTTCTTTGCTGTGCGCTATGCCACCGCGCCGCCCGATGCCGAGCACCGGTTTGGACATGGCAAGGCCGAGGCCTTTGCCAGCCTGTTGCAAGGCGGTCTGGTCTTTGCTTCCGCCGCCCTGATTGGACAGGAGGCCTTTAATCGCCTCGCCCACCCCGAGCCGATCCATCAAGGGGGCTGGGCCATGGTGGTGATGGTCGCCTCCATCGTCCTGACCCTGGCCCTCATCACCGCCCAGTCGCGGGTCTTGAAACAGACCGGTTCGGTAGCCGTGTCCGGCGACCGTGCCCATTATGCGGCGGACCTCGCCTCTAACGCCATTTCTCTGATCGGTATTGCGGCGGCGACCCTATTCGTTCAAGCCGACGCGGTGGCCGGACTGGTTATTGCTGCTTGGCTGGTCTGGGGCGCTGTGGGCGTCTTTCGTGAGGCCTCGGTGCAACTGATGGACCGCGAACTGCCCGACGACCAGCGCGCGCGGATCGTGAGCCTGATCACCCAAGGCGGTCAGATCATAGGCGTGCATCAACTGCGCACCCGCGCCTCAGGGCCCTTTGTCCATATTCAGATGCATGCCGACCTCGATCCGAAACTGTCGCTGGCCGAAGCCCACGATGTCATGATCGCCGCTGAAAATCGGGTCTTGGTCGAGTTTCCCACCGCCGACATCTTGATCCATCCGGACCCGCGTGGCATCGCCGAACCCCATGGCGGGGCCTTTGCCGAGATGGCTGCGTCTCATGAGGAACACTTAGAAGCCTAATCGCGGTATGCGAGACTTTGTAAGAGATCGGTGTCTTTGTCGGGTGCCGTAGGTTTCAATACCGTTCCGAATCAGGCCAAATCGATCCTATGAGCGTTGTTCGAACCCTCTACCAGTTCCCACTCGACCCTGCCTCGCGGCAGGTGCGCTTGGCGCTGGGGGAAAAGCGGCTGCCCTTTAGTGATGTGGTCGAGCGCTATTGGGAGCGCCGCCCAGAGTTTTTCGCCCTCAATCCGTCGGGCCTAACGCCGGTTCTGGTTGAGGAGGATGGGCCAAAGCGGCTGATCCTCTGTGAGGCCCGCGCGATCCTCGAACATCTGGAAGAACAGCATCCAGAACCGGCGCTGCTGGGCCGTGATCCAGCCGAGCGGGCTGAGGCCCGCCGCCTCCTCCATTGGTTCGACCGCAAGTTTGACTATGAGGTCAATGGACTTCTCCTTCGCGAAAAGATGGAAAAGCGGCTGCTCGGTCTGGGCGCGCCGGACCTGGCCAATCTGCGCGAGGGCCGCGAGTTTTTGAAGGTCCATCTAGCCTATATTGAGAGCCTGCTCCAAGACCGCGATTGGCTGGCGGGCTATCGCCTGTCGCTGGCCGATTTTGCCGCCGCCTCGCACCTGTCGGTCATCGACTATTTTGGCGACATTCCTTGGCGAGAATTTCCTGCTGCCAAAACCTGGTACATGAAGCTTAAGTCGCGGCCCTGTTTTAGGCCCCTCTTGGCCGACCGTTGGCCCGGACTGGTTCCAGCCGGTCACTATGACGATCTCGACTTCTAGCCCCATCCCCACTGAGGATGGCCCCACTGACGATGGCCCCACTCAAGTTGGCCCCACTCAAGTCGGCCCCACCGAAGCCATCCGCGCCGAGGCCCTGCGCCTGGGCTTTGATGTCTGTGGCTTTGCCAGCGCCGCCGCGCCCTGGCCCGCCAGCGACCATCTGGCCGAGTTTGTCGCAAAGGGTCGTCACGGTCAGATGGACTGGATGGCGAAGACCCTAGAGCGCCGATCCCATCCCAACGGCATGTGGGGCGATGCGAGGTCCGCCATCATGCTGGGGCTGAACTATGGTCCAGACCGCGACCCGTTAGAGGCCTTGGGCGCCAAGAGCACTGGCGCCGTCTCGGTCTATGCCCAAGGCGACGACTATCACGATTTGATCAAGAAGCGGCTCAAGGCCTTGGCCCGCTGGATCGTTGCCAATCACGGGGGTGAGCTCAAGGTCTTTGTCGACACCGCCCCCCTGATGGAAAAGCCGCTGGCAGCGCGGGCAGGGCTGGGCTGGCAGGGCAAGCACACTAATCTGGTGTCGCGCGCCTTCGGCTCTTGGCTGTTCTTAGGCGCGATCCTGACCATGCTGGACCTGACACCGGATGATGAAGCCACGGACCATTGCGGCTCGTGCCAAGCCTGTCTGGACATCTGTCCGACCAAGGCCTTTGTCGGTCCCTATCAGCTCGACGCTAGGCGCTGCATCTCCTATCTGACCATCGAACATGTCGGGCCGGTGGATGAGGCTCTGCGCCCGGCCATGGGCAATCGGATCTATGGCTGCGACGACTGCCTCGCCGTCTGTCCGTGGAACAGTTTCGCTAAGGTCGGTGCCGAGATGGCGCTGGCCGCCCGCCCGGCCCTGCAAGGCCCCGCCCTCGCCGATCTGGCCCGGCTGGATGACGCCGCCTTTCGCACCCTCTTCGCCAAGAGCCCGGTCAAGCGCATTGGCCGTGACCGCTTCGTGCGTAATGTCCTCTACGCGATTGGCAATAGCGCTGATCTGACCTTGCGCGATGTCGCCCAATCCCTCTGCGATGATCTAGACCCCACGGTTGCCGATGCGGCAAGCTGGGCGGTGGGGCGGCTGGGTTAAGCTGCCTCGATCTCCAACAACGCAGCCGCAGGGATGCGCCATTCTTTGGCGAGGGTGCGGATCTGTTCGAGGGTTAGGGCGCGGCGACCGGAGAGGATTTCGGAGGCGCGTGACCGAGAGCCAAGCAGGCGGGCCAGATCGGTTTGGGTCCGGTAATTTTGCTCCATGCAAAATTTTAACACCTCCAGACCGCTGACCTTTGGAATGGCATAGTGCCGGTCTTCATAGGCACTGACCAAGGCGACCAGAGCATCGCGTTTGTCGCCGTCTGGACTGCCGGGCTCTGCCTGCCACAGGGTGTCAATGTCCCGAAGGGCAGCGGTTAGGTCGTCTTCATTGCGGATGACAGTCACATCCATGGGTCTCTCCATCTGTAGAGTCTAATCCGGCACGCCGGTTTCCAGTTCCTTCAACCAGACATCGGCCTTGGCATCTGACGGCATGCGCCAGTCGCCGCGCGGGGAGAGGGAGCCGCCGGAGCTGATCTTGGGCCCGTTGGGGACGGCGGAGCGTTTGAACTGGTTGGCAAAGAACCGTTTGAGGAACAGGGCCATCCAGCCCTTGATCGTCGGCAGATCATAGGCGAGGCGTTGATTGTCGGGTGTATCGGTCGGCCAGCCGCCCTTGGCTGCATCATGCCACGCATTCCAAGACAGATAGGCGATCTTGGACGGCTTGAAGCCATACCTTGTCAGATAGAACAGATTAAAGTCTTGAAGCGCGTAGGGTCCGACAAAGCTCTCGGTCGATTGGACCTTGCCATCGGCCCCGGCGGGCACCAGCTCGGGCGAGATTTCGGTGGCCAAGATGGCGCGCAGGAGGTCGGCGGTCTTTGCGCTAAAATCGCCCGACGCTGCGGCAAAGCGGATCAGGTGCTGGATCAGCGTCTTGGACACCCCGGCATTGGGATTATAGTGCGACATGTGATCGCCGACCCCATAGGTGCACCAGCCCAGCCCCAACTCGGACAGATCGCCCGTGCCCACCACCAGCGCGCCCTGTTGATTGGCGAGGCGGAACAGATAGTCGGTGCGCAGGCCCGCCTGCACATTCTCGAACGTCACATCATAGACCGGCTCGCCGCCCGCAAAAGGGTGGCCCAGATCGGCGAGCATCTGGCGCGCGGCGGGGCGGATGTCCAGCTCGTGCGAGGTAACGCCCAGCGCCTCCATCAGGGCCAAGGCATTGGACTTGGTGGCGTCCGAGGTGGCAAAGCCGGGCAAGGTATAGGCCAGCACATGGCTGCGCGGCAGGCCCAGCCGCTCCATCGCCTTGACCGCCACGATCAGGGCTTGGGTCGAATCTAGCCCACCTGACACGCCAATGACCAGATGACGAAGGCCTGTGGCCTTGAGCCGCGTTGCCAGACCCTGAACCTGAATGTTCCACGCCTCGTAACAGTTCTCACGCAGCTTGGCCGGGTCATACGGCACATAGGGGAAGCGCTCGACCTTGCGCATTAGGGCGAGGGGTCCGGCGGGGGCCTCAAACTCAAACTCGACAAGGTCAAAGCCGGGATGGTCGCGCCTCGCCCGCTGTGCCGCATCGTTCCACGTGCCCGCGCGCAGACGCTCTTGGCGAATGCGGCCCAGATCAATGTCGCTCAGGGTTAGGGTTGCTTCGAGGGCAAAGCGCTCAGACTCGGCCAGAACCTGACCCAGTTCGAACACCGCGCCGTGGCCATCCCAGGCCAGATCGGTGGTGGATTCGCCCGGTCCCGCCGCCGAATAGGCATAGGCG
>JBBARR010000031.1:0-29841 GCA_040399645.1 Caulobacteraceae bacterium | reverse complement strand
GAATATAAACCTAATATCGAAAGATGTTGCTGCAGGAAAAGATAACAACCTTGGCCTAGTTCATGTTTTGACATCGGAAAATACAGATATCCAGTCCTATACTGATCCACGTGACAATTTAAAACATTATAACGCGTCTTATTCTTTCGGCATTAACACGATTTTGTTCGACGTCACCGCCTTGCACGTCAAGGCTGTGATCCCATCGATTATCAATTACAATGAATCCTATACGCACGCTCCGACGCCCATAGAAATCAGCGCGGCCTACGCGAAGATATTCAACGGATTTTCGGACCCCAATTCGGCCCTCTCACGCTGGGTCAGTTCAGTCAGTGAAATTCCCTTAAACAATGACATCCGAGGGTCGATGGCCGTCGCGCCGATCACCCTTTCTGACGCTGTGAAGGCTGAGTTGATAAGGGCGCGCTCGACGCCGCAACAGTCGCCTGAGGCTTTCGCGCGAAACCTGACCGCCAAATATGAAGCGCTGCTGGCCAAAACCTTCAAAAAACCCATTGTGCCCGTGGTGTTTGGGGCGAGCGGCGATGGCAAGCCATCCAGTCAGTATATCGCCAACATCCCCGAATGCCTCGGCGCCAACCAGGTCTCTATGGGCCTGCCAGACCCGTCTTATGAACTGCGCCTTCAAGTCGATGTTCTGGGCAGCGGTAAGGTTCAGCATGAACTGTCCGAAATGGCGGACAAAAGCCGCGGCACGGTTCAGACCGAGCTCGACTATGGCGGCCGATACATAACCCAAATCGTCGCAGTCGAAAGTCAAGTCGTGGACGACAAACTTGTCAGGGGCGGAAAGATTTTAGACGAGAGAACTTTCAAATATGCCCGGTCATTGAGATTTACTGGCGATCGTGAAATCAACATTTATGGACAATATGATAAGCTCAGCTCTAGCTTCCTTCAAGAACTTCTAAATAACTATACCAGCCAAGATAAGAAATGGATCAAATCTCATATGTCAGCGGCCGTTACTGACAAAAAGGCGCGCGATAATGGTACTGTTGCTAAATCTTGGAAGAAGCTAATTGGCGAAACCATGCTGATTAAGTCAGTCGCTGACAAGGAGAAGGCAAAATGATTATGCCGAGCAATAGTGTCTGGAGACGCCTGAGGATCCTTGCCCTTTCGCTTTTGATTGCAAGCCCCGCCCTAGCCTATGCCGCGCCTGCGAGGGCGGGGGGGCAAGAGGCTGCCCTGATCATTTTCTATGGTGCCCTAAAGGTCTCGCAATCCCAGGCCATTAAGGCCGCGGCCAACTATTATGATGCGGTTGGCTTTGGAGATCAGGCGCAGAAGTACAATCGTTTGGCCGATGATTTTTCCAGTGGCACCCTGGGCGGTGCTGATGGCGTCAAGACCTTCACTCAGGCCAGCGCGGCGCTTCAATGTGACATCTATGAGCTGCAAGCCTATGGCGCGGTGCCGAATGCTCGCCAAAAGGAATTGGCAGAAAAGGCCGATGGCCAGTTTGCCGTGGCCAAGGTTGCCATGCTGGCTGCCGTAGTTTCCGGAACCGTCGCGGCCCTGAATTGCGATTGCAGCGGCCTAGAAAAAATCATAATCGCCGTTGTGCTCGCGGCGCAAGCCAGCACGGTCACCTCATCCCTGACCTCGGTCATGGAGGCGTCAAAGGCCTACAAAACCCTCGAATTAGGGGAATCAAACGGCTTCCAAGAGGTTTCTAAAGAGGGCGAAGCGCTGCTCGCTTCGCTCTGATTGCACCCTGTTCATTCTCGTTTCAAACCATTCTGGAAAGTTGACCATGTCCTTGGGTAAAAGCCTCCTAGCGTCCTTAGCCCTTGCCAGCGCAGCTATGGGCGCCTCTTCATCCTTTGCTCAGGTCCAATCTATTCAGATCGTCGTCTCTGGCGAGGTTGGCCTGGAATCGACCAGCAACAAGGCCATCATCGAAGGGCTTGATCGGGCCAAAGGCGAGGCGGTCAAGAATGCCTGGCGCGTGATAAAGATGCGCCCCGACATCGGCCTTAAGGTTCGAAACCTCAATGCTGATCAGAATATGACGATCGCCAACGCGTTGCGGACCAGTTGCCAGATCATGATGGTCGATCAGGTGGTCGACAAAAAACTCAAGCAGATGTCGGCTCGGTTTAGGTTTGATTGCAATCAGCAAGATGTGCAGATGAGCGTGGACAATCTGATCCGCACATCAGCGCCGGTCGCACCCGTCTCGGCGAAACCCCGCCTTCGGCTTGCAACCTTCTTCATCGTCAGAGAAGTGGCTGGAACCGCCATTTACGACCCCAATATCGACCGCTCATCCTCGTCTTCAGCCCGCGTTGGCGTTACCGCCAGCGACAAGGTCAGTGGGTCCTACAAGTCCGACGCAAAGGAACGCACCACCGAGACCGAGGGCTACAGCGAAACTACCGGTCAGATCAACGATAGCAACAGCGTGAGGCAACAGACGCGTGGCAGCGCCAGCGCCTCGGTGAATAGAACAGCGGAAGTCAGTGCCGCCGCGTCTCAGAGCGAGCAATCTAAGGGCCGCACGGTCAATAAGGCCGCCGAATTTAAATATCGTAGCGCCTCGCCTGAGGAACTGAATGCAAGCCTGACCGACGTGTTCAAAAATGCGGGCGCTAAGATCCTCAACTATTCCGACATTGTCGCCGCCTGCCCGGGCCCCGATCCTGATCTGATCGCAAAGCAATATGGAGCCAAGCCAGACGATTTGAGCACGACGACGCGCACGGCCATCATCAATGCGGCACGTAACTGTGGCTTCACCTATCTGGCCATTGGCGATGCGCTCATCGACGGCACCCAACAGGACAGCGTCACCGGCTCCCCGCGATATAGCGTAATCTTGCGCGCGAAGATTTGGGACATCACCGAGCAGTTTCCCGAAACGATCGGCAGCATTCAAAAGGATGCTTCGGCTAGCAACTCCAATCCAAACCTTGCCCGGGTCAATGCGGTCCAACAGGCCGCGCAGCGCACCGGCGAGGAAATGCTCAGCCGACTTTCGGCTGAGGGCGTCCGCTAAACAAGAACAAGCATTGGTTAGGTCGAGGGATAGATGATGGCTGGTAAACTGCCGATCGCAATGGTGATGCTAATCGCCCTTACCCTATCGAGCTGCGACAAGCTTGGTGGCAAAAAGGGCGAGAACGCGTTTTCCAAATCCATGCCGGATTTTGGCAGCGTCAAGGTCGTTGAGGTTGTTGCAGAAGGCGTGGGTCCAACCCGCAACGCAGCCATTCTAGACGCGTTGAACCTAGCCGTTCAGCAAACCAACGGCACACCGATTGTCGGCATATCCGTCAACAGCGCCGGAAATCTCTCCGTGCCCGACTATGATGGAGCTTTCGGATTAACCAACACGACCGTCGTGTCCGCAACCCAAGGCGCCGTCCAAGGCTATGAAATTCTCTCTGAAAAGGAGAACGCTGAGGCTGGCGCTTGGCGTCTGAAGCTCAAGGTTAAGGTCAATAAATACAGCGCCTCAGCCGCCACAAACCTGCCCAAAATCGCCATTGCCAGCCCTCGAACCCGAGAAACGAGCTATGTGATCGGTGACGAGACCCTATCCGCAGATGAGGCCTCCAAGAGCATTGGAACGGCGATCAACGAATCGCTGAGTAAATCGAACCGGTTTTTTGTAATCAATCGGACTTTCGATTCCGACATTGCCGAAGAGCTCTCGCACATCACCGATCCCAGCACCAACTCTGGCGAACTGGCCAAGCTTGGCCAACGGCTGACGGCAGACATCCTTGTCCTGCCCGAGATCAACCGACTGTCTTACAAAAAATCGACGCGGATTTTGCGCAACTCAGGGCGCGAACTGAATGCCTATAGCGGCGACATGGAGATCACTTTCAACGTAATCAATGTGCCGACAGGCCAACTGATCATGACCGAGCATTTCAAGGTCACCTTCCCCAATACGCCGCCAAGCGTCTATGGCAAGCAGCAGGTTGGCTTGGGGAATGTTCAAGCGTCTCTGGCGACATTGACGGGTCAATTTACACAGAAATTCATCCTCAAGAACTTCCCAGTTTCCGTCATAAAAATGAATGGGACTTCTGTTGTGCTCAGCCAAGGGCAGGACATTTTGCAGGTCGGGGCCATCTATAATGTCGTCAGTCTGGGCGGGGATATTACCGATCCCCAAACCGGTCAGTCTCTGGGCCGCGAAGAAATGGCTATCGGCACCATCACCATCACCAAAACCTCTGAAAAGATGTCGATGGGTCAGTTTCGCGGGACCTATGATGCCAGCCAGTTTAAACCCGGCATCATCGAATTGTCCGACCGGATAGACACCCCGTCGGTCGTGGCCCCAGAAACGGCCGCTGCCGCCGCTCAGGCGGCCACTCAAGCCGCCGTCGCGACCGCGCCGGCACCGGTTGTGAAACCTACAGCCGCCCCGCAAACCGCCAAATCAGCATCCGCCGCAGCCCCCAAACGTCCCGCAGCGGCAAAGCCCGCAAAATCGAAAGGTCCTTTCGACGACGACTCTGAGGATTTTTGAGACAAGTGGTGGCCATAGGTTTCACCGATCACGACACGGCGCTGACGCATCGCGACAATTATTAATCATTAGGTTCGTAATTACCGCGATGTGGAGAATGAAACGCTGAACATTTATGTTATTGAAATATCTATATAATTTCTCAAGTTTTCTTCCGAAATCCACACAGGCGCTGGCCGAAATCGCTTAGCCAGGCACACCAATTCACTTGGCTGCAATATAGAGACGTTAGGAAATCCCCGCTAAAGAAGCGGTCACTATTACAACGCTTGGCCATGAGGCCCATTGCAACCAGTGCCGTCAGTGGCTGGAGCTATTGACGAGCCCGGCCCTAGTTCGCGCGCTAATCGAGAATCAAAGCTGTTTGGCACCGTCCGGCCACGCACACGAAGAGGTCAATAGGCGGCGTGTTGATGGATTAGCTGTTGCGGCCTTTAGGTTATTCGCCGCCAGAGCCTGATCGACCAGCACGGGGAAAAACGCGTTGAGCGTCAGTCATCGGCGTCGCTGCGCTGCTTAGCCGGCCGTACCTTCAGAGGAACGCCTTGGTAAGCCAATCCAGGCGTCAGGTGCTCCTGTTTCATGATCACACTGTGCGGGCCGACATGTACGTCAGTCCCTACAACTGAGCCATAGAGCGGAATCGTTCCAGAAGAAACGGTGGCGCGGTCCATGATTTTTACCTTACCGACCTTAAGCACACGGTCCTCAAAGGTATGGGCCTGGAAGAAGGCCGTCACGGTCGCTTCGTCGCCAATCTCGATCATGTCCGGATCCACGACCTGCGCGAACTGTGGCCCTAGAACTGCTCGCCGACCGATCTTAAGGCCCATCAGCCGCAGGTAGGCCATAAGTAGGAATGTGCCTTCCAACTGTTGGAGGACCGGGTAGGCATAGCGTGCCCAAGCGACATAGACGAAGTCCCACCGGCTCGCCCAGCAAGACCATAGGGCATGCTGGCCTGGTTTCACGCGGCCCAAGAGCGACCATTTCAGAACCGTAACGGCAAGACACAGACCCAACAGCGGCGCAAGCGTCGCAAGCGGGATGACCAAGAGCGCAAATTCTACAGCCGAAGCACCTGACGCGCCTTCAGCCAATATCTTGTACCACAGCACTGAAAGCATCATTGGCAAGATCGGCAGGGTGAAGCGCAGCAGTTCCCAGAACATGCGGTTTGCGTAGCGGATAGCGGAGGGCTCGTGCGTGAGGCTGCGGTCCAGAGTGATGACCTGCCGACGCGGAAGATCGAAACTGGGATGACCAAAGCGGGCCTGGCCTGCGGCGATCTGCGATCCATCGGCAACAGTCGCAATACCAATGAGGATATCATCCGGCAGGACTTCCCCCGCTGGGATGACTGCATGGTTGCCGATGAATGTGTTCCTCCCCAATTGGACCGGAGCGAGGGTCACCAACCCTTTGGAAATCTGGCCACCGCCGAGATAGATCCCGTCCGCAAAAAACGATTCCTCGCCAATTGTCACGAGCTCGGGAACAACGTCTAAAATGGTGCTTATTTCGCAGTTTGCGCCGATTTTCATGCCAGAGAGGCGTAACCAGAACGGCCAGAACAGCGTACCGCTGAGCCACCGACCGGCGCTGTCCAGCTGACCGGACTTGAGCCAGACGCGAATGTAACTAAGGCTCCACCGAGAGATCACGCCGGGCTGGACCTTGCCCATCGCCCGCATCATCAGTGCGGACCACACAAGGTTGAGCGGAATAGACATCACCGAAACCCCGAACACGACCGCAAGCGTGTGTATCTCAAGCACAGGGTCTTGGATCCACCTCCAGACCGCGTCCGATCCGACATTCAGCGCGCGGCATAGGGCCAGTGTCAAAAGGCCCGTAGGAATTGACGCACCCAGTATTGCCGCGCCTTCGGCTAAAAGTAGGGCTATGCCATGGAAACTCGGCGTCAGAACCTGCCCCTCATAGGGGGACGAAAGCGCGTCCGGTGCAGGCCCTACATACCGAGCAGGAACGCCGTCCCACATCTCACCGGCCGCAATGGTTTCGCCAGAATTTAGCACAGATAGCGGAGCAAGCATGCTGCCAGCACCGACGCGGCAATGGCCTTCAACCCCCGCCCGCGTTTGCACCGTGGCGCCCTCCTGGATCGTGATCGGGCCGACGACGATATCTGCGCGGTCCAGTTCTACCAGTCCTATATGCACATCCTGCCCGAGCGAAACATTGTCGCCGATCTCGAGCAGATCCCATCCCCCCCGACGTAGATCAACGCCGCGGTGGATATGAACGCCCCGCCCGATTCGGGCCCCAAGCGCGCGAAGTGCCAGGATCTCAAATAGGGTTCCGCTCAGAACTGGCCAAGGGATCAGGCGCGCAGACTGAACCGTAACCCAGTGACGCAAATAATAGCTGCTCCAGACCGGCGCACGGATCGGACGATAGCGCCCGAGCACAAGTCGCTTCACGAGGACCACAAAGCCGACCGAGGCCGGAACGTAGAGTGCAATGGCGATCAAACTGATGAGCGGGGTCAAAAGGACAAAGGCGACCAGATCCAACTTTTTGAGAAGGAAAGGGTAGACTTCGAAGGCCACCGCCCAGCTCAACCACCCGCCCAAAGTGATTTCGCCCAGCAGCCATAGGCCCTGTACTAAATTAGCCAGACCCGGGCGGGCCACGCCTTCGCGGTTTAGGGGTCCAGCGCTTGGCTGTGTGGTACGGTGATTGGTAAAAGCACGTTCGCCCAAGGCGGCTAGTCCACGGACCGTGCGCGCGTCGTAAAGATCACTGATTGTGATCCAATCGGTGTCATCCTGTTCGCGCAGGAGCGTGACGAGCAGCGCGGCGCTGAGGGAATCGCCGCCTAGATCCTCGAAGAAATCATCCGTTACCGACACGCCTTGGGGCCGACTGAGGATATCGGCGACACCCTCTGCCAGCGCCCGCTCTAGGGGGGTGGCTGGCTCGACCCGTTCGCGCGACGTGCGTTCTGCCATGAAGGTAAGCACGGGCAAGGCGGCCCGATCAAGCTTGCCGCCGACCGTCGTGGGCAAGGCTTCGAGTATGGCTATGCGCCGGGGGACCATGTAGGCAGGGAGCGTGTCGGCGAGCCGTTTGCGCAGATCTTCGAGCTCGGGCGGGGCGTGACCGTCTTGGGGCACAATGAACGCAACAAGCTCGGGCAAACCTGCGGTATCCTGCAGCCGCACAGCCGCCGCGCGCACGCCCGGCAAGGCCATTAGCCGCACCTCTATCTCGCCCAGTTCGACACGGTAGCCCCGGATCTTGACCTGTGCGTCAATCCGTCCGTGGTAAAAAACGTCACCGCTCGGATCGCGGTGAACAAGGTCACCCGTCCGATAGAGCCGGCCACAGACAGGATGATCGATAAACTTCTCGGCGGTCAGCGCCGGCTGGCCACGATAGCCCCGCGCCACACCCGCGCCCCCTATGCACAGCTCGCCTCGCGAACCGTCAGCGACGACGCTCAGCGCGTCGTCGAGTACATAGGCCTGCATTCCAGGAACCGGCTGGCCAATCGTGATCGGGCCGCCCTCGGTGATGTCGCCGCGCAGGCATGTAACTGCACATTCTGTGGGGCCATAACCATTGACCATTCGTCGCCCACGCGACCACAGATCGGCAATATCGCGCGGCAGTGCTTCGCCGCCGACATAAAGTAAACGTAACCCTGGCAAAGCCGATTGCGGGTCGCGGCAGCCGCTGCTGCGCAGTAGAGTTGGTGGCGGGCAAAATACGCTGGCGCGTTCATCACGCAGCCAGTCCACAATGTCTGGGCCAAGCCGCGCAGCCTCATCGTCCATAACCACCAAAGTCGCCCCTGAAGCCAGGGCTAACCAAGTTTCCTCAATTGAGGAATCATAGGCCGCGGAGGAACCCTGGATCACGCGGTCTTGGACGGTTAGACTGAACTCATCCAGATCAGAGGAGACGAGATTAACGATGTTACGGTGCTCAACCATCACGCCTTTTGGGCGACCGGTCGTGCCGCTGGTATAGATGACATAGGCCAGCTGATCTGGCGAAATTGCCACCGGAAGCGCAGCGCCTGAAGGGGGCTCGTGCTCGGCCAGTGTCGCGGCATCGAGAATCGGAATGTCGCTACTGACAAATATACCCAGCCGCGCGGCTCCCGTCTGATCCGTCAGCACACACACTGCATCGGCATCTTCAAGCACTTCGCTGATGCGCTCGTTCGGGAATGACGGATCGATCGTCGTATAGGCTCCGCCGGCCTTAAGCACCGCGATCTGCGCGGCCACAAGCAACGGCGAGGTGCGCGCCAGCAGCAGCGCGACAATGCGCTCGGGTTGAAGGCGCGGCGCGAGATGCAGGGCTATCCGGTCGGAAAAAGCAACCAGATCAGCATAGCTAAGCGCCTGCCTATCAGGACGGCCTCGCCCGGGGGGAATCTCAATAGCGGTCGCGGCTGGAAGGTGGACTGCGGTCTGGGAAAGAAAGTCCTGCAATAGAACAGGATGGACGCGCGGATAGGGTGCCATCAAGCCCTCTAAGTCTACAGTGTGGATCATCAAAACATGCGAGGGTCTCGCTATAGCTTTTATCCCTTAGCCTGTCTTGTTTTCGGTAGATATCTAGAGGGTTGAGACCTTGTCGCGCCAGCCTGCTGTGCTTCGGGCTATCTATGCCTACGTCTTTAACCTTGACCCTCAGACCCGAAAAACCACCAGATAGCCCCTTGATCAAAGCTCTAGCGGACGCCCAAGTGATGACCCTTTAGATCGTCCGCCCGCTAGACAAACGTGTCATTAAGCGCAGTCAGTCATTTCAGATATTGAGAAAATCAGCGCCTGCAGCCCTAGTTTGCGCTCTTAAACGCCATGTAGATAAAGTCTCCACCGGTCGGCACGATGACCTGGTGGGGCTGGCCCGCAGGTATCCACAAGACGTCTCCGGACGACAGCGCAAAGGTTTGCCCTCCGGTGATCTTTCCGCCGCGCCATTCGCCAGGGGCTGTTAGTCTTTGGCCTTCAACCGTGCCGCCAACCCGTACCGAAGCCTGTCCAGAATGAACCACGAAAACATCGTTTAGACCGTCGTGGATCTCGGGTTCACCGGACTGGCTGCGATGGGCAGCGATGACCAACGGGCCCTTGGCGCCAAGCGCAAGTGGCGTGCTGGCAAGGCCGTCCGTGGTCTTGGCTACCAGCTGGGCGAGCTCAGCTGAAGACAGGCGCATCGTCACGGCTAGATCTGCCGATAGTACTGGCGTCGCAAAGATCAGAGCCGTCGCCGCAGCGGCCGCAAACAGGTTCAAAGACATGACAATCTCCCTTGTAGTTAAAATCCCAAACTTCGTATAGATTACCACAGTATGAGATTTTTTGAATTATTGAGGATGAGTTGACCCCTCAACCTGCCGCGCGCACATCCCGCCCCACAGCGCAGATCCCCGCCCAAAGGCACCGGGGCAAGGCCGCAGTCCCAGCGACCGGCAGATCGGGCAAGGTTGTCACGCGACAGTTGAGAAATCTGCGTCACACCGGTGAGCGCCATAGCCACCATCATCTCGGCGCGAATGAGTTGGAGCACATGGGCAACACCGGCCTCGCCTTCGGCGGCAAGCGCATAGGCCCAGGCGCGGCCGAGCAGGACGCCGCTGGCGCCCAAGGCCAGCATACGAACAACATCAAGGCCAGAGCGCACTCCGCCGTCTACCAGTACCGTCAACCGGTCGCTCACGGCGGCCACAATTGGCGGCAAGGCTTCGGCCGTTGACAGCACCCCGTCGAGTTGGCGCCCACCATGGTTCGACACCACTATGCCATCGAGGCCGAGCGTCTGGGCCTGGACAGCATCGGCAGGATCCAAGATGCCCTTCAAGACGATAGCGCCGCTCCAACGCTCACGCACCCAATCTAGATCGGCCCAGGTCACCCTGGGATCAAAATTAGCCGCCATCCAGGCGAAGAAATCTTCCAGGCTGCTCTTGCCCCCCAAGACAGAAGCGACATTGCCCAGGCTATGGGGCCGACCCATGAGGCCCACATCATAGGCCCATCTGGGCCGCAGCATGGCTTGGCCGACGCGGCGTGCAGCGCCGCGTAGCCCAGCTGCGCCCGCCAAGCCTGAGCGGTAGTCGCGATAGCGGGTACCGGGCACCGGCATATCGACGGTGAACATAAGGGTCTTGACGCCCACCTCAGCGGCCTTGCCCAGCATGTCAGCCATAAAGCCCCGATCCCGAACCATATAGAGCTGAAACCAGAAGGGCCGCTCGACGCCCGCGCGCACCTCCGTCAGCGAACAGGCCGAAACGGTGGAGAGGCAGAAAGGTACTCCGGCAGCCTCGGCTGCACGCGCAGCCTGCACCTCTCCGCGACGGGCGTTCATGCCGGCAAGGCCGATGGGGGCTAAGACCACGGGCAAGGTCGCGCTTTGGCCAAAGAGGGTGGTCGACAGATCGACCTTTGAGACGTCGCACAGGATCCGTTGACGAAGCGCGACATCCTGCAGATCCGCCAGGTTTCGACGAAGGGTCACCTCGTCGTAAGCACCGCCGTCGATATAGTCGAACAGAAACCGCGGCAATCTTCGCCGAGCCAACTCACGATAGTCGCTTATTGAGACTGCTTTCACGCCTAGCCTTTGCCTTTCATGCGCAGCGCGGCTACCTCAAGTCGCAACCGGCACCGAGCGCGTCGACAGGACGTGATGTGGATCAATGAACAGCCAGACGACCCCGCCGAAGACGCACACAGCTGCGGCAACGTCGAACGACGGCGTCCAGCCAAAGGCAGTGGCGACAAAGGGCGTGAGCGAGGCGGTGACCACGCCGCCAATCTGACTGCCCATATTCATAATGCCGGAGACAGCTCCAGCCGAGGATCCGCCAATGTCCGCACTGATCGACCAAAAGGCGCTCTGCGCAAGATAGAGGGCCCCTGCACCGCCCGCGAGGACGACTGCGGCCAGTCGTGCATCGGCCACTTGAGTGCTGGCCCAGACGAAGACTGCCGCAAGCAGCATGCTTACCCCCGCAACCCCGCAGCGTGCGACCCTTTGGCCAAAGCGTGCGATCAACCGGTCAGACAAAAGACCGCCAACAGAGGAGGCCAGCGCCATAGCGATGAAGGGCAAGGTCGCGTAAATCGCGCTTGATTTAAGATCAAGGCCTCGCACGCTCGACAGATATCTGAAGAACCACGTGAAAAAGATATAGGCCACATAGCCGTAGCAAAAATAGCTAAGGGTCAGCAGCGCAACTTGGCGATCAAGGATGATCTGCCCCCATTGCTTCAGATTGCCGCCTGCGGCGCTTTTGGGCAGGCCGGATTCAATATAGTCCGCCTCTTCCTTGGTCACGCCGCTGTGGTCGGTGGGTTTATCACGAACCATAAAGAGCCAAGCTATGCCAACCACTACCCCAAGCATGGCGCAGACATAGAACGAGGCCCGCCAGCTATGGGTCAGCATGAAGTAGGTAATCAAAGGTGGGGCTATGCCGCCTCCGACGCCGACGCCGGCGAAGATCAGGCCATTGGCTAACCCACGCTCGCGAGACGGAATCCAATTGGCCACCAGACGGTTGCTGGCAGGGAAGATCACCGCCTCACCGATGCCGAGCAGAAGTCGTACGCCCAGTAAGAGCGCAAAAGAAATTGGCAGCCCAGCCGGCACAAAGGTGACCGCTACGGTGAGCAGGCTCCACCAAAGGATCGCTAAGGCAATGAGCCTATGGGGTCCGACCCGGTCGGCAAGCCTGCCAGCGAAGGGCTGGGTGAGGGCATAGCCCAATACGAAGGCGCTAAAGACCGTGCCTAACTGAACGTCGGAGAGGCCAAACTCCTTCTGAATGGAGGAGATCGCGATGGAGATGTTGTTGCGATCGAGATAGGACACCGCGGCGATCACGAAAGTCCAGAAGATCACGGCCCAACGGATATTTCCGGTTGGCGACCGCACAGTCTGACCAGAGTCACCGCCCAACGAAACCTCCCGTTTTCCTATACTGTGAAACACAGTACCACTTAATGCGAAACGGTCAACGACGCTGCGGAACAAGATATCCGCCGCAACCTGCCAGACAGGACAGGCGTGGGGCGGCGGTAGCTCACCCTTAGATGAGCCAAAAAATGTAATAATACAACATTATAGGATTCAAATCCTACAGGCAGGCCGATCCCCAGACACGCCCTGTGCCAAACGGTCGATGACTAGTCCACAGTTGGCGCAGCAGCGCGAGCTTTGCGCACCCGAGGCTTGGCCTGCGCGGCGATATTGCCATCGAAGCCCAACTGTCGGCTGATCGCGTCAGCGGCATTCTTAACCTCAAAGGCAAGGCCGTGCATGCGCGTATCGTCCATATATTGCGCGGCGCTGGAGACGCTGATGGCTCCGGCAATGGCTCCGGAAACATCGCGAAAGGGTGCCGCGACGCAGCGGATGCGATCCTCGTTCTCTTCCAAGTCCAAGGCATAGCCGCTCTTGGCATATTCGCCCATACGGCGCAGCCATAGCTCCTGATCGACCGAGTAGCCGTGACCACGGCGGGCCTCATAGTCATAGAACTCGCGCAATTGGGCTTCGGTCGAATCCAGGATCAGCGCCTTGCCAAGCCCAGTAGAGCGTAGGGGTTGGCGCTCGCCGATCCGCGAGCTGATCTCGACGCGCCGCGTGCCGGAAATCTTGTCCAGGTAGAGCGCGCGCGATCCGTCCAACACGCCCAGATGCACCGTGTCGCCAGTAGCGGAAGCGAGATCTTCTAGGTGTTCACGTGCGACACGCGGCAAGCTGCTCTGGCGGCCGGCCATATAGCCCAACTTCAGCAGTTGTGGCCCCAAAGAATAGCCAGATCCGCGTTGGAAATTGAGATAGCGGTGCTCTACCAATGTGACAGCAAGACGGTGGGTTGTGCTGCGGGTCAGGCCAAGGCGATCGGCCAGTTCGGTAAGGCCGAGCACGCCTTGCGCGACAGCATCTATAACCTCAAGCCCGCGCGCCAAGGTTTGGGTACCGGCCAGACCGCGGGCCTTTTCGATCGGTTCTGCGGATAGTTTGTCGTCAGAGAGGTCGTCTGCAACAGTGTCAGTCATAGCGCGTCATTCCAAATCAAGGGTCGAGGCAGCGCGCTCGCGGTTCCCTGATCTTGGTCGCAGGGTCGCCATTGTGAGCAGTTGAGAAAACAGGTTGTCCCACATGTTGGAATAACGCCGTCTCTTGTCAAGTCAAGGCGCAGTAGCCCACGCACCACTGACGATAATGAAAATGTGCGAGATAGACGGGGCAGATTAGTAGGTGGTACGGCCGCCAGACGTGTCAAAGGTCGAGGCGGTCGTAAAGCTGCACTCCTCGCTGGCCATAAAGCAGATCATAGCCGCGCTCTCATGGATCTCGCCAAGCCGGCCCATCGGGATCTTGGAGCGCATATAGTCAACCTGGCTTTGTGGGAGCTGGTCAAGAATTGGGCTCTCAAAGGTCGCTGGGGTAATGGCATTGACGATAACCCCTTGGGTCGCGAGCTCCTTGCCCAGCGACTTGGTCAGGCCGAGGACGCCAGCCTTGGACGCGGAATAGGCAGAGGCGTAGGGGTTGCCTTCCTTGCCGGCCACAGAAGAGACGTTGACGATCCGTCCGTAGCCGTTAGCCAACATGAACGGGACCGTTTCTCGGTTACAGTAGAAGACGCCATTGAGATTGATATCGATGGTCCGCACCCAGCTATCGACCGGGAACTCATGTACCGGGACCGTGGCCCCTGTGATCCCTGCCGACGCGACAAGAATGTCGACCCGTCCAAGCGCGCCATTCGACTTCAGAGCTGCATCGCGCACCGCCTGCACATCGGTGACATCCAGTTGCACTGTGAGCGCAACGTCGAAGGTCTTTGAGGCTCGGGTGAGGGCTTCGCCGTCAATGTCCCACAGCGCAACCTCACCGCCCTCTAAGACGATCCGCTTGGCGACCGCGAGGCCAAGCCCTGAGCCGCCGCCGGTGATGATGGCCGTACGACCCTTAAACCGTCCAACATAAGCCGTCACGCGCTACATCCTTTGAGGTCGAAGGCGACCACCCGCTGGCGCTGCTCGCCAAGCTTACTGATCCCAAGGCGCATCTGATCGCCCTCGGCCAGGTAGATAGCGTTTGGCTTTTGCCCCATGCCGACGCCAGGCGGCGTTCCGGTGATCAACAGGTCTCCGGGGAAGAGTGTCATGAAGCGGCTTACATAGGCGATGCACTGCGCAACCGTGAAGATCATGGTCGACGTACTGCCGGTCTGCATGCGCTGGCCATTAACGTCCAAGAACATGTCTAGCTTTTGACAGTCGTCAAGCTCGTCAGGGGTCACTAGCCAAGGGCCCGTGGGACCAAAGGTGTCACAGCCCTTACCCTTGTCCCACTGGCTGCCGCGTTCCATCTGGAATGCGCGCTCAGAGACATCATTGACCAGTACGAAACCGGCTACATTGTCTAGGGCCTTTGCCTCGTCCACATAGCGGCAGGTCGTCCCGATGATGACGCCCAGTTCGACCTCCCAATCAAGCTTGGTGGCATCCAGCGGCATCATCACAGGATCATTTGGCCCGGTGAGGCAAGAAATAGCCTTGGTAAAGAAGATTGGCTCTGGAGGAACTGGCATACCGGACTCAGCCGCATGGTCGGCATAGTTCAAGCCGATGGCGATGAACTTACCAATACCGGTGACGGGAACGCCGTAGCGGGGCTCGCCGCTGACCAAAGGCAGCGTCTTGGGGTCAATCGCCTTTAAACGCGCCATGGAGGCTGACGAGAGATCCTTGGGCGTAATGTCGGGCAAGATGGCCGACAGGTCACGGATAAAGCCGTCTGTATCCATGATGCCGGGACGTTCATGCCCGGGCGACCCATAGCGCAAAAGTTTCATTGATCTGGTGTCCTAGCCCATAACGGAGATCAGCCGCAGGCGTCGAGATCAGACGTGCGGTCGGCGAAGTATTTGAAATTGGCCTTTTCACACCCGGGTGCGTTGGGTAAATTTTTTCATTATCTGGGATATGGTTATATAAAATGGGAAAGGGCTCGTCAAACCCATAGTAAACCAACACCATTCCCGCAATGCCGGTTCGTCATGTCATTAATCGCTATAGTTGGGCGCTTACTGGTCACGCATTAGAATAGAATACGCGCCTGAATTCGTTGAAGCCTAGCGCGATCAACGCCGGGCACGTCGCCCAGTTGAGCCAGGCTCTTGAACGGCTTTTGGTTGCGCCACGTGATGATCTCTTGTGCCACGTCCTGGCTCACATTCAGCACCCAAGCCAACTCCTCGCTGTTGGCAGTGTTGATGCTGAGCGTCGTGAGGTGGTCTAGGAAGTAGGTCGTCACCTGTTCAAGCTGCCTGTCAGTGCCAGAAGCCCCGATGCGTGTCATCTGGTTGAAGACGTCGTTCCAGCGCTCCCAAGACCGCGGCTTATCCATAAACTGGGCCGCACCGTGGCACCGACCGCAAACGGCGTCGACAGCGGGCCGGTTAGGGTCGCGGTCCTGAGCTGCGGCAGCCCCGGCGACCCCAGTGACCCCAGTGACTAATGTGATGATGAACCTCATTGTAGCGGCAACATTAAGACGCGGTCGAGGTGAGGCGGTGACGGCCGCGGAGGCGAGTGTGCTCATAGGCGGTCTCCTAAACTGGGATTAAAGCCTGTCGGCGCGCCCCATTGGCCATAAAGCAACGACACATTGATGCGCTTGTTGAGGTAGCCCTCGGCGAACCGGCACTCATCGGTCTTATGAAACAGGCTAGATTTGAAAATCACAGCTCGGTTGGCCCGGTGAGCGATGCGTGTGGCCTTGGCACCAGCCTGTTCTAGATGGGCTCGAAGCGCCGTCTCGTCACTGTTAAATAGGCGCATCTCGACCTCGCTGGCGGCTTCGACATCCCACACCACCATACCGCCGGTCTGCGGGTCGAGGTTCGCCTCGTCCGGCGCAATGTAGAAATTGACGTTCACCGCCGATAGATCGGCGTGAGTATTTGTGCCCGTTGACCACTCGCTGTCGTACTTGAAGGCTCCCAAATAGTGGAAATTGTGGGGCGCAAGAATGCCGGCATAGACCGCTTTTATCTCTTCGGCGATCTGCGCCAGGAAGGGCGCGGCAAAGCCGTCGGCCGGGGTGGCTCCAATATAGCCAGCCTCATAGACCCGTCGCCAGACGGTGGAGGCGGCGCAATAGGCGCGAACCCTCTCCAACGCCGCCGGCGTTAGAAAATTGTCGATCACAATCACCTGCGGGACGCTGTCACGCCATCGCGCCATCAACTCAGGCGTGGCGTTGGAGGGGTTTATAGCAAGCCCGGCAAGGCGGCTTGCCTCGCCGATGTGGAAGACGGGTCCGGCGCCCGGCGCTGCAAAACCCTGTTCGGTCAGATAGGCGCGCTGCTCGCGGTCATGTTTGGATTTATGGATCGGCGCTGCCGGTCCCACCGCGGCATCGTTTGCCCCCTTGAGCAACTGAGCGCGTTGCATCAGGTGCGCGAAGCCCTCGGCAATATCGCCGGTCTCAGAGAGTACAGAGCCGAGGTGATAGCGGGCATCGGCCAAGTCTGGGTCCAAATCCAAGGCCTGGCGATAGGCGCTGACAGCCTCGTCTAATCGTCCAGCTTCAGCCAGCGCGTCCGCGCGGTCTAGATGGTTGGCTGGCGTCTCATACGGCGGCGCTGCCGGAGCGGCAGCTTGAGCCTTGGTAAGCAAATCATCAAGAGCCGGACCTGAAAGGCCGTGGGTGCGACCCTGTAAAAGGATTGCGGCCGCCTTGGCCGGTTGGCACGCCATCAGCAAGGCCCGGCCGTAGGAAAGCCAGTAGAGTTCGCGGCTAGCATCGTTCTGCAGCGCCATCTTGAAATGGTCCAAGGCCGCAGAAAGCTGACCCGATTGGGTCAGGATGATGCCGATATTGTGGTTAGCCTCGGGATGGTCTGGTCGCACTAAAAGGGCGCGCCGATAGAGTTGCTCGGCGGCCGAAAGCTGACCGGCCCTCTGTAGGCCAACGGCTTCTTTGACGGCGTCATCGACGCTTAAGGGCGGCATAGGGCTCATGATAGACATCAAACACCAACCTTGCACCAGCGGAGAGGCGACGCAGGGAGGCGCCGCCTCTCCTCGCAGGGCAACTAGTGGGTCGCCTGCGGGTTGGTTCGAGGCTTCTGAGCGGCTAGGCGGTTGGCCACCGCCTTAGGATCGCCCTGCGAGAACTGGTTGACGGCTTGGATGAGCTTGCCGTTCTCGTCGAACGTCATGTCAACGACCTTCTCGCTATCCATCCAGCGACCGAACTCGTCCTTCAATTGGCCGACAATCTTGTGGGTGGCCACGTCGACCACATCGCCCGATGCCATATAGGCGTATTTTGCGTCCAAGCCGACCGTGATCCAGCCATTTGGCTGACCGTTGGACTTGAAGGCTTTGGCCATGTTGAGCACAGGCCATTCGCCGGTATTGTCGAAAACCAGGACCTGGTCATTGATGGCATCTGGAATCCAGATTTCGCTTTCGTCCGGCAGCATGGCGATACCGTGGTGCGGTGCACCGTGACCATAGAACTGCAGGTTCGGATCGGCCCACTTGGCCTTCCACATCTCAGCCGGGGCCTCGATCCGTTTGATGACCTTGGCGGTCTTCACGTCAGCGATCTCGAAGCCCATGAGATTGTTGAGGTTGGCGTAGACGCGTGAGGCGTCGTGATTGATGACAAATACCCGCACATGGTCGGAGAAAGTAATCGTCTTGACCGGTTTCATCGTTTCCACATCGGCGATCGTCATGGTGACGCCATTGGGTGCCGCAAAATCGGTCTTGCCGTCAGCGCTCAGGTTCATGTTGTGATTGAACATGGACATCGGGGTTGGAATCTTCCCCTTAATCGCACCGGTAGTGGCATCAAGCACATAGTGGAAGTTCTTCAGATCAGAGCCAAGGACCAAGGTCTTGCCGTCCGGCGTGACAGCGCCTCGCTCGCAACAGGTGCCCGGCTCATAGGCGTTTTTCCAAACCACCTTCTCGGTCAGCAGATCTATGGCGATCAGGTGCCCACGGGTAGAGACATAGATCATATTGGTGGCCGGATTAGCCATCATGGCCGAGATGGATTCCGAGTACAGCGGAGCGGCAGGGTCTTCGAAAGTGATACGCTTCACAAAACGCCATGCCGGAGGGGTGTTGGCGTTACCGTTGGCGACATCAAAGACCACAATGCTGCCCGGGACCGCGGCATAGAGAAGTTCACGGGACCGCCGCTGGAAGCCTTTGCCGATGCGGCCGGTGAGGCGACCATCGGAGGCACCTGCGTTACGGTACGGTCGATCTGCGGTACTGTTGGCAATGGTGTTTGGGATACATTGCAGCGCACCGTCCAACTTGCCCTCGATGCAAGGCGCACCATTGGCGTCGATCAGCGCCTTTTCTGCGGCGGCGGAGGGCATAGCGATGGCGGCGGCGATAGCACCGCAGGAGACGGCCGCTAGGAATAATCTGCGCAAGATAGTCATCCTCCTCGGTTAGGGCGAAAGCGCTGGAGCGCTGCCCGGCTTTTGGGTTTTTGCAGCAGCCCAGAGGGCTTAGGCAGCGACGTCTTCAGTTCAACGAGATTTAGACCATCACACAATGTGAACTTTAATACTGCTTTATGGGACCGTGATCACCCGGCCCTTGCCGGGACGGGACGATGACACCCCGCTCGGCTGTCCGGAATGACCCGGACAGCCCCGCAGGTCCTTTACCAGCGAAGCCGAAGGCCCGTGGTGAGGGTACGCCCAATAAGGTCGTAGAGGCCCCGGTTGCCGAAGCTGGCACCGGCGATCAGAAAGCCAAGCGTAGGCTCTGGATCGCGATCGAGCAGGTTGTTGATGGTCAGGAAGCCGACAACGCGCTTGTCTTGGGTAATGTCGTAGGTCAGCGTCGTGTCTGTGTAGAACACTTGATCGACATGGTTATGGTCGATGTCTATGGCCGCCAGAGTGTTGGAGAACTTGCCTGAACCGACCCAGCGCTCCTGGACAAACAGTTGGGTGCGCCCGACCTCGAGCTGAGCGCTAAATAGGCCGCTCCACTTGGGCAGACTGTTGCCAATATCACCGGCCAGCTCGAGGGGGGCTGCGCCCTGAACTTGGGTCTGGAACTTGCTGATATAGTTCACCAGCGCGCGGAAGTTTAGCGTCCCATCCCAACCGTCAGAGAGCCTGGACAGCGGCATACTATAGGAGGCCTCGGTATCGACGCCGCGGGTCACGCGCTTGGCTGCGTTAAAGTAGGGCAGCTGGACGCGGGTAATGATGCCGCCAGCATTGCGCTGAACGAACCCGCAAAGTTCCGTGGCGCCCTGCGCGCAAAGATCGATCTCCTGCTGAGCACTCAGAGCCGAGATCGCGTCGGCAATATCGATATTGAAATAGTCCATATTGAGACTGAAGCCCGGAAGGAACGACGGCTGGGCGACAAAGCCGTACACCGTGGTGTTCGACAGTTCAGGGGTCAATTTGGTGTTGCCGACCGCGCCGGTAAGGGCATTTACTGCGGCGCGGTTGTTCTGAGGATCGGTTACCGTCGAGGTGCCTTGGCTGGAGCCTTGGTAAAGTTCGCCAAGGTTTGGCGCGCGGATGTCACGCGAGCGGGTAGCCCGCAGCGTCAACCCATCGACGGGCTGATAGACCGCTCCAACCTTCCACGAGGTGACCCCGCCGCTGGTGGAGTAGTCCGTATAGCGCACGGCGCCATTAAGGGTCAGCGACTTGGCCGTCTGAACGTCTGCCAGCAGAGGAGCCTGCGCTTCCGCGAAGACCTCCTTCACATCGTACTTACCCGCGGTCGGCTGCGGGTTGGTACGTTCAAATCCGCCCAGAGTGTTGATCAGACCGGTAGGGAAACCGCGGATTGTGTAGGGCGTGCCATTGGACAGCTGGACCACGCCGGTTCGGATCTGCTTGGAGCGCGCATCTGTGGTCTGGGTGAACTCTTCATTTCGCACGCCCGCACCAAAGGCGATCGCGATAGGACCGGCTGGAAGCTGGAAGAGGTCGCCGTGCATCGCGATTTCGGCAACGTCCTGCTTGACGTGAACATCCTGGATGGCGATGCCGGTAATGTAGCTCTTGGCCGCCGCCGAAGCATTGCCATTGCCAAAGATGTTGAGGGGCACGCACTTGTCATTTGGGTCGTTAAGCGTCGAGCGGCAGACAATCTGCCCGTTGACTGGGTTTAGGACGGCATCGGCTGCCCGATAGAGCTCACTCGACATTGGGTCGTCTGAGGTTTGGTAATTGGCGTGGTTGCGGCCCGATTGTATGTAACCGTTCACTCCCCAACTGCCGGCCAACTTGGCGTTGAAGCCCGCGGAGAAGGACCGGGTATTGGAGATCGCGTCCATGTGGGGGATTGCGAAGTCAGGGCTGATCCGGCCGACCGAGACCGAAGGAATAGACCCTGCGACCATGGCTGCGCGCACCGAAGACGGCAGATAGGCGTTATCGGCGAAGATGGTGAAGGCGGTATTGGAAAGCTCAAAGGTCGGCAGACTGTTATATTCAACGAAGTTACGGGCCGCCGTGCCTTCAGCGAAGATCGACAGGTTGTCATTCACGTCGAAGAGGGCGTGGGCAAAGGCCACGTCGCGCTGCTGGCGCGGCTGCAGGGTTAAGAGCAGGCTTGGGTTATAGCCATCGCCGCCAGACATCTGGGTCGAGCTGGTCAGTGCGCCATAACGGAAGGCGCGCGCAGAGCCATCTGAGTTGAAGGTTGTGCCGCGAAGCGAGGTATTGGTGATTAGGCCGCCAAGCGCCGCGATCGACGAATAGGGCTGGGTAACGACGATAGTCTTAGGATTGGTCGCAGACGCTGGATTGGTAGCGGAAACCGCAGGGTTGGTGATGTTACTGATGGCCTTATTGACCCAGTCCCTCGACTGCGCGGCCTTCACACCGTCGCTGCTATAGTGCTCGCCGCTGGCTGTCAGATGCAAGCGCTCGCCCATAAAGCTGCCGCCCCAAGCACCGCTGACCTTGTAGTTGGCATTGTCGCTTTGCTGAGAAATACCAGCCTGGACCGTGCCCTTGAGGCCGACGAACTTGGTGTCGAGCAAAAAGTTCACCACCCCGGCCACGGCGTCGGAGCCATAGGCCGCAGAGGCACCGCCGGTGACGACGTCAACGCGCTTGATCAGCGCTTCAGGGATCAGGGACACGTCCACGCTGCCGGCCGATGAGGCGGGCACGACGCGTCGACCATCGAGTAGGACCAGGGTGCGCTGCGTACCGAGGGTGCGAAGGTTCAGATAGGCTGCGCCGTTGCTACCCGTCGTGCCGGTACCCTGGTTCTGGACGCTGGGTGAGCCCTTGAAGCTCGGCAATTGCAAAAGTCCATCGACCATCGACCGGGGGGCTGCAAGTTGGAGTTGCTCGGAGGTGAGCACGGTCACCGGTGTGGGCGCCCGGGTACCATCGGTGATCAGGCGTGATCCGGTAATGATGACTTCGTTGACGTCGGCGGCAGCTGGAGCGGCCGCGGCCGCCAGTGCGGTGCTCGGCAACGCGGCGAGCATCGCCGCCGCTGTGATTAGCGATGAACAGAGTAGCGCGCGCCGAAGCGTCGTCGTCTCACGAATGGCAGAAATCATTGGTCTCCCCCTTCTAACTCGGCGGCGGACCGATTGATCGGCCGCGCTCGATTCAATTGTTCGGTGGGTGCCAGCCAGGAGCGGAGAATAGACTTCCCCCGCCGTTCCGATCGCCTTGCCGTCGCCGTTTTATCTATCCCAATATATGGTATTACTTTTCTACATTTAATACAAACTCTGTCAAGAGAAGCTCCGCACAAGCCTTAATTCCAGTCTAATAGGCACCCTCCCGATAGAGACGATGAATCGGCAGGGCCTATCGACCCACGCTCTGGGGATCTCGGCGTTGAACTTGGCGCGGTCCCGTGCGTTGCTCGGCGGCTGTAAGGACTTCACGCCCATCGTCACCCCGACACTCATCACCTCGGATAACCGGTCAAACGCGCAGAAGGGGTTGATTATTGGGTTGGTACGACCGGTTACGGTTGGTCAGGACGCTACCAGATTTCCAATAATTGAAGCATTAATCCACATAGTAGGAAAATCTTGACTTGCGGTACGGGCGCCGATCAATATCGAAACTGCGCTAACAAACGCGATCCCGAACAGGGCCATCAACCGACTCTGGGGGCTGAATATGATGGTCGCAGGCTTGATCGTGCACGGCCTGCTTGCCGTGACCGTGCTCGGCGCGATCACCCACCAGATCGTCGCGGCGCTGCGCGCAAAGCCCACCCGCGGCCCTTCTTTCATCGATCATTATACGAGCGTGAACCAGCGGGCGTTCACGTGGGCGGTCGTGGCCTTTTATGGAACCGCTGCACTCTGAGGTGGCGCCTGGATTTCGGACAGGGAGTTAAGCTGGTATCATCTCGACACATTACACTTCGGCCAAGCCATTCGCGCTGCTCGCAGAGCGCAAGGGTTATGGCAAGATCAGCTCACCGGCTCCGCCGGCGTTGGCGTTGGCATTGGCGTGAGCTTCATTGTGGAGCTGGAAGGCAGCAAGGCCGCGATACAATTGGGCAAGGCCTTACAGGTAGCCGCAACCCTAGCCTTCAGCGTCACGGTTAGTGAAATCGGGTCATGACCAACCTGTCGGTTTGGTGGGATGGACGGATGAAACGATCGGTCAGGCCGCAAAGCCGTCTGACGCTGTTGCAATTGATAATGATCAGAAATTATCCTGCACAGGTGCGGTGGCGACTGCACACCATATTGCAGTGCCGAGCCACAGGCACCGCTAGCCACACCCTGTCGAACCGCGCCATTCTAGACGTCTTGCAACAAGTTGTTATAGACAGAGATTAAGATTGTACGGAGCAGCGCGCTGCCAAAACTTGCTTCAGCATCGCAGAAAATACCAGTGAAATCAGAATCGCTGTTGGAGACCTATGCCGAAAAACGGGCCAATCTGGTGCGGGTTTTTGCGGCCCGTTTGAGGTCTATGTCCGAAGCTGAAGACCTTATCCAAGATCTATTTTTCAAGATTGAACGGCTAGAAAATCAAGAGGTCGGAGAAAATCCATCCGCCCTGCTGTTTCAAATGGCCAACCATCTGATGCTCGATCGCCTCAGAAGCCAGAAACGCGCCGCAGCGCGCGATGCGGTTTGGCTACAGGGCTATATAACCAGTTCTCAAGGTCAGGTTCTGGCGGATGAGCCTTCTGCGGAGGCCGCCCTAGCGGCACGTCAACAGCTGGCGGCTCTGATCCAGCGGGTCGATGAGCTTCCGCAAAAGGTGGCGCAGGCCTTCAGGCTTCACAAACTCGAAGGACGATCTCAAGCCCAAACAGCTGAGGTGATGGGCATCAGCCAAAGCACCGTCGAAAAGCACATTAGCGCGGCCTTAAAACGCCTGATCCAGGCTCGAAACTAATGACCTCGCGAGAAATAAGAAAAAAGACAGGAGGCTGCGCCACTTTAGTGACGTCTTATAGTCAGTCCTATACGGTGAACTGGCGGAGTGCCCGGTTGTGAAGACCCAACCCACAGATAGCGAAATTGCCATCAATTGGCTTGTGCGCCTGCAACGGTCCACTGTCAGCCCCGCAGATTGGTTGGCTTTTGACGCGTGGTTGTCGGCTTCGCAGTATCATGCCCGCGCCTATGATGCAGCCCTGTTGATGGACCTTCAACTGGCCGGTTATGAGCCCGAGATAATCCAGGCGGCACCATTGCCGACCAGAGCGATAAACCTGTCCGTTGGCCCAAAGACTTGGCGCTGGCCAGTCATGGGCGCGGCCCTCGCCAGCCTCCTGATCGGCGCTGGCTTGATCTGGCAATCTCAGGTCCATGTCGCGCCAGAGACTGCCTACGCGACCGCCGTCGGAGCGCATAAAACAGTATTGCTATCTGACGGGTCGCGCATCGACCTTAATGCGGCCTCCCGACTAACAGTCGATTTCGATCGGACGCGCCGACAGGTTCGAATGAAGGACGCAGAGGCCTATTTCGATGTCGCCAAAGATCCTCGGCGGCCCTTTATCATTGAGGCAGGACATAGCCAGATCCGGGTGGTCGGGACGGCTTTTGACGTGAAGAACCGAGATGGCCTATTGGTGGTTTGCGTTGAACGCGGCATCGTCGATGTCCAGCCGATGCCCTCCGCAGGCTCAAGACATTATCGTCTGCGTCCGGGACAGGCCCTTTCCTACGATCCGAAAATGGGCCTCATCAATGTCAGCTTGGCGAGAAATGGCGAAGCCTCTGGTTGGCGAACCGGTCGCCTCATCTATCGCGATCAGCCCCTCTCCGTCGTGGTTGCGGATTTAAACCGCCAATTTGACAGACCCATTCAATTGGGCAATGCACAAACCGGTAAGGTGCGGTTATCAGGTGTCTTGATCGTCGACACACAAACAGCCATGGTCAAACGACTGAGCGCCCTGTTGCCGCTCACGATCTCCGACAAGGGTGATGGGATTGTTCTTACGACGCGATAGCCGTTCGGAGAAAGACTGATGGGGCGAGCCAGCAGGCTAGCCCGTAAGGCGGTATTCGGACTGGTCATGGCGGCAATAGTTGTCAGTCCCACATGGGCCGCACAACGCGCCTATTTCCTAAATATACCGGCAAAGCAGCGGTCCGAGGCCCTGATTGATCTTGGAAGCCAAACCCATATCACCCTAGGGGGCAGCGCCCTTTGTCATGGCACGGCTCCAAGTTTGCATGGACTGCTCAGCCTTGAGCGGGCCCTTAAACGGTTGACGGCCAACAGTGACTGCAGCTTCACCATCCATGATGCCAACACCGTGGTCATTGTCTCAACCCCGGTTAAGGTGGCTGAAGCGAAAGCCGCTTCGAACCTGAGCCACACCTCAGCCATCGAGGACGTCGTCGTCAACGCGACCAAACGCAAAATGCGTCTGCGCAAGATCGCCGGGGCCTATAGTATTGTCACGGCTGCTCGTTTGCAGGACACCGGCTCGGTCCAAACCAGTGATATTTCCGAGCAGGCCGCAGGCTTTTTCACCACCAATCTAGGCGCAGCCCGAAACAAGATCATCCTTCGCGGTCTGTCTGACGGGGCCTTTACCGGCCGAACTCAACAGACCGTTGCCACCTATCTGGATGATGTGCCCCTGACCTTTAATGCGCCTGACCCTGACCTGCGATTAATCGATGTCGAGCGGGTGGGCGTCCTGCGAGGGCCGCAAGGAGCACTCTATGGCAGTGGATCGCTCAGTGGAGTCTATCGCATTGTCAGCAACAGGCCAAACCTTGAGGAGACACTTGGTCGAATTTCAGCCCAGCTGGCTGTCACCAAGTCGGGCGCTCCCAGTCAAAAGCTAGAAGCGGTCGTCAATATGCCGCTGATTGAAGGCCGTTCGGCACTGCGCGTTGCGGCCTATCGCGACGTGGACGGCGGCTATGTTGATGACATCACCCTGCGCCTTTCCAACGTCGACAAGACGCTGAGACAGGGCGGGCGAGCCAGTATTGGCGTTCAGCTCAATCCATCTTGGGCCTTGAGCCTGTCTACGGCCCTGCAAGATCTACGATCCAACGATACCCAATATACGACGCCCAACCTCGGCGGGCAGCGACGTGCCAATCAGGTTAGAGAGACCCACGTCAATCGGTTACACCAAGGAGCCTTCTCTCTCATAGGCGATCTGGCATGGGGTCAGGTCAAGGCATCAACTGGGTATGTCGACCACTATTTCGCTAGCCGATATGATGCCACCGCCGCGCTTCAGGCCGACGATACAGATGCCATCGGGGTAGGCCTCTTTGATGAGTCCAATCGGATCAGGCTCCTGTCGCAAGATCTGGTCCTCACCTCGCCAGATGAGCGCCGTTTGACATGGCTGCTTGGCCTCTATGGCCTGCTGAGCGATGATCATAATGGCGGAGAATTGCGGGCAAGAACCACCGCCATAGCCTCGAGACGACTCTATCTTGAGGACCGGCAAGACCAACGGCGCGAACTGGCCGGCTACGGAGAGTTAAGCTACGATCTCAATTCGGATTGGTCCGTGACCGTGGGTGGGCGAGCCTTTGAGACAAGGGTGGCGACCCAAGCCAAAATCCAAACCTCGTCATCGTCAACGCCTCGAAATTTGGATAAACATCTGACCTTTCAAGGGTTTTCACCCAAGGTCTCCATCCAAAGGAAACTCGATGATGGTCTCGTCTATTTCCTCGTTTCAGACGGCTATCGGTCAGGTGGGTTTAACTCCGGCGGACTTCGATCGCCCAATGCACTCCAAGCGACGTTCAAGCCGGACCATTTGAGGAATTTTGAACTTGGAATCAAGTTCAGTACGCGCCAACCGAACATCTCGCTGCAAGCGGCCGTTTTCCACGTCATTTGGACGGATATTCAAACCGACCAATATCTAAGCTCAGGCCTGTCCTATACGTCCAATGTCGGTGATGCCGAAAATACCGGCGTCGAGTTGGAAACCACCTATCGGCCAAATGAGCACCTCACCGTCTCGCTCAATGCGCTATTCGATAAACCGCATCGCAATCGAACTGCTGGTACTTCAGGTACTCAGTTTGAAAATGCCTTGCCGGGTGTTCCGGACCTGTCCGCCGGAGCCTTCGCGCGCTATGAACGCAGCATTGGCCCCAAAACCAGCCTCGTCCTAACCTCTCAGGTGGGATATGTCGGCAGTTCACGCCTGACCTTCGATCCTCGCTATTCGCCAACCGTTGCGCGATATATCACCGGCAAGTTGACGGCTGAGATCAAGTCTGGTTCTTGGCAATCGGCCCTCAGTCTTAGCAATCCGACAAACGCCTCAAACGACACCTTTGCCTATGGAAACCCGTTTACCTTCGGCCAGGTGAGGCAAGTGACGCCGCCGCGCCCTAGAACATGGCGTTTGACCCTAACGCGAGAGTTCTGATCGCGCTGCCTTTGCCGCATAGAAATTATCGCTACCGTTGGGGGGCAAGGTGCGTTGGCGGCGTCTCCTAGATAGGCGCGGTCATGAAAGATCGTTCCGACGATCTAAGGACCCGTTTATGCCGGTACTGTCTGGACTTGTCTGCGCACACAATGAAGAGGGGCGGATTGCCGAATGTTTGGCAAATCTCGCCTTTTGCGATGAGGTCGTCGTGATTGCCGACCGATGCACGGACCGCACCGAGGCCATTGCGCGGCAGATGGGCGCTCGGGTCATTTCAGGCATTTTTCCGATCGAAGGGCTGAGAAAAGCCGCCGGTGTTGCGGCCTGTAACGGTCAATGGATCTTGGAAATTGATGCTGACGAGGGTGTGCCTCCGGCTTTGGCCAAAGAAATTCGAACAGTCCTGGCTTCAGGCCGGGCCGGAGACTGGTACCAGGTGCCGGTAGATAATTTCATTGGCGAGCGACTGGTTAGACATGGCTGGGGCGGGTCCTTCGGTGCCTCCTCCGTCGCAAGGCTGTTTCGCAAGGGTGCCAAGAGTTGGAAATCGGAACGGGTTCATCCGGGCACTCAATTCCAAGGCCTTTATGGTGGCAAGCTGCGCAGCGCCATTTTGCACAAGGTCGATGATAATATTGAAGACATGTACCAGCGCCTGATCCGCTACACGACCCTGAGGGGGCAAGACCTAGCCGAGTCCGGCAAGATCAAGGGCCTGTGGAATGACGGGTTTCGCGGCATCCGCCGGTTTTTCAAATGCTACCTGTCGCGCAAAGGCTATCGGGAGGGTGATTTGGGCTTTCTGATCGCGGTGATGGCTGGCCTCTATCCCCTGCTCTCCAATTTCAGGGCGAGAGAAATTCGGCATCTGAACCAGATTAAGCAGGCGGCTATGACGCAGCACACAGTTAGCGCTATTAAGCCAAAAGGGATCCACTCGGACAGTTAAGGCTAAAGGACACATATTGTTGTCGGTCCAAAGATTGTTATTTGCGGCGGCTTTGGGGTTAGAACTTCACCTCTGGGCGCGCGCTGGGCACCGTCCAAGGTTCTGGTGGCGCGATGATGATACGCGCCGCCCCAGCGCAGCGCTCACCCGGTTGCTAGACCTATCGAAGCGCTACGGCGCACCCCTGACCCTCGCGACCGTGCCTGACGCAGATTTGGCCGCCATAGCCGCGCTCGTCGGTCGGCATGAGACTCTTGAAATCGCAATACACGGATTTTGCCACGAGAACCGAGCTGAGCCGGGTGGGCCCTCGGGAGAAATTATCGACACTGACACGCTGAAGGATGTGTCAGCGCGACTTAGCCTCATTAAACGCGACCTGAAGCAGGTGGGATTGGCTCCAACCGCTTTCGTGCCCCCTTGGAACAATCTCCATCCAACCCTCGAAAAGGCCCTGGCGTTGCACGATTTGGAACTGTCCTGCCATGGGCAGATGCGCCAAATGGGTCAGCCTCCGATCAGGATTGATACCCACCTGGACCTGATGCGCTGGAAACCAACAGCGAGATTTCGTGGAACCCTAAGGCTCGCCCTCAGGGCCAGACGGCTGCTAGCCATCCGCCGCCGCCTTGGGGCTTGGGACGAACCCCTCGGCATCTTGACCCATCACCTCGACCATGATGAGGCCACCTGGAAATTTCTAGAGTTTTTTCTGTCCCGCACAGTCGTTACGCGTCGTCGCGACTGCCTAATTTGATAGCCGGTTAAACCGACCTGACCGCCCGGCAATAGTCTAGGCACAAGAAGCCTGTCGACGTGGGGGAGACTGTACAGTTCTCAGTCTCTGGTGAGATCGCTCTACACCACCACCAATCCTTTCCAAGACTATGGCCTTGGGCAGTTGGGGATTGCACGGGATCAGCACAATTCCCGTTTGCCATCCTTATCCTTGAGATTGGTTTTGAAGAGATCAGCGCTGTGGCCTGTCGAAAGTTGCTCTGCAGCCCGCTGGCAGTCCCTACCGCGCAAGCAGGTTCACATAGGCTTGGTATCGGTAGATACGGTTCTTTTTTTGGCCTGTGAGTTCAACCACTATGCCGAGATCTTGCAGCAATCTTACGGCGGCGCTCGCCGTCGGGAAGGTTGTCGCCAGCCGTTGGCGGACGTGCTCGACGCTAAGGTGGGGCATCATCGGCAAGAGTTCGAACAGGCGGTAGCTGATCGGTCCGGCCTTAGGAGAGGCGAGAAGGCGCTTGCGGTCCGCTGTGATAAGGCTGGCCACATCAACGATGCCGCGTTCTGCATCAACGGATGCAACGGCTATGCCCTCTAGAAAAAAGCAAACCCATCCTTCCCAGTCACCGTCTGTGCGGATGGCCGATAGGCGGCGGTAGTACTCGGCTTGATGGCGCTTCAAGTAACCGCTGAGGCGCATCAGCTGCTCCGGCAATAGCCCCCAGAGCTCT
>JBBARR010000030.1:8756-31582 GCA_040399645.1 Caulobacteraceae bacterium | reverse complement strand
GCTCAACACCAATTATACTTCTAGACGTATAATTATACTATATACGATTTAAGGTATATATCGTATATATACGTAAAATAGTATATCGACGTTATAGTCGGATAATCGTATATTTCCCTCGAAAGGTGGCGCCTTTGGAACATATTTCTCGCAATGGAAAACAGCTCGGCGCGGTCCTTCGTCGATGCCGCAAGCAGTCTGGACACACACAAACTCAGCTGGGTGCGATCATTGGCAAACGACAAGCGACGATCTCCGATCATGAGACCGGCCAGAGCGGCATGAGCCTAGACACGGTGTTCTCGATACTGAATGCGTTGGAATTGGAAATGGTCGTGCGTCCGCGCAGCAAGGGGGACGTTCGAAGCTTTGGCGATCTATTCTAATGGCGCGCCATCGTAAATTTCCACCCCTCGGGGTCTTTCTCAACGGTCGGCGGGTGGGCCGATTGAACCGCGCATCGTCCGGGGCAATAGACTTCCAGTACGCTACATCGTGGCTGCGTTGGGATAGGGCTCTGCCGGTCTCCTTATCGCTTCCAATGCGAGAGGATCGTTATGTTGGCGATGATGTGATCGCTGTCTTTGACAATTTGCTTCCTGACAACGACGCGACCCGAAAGCGCATCGCTGGCCTTGTCCGTGCAGATGGTATTGACGCCTACAGTCTTTTAGCCGCCTTGGGCCGCGATTGTGTTGGCGCATTGCAGTTTCTCGTCGGCGATGATGAACCCGGTCTTGCTGGATCTGTGCAAGGGGCCCCGGTCAGTGATGAGGACATAGCTGAGATTTTGAACCACCTCGTCACGGCCCCACTTGGGATCCAGGACGATAACAATTTTAGAATTTCTATCGCAGGGGCACAGGAAAAGACGGCCTTCCTAAAATTTAAGGGCCGGTGGATGAAGCCTCTTGGGACCACTGCGACAACTCATATTTTCAAGCCTCAAATTGGCCAGCTGCCCAACGGCGTTGAGCTGTTCAATAGTGTCGAGAACGAATATTTTTGCCTCAAGCTGACCAAGGCGCTTGGCCTGCCAACCGCTGAGGTCGAGATGGCCAAGTTTAGCGATAGGACGGTCTTGATCGTCGAACGGTTTGACCGTCTTTGGACTGAGGACGGGCGCCTATTACGCCTGCCGCAAGAGGATTGCTGCCAAGCCCTATCGGTTCCTAGCACGCGAAAATATGAGAAGGACGGCGGCCCTGGCATCCGGGATATCTCCCGCCTGCTGGCCGGAAGCGATGAGGGTCTCGCCGATCAACGCACCTTTCTGAAAACACTCGTCGTATTTTGGTTACTTGGTGCAACCGATGGGCACGCCAAAAATTTCAGCATTTCCCTTTTTCCTGGGGGCGGCTACGGCATGACACGGCTTTATGATGTCCTGTCTGCGCAGCCCTATGTCGATACTGGGCTTATTCGCAAAAACAGAATGAAGTTGGCCATGGCTGTGGGTACCCATCGCCACTACGAGATCGACACCATCGTTCCTCGCCATTTCATCCAGATGGCCCCCAAGATCGGCATGGTGCAGGCCACCATCTTGGAAATCTTCGAGCAATTGCAGGCTACAGGCTCAGCGGCACTTGACCAAACCCTTGCGGCGCTTCCGGCAGGTTTTCCGACCTCCATTGCAGGTTCCATCGCCAAAGGCTTTCGCGAGCGGTTGGCGCAACTTGCGGATCTGGAAGTTTGAAGCGGGCGAAGACAGGAGCGGCAGCGGCCGAGGACATCCGCAAAATGGCACAGGTCCTCCTAAGGATGGATTTTCGTCCCACGCAAGCCATCGGCTCGCCCGCATGCTAGAGGGGCCCGATTACATCCTCATTGAGTGCGATTTATGACCATTGCCCTACCGCCCCTCGCAAACCGCACAGATCGGTTCTTTCCCTTCTACGCGATGGAGTTGGTCAAGCAGGCATTGGCGCTGGAGGCGCAGGGTCGCTCTATCATCAATATGAGCATCGGCGAGCCAGACTTTACGGCTCCGCCCGCTGTCATCGAGGCCCTGACCCAGGCCGCCCTTGCCGGGAAAACCGCCTATACCCAAGCCTTTGGCATCACGCCTCTGCGCGAGGCCATCGCGCACTATTATAAGACCGAATATGGGGTCGATATTGCCCCTGACCGGGTGGTGGTGACGGCGGGAGCATCTGCGGCCCTGACGCTGGCGGCCTGCGCTCTGGTCAATCCGGGCGACAAGGTGCTGCTCAGCGATCCGACCTATCCCTGTAACAGCCAATATATCAACGCCTTTGACGGGGTCCCAACCCTGATCCCGGTCAGCCCCGAAACTCGCTTTCAACTGACCGCCGATCTCATTGAAGCCCATTGGAGCGAAGGGGTGCGCGGTACCTTGATCGCCTCCCCCGCCAACCCCACCGGCACCTCCATCCCCTTTGAAGAGTTGGGCAAGATCATTGAGACCGTGCGCGCCAAGGGCGGCTTCACCATTGTCGATGAGATCTATCTGGGCCTGACCTATGACGGCCACGCCCGCTCGGCGCTGGAATATGGCGATGACATCATCGTCACCAACAGCTTCTCCAAGTTCTTCAACATGACCGGCTGGCGGCTGGGCTGGCTGATCGTACCGCCCGCCTTTGTCTCTACCTTCGAGAAATTGGCGCAACACCTGTTCATCTGCCCCTCGGCCTTGGCGCAGCATGCGGCCCTGGCCTGCTTCAAGCCTGAATCCATGGCCATCTATCGCCAGCGCAAGGACGAGTTTAAAGCCCGCCGTGACTATATCGTCCCAGCCCTCAAAGATTTGGGCTTTGGCGTTCCGGTCGAACCCGACGGGGCCTTCTATGTCTATTTGGATTGCAGCGCCTTTAGCACCGACAGCACCCATTTTGCCCATCACATGCTGCAGGAGATCGGCGTTGCCATGACCCCCGGCCTCGATTTTGGTGCCGCCGCACCCGAACGCTATCTGCGCCTGTCCTATGCCACCCATCTAGACAAGCTGCGCGACGCGGTCGAACGGATGCGGGCCTGGCTACCGACGCAGCGGATTGGCTAGGGTCGCAGAGACACTATCACCGCCCCACCCCTTCCCTCATCGGCCTTAGCACGCTAACTCAAGATCATGACCCTTGATCCCGTCGCCTTTGCGCAGGCCCTGATCCGGCGCCCCTCTGTCACCCCAGCAGATGCCGGGGCTATGGATGTCTTGCAGTCGGCCCTGTCCGACCTTGGCTTTGCCTGCCGCCGCATGCCGTTTGAGGGCATTGAGAACCTCTATGCGCGGCGCGGCACCGGCGGGCCAAACCTGGCCTTTGCCGGCCACACCGATGTGGTTCCGGTCGGCGATGCTGCGGCTTGGACCACCGGGCCTTTTGAGGCCCAGATCATTGACGGCGTGCTCTATGGGCGCGGGGCCGTGGATATGAAGGGCTCAATCGCCGCCTGGACCGCCGCCGTCAGCCGCGTTCTGGCTAAGGGCGAGGTTCCTGGTTCGCTGTCCTTTTTGATCACCGGCGATGAAGAGGGTAAGGCCATCCATGGCACCGGCCCCGTCGTTGAGGCCTTGGCCGCTGAGGGCGAGACGATCGATCATGTGGTGCTCGGCGAGCCGACAAGTGCCGCGCGGCTCGGCGACCAGCTCAAGATCGGGCGGCGCGGCAGTCTCAATGGTTGGATCACGGTCGAGGGCGTCCAGGGCCATGTCGCCTATCCCCATCAGGCCGCCAATCCGATTCCTGTTCTGATCCGCCTGCTGGCCGATATTCAGGCCCATGTGCTCGATCAGGGACACCCCCGGTTCCCCGCCTCGAACCTAGAGGTCACGACCATCGACGTGGACAATCCCGTCACCAATGTCATTCCCGCCAAGGCCACGGCCCGGCTCAATATCCGCTTCAACCCCTTGCATGATGGTGACAGCCTGATCGCGTGGCTGGAGGGGGCCTGCGCCAAGGCCGCGATGGGCTTTGACGGAACCGTGAGCCTAGAGCCTGTCCTGACCGGTAACGCCTTCATCACAGAGCCGGGAGCCTTTGTCGATGTGCTGGCAGCGGCGGTAAAGTCCGTAACCGGCGAGGTGCCGATCCTGTCTACCACCGGCGGCATCTCCGACGCCCGGTTCTTGCGCAAGCTCTGCCCCGTCGTCGAGCTGGGCCTGGTCGGAGCGACCATGCACGCGGTCGACGAATGCACCCCTGTTCAAGAGATCGAAGATCTGACCCGCATCTACGAACAGGTTATTTTAGGGTATTTTGCGGCCTTTTAAGGTGGTTAGGCAAAACCCCCTCAATATCCCACACCCGTCAGATAGAGCCCATCGGCTGGGGCCACGGGACCGCAGGCTTGGCGATCGCGGGCTTCGAGCAAGGCTCTGATATCCTGCGCTGTCCAGCGCCCAATACCGACCTGACAAAGGCTTCCGGCCATGGAACGGACCTGACGGTGCAGGAACGAGCGGGCTTCGAACACCAGATGCACCTCTTGGCCCTCACGCCAGACCCGCGCCACATCAAGCGTCTTAAGAGGTGATCTGGACTGGCATTGCATGTCGCGAAAGGTGGTAAAATCGTGATGGCCAACTAGGACCTGCGCGGCCTCATTCATGGCCTCCACATCGATGGGACGGCGCACATGCCAGACCCGGCCCTGATCGATGGCCGGGGGACTGCGCCGGTTGAGGATGCGGTAGAGATAACGCCGTCCCGTGGCCGAAAAGCGGGCGTGGAAATCATCGGCAACCTTCTTCGCCTCAAGGATCGAGATCGGCTGGGGCATCAGATAGGCATTAAGGGCATCGCGCACCACGGCGGGGCGCCAGTCCTGCTCCAGATCCATATGGATCACCTGTCCGGTAGCGTGGACGCCGGTGTCGGTCCGGCCCGCCCCTATAAGGCGAATCTTTTGGCCACTAAAGCCCAGAACGGCCTTCTCAATGGCCCCTTGGATCGAGGGCAAGCGCTCCTGCGCCTGAAAGCCGCGATAGGGGCGTCCGTCATATTCGACCAAGAGGCGGTAGCGCGGCATCAGACGAGCCGCGTTCCAGAAGTCAGCGCAAAGCCGCGCACAAAAACCTCGGCCTCTTGCGCAGCCTTGCCCTCGCGCTGCGCCCGCAAGAGCCGGACCGCGCCGGTGCCGCAGGCGATCAATAGCTGATCATCCAAAACCTCACCCGGCGTACCCGAGGCTGGCAGGGCCTGTGACAGCAGGGCCTTGATCCTCACAGGGCCCTTGTCACCGGGCGCCTCAAACCAAGCCCCTGGAAAGGGTGACAGGCCGCGAATATGACAATCGACCTGCTCGGCCGGCAAGGACCAGTCGATGCGGGCCTCTGCTGGCTTGATCTTCTTGGCATAGGTGACGCCGTCGAGGGGCTGGGCCGTCTCGATCGCCGTGCCGCGTTCCACCGCCGCAAGGGCGCGCGGAGCCAGATTGGCTCCCACGGCGGCCAAGCGCTCATGCAGGCTGCCGGACGTATCGAGCGGTTCAATGCGGACCGTTTCAGACAAAAGTACCGGTCCCTCATCTAGACCTTCGCTCATATGCATGACCTGAACGCCGGTCACGCCATCGCCAGCCATGATCGCCCTCTGGACCGGGGCAGCACCGCGCCAACGGGGCAGCAGCGAGGCGTGAAGGTTGAAACAGCCCAAACGCGTCGCATCGAGCACTTCTTTGAGCAAGATCTGGCCATAGGCCACGATCACCGCCGCATCCAGATCTAGCGCTTGAAAGGCTGCAATCTCCTCTGGAGCCTTCATCGACGCAGGCGTGCGCACCGTCAGGCCAAGGCTATCGGCGAAGGCATGGACCGGCGAGGGCCTCAGCTCTTGGCCCCGGCCGCGCGGCGCGGGCGGCTGAGAATAGACCGCCACGACCTCATGGCCTGCCGCGACCAACTCGGCCAGGGTTTGGACGGCAAAATCAGGGGTGCCCATGAAAGCAATACGCATAGCCGCTCTTTACCCTCCGCCGAGGCTGGAGGCTAGAGCGTGATGGCGGCAGGATTATTTGAGGTGCGGGTAAGCCACTCAAACCGCAGGCCCATGGCCACGGCCGCCACGGACAGGCCCGCCGCAAGACCGATCCAAATGCCCACCCCCTTAAGACCAAAGGGAATGGCGAGGATCAGACAGATCGGCGCACCCGCGACCCAATAGCTAGCCCCGGCTATGATCATCGGCACCCGCGCGTCCTTCATACCCCGCAGGGCCAGACCGCCGATCACTTGGAGAGCGTCAAAGACCTGAAAGGCAGCGGCGATCATCAAAAACTGGGTAGCATAGGTAATGACCTGCGTCTCTTGCGTGGTCGGCGCTCCGAAATAGAGGCTGGCGATCTGACGACCGGCAAAGGCCATGGCCAGGCCGCACAGGCTGATAAAGCCGACCCCCACGACCATCGCGACAAATCCCGACAGGCGTGCGGCGGCCATATCCCCTCGGCCCGTCGCCAGCCCGACCCGTACTGTCGCGGCCATACCGATGCCGAGCGGCACCATGAAGGTGACCGAGGCAAAGTTCAGCGCCACCTGATGGGCGGCCAGTTGATCGGTACCAAAGGTGCCCATCACCAGGGTCATGACATTGAACAACATGGCCTCAAAGATCATGGTCATGCCTATGGGGACGCCCAGACGAAAGACCTCGGCCAGCAGCCTACGGGCCGGGATGAACAGACCCTTGAACGGTTGATAGACCCGCAGGTCCGGATCAAGCCAGATGATCAGTACCATAGCCACAAAGCTAAAAATGCCTGAACTGGCCGTCGCGATCCCGGCCCCGACCATCTCAAGGCGCGGAAAGCCGAAATGGCCGAAGATCAGGACATAGTCGGCTAGGGCGTTCCATAAGATCGTGGCCAACATGACCCACATGGCCGCCCTTGGCTTACCCGTGGCAGTGGCAAAGTTGCGCAAGACCAAAAAGCCCAGAGTAAAGGGCATGCCAATGGCCAAGACACTGACAAACTGCCCTGCGCCCTTGGCCAGCAAGGGCTCCTGACCCAGATGCAGCAAGATCGATTCGGCGGACACCAGCAGAGCCGCCATCGGCAGGGCCAAGAGCGCTACAGCCCAAAGACCCATACGCACAATGGTGCGCACCGCCTCGCGATTGTCCGGCTCGGCCCCTAGGCTTTGCGCGATCATCGGCGAGACCGCTGACGACGGCCCAGCCCCGATCAGCCAAGCAAGATAATAGATCGTGCTGCCAATCGCCCCAGCGGCCAGCGCCGTCTGGCTCAAACGGCCCAGCATGATCACATCGGTCGTCATCACCGCCATCTGCGCCAACTGGGTAAAGACGAGCGGAATGGCCAAGGTCACCAGCGCCGCCGTCTCCACGCGCCAAGCCATCCACCCAGACGGAGCAGCAGGAACAGGCGAGGGCAAAGTTACGGGGTCAGTCACGGTCATTCTTCATTTAAAGCGACCCGAGGACCGAAGGGGTTAGGGCGTGGCGCAAGGCAGTCATGGCCCATAGCGATAGGGAACGCAGGGGTAAACCGAGCGACCCCCTTTGTCAAAGTCCGGGCCGATCTTGGCTTGGGTTTTCCAACCACCCATGATACAAAATTCTACCATAATTATGGAAATGGTAGAATGCATCAGAACATCAAAAACCATGAGGCCCACGCCCTGGCCCGACAATTGGCCGATGCCACGGGCAAGAGCTTGACGCAGGTGGTAACCAAAGCCTTGCGCGACGAACTGGAGCGAGCGTCTAAGGCCCCTTCCATGGCGAGCGCTCTGATGCAGATCTCGAGGGACAGTGCTAGTCGCTTCAAACACCCCTATGACAAGATCGATCATGGCCAGATGCTTTATGATGATCTGGGTCTGCCAAAATGATCGTCGATAGCTCTGCCATCATCGCCATCCTGCGCGCAGAGCCCGAAGCTGAAGGCTTTAGTGTCGCGCTCGAACAGTCCCCCTCGCCACGGCGCATGTCAGTGGCCGCCTATCTGGAAACCGCTCTGGTCATTGATGCCAGCCGCGATGCGGTCTTGAGCCGCAATCTTGATCGACTGATAGAGATTGCCCAGATCACTATCGAGCCCTTCACCTACGAACAGGCCAAGCGCGCGCGTCAGGCCTATCGCGATTTTGGCAAGGGCAGCGGCCACCCGTCACAACTGAATTTCGCAGACTGTTTTGTCTATGCGCTGGCCAGCAGCACGGGCGAGACCCTGCTTTATAAGGGCGCGGACTTTGGGCACACCGACATCGGGCCTGCCCTAAAGCCCTAGCCCCTCACCAGTCCTTAAAGTGCTTGGACAGTTTCAAGCCTTGGCGCTGATAGTGCGAACCGCCAGTGCCATAAAGACGGTTAGGGCGGGCCAAGAGCGGTTCATAGACAAGGCGGGCGACGGTCTGGCCGTCTTCGAGCAGGAACGGGGTCTCGTGGCTGCGGACCTCCAGAACGCCGCGCGAGCCGACGCCGCCCGCCTCTTGCGTACCAAAGCCCGGATCGAAGAAACCAGCATAGTGGACGCGGAACTCGCCCACCGACGGGTCAATCGGGGTCATTTCGGCGGCTTGCAGGACCGGAATCTCCACGGCTTCTTTCGAGGCCAAAATATAGAACTCGCCCGGATCGAGCATCAGTTCGCCTCGGCGCGGTTCCAACGGCTCCCAAAAATCGCGCGGATCATGACCACCGACATTGTCCAGATCGACGACGCCGGCATGACGACGAGCTCGAAACCCGGCCAGATCACCGGTCAAATCAACCCCGATATTGCGGGTCTCCAGATGGGCAGGTTGACCCTGCTTGAGCCGAAGCTGGTTCAGACGCGTGCCCGTCCGCACCAGGATCGAAAAGGTCTGGGGCGCAATCTCGATATAGAGTGGGCCATCATAGCCGCTGGCCACATCGTCAAAGGCGCGGCTGTGATCGGTCAATAGGCGCACAAAGACGTCAATCCGACCGGTCGAGCTCTTTGGATTGCCGCGCGCCGACAGGCCCGGTGCAAGCTGAAGACGCTCTTGCACCTCAGCAATATAGACGCAGCCCCGCTCCAGCACCGCGCCCTTGAAGAGGTCGATCTCGTGCATGGCCACATCGACCATCCTTTGACGCACCGTGCGGTGAAGGCCGGGCAGGAACGAGGCCCGGATGCGCCAACAGCGCAGACCAAGGCGCAGGTCCAGGCTGGCGGGTTGAACCTGATCGGCGTCAAAGGCGCTCAACGAGGTGATCGCGCCCTCGGCGATCAGCGCGTCAATCGATTGGCTGGGCAAGATGCCCGATGAAAGTTGCTCACTCATTGGCGCGACAGTCCGCGACTCCTCGCCCAATGGCAAGTCTTCAGGTGCCGCCAAGACCAAGATCATGGCCAGCGCCAAGACGCCCCCTTGACCTAACCCCCATCGATGCCTTTGATGCGCGCGCGTTAAGAAGGAAATTGCGATGTCTGAAGACCCTAAGGCTTGGGAAGCGGCAACCCGGTTGGTTCGCGGCGGCACCATGCGCTCGGCGTTCAATGAGACCTCTGAAGCGCTCTATCTGACGCAGGGCTATGTCTATGATTCTGCTGAGAGCGCCGTGGCGCGATTTGCGGGCGAGGAGCCGGGCTATGTCTATTCGCGCTTTGCCAACCCGACGGTCGAGATGTTCGAGCAAAGGCTGGCCCTGCTCGAAGGCGCACACGCCTGCCGCACGCCCGCCTGCCGCGCCATGGCCACCGGCATGGCCGCGGTCAATGCGTCCCTGATGGGGCTGGTTCGGGCTGGGGATCATCTGGTCGCGGGCCGCGCCCTGTTTGGCTCCTGTCGCTGGCTGGTGGCTGAATGGCTGCCGCGCTTTGGCGTCGAGACCACCTTTGTCGATGCGACCGATCTGAAGGCTTGGGAAAATGCCATGCGGCCCAATACCAAGGCCGTCCTGATCGAGACCCCCGCTAATCCGCTGCTTGAGATCACCGACATTGCTGAGGTGTCTAAGCTGGCCCATGCGGTCGGGGCCAAGGTCATTGTCGACAATGTCTTCGCCACCCCGATCTTCCAAAAGCCATTCGAGCTGGGCGCAGATCTAGTGGTCTATTCGGCGACCAAACATATTGACGGCCAAGGCCGGGTGCTGGGCGGGGCGGTTCTAGGCTCTCAAGAGCTGATGGATGAAGCGCTGCGCGACATGCTTCGTCACACCGGCCCGTCCTTATCGCCCTTCAACGCTTGGGTCCTGCTCAAGGGGCTGGAGACCTTGGACCTGCGCGTGCGCCGCCAGACCGAGACCGCCGCTGTTCTTGCTGATCTGGTAGCTAGCCATGCCAAGACGAAGCGCTCCTTCTATCCGTTCCGCAAGGATCACCCGCAATATGAGGTCGCCATCAAGCAGATGAGCGGCGGCGGCACTCTATTGGCCTTTGATCTCGGCTCGCGGCAGGCGGCGTTCAACTTCCTCAATGCGCTTGAGATTGTCGATATTTCCAACAATCTAGGTGATGCCAAGTCGATGGCGACCCATCCGCCGACCACGACCCACCGCTCTGTTCCTGAAGAGGAACGTCTGGCCATCGGCGTGACCGAAGGCACGGTGCGCCTGTCGGTGGGCCTTGAGGGGGCGGGCGATTTGATCCGCGATGTGTCCAGGGCCTTGGACGCGGCGTGAACCGGATACCACGCCGCACCCGCTCTAAGGGCTCGCCCATCTATGAGGCGCGCACCCGCGACATCGTCGTGCGGGTCATGTGCTCCTATCGTCCTGAAGATTCTGAGCCCGACATCGGCCTACACATGTGGTCCTATGTGGTGGAGATCGAGAACCACGGAACCGAGACGGTGCAACTGATCTCGCGCCACTGGATCATAACCGACTCGCGCAACACTGTGGACGAGGTCAAGGGGGAGGGTGTGGTCGGCGATCAACCCGTGCTCAAACCGCGCGAGGCCTATCGTTATATCTCCGGCTGCCCGCTTCGAACCTCATCGGGCAGCATGCATGGCAGTTTTCAAATGCTGACCGACGACGGCCAAACCTTCGACGCTCAAATCCCCCCCTTTTCGCTCGAACTGCCCGATGCCCGCAAGGTGATGAACTAGGGGGCTTTGTCTTACCTCTCTCCACCGCGTTCCCCGCGAAGCGCGGTGGGAGCCGGCCTTGACCGCCCCGGACAGTTAGCAGACCTTGCAGGCTGAACTTTAGCGCAATGAAAGTCTGTTCCCATGGCCAAGGCCTCAAAATCTGCCCCAGCGTCAGCCCGGAGCCCAGAACGGGCTTTTGACCTGATCGTTTACGGAGCCACGGGCTTTACGGGGCGGCTGGTGGCCGAGCATATGCTCGCCACCTATGGAGTGGATGGGCCTGTGCGCTGGGCCATCGCTGGACGCAGCAATGCCAAGCTGGACGAGGTCCGCAAGGCGATGGGCGCTCCAGACAGCCTTGCCATGATTATCGCCAATGCTGCAGATCCTGCGTCGCTGAGCGCAATGTGCCTTCAGACCAAGGTCGTTGTCACCACGGTTGGACCCTATCAGCTCTATGGCGAGGGCCTTGTGATCGCCTGCGCCGACAGCGGAACCGATTATGTCGACCTTTGCGGCGAGCCCGCCTGGATGGCCCAGATGATCGCCGCCCATTCGAAGCGCGCCGCAGCCTCAGGAGCCCGGATTGTCTTTTCCTGCGGCTTTGACTCCATTCCCTTCGATCTGGGGGTTTTTTATCTGCAAGATTTAGCCAAGGCCCGGTTCGGCGCCGCTCTGCCGCGCGTCCGTGGCCGGGTGCGCAAGATGAAGGGAGGCTTCTCTGGCGGTACGGTCGCCAGTATGCTCGCCACCTTTGAGGCCATCCGCCGCGAGCCAAGCCAAGCGGCGGTTATGGCCGATCCCTTCGCCCTTGCCGGTGGCTTTCATGGCCCCGCCCAGCCCAGCGGCGAGGATGTGACCGAGGACCAAAGCCTGAACCAATGGTCCGCCCCCTTTGTCATGGCCGCCATCAACACCAAGGTCGTGCACCGCTCCAACCTCTTGCTCGGCCACCCCTATGGCCAAGACCTGATCTATGACGAGATGATGCTGGCCGGGTCTGGCGAGGCCGGTCGCAAGAAGGCCAAGGCCATGACCAGCCAGACCAATATCCAAAACGGCCTGCTTGCCTTTGGTCCAACCCGCGCCCTTCTGCAGCACTTTGCCCTGCCCAAGCCTGGCCAAGGCCCCTCCAAGCACGAGCGCGAAACCGGCCATTTCGACATCCTGTTTGCGGGCCAAGCCAAGGACGGCAAGGGACTGAAGGTTGTCGTGACCGGCGACAAGGACCCCGGCTATGGCTGCACTTCCAAGATGATTGCGCAAAGTGCCTTATGTCTGGCGCTGGACGTGGACCGCACCAAAACCCCGGGCGGCATATGGACCCCAGCCGCCGCCCTGGGCCATGCCTTGATCGATCGCCTACAAGCCAAGGCGGGGATGACCTTTTCAGAGCTGCAGTAGGGTTTACCGGTCCGCGCATCCTCGCCCCTTGCATAGAGGCCTCGGCCTTGACATATAGGGCGTGGAGATTGGTGGCGGGCGGAGTCCTCGCCAATCCGGTCAGGTCCGGAAGGAAGCAGCCGCAACGAGTTTCGCTCCGGGTCGTCGCCAGTCTCCACCCATTTGCTCCTGCGCTCAGGCGACGCACCGTTCCAAGAGTATCAGGACCCGCCGCCCGACGGTGCCGGGCCAACCGAGGGCCGAGCCTGAAATGACCGAGCCGGTTGACCAAAACGCTCCGCCTTGGACTGTTGACGATCTGGGGGACCAAGACGAAGCCATTGAGGCTGACGCCCCCATTCGCGATGAAAATACCGACGATATGTTTGGTGCCCCTGCCCCTGCCCCTGCCCCTGCCCTTGCCCTTGCAAAGGCTGTAGCAGCGCCCGCGCCCGCGCCTCTGAAGGGAGGCGATTCAGAGCCCGGGGCTGCCTATCAGGTGCTGGCCCGTAAATATCGCCCACGCACCTTTGAGGACCTGATCGGCCAAGAGGCCATGGTCCGCACCCTGACCAACGCCTTTGCCTCGGGCCGCATCGCCCACGCCTTCATGCTAACCGGTGTGCGGGGTGTGGGTAAGACCACGACCGCGCGCCTGCTCGCTAGAGCCTTGAATTTCGATGACGGGTCTAGCACCGCAGGCCCAAGCGTTGACCTGACTAAAGAGGGCCGCCACTGCCGCGCCATCATTGATGGGCGTCATATGGACGTGCTGGAACTGGACGCGGCCAGCCGCACCGGCGTGGACGATATGCGCGATCTGCTCGACAGTGTGCGCTATGGCCCGGTCGAAGCGCGCTACAAGGTCTATGTCATCGACGAGGTGCACATGCTGTCCAAGGGGGCCTTCAACGCCCTGTTGAAGACCCTCGAAGAGCCGCCGCCACACGCCAAATTCATCTTTGCCACCACCGAAATTCGCAAGGTCCCGGTGACCATCCTGTCCCGTTGCCAGCGCTTTGACCTGCGCCGCGTCGAGCCCGATGTGCTGTCACAGCATCTGGACCGCATCTGTAAGGCCGAGGGCGCGCTGGTCGATGCCGATGGTCTGGCCCTGATCGCCCGCTCTGCCGAAGGCTCAGTGCGCGACGGTCTGTCCTTGCTCGATCAAGCCATTGTTCAGGCCGACCGGGGTCAGGTCGTCGGAGCAGAGATTGTTCGCGATATGCTCGGTCTGGCCGACCGTGCCCAGACCATCGCCCTGATCGAAGAGACCCTGCGCGGCGATACGGCGGCGGCGCTGAAGACCTATCGGACCCTCTATGGGTTTGGCGCCGATCCGGTCGTGGTTATGCTGGATCTTCTGGAGCACTGCCATGGCGCGTCTGTCGCCAAGGCCCTTGGTCCCGACGCCTTAAGCCTGCCCAAGGATCAGGCCGCCCGATTGGCCGCTATCGGGGCCCAGGTCTCCGCTGGAACCCTGGCACGGGTCTGGCAGATGCTGCTTAAGGCCCATGAGGAAACCCTGCGCGCGCCAGACCCCAAGGCGGCGGGCGAGATGGCCCTGATCCGGCTTTGCTATGCCTCGAGCCTACCTGGACCTGAAGAGGCCCTCAAGGCTCTGCGCTCTGGCGACCCCGTGGGCGCTAGCGGTCCAAGCAGCGGCGGCTCATCTGGCGGCACAGCGTCAAGCGGGGGCGGTGGCACGGCCCGAATGATGGCAGCCCCGGCCCAGCCCCAGGCCTATGGCCAACTGGATGCCAAGCCCGCAACCGCCGCGCCGACCCTGCAATCCTTTGAAGATGTCGTCGCCCTGATTAGCGCACGCCGCGAGGTCGGCTTGAAGCTGGATGTTGAGCGCTTCATGCGCCCCATCGCCTTTCGTCAGGGCGCAATCACCTTTGAACCGGCCCCAGGCGCGCCAAACAATCTGGCCCAGCGCCTGTCTCAGCGCCTGAAGGAATGGACCGGTCAGCCTTGGCTTGTCGCTGCAGAGGGCGGCGGCGGCGCGGAAAGCCTGCTGGAGCGCGAGAAGCGTGAGGTTTCCGAACAGCGCTCTGAGGTCGAGGCCGACCCTTTCGTCAAGCTGGTCATGGCCACCTTCCCCGGCGCAGAGATCGTCGAAATCCGGTCCTTAGCCGCGCCGGAGGGCACTGCACCGGTCGAAGAGCCCGACGAGGATTGAGACCCCTGCGAAGCGGCTCTAGCCGCGCTATAATGCTGCGAATCATTTTGCTCCTTCACCTGTGATCGGAAGCGCTATTGGCCGCCGCCGGACCTGAAATCGAACGGCTAATCGCGCTTCTGGCCAAGTTGCCCGGGCTAGGCCCGCGCTCGGCCCGTCGGGCGGCCTTGGCCCTGCTTAAGCGTCGTGAACAGCTTTTGCTCCCCCTCACCGAAGCTATGGCCGATGCCGGAGCACGGGTTCGCGCCTGCCAGACCTGCGGCGCGCTGGACACCTGCGATCCTTGCGCGGTCTGCTGCGATGGTAGCCGAGATGGCCGCCTGATCTGCGTCGTCGAAGAGGTCGGTGCCCTCTGGGCTCTAGAGCGCGGCGGCTCCTTTCGTGGGCGCTATCACGTTCTGGGCGGGCTCTTGTCAGCGCTGGACGGGATCGGGCCTGAGGCCTTGCGGGTCGAGGAACTGATCGGGCGGGTCGTGGACACAGATGTGCAAGAGGTGATCTTGGCCCTGCCGGCCACTGTGGATGGACAGACCACCGCCCACTATCTGTCCGACCGCCTGTCTGGCGCGGCCAATGCCATAGCGGTGACGATGCTGGCGCGCGGTGTACCGGTTGGCGGCGAGTTGGATTGGCTCGATGATGGCACCATCGCTCAAGCCCTGCGTGCCAGACGTCCGGCATAAGACAAAAATGACGTCCAATTGTGACGTAGACGACCTTCAGGCTCTAGGTTCCCATTCTTCATTGGACGGTTCGACATGACCATAGAAAGCCTACTTCCCCTCGCCCTGACCCTGCTCGCCTTGGTGGGTGTTGTGTTTTGGGGTCTGTCGGAACGGCGCCGCGCCGATGAGGCTTCGGCCATGGCCTCTGATTTGGGCGCGCGCCTATCGGCCGCCGAGGAGCGGGGCCGACTGCTCGAAGATGCCCGCTCGACCATGGCAGAGGCCTTTGCTGCCGTCTCAGCCAAGACCGTCGATCAGGCCAGCGAAGCCTTCCTCAAGAGGGCTGAAGAAAACTTCAAGGCGCGCGAGACCTTAGCCCATGCCCGAATGGAAACGGTCCTCAAGCCAGTGGCCGAAACCTTAGCCAAGTTCGAGACGCAAGTGCTGGCCATCGAAAAGGCGCGGGTTGAGGAAACCGGCGGCCTAAAAGAACAGATCGCCGCCCTGATGACCGCCTCGGTCGCGACGCAGGACGAGGCCCGCAAGCTGTCAGCGGCGCTGCGGCGCGGGGCGGGCGTGCAGGGCCGCTGGGGCGAGCAGACCTTGCGCAATGTGCTGGAGGCAGCGGGCCTACAGAACCGGTTTGATTTTGAAGAACAGTTTTCGGTGGACACCGACGAGGGCCGTCGCCGCCCCGACGTTAAGGTTCACATGCCCGGCGGCGGGGTCTTTGTGATCGACGCCAAGGTCTCGCTCAACGCCTTTATGGAATCGCTTGAGGCCGTGGATGACGCCGCCCGAGACGCGGCCCTGACCCGCCACGGGGCCAGTGTCCGCACCCATATGGGTCAGTTGTCGGCCAAGGCCTATTGGGACCAGTTCAAAACCTCGCCCGACTTTGTCGCCATGTTCGTGCCAGGCGACGGGTTCTTAGCCGCCGCGTTGGACCGACTGCCAGACCTGATGACCGAAGCGATGGACCGCAAGGTGCTGCTGGTCACACCGACCACCCTGTTCGCCCTTTGTAAGGCTGTAGCCTATGGCTGGCGGGTCGAGGAGCAGTCCAAAAATACCGATCAGGTCGCGAAATTGGGCAAGGAACTTTACAAGCGCCTGTCGGTGATGGGAGGCCATGCCGCAGCGCTGGGCAAGGCGCTGGACGGGGCTGTCGGGCGGTACAATTCATTCGTGGGCTCGCTGGAAAGTCAGGTCATGACCCAGGCCCGCAGGTTTGAAGAGCTGGCCGTGGACCACGAAGGCAAGGACCTGATCGCGCTCGAACCGGTGGAGACCGCGGTCCGCCCAGTGACGAAATTGCTCGGTGATGGTGGTGATACACCACGAGCGGCGCCTTGACCTTGGCCCTTCTGTCCCCTACCTCCTGCTCATGGCTATTCTTTCGATCCTTACCGTTCCCGATCCCGTCCTAAAGCAGGTTTCAAAGCCTGTTGAGGTTGTCGACGACGCCTTGCGCGCCCTGATGGACGATATGTTGGAGACCATGTACGACGCCCCCGGCATCGGCTTGGCCGCCATTCAGGTCGGCGTGGCCAAGCAGGTCATTGTCATGGACCTGGCCCGCGAGAACGAAGAAAAAGAGCCGCGTTTCTTCGTCAATCCAAAGATTCTCTCGAGCAATGACGAACGGGTTGAAGGCGAAGAGGGCTGCCTGTCGGTTCCGGACGTGTTTGACGTCATCGAGCGTCCCAGCAAGGTGCGCCTGCGCTATCTCGACTATAACGGCGTTCAGGTCGAAGAAGAGGCCGAAGGTCTCTATGCGGTCTGCATCCAGCACGAGATGGACCACCTCAAGGGCGTGCTCTTCATTGACTACCTCTCGCGCCTCAAGCGCGACCGCGCTGTGACGCGGGTGAAGAAGCTGGTTCGGGGTTAAGCAGAGCCACGTGCAACCTGTTGCACCGTAGGGCTTCGGGAGTAATACAGGCCCCATGAGTGAGCCCTTTTTCTATCTTCAACCGACCCACAACCCCCATCGCTGGTATCTGCCGATTGATCCCAAGATCTGCGTTGGACCGCCTGACAAATGTTTCATGTTCGGCGGCGTCGGTCTGGCTAGCGCCATCCGCGCGATGGAGCAGACCTGCGAGCGCCCTGTGGTCTGGGCCACGGCGCAATATCTGTCCTTTGCGCGCCCGCCATCGGTGGTCGATCTAGATGTCTGGGTTCCAGCCCATGGCAAGTCCAATAGTCAGGCCCGGGTCATTGGCCATGTCGGTGACAAGGAAATCTTCACGGTCAATGCGGCCCTTGGTCAGCGCGACAATGAAATTTCACAGACTTGGCTGAAGGCGCCTGATGTTCCGGGGCCCATGGACTGTCCCTTGCGTGAACATTGGCGTGATCAGCGCGACATGCTGCATGGCCGCCTTCAGACCCGGGTTGCCTATGGACAGGACCGAAAGACCGGCACCCTCAGCCCCGATGGCCGCTCGATCCTATGGATCAGGCCAACGCCGGGCATTACCATCGACAGGGCCATGCTGGCGGTCATCGCCGATTTTGTGCCCAGCGGCATAGGCAGCGCGCTGGGCCGCGCAGCGGGCGGCAATAGCCTGGACAACACCATCCGCTATTGTCAGTTCGTGCCGACCGAATGGGTCCTGTGCGACATCCATATTCAGGCCATCCATGGCGGCTTTGCTCAAGGCTCGATGGCTATGTTTGCCCAGAGCGGGGAGCTGTTGGCCACAGCCAGCCAGTCGCTGATCCTACGCCTTCACGATACGGCCAAATGACCAAGGGCGCGGCGTCGCCCCCAGAGCCGCTGCGCTCTATCCAGTCCCTGCGCGCGATTGCGGCCCTGTCGGTGCTGCTGTTCCACATCAGCCAATGGCAGCCGATCCCCGCGGGTATGACCGGTACCCCCTCTATCGGGTCGGCGGGGGTTGACCTCTTTTTTGTCATTAGCGGCGTGGTCCTTTGGCTATCGGTCAATCAGCGTGACCAGAGCGCCAAACAGTTCCTGCTTGGCCGGGCCTTGCGGGTGGTTCCCGCCTACTGGATCGCGACGCTCGCGGTCGCTTCATTGGTTTTAATCGATGACAAGAACCTCACTGCAGCGCATTTTGAACCGCTGCATCTGGTGCTGTCATTTTTTCTGATCCCGCACCTCAATCCGGCGGGAGAGCCCTTCCCCCTCCTGCCCGTAGGCTGGAGCCTGACCTATGAGGCCCTGTTCTATCTGGTCATGGCGCTCAGCCTTTGGCGCAAACCCTCTAACCCCCTGATCTTTGTCACCATGGGTCTGATCGGCTGTTGGATGTTTGGCTTCATCAGCAGCGAAGCGGCCTTTTTGATCGCCAACCCCATGCTGACCGAATTTATCTTTGGACTGTTGATCGGTCAGGCCCTGCTCTGCCGCTCCCTGCCCGGCCCTGGCCTTTCATTAGCGCTGCTGGTCTTGGGCATAGGTCTGTTGGCGGTCCAGCATGCGGCTGTCACCGATTTTGGTTTTTGGCGGGCTCTGGTCTGGGGCGGGCCATCGGCCCTGATCGTTGCAGGCGTAGCGGGACTGGAAGCCTCAGGGCGCTGGCCGCGACTGACACTGCTCGAAGGTTTGGGTGAGATCTCCTACAGCCTCTATCTGGTGCACTGGCCTGTGACTTGGCTGCTCGGTCGCCATTGGCCGGCGGATCACGGCCTTGGCTATGGCGCAGCCGTGATCTCGATTGCCATACCAACCGCTTGGCTGTTCTGGCGTCTGGTCGAACAACCATCCCTAAAGGCGCTACGACGCAGGTTTGAACTGGAACCGAGCGGCTCGGCGCCTATAGTGGACTCATAAGATCATTCTAGGGAGAAAATAGATGGGACGGCTTGACGCTAAGCGCACAATCATCACCGGAGCAGGCTCAGGCATTGGCCGCGCCACCTCCAAGGCCTTTGCCCGCGAAGGCGCGAGCGTCCTTTGCGTCGACAAGACCGACGCCGTCCATGAGACCGTCGAAATTATCCTTGCGGCGGGCGGCCACGCCATTGGCATGACGGCCGATGTTGGCATTGAGGCTGACGTCATCGGCTATGTCGACCGGGCCATCGCCGAATTTGGCGGGCTGGACATCATCTATGCCAATGCCGGGATCTCGGGCGGCATGGTGGCGTTCTTTGACCAGACCGTGGACTATTGGAACGAGATCTTGCGGGTCAATCTGATCGGCCCGTTCTTGGCCATCAAACATGTCGCGCCGCACCTGATCAAACAGGGCAAGGGCTCGATCATCTGCACGGCCTCGGTCGCAGGCATCCGCGCCAATGCCGGTGGATCGCCCTATTCTGCGTCCAAAGCTGGGGTGATCTCGCTGGTCCAGACCAGTTCCAACGCCTTTTACGGCACGGGCGTTCGTGTCAATGCGGTGTGCCCCGGCCTGATCGAGACGGGCATGACCAAGCCGATCTTTGATAATGCCCGCGCGCGCGGCAACGAAGACAAGATCGGCCAACTCAATCCCATGGGCCGCTATGGCGAACCCGAAGAGATCGCCAATATGGTCCTGTTCCTTGCCTCGGACGAAGCCTCCTACGTCAATGGTCAAGCCTTCCCAGTTGACGGCGGCCTGACCTCGACCCTGCCCTTCGTAAAGCCTCGCACGAGCTAAGCACTAACGGCTCAAACCTAACGATCAGACATTAGCGCGCGCTCAACCGGCAAAGTTGGGCGCGCGTTTTTGCATGCTGGAGAGTACGGCCTCGATCTGATTGGGCGAGCCGATCAAGGCCGACTGTTCGACGCTTTCGGCCAGCAGGATCGCCCGCTGATCTGCATCATCGGCCAAATTCATCAGGCGCTTGTCGGCTCGAATGGCGTCGGGGTTCTTAGCCGCGACATCGCGAGCAAAGGCCAGAGCCTCGGCATAGGGATCGGCGCAGACCCGCGTGGCCAGACCAAGGCTTAAGGCCTCTTCGCCGGTAAATTGGCGGCCGCTATAGGTCAGTTCGCGCGCCTGATCGTCGCGGATCAGACGGCGCAGCAGGGCAATACCGGCCATGTCGGGCACAAGGCCCCACTTGATCTCCATCACCGCCATGCGCGCATCGGGCGTGACAAAGCGCATGTCCGCCCCTAGAGCCAACTGAAAGCCCCCGCCAAAGGCCACGCCATGGACAGCGGCGATAACCGGTACCGGAATTTCGCGCCAGACCATCACCGCATGCTGAGCGCGGTTGGAACCGCCCTCTGTGCGCGGGGTCTCGACCAGACCGGTCCCGCCCTTGCGCTCGCCCGAGGCCATCTTGTCAAAATTGCCCATATCCAGCCCGGCGCAGAAGGCCCGGCCAGCCCCTGAGAGCACCACCGCGCGAACACCCGCCTCAGTCTTCAACCGCTCACCGGTCTTGATCAAGGCTTCGAACATGGCGTCATCCAGCGCGTTCATCTTATCGACGCGGACCAGACGCACGTCAGCGACGCCGCCTTGAATATCTACGGTGATGCGATCTTCCATGGGGGTCTCTCCCAAACCTTGCCGGTCGTTTGCTGGACCTTGCCATTGAGGTGACGATATATCGAGCCCTTGGCCCTTGTCAGCCCAGACCTTAGGTCAACCTGATGCCCAAATAGGCGCTCAAATTGGCGCTCAGGCGGGCCGAAACTTCATGGCAATGCCGTTCATGCAATAGCGCTTGCCGGTCGGGGCCGGGCCGTCATCAAAGACATGGCCCAGATGGCCCCCGCAGCGGCGGCAATGAACCTCGGTGCGCACACTAAAGAGCGACTGATCGAGGGAGGTACGCACCGCATCCTTGATCGGCCGAATGAAGCTGGGCCAACCGGTGCCAGAGTCGAACTTGTCTTCCGACCTGTAGATGTCAAGGTTACAGCCTGCACAGACAAAGACACCCCGGCGCTTTTCGTGGTCCAGGGGGTTGGTTCCAGCCCGTTCGGTAGAGTGGTCGCGCAAAACCGCATATTGCTCAGGCGTCAGGCGCTTTCGCCAATCAGCATCACTCAGCGCGACCTCGAACCGCTCGCCGCTGGTCGAGGCGGCAAAGGCCGATGCCTCACCCAAAAGATTGATCAAAAGGGCCGAACCGGCGGCCTTAATCAGAAGCTGTCTACGATCGATCATATCCGTCGCTCCTCAAGGTCAAAAAAGGTCCTAGGCGGTCCACCCAGAGGGCGAACCTTGGCGGGTCAGTAAGGCTCGAAGATAGTGCGAATAGCTCGATGATCCATTGAAAATGGTCTGGGCCCGCAAGGTCTGCTCGTCAATGAAGCCCATATGAAGGGCGACCTCCTCGGGACAAGCGATCTTGAAGCCCTGACGCTTTTCCAAGGTGCGGACAAATTCGGCCGCTTCCAACAGGCTGTCGGGCGTTCCCGTATCTAGCCAAGCATAGCCGCGTCCCATTAGCTCGACTGACAGGCGCCCGCGCTCCAGATAGGTGCGGTTGACGTCGGTGATCTCATATTCACCCCGAGCCGAGGGCTTAAGGTTGGCGGCAATATCGACCACCGCTTCATCATAGAAATAGAGCCCCGTCACCGCCCAGTTGGAGCGCGGCGACACCGGCTTTTCTTCGATGGACATGGCGCACTTTTCCTCGTCGAAGTCGACCACGCCGTAACGTTCTGGATCTTGCACATGATAGGCGAAGATCGTTGCGCCCGCGCCATTGGTCCGGGCTCGGCCCAGCAGCTGCGGCAGACCCTGCCCATAATAGATATTGTCGCCAAGGATCAGGCAGGAGGGCGAGCCCGCCACAAAGTCTGCGCCGATGACATAGGCCTGTGCCAAGCCATTGGGCTCGGCCTGGGTGCGATAGGACAAGGACAGCCCCCACTGCGAGCCATCACCAAGCAGATTTTGAAACTGCGGCAGGTCATGGGGGGTGGTGATCAGCAAAATATCCCGCACACCGGCCGTCATCAGCGTGGTTAAGGGATAGTAGATCATCGGCTTGTCATAGACCGGCATCAACTGCTTGGAGGTGACCAGGGTCATGGGGTGCAGGCGCGATCCGCTGCCTCCGGCCAAGATGATACCCTTCATGCGTCTGGTCCTTCTGGAAAGGTCGCGAGATCCTCTAATATGTGATCCAGCGCCTTTGTCCAAGCCATGGGTTGCCAATCGGCCAAACCGGCAAATTTCGAGCTGTCTAAACGAGAGTTGGCAGGACGCACGGCGGGGGTGGGATAGTCGGCCGTGGTGATCGGTTTGACCCGCGCTTGGCCAAGGCCAAGGGGGCCTGAGCGCTCAAAGGTTCCCGCCGCCAGATCGGCCCAGTTGGCGTCATCTGCGCCGCCCGCATGATAAAGACCCGCCGCTGAAGGGTCCCTTGCCAGAAGGTCTAGGGCCGCAAGCCCTGCCTGCGCGATGGACTTAGACCAGGTTGGCCGACCAAACTGATCAGCAACCACCCCTATCTCATCGCGGCTCGCGGCTAAGCGCAGCATGGTCTTGACGAAGTTGGTACCAAAAACTCCCACGACCCAAGCAGTACGAAGCACAATGGCCCTGCCGCCAGTAGCCAAAACCGCCTGCTCACCCGCCAGCTTTGATCGGCCATAGACCGACTGAGGATCCGCCGCGTCATCTTCTCGGTAGGGCCGGTCCAAAAGGCCATCGAACACATAGTCGGT
>JBBARR010000030.1:0-8656 GCA_040399645.1 Caulobacteraceae bacterium | reverse complement strand
CCGCGTCATCTTCTCGGTAGGGCCGGTCCAAAAGGCCATCGAACACATAGTCGGTAGAATAGTGGATGAAGCTAATATCCTGAGCCGCGCAGGCCTTCGCCATCTGGCCGGGGGCGAGGGCGTTCAGCTGAAAAGCTTGAGCCTCTTCCTGCTCAGCCCGGTCGACGGCGGTATAGGCCGCAGCATTGATCACGGCGCTGGGCTTGATCTGAGCAATCAGAGCGCCGGGGTCACCGCCAGCGGCCAGATCCATGGTCTCACGACCGGCAAAGACCATGGCGATCTGCTCGGTGCGCGACAGACGCGCCAACTCTTGGGCCACCTGGCCCGCGCGGCCAAAGACGAGGATCGGGGCGCTTGGCACCGGGTTAAAAGGGCGAGACGAAGGTCTTGAAACACCCCGCCGCCCGATCCTTATCAGCCAAAACCGCATCGGCCGCGCTTACCGGCCAGTTAATGGCCAGATCAGGATCATTCCAAGCGATGGCCCCCTCGGCCTTCGCCGACCAATGTTCATTGACCAGATAGGCCACGTGGGTATCGGGCTCGAGGGTACAAAAACCGTGGGCAAACCCGGCAGGCACCAAAATCTGGTTCCACTTGTCCGCCGAAATCTCAGCGCCGACCCACTGACCATAGGTCGGCGAGCCTTGGCGAATATCGACCGCCACATCAAAGATACGGCCTGACAGGACGCGGATCAGCTTGTCTTGCGCGAAGGGCGGCGCTTGAAAATGCAGGCCTCGAACCGTGCCGACAGGCCGCGAGAGGGACTGATTTTCTTGAATGAAATCGATGTCGATACCGGCCTTGCGCAAGGTCGCCCGGTTCCAGGTTTCACTGAAAAAGCCGCGATCATCGCCAAATTGGCGTGGCCACAGCAGTTTGACCTCAGGAAGGGCGAGCGATTCGATGCGCATTAGGCTTTAGACCTAGCATCGACGCCAAGGCGCTGGCCATCATAACGATCGCGCAGGGGCTGCCACCACTCTTGGTTGGCCAAATACCATAGGACGGTCTTGCGAAGGCCCGTGTCGAAGGTCTCTTGCGCCGACCAGCCAAGCTCTGACTTCACCTTGGTTGCATCAATGGCATAGCGCTGATCGTGGCCGGGGCGGTCCTTGACGAAGGTGATCAGGCCTCGGCGTGGTCCTGTCGGCAGTGCGGGTGTTAGTTCGTCCAACAGGTCGCAGACAGCGTGTACGACCTCGAGGTTGGTCCGCTCATTGTTTCCGCCGACATTATAGGTCTCGCCGGGCCGACCTTGCGTCGCGATCAGGGCCAAGGCTCTGGCATGATCATCGACATAGAGCCAGTCACGCACGTTCAATCCGTTGCCATAGACCGGCAGGGGCTTGCCCTCCATCGCGTTCAAGATGGTCAGGGGAACGAGTTTTTCAGGGAAATGATAGGGCCCGTAATTGTTCGAACAGTTGGAAACCACCACCGGCAGGCCATAGGTATGGAACCAGGCCTTAGCCAGATGATCGGAGGCGGCCTTAGAGGCCGAATAGGGCGAGCGCGGGTCATAAGCCGTCGTCTCGTGGAAATGGCCCTCATCGCCAAGGCTGCCATAGACCTCATCGGTCGAGACATGCAGATAGCGAAAGCCATCCTTCTTTGCCCCCTCAAGCCCGCGCCAATAGACCAGCGCCGCCTGCAGCATGACAAAGGAGCCCACCACATTGGTAAAGATAAAGGGATCGGCCCCATCGATCGACCGGTCAACATGGCTTTCGGCGGCCAGATGCATGACCACATCCGGCCCAAACTGAGCAAAGGCCGCGGCCATGGCCGGAGCGTCGGTAATATCGGCCTGCAGGAAACTATAACCACCGGCCCCCGATACCGGATCGAGCGAAGCCAAGCTCGAGGCGTAGGTCAGCTTATCAAGATTGAGGACGGCGGCGTTTTGAGACAAGACCAGATGGCGACAGACCGCTGAACCGATAAATCCCGCCCCGCCTGTCACCAAAACTCTCATAACCTGCCTAGCTCACTGCATTTTCTAGATATTGTCTTTGGCATTACCAGCCGCAGGACCCTTTTGGAACCCAAATTGACCCCAGTGGTTGATCAAACATAGCCAATCATGCCAATCCATAGACTTTATAAATAATGGCCTTCTCGCCGACATCGAACCGTCTGAGGGCGCAGCGATGAAGACGAGAGTTTCGAGGTGGTTTTGTCGCAACTTCAACAGATGCCCCTATGGCCCAGGACCGTCAGCCTTTGTGAGGACTTGCGTCAATGGGCCATCGCTCACGGCTATCCGATCTGGATGAGGCTCGGCATTGACCATGATCAAGGCGGTTTCTTCGAAAAGATTGACCATCATGGAAACCCCGTCATCTTGCCGAGGCGAGGGCGGGTAACGCCAAGGCAGCTCTATTGTTTCGCAATGGCCGCCGAATTGGGCTCGCCCCTCGATACCAACGCCATCTTGCAAGCCAGCGTCGACACCTATCTGGCACGGTTTTTTCGCACCGATGGCCTAATCCGCACGCTGGTCGATGCCGACGGCGCGGCACTCGACGATACGGTATCGCTCTATGATCAGGCCTTCGGGCTCTTTGCCTTGGCCAGCGTCACCCGAACCCAACCCCAAATCCTTGGGCTAGAGGCCCGCGCCAAACATCTGCTCGAGCAGCTCAAGACCCGGCAGGCCAACCCCTTGGGCGGGTTTGATGAGACCGCACCGCGCACCTTGCCCCTGCAGTCTAACCCCCACATGCACCTCTTCGAAGCGACCTTGGCCTGGACAGAGGTCAGCGACGATCCGATCTGGCAAGCTCAGGCTGACGAGATTGCAGAGCTTTGTCTGTCCAAGTTCATTGAGCCGCAACTGGGCTGCGTGCGCGAATATTTCGACGGGGATTGGAATGCAAGCGCAGGCGTTGAGGGCCTCAAGTTCGAACCCGGTCACCAATTCGAATGGGGCTGGCTGCTCCTACGCTGGGGTAAGGCCAAGGCCCGACCAGATGCCATTGCTGCGGCCCGCAAGATGATCGCCTTGGCCGAGACCCACGGCATCGATCCGGTCCGGGGCGTGGCCTATAATGTGCTTCTCAGTGACCTGAGCGTTCATGACGCTCAGTCTCGGCTGTGGCCGCAAACCGAGCGGATCAAGTCCGGTATCCTATTGGCCCAGATGACCGGCGAGCCTGAGGCTCTGCGCGGCGTGGTCGAGGGGGCGCTTGGTCTTCTAAAATATCTCGATGTGCCGATTACGGGCCTTTGGCACGACCGCATGCAGCCTGATGGCAGCTTTATCGACGAGGCCGCACCGGCCAGTTCATTCTACCACATCATCTGCGCCATTGTGGAACTGCGCCGGGCGGTCAAGGCAGCGGGCTAGGCCTTGGCCTCTCGCAGGGCCTTGATGGCGGCAATCGCAAGTTTGAGATCTTGAGCCCGGTCCATCGGCAGGACCACCAGACCTTCTGACGTCGATACCACCACCAGATTATCAACGCCGATTACGGCCACAGGTGCTCCATCGGTCCAGATCAGGCTGTTGGAGGTTTCGATGGCTACAGCATCGCCGTGCAGCAGGTTTTTCGCCGTGTTCTTGGTCCCTAGACGGTGGATCTCGCTCCAGGATCCAACATCGGCCCAGCCCATGCAGCAGGGCGCAACAGCGGCAAGCTGGGTCTTTTCCATCACCGCAATATCGACCGGTTCGGACGGACAGGCTTCGAACGCGTCAGCATCGAGCCGCACCACCTGGCCCTCGGTCACCGCCAAAGACCAGGACAGACCCGCCTGCTCGGAAATATTGGGCGCCAGCGCCGCCATCTGGCTGAGCATCACCTCTGGGGCAAAGAGGAAGATGCCCGCGTTCCAGACATAATCCCCCCCGGCCAAATACTGCTGGGCCCGCTCCCGGCTGGGCTTTTCAGCAAAGCGGCGCACAGCAAACACACCCTCATCTAGCCGGTCTCCCTGCTGGATATAGCCATAGCCGGTCTCGGGGCGGTCGGCCTCGATACCAAAGGTAACGATGTGGCTGGCTGCGGTCTTTGCCGCCGTCGCGATGACCCTCATAAAGGCCTCAGGGTCGGTAATGATATGGTCGGCAGGCAAGAGCAGGACGAGGGACGTGGGGTCCAGATCTCGCACCGCCGCCGCCGCAACATAGGCCGCAGCCGCCGTGTTGCGGCCAAAGGGCTCCAGGACGATCTTGGCGGCCGCGCGATCCACCGCCGCAAGCTGCTGATCAATCATGGCCAGATGGTCCTCGGCACAGATGATCACGGGGGCGGCAAAGGTCAGGGCGTCACTGTCCTTTGCCCGCAGCACCGTATCTTGCAGCATGGTGCGCTCAGACCCCAAGCTATGGAACTGCTTGGGCATGCCCGGATGGGACAGGGGCCAGAGCCGCGTGCCTGCGCCGCCGCTCAAAATGACCGGGGTGATCTTGCAAGGCACTGAACTTCTCAACTGAACCGATCCTCGTCCCAAACTCTGGTCGCTAGACCTGTTGATTATAGGCCCCGACCTCCGGGCGCTTGGCTAAGCGGGGCTTTACCTCTTGATGGAACAGGGCGCGCATATCGTCAGCCGATTGGGTGCTCTCGACCACCACGACGATCTCGGGCTTGTTGGACGAGGCGCGGACCAGAACCCAGCTACCGTCATCGAGAGCCACGCGCACGCCGTTTACGGTGATCACTTCCTTAATCTTGCGCCCGAGAATTTCGCCGCCGGCCGCTGCCAAGTCTTGATAGTCGCGGACGATCGCCTCGACCACGCCATATTTCACCTCATCACCGCAATGGGGCGACATGGTCAGGGAGGTGAAGGCGACCGGCAGAGCCTTTTTCAGGTCAGACAGTTTTTGACCCGGATTACGGTCCAGCATGGCCAATATCGCCGCCGCCGCCGTCAGGCCGCAGTCATAGCCGCGGCCCAAATCGCCGGACAAAAAGAAATGGCCGGACTTTTCAAAGCCCGCCAGCGCCTTTAGCTCAGCGGTCTTGCGCTTAATATAGCTGTGGCCGGTCTTCCAATAGACCGTCGTACAGCCATTAGCCGCCAGCACCGGATCGGTGGCATAGAGGCCCGTCGATTTCACATCGACAATGAAGGTTGCGCCGGGATTGAGCGGCGCTAAATCTCTGGCCAGCATTAGGCCGATCTTATCGGCATAGATCTCTTCGCCCTCATCATCGACGACGCCGCAGCGGTCGCCGTCCCCATCAAAGCCAAAGGCCAGATCGGCGCCGTGCGCACGAACCGCCTGGGCCATCGCCATCAGCATGATATGGTCTTCGGGATTGGGGTTGTATTTGGGGAAGCTATAGTCAAGATCACAGTCCATCTCGATGACCTCGACGCCCATCGCCCGCAAGGCTTGCGGGGCGAAGGCGCCGGCCGTGCCGTTACCGCAGGCGGCAATCACTTTAAGCGGACGTTTGACCTGAACGCGGGACGCCGCATCAGCAATGAACCGCTCTGCAACACCCTCGACCCGGGTCAGCGAACCGCCCGGACGCTCAACAAAAGCGCCGTTGGTGACAATGTCCTTGAGACGGCCCATCTGGTCTGGGCCAAAGGTCAAGGGACGCTGGGCGCCCATCTTTACGCCGGTCCAGCCATTTTCATTGTGGCTGGCCGTGACCATGGCCACGCAGGGCGCATCCAGATCGAACTGGGCAAAATAGGCCGTCGGCGAGAGGGCTAGGCCAATATCCAGCACCTCACAGCCCGCCGCAAGCAGGCCCAAAGCGAGGGCCTGCTTGATCGACAAGGAATAGGACCGGTAGTCGTGACCAATGACGATCTTGGACTGGCCAAGCTCGTGAATATAGGTGCCAAGCCCTAGCCCCAGGGCCTGAATGCCCAGCAGGTTGATGTCCGGACCAAACAGCCAGCGCGCATCATATTCACGAAAACCGGTGGGCTTGACCAGGGCCTCATTCTCATAGGCAGCCGTGTTGGGAACCAGATCGGTGCGTGGCTTGGCAAACATAGAGCTAATCCTTAGGGCCGTGCAGGACGAAGATCAGAAGCGAAAGACCGCGCCTAGAACACCGCCTCAATCAAGGCTTCATATTCCTCTGCCGTTGGACGCTTCAGGGCCGACAGGTGCGCCAGATCGCCAAGGGCGTAAGAGACGATCTCTGGGAACATCTCGCGCGTGACGCCAAGGCTCGACAGTTTGGGAACAATGCCCAGACGGGCATTGAGCGCCGCGATCGCGTCGGCCAGATCATCGCTCTGGGCCAGACCCATCACCCGCTTCAGGCGTGCATATTTCTCGGGCGCAGCCCCTTCGGAAAAGCGCAGGACAGCGGGCAGGAAGAGCGCGTTCAGAGCGCCATGGTGCAGCTTCAGACCCGGCAGACGGCCGCAGGAGTGGGACAGGGCATGAACCGCGCCCAGACCCTTGGCAAAGGCCAAGGCCCCTTCGACCGAGGCCATCATCATGTGCCAGCGGGCTTCACGGTCGGACCCGTCAGCGACGGCCTTTTCCAGCCAGCCCATGCCGATGGCGCGCTCAACGCCGTCATAGGCGATGGCTTCGAGCGGTGGGTTCACCATTGGAACCAAGATGGCTTCGATACAGTGGGTCACCGCGTCCATGCCGGTCGCAGCCGTCAGGCCCGCAGGCAGGCCCAAGGTCAGGTCTGGGTCACAGATTGCCACGCCAGGGATTAGGTGCGGCGAGACGAAGGTCTCCTTGCGGCCATTGTTCAACACGACCACCGCGCCGACCGAAACCTCTGAGCCCGTGCCCGAGGTGGTGGGGATGGCGATGATCGGGCAGGTCTTGGTGATCAGGCGCATGCCGCGCACCGAAGCCCCGTACTTTTCAAGCGGGCCTTCGTGGCTGGCCATCAGGGCGACAGCCTTGGCCAAGTCCATGCTCGACCCGCCGCCCAGACCCACGACGCCGTCGCAGTCATGGGCCTTAAAGACCTTGGTCGCGGCGGTGACGCTATCCTCGTCTGGATTGGGCGGGGTCTGGTCGAAGACGGCGGCAAAGCCGGTTTCACCGGCCGCTGCCGTCACTGTCGCGACAATACCGGCGGCAACCAGGCCCTGATCGGTGACCAGCATGGGCCGCTTGACCCCCTGCTGTGTCAGACTGGAGGCCAGCTTCTGGACCGCGCCAGAATCAAAAATTGCGGTGTTAACGATCGACAGAACGGGCATGACAGCTCTCACATTGTTGTAGCGCCATTTGCCCTGACTTGGAGCCGAATGGAAAGGGGGCGCGGAATGAAAAGGCGGGCAATATGCTGCCTGAACGATTGCAACGGGCTAGGAGGCAGGTAGAGTCGGTCTTTAGACCTAGATTTCAAGGATTTCACGATTGGCCTCCCTGACAATGCCCGCTTCGACAACGCCCTCCACGACGCACTCTGACGAACAGGCCACCGCCGCACTGCCGGTCCTCGCGATTGATGATCTTAAGGTCAGCTTCCAGACCTTTGACGGCCAGATCGAGGCTGTGAAGGGCATTAGCCTTAGCGTAGCGCAGGGCGAATGTTTGGGCGTGGTGGGCGAGAGCGGCTCGGGCAAGAGCCAGACCTTCATGACCGCCATGGGCCTTTTGTCGGCCAATGGCAAGGCGAGCGGATCGATCCGGTTCAAGGGCCAAGAGATATTGGGTCTGGCCCCGGCCAAGCTCAACCAGATTCGCGGCTCCAAGATCGCGATGATCTTTCAAGACCCCCTCACCGCCCTGACACCCCATGTGCGTATCGGGCAGCAGATTGCCGAGCCCCTGCGCCTACATTTTGGCCTCAGTGCCCGCGACGCCATGACCAAGGCCCGCGAATGGCTGGACCGGGTGCGCATTCCTGAAGCCGCGCGGCGCCTCAACCAGTACCCCCATGAACTGTCCGGCGGCATGCGCCAAAGGGTGATGATCGCAGGCGCCATGGCGGGCAATCCGGCTCTCTTGATTGCCGACGAGCCGACCACCGCGCTCGACGTCACCGTCCAGTCCGAAATTCTCGACCTAATGGATGAGCTTAAGCATCAAACCGGCACCGCCATGGTGTTGATCACCCACGATATGGGCGTCATTGCCCGTATGGCCGACCGGGTCTGCGTGATGAAAAATGGCCTCTATGTCGAAGAGGGCCTAGCCCAAGGCATCTTTTCTGCGCCCCAGTCTGACTATACCCGCGAACTGCTGGCCGCCATTCCGCGCCTAGACCGCGCTGACCGGGGCGGCCGTCCTATGCTAGAACCGGTAGCCAAGGATGCGCCCGTGGTGGTCGAAGGACATGACATCAAGGTCTGGTTCCCGCTCGCCGATGGCCTCTTCGCACCCAAGAAGGTCCTGCGCGCCGTCGATGGGGTGAGCCTTCAGGTCCGTAAGGGTGAGACGCTCGGTGTTGTCGGTGAAAGCGGCTGTGGCAAGTCCACCCTGTCGCGTGCGGTTCTGGGCCTGATCCCGTCAACCGCCGGATCGGTCACCGTCTTGGGCACCAACCTGACTGAGGCGGACCGCAAGGCGATGATGGCTGCGCGCAAGGACCTTCAGATCGTCTTTCAAGACCCGCTGGCCAGCCTTGATCCGCGCATGACCATCGGCGATTGCATCGGTGAGCCCCTGCGCGTCTTCCGAGGTGATCTGAACCATGCAGGCCGCGAGCTAGAGGTGCGGGCCATGATGGAGCGGGCGGGCCTCTCCACC
>JBBARR010000029.1:0-34500 GCA_040399645.1 Caulobacteraceae bacterium | reverse complement strand
CAACTGGAAACTTTTGGACGCTGTTACCTGGAAACTTTTCGACGCTGTTTGACAAGTCACGCTCCCCGGCCTGTCCGTGACCAAGGCGGCCGAGCTGCTTCAGACCCAAGACCGCATCATCAAAAGCTTCCCGGAGGTCGCCAGCGTGTTCGGTAAATCCGGTCGGGCGGCAACGGCCACGGACCCGGCACCAACTGAAATGTTCGAGACCATCATCAACCTGAAGCCGGAAACGGAGTGGCCCGCGGGGATGACGGTGGACACGCTGATTGCCGATATGGACCGGGCACTCCAGTTGCCCGGCGTCAGCAACGCATGGACGATGCCGATCAAGGCCCGGACCGATATGCTCTCGACAGGCATCCGCACGCCCGTCGGCGTGAAGGTCTACGGTCCCAATCTCGAAGGCATCGACCGTCTGTCGCGCGAGGTCGAGGCCGCCGTCCGCACAGTGCCCGGCACCACCAGCGCCTTCGCCGAGCGCGTCGAGGGCGGCTACTACATGGAGATAGAGCCAGACCGGGAGGCCCTTGCACGCTACGGACTGACGGTCGGCATGCTCCAGGAGACGATCGCAACGGCACTGGGCGGAGAGCCCGTCACCACCACGGTGGAGGGACGCGCGCGCTACACGGTCAACGTCCGCTACCCGCGCGCCCTGCGCGACGATCCCCGTTCGGTCGCGTCGCAGGTTCTGGTCCAGGGTCTGGCAGGTTCCGCGGTCCCTTTGGGCCAACTTGCTAGCGTGAGGCTGACGCGGGGCCCGACGACGATCCGGACGGAGAACGCGCAGCTCGTAAATTACGTCTACCTCGATCTGCATGGCCGCGATCTCGGCGGCTACGTCGCCGACGCGCAGCGCGCCGTGGTGGCCGCCGTGAAGATGCCGCCTGGCTACCACGTCGAGTGGAGCGGCCAGTTCGAATACCTGCAGCGCGCACAGGCGAAGCTGAACGTCGTCGTCCCGGTGACGCTGCTGCTCATATTTGTGCTGCTCTACCTGAACTTCGGGCGGCTGACGGAAACGCTGATCGTGATGGCGTCGGTGCCGTTCGCACTCGTCGGCGGCGTCTGGCTAATGTTCCTGATGGGCTTCAACATGTCGGTCGCCGTTACCGTCGGCTTCATCGCGCTGGCGGGCGTGTCCGCCGAAACCGGGGTCATCATGCTGATCTACCTTGACCACGCCCTGGCCGAGGCACGGTTGGCCTGCGCGAAGGCCGGACGCGTGTTCACCCGGGACGAACTGCGAGCGGCGATCATGTCTGGCGCCGTGGAGCGCGTGCGGCCGAAGATGATGACGGTAACCGCGATCATGGCCGGACTGCTGCCAATCCTCTGGAGCACCGGGACCGGCTCGGAGCTGATGCGCAGGATTGCGGTGCCGATGGTGGGTGGCATGGCGTCTTCGGCGGTGCTGACGCTCCTGGTAATCCCGGCGATCTACGCGGGCGTGAAGGGGTTCGGCTTGCCGGAGACAATGCGTTCGGCTGTCAGGATCACGTCGGCGGCGGAATAAGGGGAAGGGATGAAGCTAATATGATGGTTGCCCTTTGGTTGGTGGCGTTCGTGGTCGGTGTCGGCCTGATCGTCTGGGGGGCCGAGGCGTTCGCCGAGCATCTCGGGAAGGCGTCCGTGAGCCTGGGTGTCAGCACGTTTGCGCTGGCGCTCCTGCTGGCGGGCGCGGAACCGGAGGAACTGGCGACCGCCGTGGCGGCGTCCCTTCGAGGCTCGCCTGGAATCGCGTTGGGCGACGTAATCGGTGCCAACGTCACCATCTGTCTGGTAGCTCTGGGCATCGGTGCCTGGATCGCGCCGCTGCCGTTCCCCGCCCGGGTCATGCGATACGCCTTGCTGGGTCTGCCTCTCGGAGCGGTTGCCGCCTGGTTCGCATGGGACGGGAACGTCAGCCGGATCGAGGGAGCTGTCTTGATCGCGGTCTATGTCGTTTATGTTGCCACGATCTGGCGTGCCGAGCGCAGTCCCCCGGCTCTCGGGGAGGTCGGCGAACTTGCCGAGGCCCAATTGGCGGCCGGGTCGGGCCAGCCCCGGGCGGTTGGCCGCGAGCTTCTTCTTTTGCTGGCCGGGGTGGCGGCCATGGCGTCCGGTGCATCGCTGCTCGTCGAAGCGATACGCCGCATCAGCGGGGTCGAGGCGACGCAGACAGTGCTCGGCCTCACGCTGGTCGGCTTCGCAACCGGGTTCGAATTGGTCGTGCTCGCGTGGTCGGCGGCAAGGCGCGGCATCTCGGAGGCAGTCGTTGCGGGCGTCGTCGGCTCGTTCGCATACAATGCAACGGTCACGCTTGGTGCCGGGGCACTTGCTCGTCCTTTGGTCTTGACCGACGCATCCACACTGCACTTGCCGCTGTTGCTGATGGTTGCCTCGCTCGCTGCGGTCATCCTGCTAGCAGCGCGCCGAGGCACGTTGGGTCGCCCAGAGGCAATTGCACTGCTCGTTCTCTACCCAATGTTCCTGGGCGTCGTCCTGTTCACTTGAACCGCGGTTCAGCTAAAGCACCAGCTCGCCGCAAAGGTTAGCCTTTCCTTAGGGCTCCGAGTGGATGCTGATGTTCGTCGCACCGTTTTGTTCCCCGTGAGCCGCCTCGATGCGATCGCAGATCGCTGCTGTTCTCGGGAGGTGCCGATTGATCGCAAAGACGGAAATCTAACTGACCGCCGAGCAGTCCTCCGGCTGCTTGGCTTCGACGATCGACCGTAAGTGGCGATCAATAGCTAAATCAACGTCGGGCATCGGCCCAACTGTGCATCCATGTATTCAATGCAGTGTCATGCACGCGACACGAATCCTTGAACATGCAATAGCTGTGGCATCCGATCGTGTTGTGAGTGATCGGTGCAAGGGGTGGCGATGAAGGTTCAGAAAAACGATGTTACCTTGAAGCATCTCCTGATGGCGGGCGATAGCGAATTTGCCCGGTTGCTAGTTGGCGCCAATGGCGTGCGGCACGAGCCGACCGAAATGACGGTAGGGCGCACCATTAAGGCCGACAACCTTATGAAAGCGGACGACGGTTCTTTCTGGCACGTCGAATTTCAAAGCTGGAACGACGGAGACATGCCCTGGAGGATGGTTGAATACAAGGTCCTGGTGCTCATGCATGAACACCGACCGAGGCAGAAACCTCCAAGTCCGCTGCCGATCGTACACCAAATTCTTATCTGGACCGGCCAGGGCAAAAACCCCTACCCAAGCAAGTTCTTCCATGATCGGCTAACGCTGGAGTTCGATACCCGCGATCTAAAAGGCATGTTCGACGACGGTAGGAGTTTGCTCACTTCCAACTACCTAACGGACAACATCCTCGGTCTTCTATGCATCCGGAGATCGCAACATCGTTCGGATGAGAGCTTCCTGAGGATTTGGCGGGCCGTCGCCGAAAAGATCGTGAGATGTGAACCGCTGCAAACGGGTAGGATCGATGCGCGGATGCTATTTGAGTTCGCTTGCACCATTAGGGAAATAGAGCTCGGTCGGGTGCTTGACGAAATTTGGGAGTGGCAGGAAATGGCGATGACAATCGACGTGGCAAATACCAGGGTGGCCAAACAGATCTACGATCAGGGACAAACCAACGTCCTTCGACGGTTAATATTTGAGGCCCTTTCCGACAGAGATATAGAGAACCCGGAACACGAATTCGGAGTCGCTCTGGACGGCATGGACGCATCAAAGCTCGAGGAATTGAGGCTTCTCGAGAAGACAGAAATTGAGACGCCCTCCTTGAGGACACGAATCTTAACGGGCAACTCGGACCTTACGACCGTAGGTCCGTCTATCTGAACTGCTGTCTATTCGGCCCAGGGTAGCTCTACCCCTCCGGATGGATTTCTTGGCCATCTTTCAATGTATAAATTGACCCGCAAATACGCGCTGCGATCGGTCGCAGCGCGTATCATGATAGATGCCGCGCCTATCCTTGCCTTTGGCTACAGCGGCCTTGAATATCAATGGTGCGCGCTCCGCTGGTTCCGGACATGCCTCGGAGTTTAACGATGCCGTCGACCGCGAGAGCAGGTGTCCGCATGACGCCGATGGCGGCGATCGCCATCTGCAGATGCCGATCAGCAGCCCAACGTCGGTCTGATGTTGTCGAGTATGACAATCAGACAGTCACCACCCGAGAACACGCTTTGATATTGTAGACACCCGGAGCCGGTCTATCACCGCCTCACATCCTGGCGTCTGATACATCAGGCATGATTCAAGCATGTAACGTACCTGAAGCTTGCGGACGATAATGAGCGAGACGACAACGACGATAAGGACGGCAGCGATTGCAGCCAGATTGTTTGTCTGGCGGTCGGATTCGTTAGAGGTCCTGTCTCGCAGCATGTTTGCTCTTTGCCCCATAACCCTGACGAAGGCTTAGCACAGACGCCTTGATAGCAGCCATTCTACTCTGGGTGAAAGCCCGTTAGGTGCCGCCACACGCAGTCAGTGGAGTCGAACCAAATCTGCCATCTCAAAATCCCGCTGAGCGTAACGTGAGGTCACAATGAACACACAGCAGTTAAGACCCGCCACCTCAATTTCCTTGCAGTTCGGGAGGTCAAATGAGCGGAAGCTTTCGCTGATCTTCTGGAGGATCAAGCCCCTCGGCGGAAAACGGAACGCAGCGCCCGAGTTGGTCGGATAGGCGGGGAACCTCATGGAAAACTTCACCCCATACTCCGCCATCGCCGGTGGATTGCTGATCGGCCTCTCTGCCGCCGTGCTTTGGGTGGCAAACGGCCGCATCGCAGGCATCAGCGGCATCGTTGGCGGCCTCATGAGCGGGGCCGGTGGCGAGCGCCTTTGGCGGCTCGCATTCTTAGCCGGGCTGCTGGTGGCCCCCGTGGTTTACATGGTCATTGAAGGCGAGCCATCCGTCACATCGAATGCTGGCACTGCAACGTTAATTTTGGCGGGCCTGCTCGTTGGCTTTGGCACGCGCCTGGGCGGCGGTTGCACGAGCGGTCATGGCGTTTGCGGAATCGCCCGACTGTCACCGCGCTCGATAACGGCAACCATCCTGTTCATGGCCGCCGCCGCCGTCACGGTCTTCGTCACACGCCATGTCGTGGGAGGTTAATCGGATGTCCTCATTTGTGGCGCTGATAGCGGGCCTTCTGTTCGGTCTCGGGCTGACAGTCTCCGGTATGATCAACCCCGCGAAAGTCCTGGGCTTCCTCGACGTCGCTGGCGACTGGGATCCAAGTCTCGCGTTCGTTATGGCCGCTGCCATTCCAGTGGCGGCGGTTGGCTTCGCTATCGCGCGGCGCCATTCTGCGCCGCTTTGCGCACAGGCATTCTCCAGCCCAACCGCCACTCACGTAGACTGGCGCCTGGCCGTGGGAGTAGTGCTGTTCGGTGTTGGTTGGGGCCTGGCAGGCTACTGTCCCGGTCCCGCGCTCGCATCGCTGTTTCTGGGAAATCCGCGCGTCATGGTGTTTGTGGCCGCGATGCTCGCAGGAATGGCAGCGTTCCGCTTCCTCGCACCCCGCCTTTTCAGCGCTTCACGAGATGAAAAAACAACATCGACGCTATCCCGTTGACCTAGCGCAATGCAACACGGTCGACAAAGTCGTTTGCTTGCCAATAAGGGGTGGAAGCAAAATGCATAAGAACTGGCCAGAAGTCGCCGTAAGCTTATCCGAGCCGATCAAGGAGCTTCGGACTGGAGCTCCTGATGTGATGAAGAGCTTCTCGTCGCTGGCACGCGCCGCTACGGAAGCGAAGTCGCTGGACAGCAAAACCAAGGAGTTGATCGCACTGGGAATCTCAGTGGCGGTACGCTGCGATGCCTGCATCGCCTTCCATGCGGAGTCCGCGGTCCGGCAAGGGGCCACGCGCGACGAGGTGATGGAGACAATGGGAATGGCAATCTACATGGGCGCTGGCCCATCGGTCATGTATGCCGCCCAAGCCATCGAGGCTTACGACCAATTTCAAACGAAGGCGGACGCCCCCGGCGTGTAGTTTAGCACCGGCCATTTCAGGACGAATGGTTTTATCGAAGGAACAAGAGAATGACCAAGAATGTTGGCACCGCGGATTTCGTCTTACGAATGATGCTTGGGTTGGCCCTGCTGTCGATGCTGGCGTTTGTGCAGGGAGACCTGCGCTGGATCGGGTTGGTTGGGGTGGTCCCGATTTTGACGGGGTTCTTCCGGTTTTGTCCGCTCTACACGTTGCTCGGCATTCGCACCTGCCGGGCATAGTTGAAACTCCATGGCTGCCTTTGCACCACGCATAGGCAGCCCTGGGCTGCCTTTGCACCACGCATAGGCAGCCCTGGCAGGCACTGGACTTTCAGTGGTGCGGGCTCATCCCGCGAGCAATCATCAAATGGTGTTCTTGATGGTGCATGCCGTGCGCCATCACGCCCATGAAACCTAATGCCTTCAGCTTTTGCATTTCGGCGGGCGGTGCCGTCACAGTCAGGATGGCTCAGGCATTGCTGCTGCTCTGAGCGAACTTCCAGCCATCTGCGCCATTCATTGTCATGGCATGGGCCTTGACCTGCGCTGAATGGAATCGATGACAGAACCACTGCCAGAGACCACGAAGCGTATGCTGCCGTCCGAGCGTTCCGTCTTCACGTCGGCACGCAGGGTAACGTTGTCCATGTCAATCAAGTGCTGGCGTAGACCCTCGATATCAACCTTGCTCCAATCGGTTGACGGATCGGACTCGAGTATTTCCACGATCTCTTGAATGGCCGCGAACGCTGCTTGGCCAGGCTGAGTCGGAATCGCGCTCGCCGTAGCCGTCGCTGACATCGCTGCGGTATGACCCAGATGCATGTGATCGTTCGCAGGCTGAGCGGACGCCTGTGAGGCAAGCAGCACGACGAAAATGACGATGGCGCGTCGCATAGTGGTCTCCTTGGGTAGATGCTTTTTGCCACGAATTGGGCATACACCACCATGGGATTGACCAGCCTCAGCACAGTATCGGCAGCCGTGGAAAGTCTGCCTGATATGAAGTGCAGCAAGCTGTTCGTTCGGCAATACGCCTCATAGGCGCTTCAAGCGTCATTGGGGTCGCCGTTCAAGCTCGTAGAGGTGCAATTTTCGGAGCATCTTGCGCCCATGCGATGTGTGCAGCAGTTCGGTTCCGTCGGTTCGTACGGCTGGCGTGATCCAATGGGCGGCTGTTTGGTGAGAAATTGTCTAACCTGTCCAAACGGCGGCTGCCCGGCGCAACCGCCGTTCGTACAAAGCGTTTCGGCTTTTTACCTCATTCGATGTTAGCTTGAACAATGAACCGCACCGGAATTTCACTCGCGCTTCTTTCAGCTGTCTTATTCGGGGCCAGCACACCGTTTGCCAAAATTCTCCTGGACTCCGTGAATCCATGGATGATGGCCGGTCTGCTGTACCTCGGCGCCGGTATTGGCCTCGCCGTCGTTCACCTGTCGCGGACGGCATTACGGATTCCCGCGGTTGAGGCACCCTTGCGGCGTTCTGACATGCCCTGGCTGGCCGCTGTGATCCTCACAGGCGGTCTGGGTGGTCCTTTGCTGCTGATGTATGGCCTCGCCCAGACGGACGCCGCCAGCGCCTCGCTCCTGCTCAACCTCGAAGGTCTGGCGACGATGGGCATTGCCTGGCTGGCGTTTCGGGAGAACGTCGACCGCAAGCTGCTTCTCGGCGCCTTTGCAATCCTGGCGGGTGCCGCCTTGCTCTCGTGGCAGGGTCGAGCCTCGCTCAACTGGGGAGCTTTGTTAATCGCGGGCGCCTGTCTTTGTTGGGGTATCGACAATAATTTGACGCGCAAACTGTCGTCCGCGGATCCCGTTCAGATAGCTATGCTCAAAGGGCTCGTCGCTGGCGCTGTCAATCTGGTCCTCGCATTCGCAACTGGCGCGACGCTGCCGCATGTTGGGACCTTAGTCGCTGCGGGGACGGTCGGCTTCTTAGGGTATGGCGTGAGCCTAGCTTTCTTTGTGCTGGGCCTCCGTCATCTTGGCACGGCACGCACAGGGGCATATTTTTCGTTGGCACCGTTCGTGGGTGCAGTATTAGCGGTGCTGATGCTGGGAGAACCAGTCACTGCAACGCTTCTCATGGCTGGCTGCCTGATGGGTATCGGCTTGTGGCTGCATCTTTCCGAGCGGCACGATCACGAGCATGCCCACGCAATTCTAGATCATGAGCACGGGCACCGGCACGACGAGCATCATCAACATGCCCACGAAGCGGATTGCGACCCACGAGAACCGCACACCCACCAGCACCGGCATATCCCGATGGTACATCGGCATGCCCACTATCCCGACCTTCACCATCGACACGATCACGCACACTGACTGGCTGCTGCCTGAGAGCCTGGCAATCCAACGGCTTCGACGCCGCTCGTCGCAGCGGCTCGGAACCACTCGCCATTATTGGGACTGCAAATCAGCCATTCCCAAGGCTCGTCTCAGGAACGCCGCCATGTCCCTCGCTCAGGCAATGCCCGTGATCGTGGTCGGCCAGCGTCGCCAGGATCCTGCAGTCGGACGGTGCACCTCGACATCCGGTTTCAACCATATGCGCCAACTCTGCGCGCAACATTTCCAGCCGCCGAAGCTTGGCCTCCACGCTGGCCAGCTGTTCCGACGCGATCTCGTGGGCGGCTTCGCAGGAGCGCTGTCCGGATGCGTTGGCAAGGGCGAGCAGTGACCGCACGGCATCGAGCGGGAAGCCAAATTCCCGGGCATGCCGGATGAACTCCAGTCGCTCCAGATGTTCCTGCTCATAGGTCCTATGACCGCCGGAGGTCCGCACGGACGTCGGAAGCAAACCGACCTCCTCATACCAGCGGATCGTCTGAACCTTGCAGTTTGTCCGGCGGGACAACTCGCCGATCGTCAGGGTCTGGTGCGTCATCAGCAGAATATAGCAAGAAAGACCTTGAACCTCCAGTGACTAGAGGTTCCATGTTGAGAGGGACGCACCATGGAGCTGCCCCGATGACTGATGCGACCACCCCCGAAGACGACCTGGAAACCTTGATCTGGCGAGTCCAGGGGATGGACTGTGCCGCCTGCGTCGCCAAGGTCGAGAAGGCGGTCAAACGCCTTCCAGGCGTCAACAACGTGCAGGTCAGCCTGATGACCGAGCGGCTGACAATCAGCCGGACATCGGAAGGCGCTGCTCCGGAAACGGTCGAGCAGCAGGTCGAGGCTCTGGGCTACCGGACCAGCCGCCTGACAATGGTGACGGAGCTGGAAACTGAACATGCGGAGCTCGGCTGCTCTCATGACCATGACCACGCAGGTCATAGTCATGGTGAAGCTACCGAAACAGCAACAGGCCATGGTCACACGCACGGGGACACCGAGGACTCTGGCGAGAACTGGTGGCAAACCGGGAAGGCCCGTCTCGTTGCAGGGCTTGCGGTCTTGGTCGCGGCAGCCTGGACCCTGTCGATTTTCCTGCCGCGCGAGGCATATTGGATCTACCTTGTCGCCACCGTCGCCGCAGTCATCCCTTTCGGCCGCCGGGCGGTCGCACTTGCACGGGCCGGATCGCCGTTCTCCATCGAGACCCTGATGTGTGCGGCCGCCCTGGGTGCGGTTGCCATCGGCGCCGCCGAAGAAGCGGCTGTTGTGGTGCTGCTGTTCGCACTCGGCGAACTGCTGGAGAACGTCGCCGCCGGGCGCGCGCGTGCGGGCATCCGAGCGCTGACCGACCTGATTCCGCGATCGGCCAGGCTTGAAGGAGCGGCAGGAGCGATTTCGGACGTCCCCGCCGCGCGCCTGGCTGTCGGCGACATCGTGCAGATCCGGCCCGGCGACCGTGTTCCCTGCGATGGCGAAATCATCGAAGGAACGTCGGCCCTCGATGAAAGCCCCGTGACCGGAGAGAGCGTTCCCGTTTCCCGGGGACCCGGGGAGCAAGTCCTGGCAGGATCGGTTAACGCCGATGCTGGTTTGCTACGTGTGCGCACGACGCGTGCAGCTGCCGACAACACCGTCGCGCGTATCGTGCGATTGGTCGAGGAAGCCACCGCATCGCGGGCGCCGACCCAAAGGTTCGTCGAACGCTTCGCGGAATGGTGGACGCCCGCAGCGATGGTGGCAGCCATCCTTGTCATCCTCGTGCCGCCGCTACTGTTCGGCGGAGATTGGTGGACATGGACCTACCGCGGCCTGGCGCTTCTGCTGATCGCTTGCCCGTGCGCGCTCGTGATCTCGGTTCCTGCAGCGGTGGCGTCGGCGCTGTCCGCTGGAGCCCGCCGCGGCCTGCTCGTGAAGGGCGGAGCCGCACTCGAGACGATCGGCTTGGCCAAGACAGTCGCTTTCGACAAAACCGGCACCTTGACCGAGGGACGACCCAAGGTGACCGACATACTCGTGCTGGCCGCCGACACGGATGAGCAGTCACTGCTCCGTCTGGCGGCCGCTGTCGAGCAAGGATCCTCACATCCTCTTGGCCGCGCCATCCTTGAGCGGGCTGTTGCTCTGAACATCGAAGTTCCGGTGGTTACCGACGCGCGGGCAATTCCCGGCCGTGCCGTCGAAGCCAACCTGGACGGTCGCCGAATCGCGGTCGGCAGTCCACGTCATGCGACGGAGGTCGGAGCAGACATCGGCACTCAGGCGGCGGCGTTGGAAGCCCAGGGAAAAACCGTCGTGGCTGTCATCGCCGACGGAACGGTCCAGGGACTGATCGCGCTCCGTGACGAACCCCGCGGCGATGCTGTCGCAGGCATCGCGGCCCTCAAGGCTATGGGCATTTCCGCCGTCATGCTGACTGGAGACAATGCGCGAACGGGGCGGGCGATTGGGGCGACACTTGGGATCGATGTCCGCGCGCAGCTGCTACCGGAAGACAAGCTGCGAGAGATCGCCCGCCTCCGCGAGAACGGACCAGTGGTAATGGTCGGCGACGGTATCAACGATGCACCTGCATTGGCGGCGGCCTCGGTCGGTATCGCGATGGGCGGCGGAACCGATGTCGCACTTGAGACCGCGGATGCTGCTCTCCTGCGGGAAAGGGTGACCGGAGTGGCTGAACTAGTGGGCCTGTCACGGTCAACGCTTTCAAACATCCAGCAAAATATCGGCGTGGCGGTTGGCCTGAAGGCAGTTTTCCTCGTCACGACGCTGGTCGGGCTCACGGGTCTGTGGCCCGCGATCCTGGCGGACACCGGAGCGACCGTCCTGGTCACCCTGAATGCGCTGCGACTGCTCCGATGGAAGCCGCGCACGGCGGCTGAATAATCTTCACTATCGCGATTGTAGCGGTTGCTCATCCGCCGCAGTCGGCATGCGAACGGCAGTCACCGAGGTCCGCTGCAGACCGAAGCCGTACTTCCTTAGGAATAAGCCTAGGTCCCCATTGTTGCGCCACGAGTCCGGGCGGAAAGAGGGGTGCTCCACTCTCCTCGCATCAAGGTGGCAAATTTAGAACGCCCAATGATTGCTTATGACCGATTGGTGGGGTCTGCCAGCCTCTAGCAAAGTCCGAGGTTATCGATAACGTTGCACTTTGACGCCCTCCGACCGGGCCAGTTGTCAACAGCGCAACTATTTACTTGCTATTTACAGGCCCATTCATGGAGGCGGCCTAGAAGGGGAAACGGTCTAGGTATTCCAAGGGTCAGAATGTTGGACCGCCGTTAGACAGTTCGTCAGCCGTCGGAAGCGCATCGCCATAGTTGCCCATCACATTGGGTTTCCAGCTTGTTCCTGCTTGTTCCTGTGGCAGCCGGTAGGGGTTCAGGCGGGCGGAGCATAGCGTTTACCGGACCGAAGTCTAAATTCGCTCTTGTTTTTTCAGAACATGTTCCGTATATTGTTATGGAACATTTGGAGGTGGCCATGGCAGAAGTTAGTTCCGCCGAAGTCTCTAAGAATTTCAGCACGTATCGTGAGATGGCTGACGGCTCGCGTAGCGCACCTGAGCCGGTTTTCGTAATGCACTACAATAAGCCGTCGGTGGTCATTTTAGCGGCCGAAGAATATGCACGACTAAAGCGCCGCGATAAACGTGTGCTGGCTGCTGAGGACCTGCCGGAGTGGATGGTGAATCTGATTGCAAATTCTGAGATGGACCCGCGCTTTGCTTATCTCGACGATGAGGCTGGCTGAGTGCCATTGCCTGAACTGACGATCGGTCTTGTCGTCAATTATGAATATCTATGGCACCGCCGAGCTGTGACTGCGGCGGTCACAGCGGACAAGGAACATCCGGCATGCGTGGTAGCGACGTACCGCCAGAAAGACCGACCCGACGATTTCGTCATCTACCTACCAATCTCGCATACCCGACCGTCAAACGACGACGATGGCATCGAACTGCCAGATGATGTGAAAGGCAAAATTGGATTGGACAGCGCACCACAGTGGATTCTGTTGTCTGAATGCAATGTCGATACGTGGCCATTCGATCTCCGGCAAGTCCCGAACCGGCCTGCTGGTCAATTTCATTATGGCCACTTCCCACCGAGCATGTTCAAAATCGTGCGTGATGCGTTTGTGGAACGATACAAGGCCAAGCTCGTCAATCTGGTTTCCCGTGCAGGTCCCTGACAGGTCGGGCAGATTTGCCAGGGTCACGCGGCCGCCAAGCTCAATACAAAGGCACTGCCGCCATGAGGCCGATCTTCGACCCAGACCGAGCCGTGATGCGCTAAAGCAATCTCTGCGACGATGGCCAAGCCTAAGCCTGCCCCCCCCTCGCTCGCGTGGGGACCGCGGACGAAACGTTCGAAGATGCGATATCGCTCATCGAGCGGTATGCCGGGGCCCTCATCGACAACCGTAATCCTGCCCCGTTTGTCGACGATCACCTCCACGGTGCTTTCACTGGGTGCATAAGCGAGAGCATTCTCGATCAGGTTCGTCACCGCCAATACAAGCGTGCCATGGTTCCCGTGAAGCGGCGCGGCTGCTCCGCTCTCCACAAGGGCGATTTCCACGCCTTTGCGCAGGGCGATAGGAACCAGGGCAGTGATGGCCTCGACCGCCACGTCATGCAGCGACACGCTGGAGGTCACATCAACCTGCATGCTTTCGAGACGTGCCATTCGCAGCAACTGTCCGACCAACCTGCTCATACGGTCGGCATCGTGACGAAGTCCATCCAACTCCTGTTGGCCCTCCATCATATCAAGCCGGGCTGTCAGCACCGCCAGCGGAGTTCGCAGCGCATGGGCCGCCTCCGCCATGAAACGCCGTTGCCCCAGCAGGGCCTGATCCAGCCGTGCAAGAGCGTCGTTGACCGTTTGCACAAGCGGAAATACTTCGTCGGGTAAATCGACGGTTGGTAATCGCGCGCCCGGCTGCGCGGGGCCGACGAGCCTTGCGGCCGCAGAGACTTGCCGCAACGGCCGCAACCCGCGTTGTAGAGTCAGGACGGCAACCAAAATGGCGACGAGGCCAATCGGCAAAAGAATAAAAAAAGCACCCGCGACAAAATTGGCGGTGAGGCTCTCCAGCAGCACGGTTGTCTGCTCGCGTCCCTGCATCACCACGACCTGCCACGGCCCGACAGTTACGGTCAGACCGACCATTCCGTGCACATGCCCTGAAACAACTGGCAGCCGGAAGAACCCGTCCGAGCGGGGCGTATTCAAGAAAGGCGCGATCAACGCTGCGGCAACCGGATCCGATGTGCTGGCAAGCTCCTCGCCGCGATAGACAAGAAAGACGTTGTCGCCATCCGAGGCCCGAAAGGACGCAACTAGGTTATCGGGAATGAAAAACGGCGCGGTTACATCTGTGGGCAGGTTGGCGGCAATCAGCCTAGCCTGATTCTGAAGTGCCTGGTCGTCCAACTCATGAACCGTCGCCACAGTTCGCCATGCGATTGCTCCCGCCGCAAGGACGATCGCGACCAACAGCACTGCACCAAGGCGCCAGCCGAGCCAGGCAATCAGTGACCATGGACGGCGGGCAGGTGATGCTGTCACTCGACGTCCGCGAGCAGGTAGCCGACCCCTCGGACCGTATGAATGCACGTGGTGGCAGCCGCGTCAGATAGCTTGCGTCGGAGCCGATGGACCAGAACTTCCATGGCATTGGAACCAAGATCGCTTTCGAAGTTATACAGCCCCTGTTCCAATAGGTCCCGCGGCACGACGGCACCCTGCCGCCGCATCAACAGTTCCAGCAGTGCGACTTCGCGCACCGACATCGGGACAGATACTGCGTTCACGCTGACCTGCCTGTTCGTTGTGTCAAGCACCAGATTGCCGAGGCACAGCGTGATACCCAGCGCGGCATCGGGGCGCCGCAGCAGCGCGCGAATGCGGGCGATAAGTTCAGGCATATGGAATGGCTTGACGAGATAGTCGTCAGCTCCGGTGTCCAGGCCCGTCACTCTGTCCTCGACGGCGTCGCGGGCGGTCAGCACGAGCACAGGAAGCTGCGATCCGCGCGCCCGCAGTTGTCGCAGAAGCGACAGCCCATCGCCGTCTGGAAGGTTGAGATCCAGGATCAGGATGTCGTAGTGGACTGCTTCCAAAAATCCGGCCGCCTGCGCCAAGTCAGAGGCGACGTCCACAGCAAAGCCGCCGCGCTCAAGAGCGCGGCCCATCAATACCAGAAGATCGGGCTCATCCTCAACAACCAGAAGTCGCATCACGTCCTCTACTCAATGTTCCGACACCATAATGCCGGAACCTTACAAGCTCCTTACGCGCCCACCCGGTCATTTCGCGCGGGGTGGGCGCGTATAAGGTGGCTGTAAGGTTGGCGGTGTAAGCTCTGAGAGTCTGACTCTGAACTCATGCGGAACGACCGAGCCGTCTGATTAACAGCATGGCTGAGGCGGCGTAGAGGAAGGCTGTCGCGGAAGCGATTGATGCCTCGAAGTCCTTGGCTAGCCGCCGATTTCGTCCAAGCCAGGCAAAGCACCGCTCCACGACCCATCGTCGGGGATGGACCTCGAAGCCGACTTGTCCCGGGATTTTCCGAACGATCTGGATGGCAATACAGGTCGCGTCCCTTACGCGCTCGGCTGCGTAGGCGGTGTCGGCAAATGCAAGTTCGACAAAGGGAAAACTGCGGCGGGACGCTTTGAGCAAGGGCACGGCGCCATCGCGATCCTGCACGGATGCTGGGTGGACCTGCAACGTCAACGCCCGGCCGTCTGTATCGACCATGGCGTGCCGCTTGCGCCCCTTGATCTTCTTGCCCGCGTCATAGCCGCAAGGGCCGCCCGCCTCGGTTGTTTTCGCGCTCTGGCTGTCGATGACGGCGGCACTTGGGCTGGCTTCACGACCGGCACGCTCACGGTCGAGCATGACGAGGCGATGGTTGATCGACTGCCAAACGCCAGCGTCTCGCCATGTCGCGAACCAACCGTAGACGGTCTGGCGTGGTGGGAAGCAGGACGGAAGCATCCGCCAAGGGATGCCGCCGCGCAGCACGTAAAACATGGCGTTGACCAACTCGCGCAAAGGCCACCTGGGCGGTCGCCCGACAGCCGAAATGGGCGGAAGTAGCGGCGCTAGCACGGCCCATTCAGCATCGGTCACGTCACTGGCGAAGCGAAGCCCGTCGCGCATATGCTGCGCCCGGGTGGTTGCGGTCCACATGGGTCTGTTCATCCAACTCGGTCTCGACAACCTCTTGGAATCACATCCTACCGTGACCACCCAACCCCATTCCGCTAGCGTTCAGAGACAGCCTCTGAGCACGTGCATCAGCTACAAGGAAACGACTTCGTGCGATTTACACTCTTGCGTATAGGCACTGGCCTGGTCGTCATTTCGTTGATGGCCGCTCCCCTGACCGCAGACGCCTCTTCGGCATTACGTGGCATCATGAAGTCTTGGAAGAAGGATATGCGGGCAACCAGCCCAATGCTCTCCGGTCATAGCGCCTTCGACGAGATGACCGTCCGCGAAACTCTCAACGCCTACATCGCAGATTCCGCACGTCTATCAGCATCCATCACAGGGTCTTCAGCGGACGCCAGGGACATGCGGCAGCGGTTTGTGACATTCGGTGCAGACTCACAGAATGCCCTGAGCAATATGGGCCAATCAAAAACATTGAGAGCTTCGTTCGCCCGTATCGGGGACGACTGCCAATCATGCCATGACCAATACAAGGATTAAGCGAATGGGGAATGATACAGGGCCAACCAAATTTTGGCCTGCCAACGCGGAGGCGGCCAGCACATCGAAGTTGCCGTCCAGCAACCGCTCGGTGACCACGCGTCTCTTGCACGCACTGATCCTTGTATGCGTCCTGCACCAACTCATCGGCAGCAATTTCCTGTCGCGGCCGCTGCCCGGCGAGGCACCGGAATTCAGCTTTTTACTCCATGAATACGTCGGCATGGGCAGCATGGCCGTGGTCGTCATATTCTGGATTTGGACGCTGGCCAGGACGAACGAGACCAGCATAGGGCGACTGCTGCCCTGGTTCTCGGCGCGCGGCATCAAATCTGTTTTGGAAGATGCGGGCGGGCAACTCGGCCGCCTGATTAGAGGCAAGTTTCCAGACGATACCGACGGTGCGTTGGCTAGCGCCGTGCATGGGCTGGGCCTGCTCACGCTCACGGCGATGGCTTTCACAGGGACGGTCTATTTCTTCACCACGGGGACGCCTTCCGGCAAACTGGTTCTCTCAGTACATAAGCTTATGGCGAATCTTATGTGGGGCTATCTGATCGCTCATGCCGGGTTGGCCGTGCTTCATCAACTTCTGGGCAGCGATATGGTGTCGCGTATGTTTTGGCGTCGCGCGTCGCCTTCGAAGACTTGAAACGCAAAAGGGTATCCTGTTGAAGAACGTCGGCTGGATCGGCACATTCTCTGGCATAGAGTCAGCGTTTCCGCAGGACTAAAGCCGTCCAGTCAAGACAGACTTGCGCGGAACGCGATCTTGCCATGATTGCACAAATGATTTTCATAAATTCCACCATCTAGCTGGTGCGCCCAGCAGAATCTCGGCGGCAACGCGAACGCTCCCAGGCCATAGCTCTTGTAAAATCAGATTATATCGTTGCGTGGGAGTAGGAACTGGGCCGGTAGCCTTTTGATGATCGTTTCATACAACCATTCGATTGGCATTGTGATCCGGTACGCGGCGGGAAGCGCGAGGCGGGCCATCGATGCAGCGAAGATGCCTACCGGCAGTGATACGATGACGTCGATCGGAAAATGCACGCCGAGATAGACGCGTGCCAAACCAGCAAGCACCGCGACCAGGCACGTCACAATTCCCCATATTTTTGTTGCCCTGGTAAGGATCAGGCTTAAACCAACAACCCAGGCCAATGTTGCGTGATCGCTTGGAAAGCCATTGTCGGCGACGTGATCAATCCACGTGTGCCCGACGCCGGACATAAATGGCCGGGGCTCATACCAAAACTGACCAAGAGACCAGTTGATGCCCTGCCCCAGGAGAGCGGCAATGGCGCTCGCCAGCAGTGCGGGGCGCCGCGCGGGCGGACCCCATATCCACAGGCTGCACAGCAAGGCAGGGATGAGCAGAAGTGGGCTCATCGCCGCCACCTGTGCCGCGAGCAGCGAGGCCCAGCCAGGACGTTCCGACGCGTTCAGCGCCATGAATAATGTTGTGTTCCACGACACCGCGTTACTCCTAAGAAGGACATTGCCTCGTCAGGGGATTGGCTCATGCAGCTGCGAATGTCATTCGATATTCACGAACTATACAAATCGGTATACGAGCGCCAACCCCGCGCCGGGCTGCCGATCCACATATGAAAGGGCGAAACGGAGTATTCGCCTCAATGACCGCTCTTCCTGACTGGCTGCACCTAGCCTTGGCGACCCATGGCGTTTGGCTGGTCGGCGCCATAATCGGGGTTGAAAGCGTCGGCCTGCCCCTACCTGGCGAAGCGGCGCTGTTAGCCGCCGCCATCTATGCCGGGTCAACAGGAAACCTTTCGATCGCAAGCGTTCTGGCCGCCGCGCTGGTCGGCGCTGTTTTGGGTGACAGCATGGGTTATCTCATCGGCCGGACGCTCGGATGGCCGTTCCTGGTCCGTCACGGGCCGCGCTTCGGACTAAGCGCGATCCGTCTGGGCATCGGCCGCGCGCTGTTCCTGCGCCACGGTGGTAAGGTTGTGTTCCTAGGCCGCTTCGTAGCCTTCCTGCGAGTGCTCGCAGCGTCTCTTGCGGGGGCGTCCGGTATGTCATGGCCGCGTTTCTTCGCGTTTAACATGACGGGCGCCGTTGTGTGGGTGGGGACGGTCGGCGGGGCTGGCTACGTTCTGGGAACGCAGGTGGAACATTTGTTCGGGCCAATCGGGATGGCGGCGCTTGGCCTAGCGGTGGTCGCTCTCTTTGCAGGCGCGGCCGCGATTCGTCGCGAGGAGCGTCGTATGATCGCCGAGGCTGGCGCCATGGCGCGATAGGCCAACCGCCCGATTGGGGATTCTCAATCGGGTGGTCAAGGCAAGCCAATGCGTCATCGTCCAGAGGGTGAGTGTTGCCGCGGTCATGCCCGCGGCAACGCCCATTCCGGAAAGGGACGATCGCTCATGGCCGAAATTGAACGCCGCGACAAAACGCAGATGCTGAACAAAGTTCCGGAGGTGGTTCTTACCTTCTGGATCATAAAGATTATGGCAACAACGGTCGGTGAGACTGGCGCCGATTTCCTGGCAACCCATATCAATCCTGCTGTCGCCTACGGCAGCATTGGCGTGGCGTTTCTGGCGGCATTGGCCGCACAGGTGCGCGCCAGACAATATATACCATGGCTCTATTGGCTGACCGTCGTGCTGGTCAGCATTGTCGGCACGCTGATCACCGACGCCGTGACGGATGGGTTTGGCGTGAGCCTTTATGTCAGCACGGCGGTGTTCTCGGTCTTGCTGGCCGTGACCTTCGCAGCTTGGTACCGCAGCGAACGGTCGCTGTCGATCCATACCATTACGACGACAAAGCGCGAGGCATACTACTGGGCAGCGATCCTGTTTACCTTCGCGCTCGGTACCGCCGCGGGCGATCTGATGGCCGAGAAACTACAACTAGGATATGCGCTGTCGGGGGTCATCTTCGCGGCCATGATTGGTGCTGCGGCAATTGCCCATTTCATGTTCCGCGTAAACGCGATCCTGACGTTTTGGCTGGCGTATATCTTGACGCGGCCACTTGGTGCCTCATTGGGCGATCTGCTGTCCCAGCAGACGGATGTGGGCGGGCTGGGTCTGGGCACGACCGTGACGAGCCTGTTGTTCCTGGGCGTGATCATGGGGCTCATTGGGGTCCTGACCGTAAGCGGGCGGCAGCAACGCGGGGCGGCAGCGAAGTAGTCGCGTCCCCTGGCATTGGCGCTTCGTATAGCGCCGTCCCATGGGAGCCAACCTGGACACGCCCATTGTGTCCATCAGCGGACCCAATCGGCGTTCGCAGTAAAAGGAAAACGGAGCATGACGAAGAAACGCATTCTTATGGCATCCCTTGCCGCGGCGGCGCTTGCTGGTGTCGCCGGTGGGGTCGTCGTTGCAAAGGAAAGCCGCGAGGGCATCCATGACATGGCCAGCCTCGCCACCATGAAGGTGACGCTGCAGCAGGCGATCGCCACCGCCGAACAGCAATCCAACGGTCGCGCCATCAGCGCCGATATCCGCCAGGAGAAGGGTGCCGCGCGGATAGAGGTGGAGGTTGTGGGGCCGAAAGGCCCGCAGGTGGTGATGGTGGACGCGCAGTCGGGCCTAGTTACGGCAACCCGTGTCGGCGAACAGGACGAACAGGACTGAGCGCAGACGCTCCCCCGGGCGCGGTCAAACCGGCCGCGCCCGCCCTCCCACTGAAAGGAGCCTGCCATGAGCCTTCTTGCCATCGAAAACCTTCGCCTCGCCCGCAATGGCACCGTCATCCTGCACGATGTTTCGCTCACCGTGGACGAAGGCGAGATCGTCGGCCTGCTTGGCCCTAACGGTGCTGGGAAGACCACCACGATGCTGGCGGCTCTGGGGTTGTTCGAGCCCATCACGGGCACAATCCGCACGCTGGGCCACGACCCGCAGATCCACGGTGCGGCCTTACGTCTCCAGATCGGCGTGCTGCCTGATCCGAATGGATTTTACGATTGGATGACCGCGCCTGCTTATCTTGCCTTCTTTGGCGGACTCTACGGCTGCTCGCTGGACGACGGGTCGATCATCCGACGACTGGAGGCGGTGGGGCTGGTGCCGGACGAGGGTCAGTCGATCGGCACGTTCTCACGCGGCATGCGCCAGCGTCTCGGCCTCGCCCGCGCGCTTATCGCCGATCCGAAGCTGCTGGTGCTTGACGAGCCGACAAGCGGCCTTGACCCACGCGGCCGACGGGACATCCATGACCTTCTGACCAAGCTGGCGCAAAGCGGCGTCGGCATTCTGCTGTGCACGCATCTGCTGGACGATGTAGAGCGGCTTTGCGCGCGAGCGTGCTTCATCTCCGGTGGCCGCACGGTGGCCGAAGGGCGGATTGAAGATCTGCTCCGCGCCAGCGCTGGTCACGCGCGGTTCCGTCTCGAACTCTCTGGCCCAGTTCCCACCACGGCGCATCCGCCTGTGCATGTCCGGGTCATTGCCCAGGATAACGTAGTGGTGACTGTGGATGTCGATCCTGCCGCCCAGCCGGACGAGGCATGGCGCGAATTGCTATACCTGGGCTGGCCAATCACGACGATCGCGCATGAAAGTGGCGGGTTGGAACAGGTTTATCTGGATCTCATTGCGGCCGATGCCGAAGCGGCGGGCGGGACGGCGGACATCGCGCCGATGGGGCGTGCGGCATGAGCGCCGTGTCCCTGCTGGCCCGCAAGGAGGCCGGAGAGTTGGTGCTCTCACCGCGCGGCCTTGGCTGGCTGCTCGCGGTGTCCGCCGCGCTGTCGGCGTTCGGGCTGATCCTGGTGGGCAGCAAGGAGCTGAGCCTGCTCGACAATGCCCAGGTGGTCTACGACATGCTGGGGATCGCCACAGCCCTGGGCGCGCTGCTGGCCGTCGCGTCGGGTGTTGATGCGATCGCTGGTGAGCGCGAGCGCGGCAGCCTGTTGCCGCTGCTGCTGGCCCCCCTGTCGCGCACCGAGCTTTTGCTTGGCAAAATCGGCGGACAGGCCGCCGCCTGGGCGGCCATGCTGGCGATTGCGTTGCCCTATCTGTGGTCGGTCGGCAGCACCGGGCAGAACCTGGTGGGCGGTGGCCTAGCGCTGCTGCTGCTGGGCACGCCAGTGGTGGCGGGGTTTGGCTTTCTCGCGCTCGGCCTCGGCGCGCGTCTCGGCTCGGCGCGCGGAACATTGATGATGTGCCTGATCGTGCTGCTGGTTTCCGCCAGCCCAATGATACTGGACCCAAGTCTGCGGCGCTCGGCCATCGGAGTGGCGTTCGACACGGTCAATCCGTTCTCGGCCGCGTTGAATGCATATGACAGCGTGGTGATCGACGGCCAGGGTGCCCGTGCACAGGGCTGGCACGCGCTGGTGGCTCTGCTTTGGCTTAGCGCAACCGCGGCCTTCGCCGCGTCGGGCATTCGTAGCCTGCGGCAGTAAGGACAACACGATCATGAACATCCATCATCTAGCCGCGTTAGCGGCACTGCTGCTCGGAATGCAGAGTCAGGCTGTGCTGGCACAGCCAACCAGCAAGACCCTACAAATTGCGCTGTCGCCAGCCACGCTGAAGATCGAGCTGTCGGCCGACCCCGGCAATTCCGCCCGACCGAAAATGGGCGACAACCTTATCTATCGAAGTGTCATTCAGAACACCGGCACCTCCCCGGTGCAGGGTTTGGTTGCCTGGCTTGGGTTGGTTCAGGTCGATCCCGGGCTCGAACAGCCGGTAGACCTCGAGGATTGGAGCGCGCACAAAGCCATCACAGCCCCCATACTGGCGCCGGGCGAAAGCGTTGCGACCACATGGCCGATGCGGCTGATCGCGTCTGGGAACTACCGGGTGGTGATCAGCGCAGCCGGGAGTACCGGAGCGCTTCAGCCGAGTAATTTCGTCGACCTCGTGGTGGCGCAGAAGCCAGTGGTTGAATCAGGCCGCGTGCTGCCGGTGGCGATCGGCGTTCCGCTGCTGCTGGGTGGAGCGTTGTTGTTACGGCGGCGGGCATGAGCAGAGTGTGCCGATGTCTGGACGAGGTTGCCCGGGGAGCGAATGAAAATGCGGATTCTGGTTATTGAGGACGATGCTGAGACCGCCGCCTACATCGTCCGTGGCCTGACCGAGCAGGGGCATGTCGCCGATCATGCGGCGGACGGCCGCGATGGTTTGTTGATGTCCGGCGGCGGCGGTTATGACGTGCTCATCGTGGACCGGATGTTGCCCGGGCTCGACGGCATTGGGCTGGTCAAGACCTTGCGCGGGGCCGCGGTGAAGGTGCCTGTGCTGTTCCTGACCGCGCTGCGAGGCGTGGGTGATCGGGTCCAGGGACTGGAGGCGGGCGGCGACGACTACCTCGTGAAACCCTTCGCCTTCGCCGAGTTGATGGCCCGCCTGAACGCACTCGCTCGCCGCCCGCCGCTGTCCGATGTGCCGATAGCACTGCTGGTGGGCGACCTGGAGATGGATTTGCTGAAGCGCAACGTGACACGCGGTGGCGACCGAATTGAGCTGCAGCCACGCGAATTCCGTCTGTTGGAATTTCTGATGCGCAACCCTGATCGGTTGGTCACGCGAACTATGCTGCTCGAAGGCGTTTGGGATTTTCACTTCGATCCCAAGACCAACATCGTTGAAACGCACATGAGCAGGCTGCGCGCCAAGCTATCGCGCACACCGGATGATGCCGAGCTGATCCATACCGTTCGCGGTTCAGGGTATGTGTTGCGTGCCCCGGGTTCCTAGACTGCTGCGCACGGCAAGCTTTCGGCTAGCTGCGATTTATCTCGTATTGTTCGTGCTGTCATCATGCGTTCTCGGGATTGCCGTGTTTGTTTCTGTCCGGTCAGAGATCGAAGGTCAAATGGCAAGCCGCATTCAGGCCGAGGCCGACCTTCTGAGCAGCGAGTTCCGCATCGGCGGGATCGGCCGAGTGGTGTCGCTGGTGCGCGACCGTGGGCGTGGTGCGGGCGCGCTGGACTACCTCATCGAAAATGCTTCGGGCACGCGTCTGGCAGGCGAGTTGCCGTGGCCCGAAGCGTTGCATCCTGGTTGGATGACGGTTGACGTAGTCGGCACCCAGGCGGACGACGGCAAATCGGAGAATTTACGTGTGCTGGTCACGCGTCTGGATGGGGACATTTTGCTCGCGGTTGGCGACGATCTCGGCAGGATAACCGAAGTCCAAGAGGCCATAGCCCGGGCTCTGGCGTTGGCGGTTGGCCTAGCGGCACTTCTTGGCACATGCGGTGGCATCGTGCTGAGTCGGGGGTTCCTGGCTCGCGTCGACGCAATAACACGGACTGCCGAGGCGATTATCGAGGGTGACATCAAACGCCGGGTGCCGGTGCGCGGCACCGGCGACGACCTCGACCATCTCGCCGCGACGTTGAACCGGATGTTGGATCGAATCGCGATGTTAGTGGACAGCCTGCGCCAGGTCAGCAGCGATGTGGCGCACGATCTGCGAACGCCACTATCGCGTTTGTGCCAGCGCCTGGAGGGGGCGCTCACGCAGGCGAGGTCTGTCGCCGATTACGAGATTGCGGTGGAGGGCGCTATCCGCGAAGCCGAGGGTCTGCAGGAGACGTTCTCGGCGCTGCTGCGGATCGCGCAGGTCGAGGGCGGCTCGCCACGGGGCGGCTTTCGCCACCTGGACCTCAGCGCCATCGTGGAAACGGTCGTGGACGCCTATCGTCCCGATCTTGAAAACGCTGGCTTTCATCTTGAGGTAGAAATCAAGCCAGGACTTCAGGTGTTGGGCGATCAGGAGTTGATAACCCAGGCAACCGCCAATCTGATCGAGAATTGCCTTCGACATACGCCAAGTGGCACACGCATCCACGTCAGCGTTTCCGACACATCAGCGGAACGCGTGTCACTTATGGTTGAAGACAATGGACCCGGCGTTTCCGAAGATGACTTACCTCGCCTTGTCCAGCGATTCTACCGCGGCGAGCGAAGCCGTACTTCACCGGGCAACGGGTTGGGTTTGTGCCTAGTGGGCGCCGTCGTAGAGCTGCACCGTGCCACTTTTGACGTTCGCAATGTATGCCCGGGGCTGCGCGTCGTGCTGGGCTTTCATCGAGCAGCGACTTCTTAACCGCGTAGGCTGCTGGAAGACTTCGTGCGATGAGACCCGTCGGTGTGCTTCGCTCTATAAAATGAAGGTCGACTGATGCGCGGTTCTGATAGGCAGTCTGCATCCGGCCAGCGCTCTTCAGCAGCCTGCTATTCTTCCTGTGTCACGAAATCTTAGTGATTGCCACCTCGGAGCTTTCTGACCCAGTCCACATCCCACCCGTAGACCAGAAAGCGAAGGGCCTCAGATCCGGACCAATGAGGCATAGCGCTGCTGTCAGCAATCTGCCACGTGATACGACTTTTGGTTGCCGACACTTTCCCTGACCGTAATGTCCACATTTCGGCACGACTAGGAATCGTGTGCAAAAGCCCCTATCGCAATCGCCGAATGACAAACAATCGCGTGCAAAAGCAAAACCTCGGCGTAGCTCTGAAAAGTTGCGCCGGGTCGCCAAGCTGAACCAGACCGAGCTGGCGTTGTTGGCGGACGTGCACCGTAATGCCGTGGTCGCCGTGGAAGCGGGACGAGGCAATGTCGGGACGCTCCACGCACTCGCGAATGCGATGGGAATGAAAGTCTCAGGCCGAGCGCTTCTCGCCGATTGTCCGCCCGTTCGCCTGGAACCGCTCTACCGTCAGCGGAACACGGGCGGCTGCAAGCCTAAGCAACAGCGAAGCGGGTTCTGCCTCGCTGTCCCCGTCGTCCGTCTCCACCAGGACGGTAACGCGCTGGGCGCGCACCATATAGAACGAGCCAGGTCGTCGCCGTGTTAACGCGAATCGCTTCGCGGCGCTCACCGAGGTCACATTTGAATATATTGATAAAATGTTTAATATGGCTTTATCTTTGACGAACTTTTCAAACATCGTGTTGAATGTTAGAAACGGGGCAAGGCATCTCACCAATGTGCCCATGCCTTGCAAAGTTTAGAAACATATGCAATTTATAAAATATGACTGTAGAACGGACGCCTCATCTTAAACAAATTTTGCTTGAGAGCGTGCCGGGGCGCCCGATCACGACACGCTGGCTAGCCCAGCGCGGGGTCTCGCCACAACTGACCCACCACTACGTAGCCAATGGGTGGTTGGAACGGTTGGGCCACAGCTTTTTCATCCAGAAGGGCACCTCTCCAACCTTGGAGAAATCGTTGAGTGTCGCGATGACCGAAGGTCACATCGGAGGAAAGACAGCGCTCGCATGGGCTGGAATTCGGCACAACCTCTACCTCCAGGAACGCACTGTCCTTTACTCACACAGCAAGGTCCGGGTCGCTCGGTGGTGCGTCGAGCAATTCTCCCTAGAGATGCGCAACAAAACGCTGTTCGGCAGAGGTGATTCTCAGGCGGTAGCGACCAATGCAGATGGCGTCCCTGTATCTGAGCCTGAGCGTGCGGTCTTGGAGCTGTTGAGTGACGTGCCTGGTCATCAGGGAATTGAGGAAGCTGAGAACTTGGTCGAAATGCTAAGTGGGCTGCGTCCGAGAATCATGCAGTCTTTGCTAGAGGACTGCATCAATATCAAAACGGTTCGTTTGTTTCGGATGCTGGCTCAAAAATCCGCTCTTCCGGTGCTGGATGACATCGATTTTAGTCGCGTTCGGCAGGGTGCTGACACCAGCTACGTGCTTCAGACGCCAAAGGGTACATTGAAACTATGAAGCAGCAATACAAAGATGCAGTGCAGTTGCTGCTCGACATCACTCCGACCATCTTCGCCTCTGGGGCGTTCGTGATGAAAGGTGGCACTGCGATCAACCTTTTCGTTCAAGACATGCCGCGTCTTTCGGTTGACATCGACCTTGTCTACCGCGATGGAGGCATGCCGCGCGACAACGCACTGATCGACATCAAGCAACATCTAGAAAAAGCTCGTGATATTCTCAGTAAACGAGGCTTCACCGTTACGCCCCCTCGCTCGACAAAAGAAGAATTTAAACTGACGGTCTCGCGCGAACGCCAAACGGTGAAGGTGGAGGTCAACACAGTGTTCCGCGGCACTGTTCTGCAGCCCGTCATCATGCCGCTCAGGGACGCGGCAAGTGATTTGTTCAAGCGCACGCTCAAGGCGCCCACCCTCGCCATGGAAGAAATATACGCTAGCAAGCTGGTGGCTGCCATGGACAGGCAACATCCGAGAGACCTGTTCGACGTGCTCAAACTACGTGAGGCGTACGGCGGAATCAGTGATCTGATGCGCCAAGTTTTTTTAGCTTATGTGTCAGGTCATAACAGGCCGATCAACGAAATCCTGACGCCAAATAAGCTCGACATCTCGAAAGCTTATACCAACGAGTTCGTCGGCATGACCACGGAACCCGTCTCGCTCGAAGCCCTGCTTGAAGCTCGAGACTGGCTGTTTGAGACCTTGCCATCAAGCATCACGCCGGGCGAGCGCCAATATCTACGAAGCCTTAAGATTGCAGAACCCGACTGGTCCCTTCTGCCGTTCCCAGGACTCGCCGAGCTTCCCTCCATAAAATGGAAGCTTCAAAACATCACGCATTTGAAGAACACAAATAAATTAAAGTATAAGTCGATGTACGGCGCGCTAGACAAAAAGCTGACTGAGATTCCTTTTGTCACTCCGACCATCCAGGTAATCGGTTCTGCGAGTGTGATGTAGAAAACTTAGTGTTTCCCGGCCCAGGCGCTGCCTCACATAAGACGGGCTGCTGCCTTCATTCCGGCATCTATGGACGACGACGCGCCGCCGATGCGCACTGTCGCGAAATGCCGGGACGCGCTGCCTGGGGCTGAGTTTTCACGCTAGGAGCTCCAGGTGCTCGAGATGGCGTTGAAAGCACCTATATCTTTCTTGCCGGAATGTCCGCATTTCGACACGACTAGGAATCGCGTGCAAAACGCCCTATCGCAATCGCCGAATGACAAACAATCGCGTGCAAAAGCAAAACCTCGGGGTAGCTCTGAAAAAGCTGCGCCGCGAAGCCAAGCTGAACCAGACCGAATTGGCGCTCATGGCGGATGTGCATCGAAACGCCGTAGTTGCCGTGGAAGCGGGACGAGGTAACGTTGGAACGCTTCACGCACTCGCGAATGCGATGGGAATGGAAGTTTCAGGCCGAGCGCTTCCGGGCACCGGAGGTCTAGGTCAGCGTCTCCACGCATTGCGTAAACGCCGTCGCCTCGGTCGACGCGCCGTTGCTGCGCTGGCCGACATCAGTGTTCCCGCTATCGAAGGATGCGAACGTGGTGACGCCGGACACGTGATCACTTTGGAAGCATTGGCGCGCGCGGTCGGCGCCGGGCTGTGCTTGGTCCCTATCGGCACCAGCCCCGGGTTTTGGGAAAGCACCGCCAAATCATCAGCAGACATGGAATGGTATACGCCGACCTGGGTGTTGGACCGGGTCATCGGCGCCCTGGGGGACTTCGACACCGACCCATGCAGTCCTGGGAAGGGAAAGTCCAATGTTCGGGCAGCCCTCCACTTCACGATCAAAGAGGACGGGCTCCGGCACGCTTGGCCCGGCGCGGTTTGGATGAATCCACCCTACGGAAAGCAGGTCCCGCTATGGTTAGCGAAGGCGCGGCAGGAGGTTGAGTTAAGCCATGCACGCTCAGTCGTTTCTTTGATAGCTGCACGATCAGATACGCGTTGGTGGGCGGACCATGCAGCGGGCAAAGCCGACATAGTGATGCTCAAGGGCCGTATCACGTTTGAAGGGGCGGAAAGCGCTGCGCCGTTTCCTTCCGCAATCCTCGCTTATGGACTGTCCCAAGCGGAGCGCGACGGCTTGTTCGCAGCGTTTCCGGAATCGTGGCACATCGCGGCACCGCGAGGCCGCGTGAGGTTGGCCCGCTATTTTTCTGCCCTCACACTGTCCGGAACTCGACGGCAGCACGCCAGCACAAACGCTCTTCATATTTTCTATTCGTTGATGGAGATCTGACAGAATAGGCATCATCCACGATTGCGTCGGCGACGAATGTCGTCATGATGTCGGAATGACAGCACAACAGCATTCGCGATTTGAAACTCTTGACGCTCCCTGCGAAAGTTGGGTTTCGGGAGTGATATATAGCGGCTTTGAAACTTGGTTCGCAGGTGGACCGGGAATTGGCCGACTAGGACAAACGTATTCCAATAAGGATTCTGCTCTTGCGACGATTTCTTTAGAGCTTAACAAGCTGCAAATATTAAAGGACTTTTTAGGGAACTTAATAAGCCTTAGCTCAGAGAAAATTGTAGAACTATCGAAGCAAGAAGAAGGAGGCCGCGATCCAATCCCATTATTCGATGTAATGCCTCCTCAGACACAGGATAATGGCATTAAAATTTGGCGGCTGCGTTATCGCGTGCTCGTTATAGAGGACACAAGGAGGGTGGACCGAGATCGCTTCCTAAGAAGCATATTTTTAAACAGAGCAGACGCTCTCAATGAAGCCGCCTTAATTTCAAACCCACCCAGAACACACGTTCGCTAAATAAATTACCATATCTCAGTGGACAGGCCCTGGCCAATAAGCCATAGCCTTCCCATCTCGACTTTGGCGGAAAGAACTTGATTACCTTCCGCTGAAGCTTCTAACCCCCAGATATCGTTCGCGGCTATAACGACCTTCCGAGGTATTTGTTCGGACATCCCCTGTTCAATCAGTTCAATTAAAGCCTCAACGTGCTCAAGCTTTATTTCGCGTTGAACTTCAATAGGAGCATCTTTGAACTCAATAAAATTCGTCATTCGCACCCCCAGTCTTATTGCTCACCCATTCTGGGATGCCGCTGGAAAGAAGGGAAGCTAGTCGATGATTTCTCTATCGCTGTGATGTTGGAGAGTGCCAATTGCGAATGACACGGATCTTGCGGGATGTGGAGCCAGCGGGCCGCCCGAGTTTCGATTGGCCCGCAGACCAAATTTTATCTCGATCCTCTACCTCCCTCCTAATTCCGTGTTCGCAAGCCAGTCGAATTGTCTTGCTTCCGAGGAAGCCGGTCCGTTAGATCGGCGCCCCATGACAAACATTTCGCACCAGATGACCGTGTTGAAAGCGCGCCCGACTAGGGCAGCGCTACGGCCGTCGTGCGCAGGCGCCCAGATACCGACCAGCGCAGCATAGCCTCGTCAGGTTTCTGACGAGACTCTCCTGCGCGACACGGCCCGGCACACGCCGGGACATCAGGCACTTCAGTTCTGGGCTTACGCAATGTCGAAATCTGTCCCTCAGGATGGAGCCGCCCACGCGCGGACTCTCACTCAATCGTCGTCTGGCAACCGCCTGAGCGCGCGCTGTCATGATGATGGCAACATCGGCTCTGCCAACGGCAGCGTCGACCGAATGGAGATGCACGTGACGACCCAGGCTCGCAGCAGCAAGCAGGAGATATCGACGACCAGCCCTTAGCTGCTCGTCGCCTGTGCCTGCTCGCCTTCTGTCATCGAGGTCTCCATGTCCGCCAAGTCCACCCGACGTAAGGTAATCACGCCCGCGACCGATTTTTTCGCCGACATCGACCAGATTGTCGATCCGGTTGTCGCCCCGCCACCACCGGACCCGGCCCGCCTCGCCGCACGTATTTTGCTCACGCGTGCGATTGAGAAGGAAAACCTTTCCTTCAACATCGTCGCCCGAGATGGAGCGGTCTGCGTCATCATTGTGCCGAGCAATGACTGGGTCGTTGTCGTACGCGATGAGTGGCGGTCCGGGATGCGGTCAGGCGAACGATTTCAGGACGGCACACGCGATGGCTGGTGGCACGTGGGAGACTGGCTCGCATGGATGCCTGAAGATGAGCCCCGGGCATTGACCGTTCGCGACTCTGCAGAAGCATTCGCGAAAGCTGTTGCGAATGGCCTGCACTGCGCAGGCTTCGCCGCCAACGAGAACTGGCTCCCGGCCGACGTGGTGTACAGCGCCGACCATCGTCTGACGCTGTCCGCGCTGACACCCGATTGCCTTGGAGCAATCACGCTCGAGTTCTTCGGTAAGGCCGCCTTTCAAACGCTGACGAACAATGAAGCGGCCGCTTTGACGCCCAGGCTTCTGCGGCTTGCCAGGCGCCTGGAGCAGAGCGCTGATGATTACGTAATCAAACTGCGCGACCTGCTGAGCCGTGCCGTAATCCAGGCAGCCCAGGCGATCCCGGAATCATCAGGCTCACCCCGGGATGAGCCGAGCCTGGATCGTCTGCACGGCATCGACCAGGCCGTCGCCTGGGGACGTGATGTGGCGCGAGACCTTAGCGCCTACCGGGATGGCACAATCAGTTGGGCTGACGTCGACCGCGGCTGCCTGCTCTCCGGACCACCGGGATGCGGCAAGACGCTGTTCGCGCGTGCGATGGCCAAGACCTGTGAGGTTCCGATCATCACTGGGTCATATGGCGCCTGGCTCGGCACAGGCTCGGGTCATCAAGGCGATTTGCTCGAGTCGATGAAAAAGAGCTTCGCCGATGCGCGTGCTATGGCGCCAAGCATCCTCTTCATCGACGAAATCGACAGCTTTCCGAACCGTGGCACCATCACGCACCACTTTGCCGAATGGGAGATCCAGGTCGTCAACGCCTTGCTGGCGGAGATCGACGGCGTCGAAGGGCGCGAAGGCGTGATTCTGGTCGCGGCCTGCAACCATCCTGATAGGCTCGATCCGGCGTTGGTGCGCAGCGGGCGACTTGACCGGCACATCCGCATCGGATTGCCGGACCGCCCAGCTCTCGCCCAGATCCTGCGCGAGCACCTCGGTGCCGACCTGAAAGATGTGGACCTGACCGGTGCTGCGCTGGGTGCGATGGGCAGGAGCGGCGCAGACTGCGAGTTCCTGGTGCGCGGCGCCAGGCGGCGCGCGCGCGCTGCCGACCGCGAGATGCTGCTGGCCGACCTGCTTGACGAGATTGGAGGCGTGAACAATCGTTCGGCCGCCGACCTTTGGGCATGCTCAGTCCATGAGGCCGGGCACGTCGCCGCGATCGCAACACTCCACCCGGGCTCCGTGGATATGGTTTCGTTGGTCGGCAGGGGGAGCCAGGGCGGCGCTACCGTGGCTACCGTTGAGGTGTCCGGCCTGATGCGGACGGCGGATCTCAAGGACAGGCTGCTCGTGCTGCTGGCAGGCCGTGCAGCTGAGCACGAAATCCTCGGAACACCCTCGTCCGGATCAGGCGGAGCGGCTGACAGCGACCTGGCCATCGCGACTGGCATTGCTGCGACGGCGGCGACCGCGCTCGGGCTTGAGGAGGACGGCGGTCTGACCTGGACGGCCGCCCCAGATGCGCATCGGCTGCACGAGCGGCTGGCGGCGGACCCAGCGTTGGCGAAACGCGTTCGGCGGCGTCTGGACGATGCCTACGCAGCTGCGCAGGAGCTGGTGCGCTCGCGCAAAAAGGCGATCACTGCGCTGGCGACGGCCTTGGTCGAACGTCGCGTAATCGATGGCGCCGAGGCGGAAGCAATCATCCGCAGCGCCGGAGCCCAGCCATGAGCGGCATCATCATCTACGGCGATCCGCACGGCGAGTGGGGACCGTTGCTGCAAGCGTGTGCCACGGACAAACCTGATGGAGTTGTCATCCTGGGGGATTGCGACCTCAGTCGGCCGCTTCGCGAGGAGATCGCGCCGCTCTTCGATGCCGGAATCAGGGTCCGCTGGATTCCTGGCAATCACGACGCCGACACGTTGAAGATGCATGACCGTCTCTGGGGCGATTACCCAGAGGGCAGCCTGCACGGGCGATGGGTCGACCTGGGCGGCATGGTCGTTGCGGGTTTGGGCGGCGTGTTCAAGGCGAGCGTCTGGTATCCGCGCTACGAGCGAGCTGAGCCGGTGCACCGCGACCGCCGCACCTACCTGCGTCAGCTGCAACGCAGCGACCAATGGCGTCATGGGCTGCCGTTGCGGTTGCGGGACGCAATCTTTCCCGAGGACGTTGAGGCGCTGTCCAATCTGCGCGTTGATATCCTGGTCACGCATGAGGCACCGACAAGCCACAAATCCGGCTTCGTCGGGATCGATGATGCGGCCACCCGTTGCCGCGCGCGCCTCGTCGTCCATGGCCATCACCACGTGAACTATTCCGGCGTTACCGCTGGGGGAATTCCTGTGCGCGGCCTCGCCAAGGCCGAAGTCTTGAGGCTGCGCAGGGAGGACCTCCCATGATTTTCTTCCTGGATTTCGAAGCGAGCTCGCTGTCTACGGATTTTTTCCCGATCGAGGTGGCATGGGTGAACGGGGATGGTCAGTCCGAAAGCTACCTGATCCGCCCGGCGGAAGAGTGGATGAACCCTGCCATGGGCTGGGCGGAATGGAGTGCCGCGAGTGAGCGGGTGCACGGAATCAGTCTGCGCCAGCTGCAGGAGGAAGGTGTTCCGCACGAACAGGTCGCCAAGCGAGTGCTTGAAGCGTTGGGGTCACGCCAGCACTTCGTTGCCTCCGATGCGCCGCCGTTCGACGAGAACTGGATGAGCACGCTGCTCGAGGCCGCGGGAAGTCGTCGGAGAATTCCGGTCGTCGACGTCATGATGATTTACGGCTTCGCCTGTCGTCCGCTGCTCAACCGTATCCCTCCTGCAGGCACTGCCGGTCACGCTGAAGCTGAACTGAAAGTATCTAGTATCGTCCGCGGCATCGTCGAGCGCGCCACTGATGCGGAGGCGCTGCGGCCTCGCGTCCATCATCGTGCGCTCGCGGACGCAGAGAGCCTTTGGAGAACCTGGCGGGCCATTGGCGACGACGTGAAACGACTGGTTGGCCGGGAGAGCAACCGATGAACGACGTGCCCATCTTCTTGGCCAGCTTCCATGGTCGTCCTGTGACCGTACATCATGCGAACCATGCCGAGCTGAAAGTTTTGTCTCGGCCGCTCGACCCGGCGTCGGCGCGCGATGTGCTGTCGGTCTGGAGCCTGGTCGCCATCCGTCATGCATCTGGCTTGGCGCCAGACATTCACGCTTTGGGCTGGCGCGAGCGTGAGCAAAACACTTGGATCACGTCTCGGCTGGTCGGCGTCGACATGGAAGCTTCCGTTGTGGAGACGCGGTCTGGGCACGCCTATCGGCTGGGCGTTCCAGACGATATGGAACTCGATCCGGAACTCCGTGGCCATCTCGGCTATGCCCTGGTTACCTGGGGGTTTTCCGATGTCCGGTCCTGATCTTGCGGTCTGCTTAATGCGCGGAGGCATCCGGCTTGGTTGCACCGCAAACCTGCCCCTGTGCGACCTCAGGGACCGGGCTGCGATATCCGGCGCGGCGCCCTGGGGAAAGCATCTGAGCCTTTCCTGCGCGCCGCGCCGCCTGCCCCCGGGACAATCCGGGTCTGACCGCAGCAACACATCGCAGGTGCATCATGCCAATCATCGTTGGAAAGCAGGGCCCCGTCGGGGATCCTGAGAAGTTTGTGGGCTGGCTGGACTCTCTGGCCGTCGACATCACCAAAATCAGCCGCGGGAAAGGTCCGTCCCGTGCGGAGCTTGAGCAGGCGCCACTCCTCGCGAGCGCGCATTTCGCCATGCGGCCGCTCTCCTGCCTGGTCAACGCCGGAGGCAAGGATGTCCTTGGCCCGGTGATGAACGGCAGTCACGTCTGGGTCATCGCGCCCGACGAAGGTTGGGTTCGCACGCTGAGCGGTTACTACCGTCTTGCACCCAGCAGGGTGGGGAGGCACTGATGGCCAAAAATGTCGAAGCCGAGAGGGAGAGCCTCTCGATCCACCGGAAGGCGTTTCTCGAGAGATGCGAAATGTTCGCCAGTGGCGGCCGTCTCCCCACCGTCTGGGAGCTTATGCGCAGCGCGCCGTTCTTCGGGAACGACTTCCATCGTGACGTCTCGCATTGGGTCGCGCGCCTGTTGCCCCGGCTCACCGCTGAGGTCTGCCGGGACGCGCGCGATTCCGTGACGGCTCTGGCAAGTGCGCCAGGCGTGCCGGATTTCGTCCGGGCCGCATCTGCGTTGGAGGCGCTCAAGGACGGCGAGACGGCGCTGGGGAAGGAGTGCGGTGACGGCGCACTTCGGTGCCACCTTTATGCCGCAACAGCGGGGTGCCGAGTGGCTGCCCAGCGCATCGCCGCCGAAGCCATGCTCCGGGTCACCGCGACGGGAACGCGCGATGACGAGGCGCTCGATCTCGCGACGTCGGCGATGGGGTGGATGGCAGCTAGCGCGGCCGAGTCGACTTCACCACTACCGGACCGTTGGGATGGGCAGAGGACGCCCACTGGCCTCGCCTCCCGGGAGGCCGTTAGGGTCTGGGAGAAGCTCTCACGGGCTTCGGAGATGGCGCTGGGAGAGCCACTGGCCCCATGGATGCCACATACTATCGACGTGGCGGACGTGGAGACCGAGGCGGCTCCGGATGGTGTCGTTGTCCTCACTGCGGTGGGGAATGCCGACACCGTGTCAAACAGCGTCGAAAAGTTTCCAGGTAACAGCGTCCAAAAGTTTCCAGTT
>JBBARR010000028.1:0-34740 GCA_040399645.1 Caulobacteraceae bacterium | reverse complement strand
AAGAGCGCTCGTAAGAGAACTCCTTCACAGGATCACACTTTGGACGAAAGGCGGCCCACGCCGGATCCTTACCGAATTCATGCGATCGTCTTTAAAGCAATAAATATTGGACATCGATTGAAGACACACTTGGCTAGCTAAACCCCAAGGAGACGTTCAATGACCATTCATGATGAAGCCATCGTAGCACAATCTGAGGATCATGCCGAAGGTGCAATCGAGCATGAGTTAATGCTCGAAGAGGGCCCTGAAGGCGAAGACGCCGAAGTTGAAGAGGCTGAAGAAGACGAAGCTGAAGACGCCGACGACTCTGATGCTGAAAAAGTCTAACTATCCCTTGGGCTACCCCAAGGATAATTGACGGGCTAACGAAGGGGAATGTGGACAAAATTGTCTGCGTTCCCCTTTTTAGTGGGGGCGTTCGTTTCCCTAAGCTCGGCATTGCGATCTCTTAGTTCTTCAAACGAGCGCAGATCAAAACAGGACACTTCAAGAGCTACAAACTCCGGACAGATCACGAGCTAGTCACACATATCTGTAGATGGGCTGGGCAAGTCTAACCCAGCCAGTTACCCTGCCTGGGTAACCGTCCGCGTCAATGGACTGAGAGTGAGAATTGATCTAGGACACGGGCTCGAGAAGCCGCGCGCGTAAGATCGCGATTTCGGCGTTGGAAACACTAAGGCGCTTATGGACAAAGGTCTGAACTGACCCATAATCCTTGATGATTTGGTCTAACGCAGCATCCAGATAGGCTGGATCTGCCCGCAGGAGCGGAGACATCAATTCCGCCTGTGTTCCGCGCATGGCAGCATAGGGAACGCTCGTGGCGCTGGTTGTAGCTCCGGTTCCTGTCGCCCGAAAATCTCCGGCCTTCTCGGTCAGGACATAATCTGTAATGGCATCGGCCCGCGAAACACCGAGAGACATAAGGATCAGGGCCGCTGCCAACCCCGTCCTGTCCTTGCCTGCCGTGCAGTGAAACAGCAGAGGTGACTTGTAGGCGACAAGGTGGTGGAAAATTTCGCCATATTGATCGGCATATCGTTCTGGCATCTGTCGGTAGAAACCGATCATAGCGGCACGAACATCGGCCGGTTTGGCATTGGGTGCCGTCAGCACGGCCATCAATGCGGTTTCACCTTTGGTGCCGTAGGACTTGAACAGGACCTCTGGCTCGCCTGCCCGCCAATTTGTGGGCTCGGACGTGCGCTCTGCGGTCGTACGAAAATCAACGATCGTCGAAATTCCGAGCGGGGACAGAACAGCGTAGTCCTGATCGGTCAAGCGGGCCAAGGTGCCAGAGCGATAGAGCATCCCCCAGCGGACCTGACGTTTACCATCAGCGGTGTGGTAACCGCCAAGGTCGCGAAAGTTTCGTTGGCCGCTCAAGGCCACCGTGCGGCTATGGGCAATTTGGTCCTGTTGCGCAGACGACGGATTTTTGCCATCCGCCGCCTGCGCTATAAGGGGTAACGCCGCGATCTGAAGCGCCAAAACCAGGCCCAAGAAGTTCGGATGGTTTTGACGCGTCATGATCATTTACTCCAATTTCGGTTCAGCAATATCAGGGCAAACTGACTTACAGTTTCAGGTTGATCTCAAATCCAACCGTGCGGGGTTCATTGAAGAAGCCGTTGACACCGGCGGTGACGCTCTTGCTCTTGTAGAACAGATGTTCTTCATTCAGCAGGTTGCGAGACCAGATCGAGAAGGTCGCCTTACCCGCTGCGGTCGGAATGTCGGTCAGGGCAACACGGCCATTAACGACCATAGCCTTATCACCCTTTGGCTGAGGCACGGTTACCGCGCGGGTGACGGGATCGTAGGCAACGTCCGTATAGTTGGCATAGTAGCCGGAGTCGAAGTTGGCATCGAGGTGGCTGACAAACTTGGCACCCCAAAGCGGCGCGTCATAATCAAGCGCAAGGCTGCCCGAATTCTCAGGCGTGTAAACCTGATAGATCGGGATTGGCACGGTGATCAACAGACCATTGGCTTGAGTAAAGGGGTTCTTCGTTGCGCCAATATCAACAATATTGTGAGCGAAGTTCGCCGATAGGGTCAGATGATCCGTCGCCGCAAGCGTGAGGTCGGCCTCAAAACCCTTGAGGGCGCCATTTCCTGGCGCATTGGTGGTTTCCGTGGTCGTGCGCAGGGTCGTCAGCAACTTGCCCGTGACAGGGTCCAGTTGCTGATATTGGGCGCTAAAGTCCAGCTGGATGTCCTTGTAGGAGCCCGTATAGGCCGCGACATTTAGGCGGGCGCGGTTGTCAAAGAACTCCGTCTTGGCCCCCACCTCGAACATGGTCACCACTTCGGGGTTGAAGGGCGAGTAGTAAAGCGAGCGAGAGTTGGCTCCGCCCGACTTATAGCCGCTGCTCCACTTGCCATAGACCATCACATCGTCAGAGACGTCATAGGCCACGTTGATGAGCGGGTCAAAACGGCTCCAGGAGCTGTTCAAAACGCGAGGGCCAGCGACGCCGTTCACGGACGGCAGCGCTCCGTTGATGACGAAGAGCTGCCCGACCTTTTGGTCTTGGGTCCAGCGCCCACCCGCGGTCACATGCAGCGCATTTGCGAGGATCGGTGGGGTATATGTAGCCTGACCAAAGACGCCCTTGCTGGTCGTGCGAACGCGGCTGGCGCGGTCAATACGCTGCTTTGAATAGTCCAAAGACAGAATGGTATAGGCCGATCCGGCAGCGTCCGTGAACTGGTCGGTTGCGAAGGCCTGCGCATTATCCTGAGCGTTTTCACGGTAATAGAGCGCCCCGAACATATATTTCAAGGTGTCTGTGTCGCCGATCAGTTGAAGCTCTTGGCTTGTCTGATCCTGCGTGGTTTGCGCCAAGCTGAAACGCGCAAAGTTAAAACCAGTGAAGACACCGGTCTGGTTGATCATGGTGACGGATGCCGAGCCATTGTCATACTGACCTTGGCTTAGGTTGCGGCTCGAACTGATGGACTTCAACAGCAGATGGTCTGCGATCTTCCAATTTAGGGTGAGGCGATGACCATCGGTTTTACCGATGCTGGGCTGCTGTGGAACGCCCACATTGGCCATCGAAGCGCGGCTGGTTTGGGTCGTCGCCGCGGCGGCATATTTCAGCGAGCCGGGCGAAATGAGCTGCAGATAAAGGGTTGTGGTCGCATCGTAGGAATTGTCATAACCATAGTCGGCACTGAACTTAGAGTTTGGTTCCCAAAGCACGCCAGCATGGACACCGCGCTTTTCATAGCCACCGAAGTCACTCGCCGTCGTTAGAGGGTTTGTAACCGTACCGTTGCGGGCCGTGATCACCCCATCGAGCTTAAAAGCGAGATTGGCGATGCTTGGCATATCCAGATGTAACTCGCTCTTATAGGAGCCGAAATTCCCTGCGCCCGCGGTCGCCGACAGCTTGAACTTACCGCTCGGCTTTTTGGTCACGATATTGACCGCGCCGCCTTCGGTGTTACGGCCAAAGAGCGTGCCTTGCGGACCCTTAAGGACTTCGATGTTTTCGATGTCGTAGAGGGCCGAGCCCAAGCTTTGCGGACGCCCCATATAGACGCCGTCGATATAGACGCCGACGCCTTGGTCGCGTGCAGGCTGGTTACTGTCAGAAAGTACGCCGATGCCGCGCACATTCATAATCAGAGCGCCGGGGCGCGAATAGAAGGGGGCAACCTTCAAGGAGGGGATGGCACCGTCTCCCAGATCAACGAGCGAACCAATGTGGCGATTTTCCAGAGCCTTAGAGGTCATGACCGAGATGGAGATCGGGGTGTCCTGCAGGTTTTCACTGCGCTTTTGCGCCGTAACAACGATCTCTTCGAGGCCAGCAGTGTCAGACTTCGCCTCAGCGGCGGCGGCCTCTGCGGCAACGGCTTGGGCCGATAGACCTAAGGCTAATGAAAAAACGCTGGTTGTCGCCAAAAGTTTGAAAATTCGCACGGATGCCTCCTAAGCATATTGGAGGTTTTGGTTACCCAAGCAGCATGTCAGATTTGTCACACCTATTTGACTATAAATTATAAGTTAAGCGACAAAATTATAACGTCGCTATTGCTCTATATTGTATTCATTGCATTTTCTAACAGCAGCTCGACTTTATGCCCGAGATTTAAAAATAGAAGGCTCGACAAGGCCTGTCTCAATATTTTTTGATATCCTATTAATTTGTAAATCGAGATATTTTTAACACATCAAACGGTTCTTGACGGGTCTCTTGTTTGAAGAGGGCTAGGGTTTTGAACCTATGGTACCCCTTAAAAGGTGCGAATCGATTGGACAGGGCGCTAACCACCTCAGCCCGCAGCCCGTTATCCTTGATGCTACCCGTAAGCGTCATGTGAAACCGAAAGTCATCAAAAATGTAGGGATAGCCAAACTCTAGGAGCCAAGCCTCCTGTTGCGCTGAGAGGCGCGCGCCACGACGGCGTTCCAAATCAGCGTCGGACAGGGGCGCTCTGAAAGGTTCAAACTGGCGAACGCAGGCCTCGTGTAACTGGTTCATCTCATCGCTTGGGGACGCTAGCCGAAAAGCAATGAAAGGACCAATGTCGGATACTTCAATCGGGGCGGTGAAGGGCGCCTTAGCCTTACAAAAGGCCTCGAGAGCCTGAACCAGTTCCTCTTCGCTGCGACCCTGCGCTAATTCAAAGGGAGCCTTCAGGGTCGCATGAAACCCGTAGCCACGCGGATCTGCAGTCAATTCCTCGAGATCAAGATCATCCAGACCTAGCAATGGCGCGCGTGGTTCTACGGATCTTCCAAACACATCCCTGCCCAAGAAGGTCGCCGCCGCAAGCGTGATCTGCGCATCTGCTTCAGGGCAATAATAGATCGCGTAGCGCGCTGTCATGCAACCAAACGCCCCTCGCACCATACCCGCCGAACAATCGGCCAGCCCAGATTTTGATAGCCTATCCGGACCAGATCCGCACGCCGCCCTTCGACAATAGCCCCGCGGTCGCTCAAGCCTGCGATCCGAGCTGGGTTGTCAGTTACGGTGGCGATGGCAGCCGCAAGCGACCAGTTAAACGGGGCTTCGGTGAGTTGGAAGGCGGCCCGTATCATGGATAGAGGGATATAGTCTGATGCTAAGACATCCAACAGACCCGCTTCAGCGCAGTCTCGAGCCCCTAGATTGCCAGAATGAGAGGCGCCGCGGACGAAATTAGGCGCACCCATGACATTGAGCATACCGCGCTCATGGGCTAACCGGGCTGAAGCGATGGACACCGGAAACTCCGAAGCAATGCACCCATTGTCCCAAGACTCCTCGACATGATCAGCATTTTCGTCGTCGTGGCTCATCAACGGGATAGATTCCTTATGCGCCATGGCAACCACATAGGCGCGGTTGGCCGGGGCCGCAGACTGGTCGCGCCAAGCGGTATGGACGGCGAGCATCTCCGTCACCTCATTGGCACCATGGCCTGACGAGACCATACGTTCCTCAAAGCGTTTTAAGTCGGCGGTTTGGCGCTGGCCAGGGGTGTGATCCATCACTGACAATAGGCGAAGGCGAGGATGGTGCCGGTAGGGCTCCATCAGATCAGTAAGTTCAGGATTGGTGACCTCGGCGCGCAGATGCAAAAGGTGGTCTACCCGAAGCATGCCTTGGCTTGCTGCATAGTCCACACCGTTGATCATTGGGGCCAGTGCACCCTTGCGATCTAGCCCCTCCTTACGCCCATGAAGGCTTAGGCTATCTAAAACGGTCGTAATACCGGCAGCGGCACACTGGCCATCATGGGCCAGGGCCGCGCCGACAGGATCCCATTGCGCGCCTGGACGGGGTTGGAAATGCTTTTCAAGATTGTCCGTATGGATATCAACCAGCCCAGGGATCAAGAGATCATCCCCTAGGCACTCAGCCCCCAAGGCCGGTTGTTCGCTCGGCACAACGTCACAGATCAAGCCATTCTCGATCACAAGGTTGCCGCAAAGAACACCCGTCGGCGTAACGATCTTCCGACTAAAAAGCGTAAAGCTCACGCCGCAAACTCCATGTCCATTTTGAAGGAGGACACGTCAAAATGTCGGGTCGCTACAGCATCGCGGACATCTTGATCATGAAAAATTCCAATCATGGCGGCACCCTTGTCCAAGGCGGCCTTGATCAGGGCAACGACGGTTTCGCGGTTGGTCGCATCAAGAGATGCGGTTGGCTCGTCTAGGAGCAAGACCGGATATTCGCGAATGAAACTGCGCGCTATATTGACCCTTTGTTGTTCGCCGCCTGAAAAGGTTGCTGGCGGCAGGGACCACAGGGCTTCGGGCAATCGCAGGCTATGCAAAAGGCTTACTGCGCGCAATTTTGCCTCCTCGGGATCAACGCCATTACCAAGCAAAGGCTCGATGACCAGATCAAGGGTGGAAATTCGCGGAATGACGCGAAGAAATTGGCTGACATAACCCATTGAGCGGCGACGCACGGAGGCCACCATATGGGGAGAGGCTTTGGTGATATCGACAAAAGCGCCATCATGTTGCACTTCGACGCAGCCTTCGGACGCCAAATAGTTTCCATAAATCGTCCGCATCAGCGTGGACTTACCGATCCCGGAATCGCCGACAAAAACCACGCATTCTCCAGGAGCGACTTCCAAGTTTAGAGACTCAAAAACGGGGATCTCAATCGATCCTTGATTGTGTAGCGTGAATTTCTTTTTGAGATTGGTCACCCGAATAGACGGGGTGTGACCATTGTGCTTCGACTGTTGCATGGGTGCGCCCTTAGATCTGCAGAACGGAGGAAACGAGCAACTGAGTATAGGGGTGCTGCGGATCATCAAGGACCTGATCGGTAAGTCCTGTTTCGACCACGGCCCCGGACTTCATAACCATCAACCGGTCAGCCATCAGACGGGCGACGGCCATATCATGGGTCACGAGAATGGCAGCGAGGCCAAGATCTCGAACCAGCTCGCGCATGAGGTCCAGTAGACGGGCCTGAACCGAAACGTCCAAACCGCCGGTGGGTTCATCCATAAATACCAGTCGTGGCGCATGGATGAGATTGCGGGCGATCTGGACCCTTTGCTGCATACCGCCCGAGTAGGTCCGTGGCTTATCATCGATGCGGCTAAGATCGAGCTCAACGCGGTTCAGCCAGTTGAGCGAGGCCTGACGCATGTCTCCATAGTGACGGCGACCAAGATTCATCAGGGGTTCTGCAACATTGGCCCCGCCCGATACCCGCATGCGAAGTCCGTCGCGGGGATTTTGGTGAACAAAGCCCCAGTCTTCACGCTGCATTCGGCGCCGGTCAGGTTCGGACAGGTCATATATGTCCACCAAGCCATGGCGACTGGCGTCAAACTCAACCCGACCTCGGCTTGGAGGTAACCGCCCAGACAGACAGTTCAAAACGGTTGTCTTGCCCGAGCCACTTTCACCGACAATACCCAAAATCTCGCCAGGGCGCATTTCAAACGACACATTACGGCAGCCCACGATCATCCCGTAGTTCTTTGACAGATCGCTAACGCGCAGCAGCGGTTGGTCGGTCTGATCGACGGCTTTTCGGTTGGCTATGGTCGTCATTGGCCGGCATCCTTGTCTTGGCCGACCAACTCATGACCAGCCATCGGGCCACGGAAGCCCTGCGCACGACGCTCCGAGCAATAGTGACTGTCGGAACAGACAAACATTCTTTGGCCCTGATCATCCAACACCACCTCATCCAGATAGGAGTCATCCGCTGCGCAAAGGGCGCAGCTCTCTTCCCACTTCTGAGTCTCAAAGGGATAGTCTTCGAAATCGAGGCTTCGGACGGTTGTATGAGGCGGGATCGCATAGATCCGCTTCTCACGGCCGGCCCCAAACAGCATCAAAGCTTGAGAATTATGGAGCTTGGGATTGTCAAATTTTGGAATTGGCGAAGGCGACATGAGATAGCGCTCATCGACCATCACCGGATAACCTGCCGTCGCAGCGATACGGCCAAAGGCAGAGACATTTTCATACAAGGACACATATTGCAGGCCATATTCCTCATAGGCATGCATGGCCCGAGTTTCCATCTCACGCGGCTCTAGGCCGCGAAGGGGCTCAGGTTGCGGCACTTGAAACACCATAATCTGACCATCCTTTAGGGGATGTTCTGGTATGCGGTGGCGAGACTGAATGATGGTTGCCTCGGCTGTGTTCTCTGTCGTTGCGACATCAGCGACCTTGGCAAAGAAACGGCGGATCGAGACGGCATTGGTCGTATCGTCGGCACCCTGATCAATGCACTTATAAACATCATCTGGGCCGATTATGGCGGCCGTTAGCTGAATGCCTCCGGTTCCCCAGCCATAGGGAACCGGCATTTCACGCGACCCAAACGGAACCTGATAGCCCGGGATCGCCACGGCCTTAAGAATAGCGCGGCGGATCATCCGCTTGGTCTGCTCGTCAAGATAGCCATAGGTATAGTAGCGCTCTGGACTGTTGGAGCTCGCCGTTACCCCGGAATCGGTGCCTTGCGCGTTCATTCTGCAGGTTCCGGTTGGAGCGCTGTGATCGCCTCAGCGGTTGCTTTTTTGTCGAAAAATTCCGCCCGCAGCTTGCGCAGAAACAAAAGGTCAGCTTGGAAATCGACATAGTGCGGCAGTTTTAAGTGCTGCACAAAACCGGACGCTTCGACATTGTCGGAGTGATAGAGGACAAACTCTTCGTCTTGGCAGGGGGCTTCGACCTCCTCTCCCAGTTCACGCGCTCGAAGGGCTCGGTCGACAATCGCCATGCTCATAGTTTTGCGCTCATTGTGGCCAAAGGTCAGGCCATAGCCACGGGTATATTGTGGGGCGCGCTCGGCCGAACCGGCAAAGCCAGACAGCATGATACATTCGGTCAAGGTGATGTCCGCAATCTCAATGGGAAAGCCCAATTCATCCGGGATAAATTCTACCGGTACCTCACCCATGCGAATTTCTCCGCAAAGGGGGTGAGTACTGCCCCACCCGCGCTGTGAGGAATAGGCAAGGCTCAAAAGGAACCCTTCATCGCCCCGCGCAAGGGCCTGAAGACGCTGATCGCGTCCCGCTGGAAAGGACATGGGTTCGCGTGTGAGATCAAAAGGCTCGTCGTCGCCGTCGAACCGGGCCTCTTGCTCCAAGAGATTTTCATGGGAAAAGACCGAACTGATCGTTGGAAGCGGATGGACCATCGGCTCCAGGGCTTGAGGTGCGGGGGCGACGGGATCGGCACCTTCAGCCGCCAGCTTAAAATCCAACAGGCGATGGGTGTAGTCGAAGGTCGCGCCAAGGATCTGGCCACCCGGAATGTCTTTGAAAGCCGCCGAAATTCGGCGGCGCACAGCCATGGCGGCCGTCTCGACCGGCTTTGAAAAGCCAAAGCGCGGCAGGGTCGTGCGGTAGGCACGGATCAGGAAGGTGGCCTCAGCGACGTCACCGGCTGATTGCTTAATGGCCAGAGCCGCCAGATCACGATCATAGCATGATCCTTCGGCCATCACCCGGTCAACAGACAAAGAGAGCTGCTCACGCACCTGATTGACCAACAGTTCGGGCACCGAGGGGTCACCGCGCCGCGCCTCTTCGAGCAGGGCGTGGGCATTCGATATGGCGCGCTCGCCACCCTTTACGGCTACATAGGCCATAGGCTCAGCTTCCCTGTTCTGTGGTTCGCGTGGTGCGCGGAAGGCAGATGATATCGCCGCCTGCGCAAAGCATCAGATCGATGCCGAACTGGAATTTGGAATTGACCTCGGTGCGCACAGACCAAAAATCAGCCGGCAATCCGCAAGGTGCAATTTCTACTTCCGTCTCGATCCCCGGACCTTGTAGGCGCACGGTCTCACCGCCGGTTAATGACGGTAGCACCAATATCAAAGTCGTTGCGCGGTCGGGATATTTCGCGTCTCCGAGATTGAACTGATTAAGGTTCAAAACGGTTTCATCAGTCTTTGCCAATGCAAAGGCCGCTACCAAAGGATCGGGTGTTAGAGGGCAGTTGCAATGAAAGCGCAGCCAGGTGGCCAACGCTCCACCAGCCAACAGCGGCTCGAGCCAAACGGGCGTATCCATATCCGCAAGGGTCAGCAACACCGCACCAGCAGCAGATCCCACATCTTCTGGTACCTGCGCCTTAAGCAACAGGCTCTTCAAAGACCCCGGGTTGGACATGGCGTCCAAAATGACCCGGAAAGCGGCTTGGCCCTCTTTTACAGGGTCTTGAAAACCTGGTCGCAGATTGGACAGATCGAGTGCTGTTGTCATCTCTAGCCCTGCCTATCGCGAACCATAGTGTAGAAATCGACCTTGGTGGCCGCCGCCTTCAGTGCGGCAATCTCCATCTGATCGGCCTTCTGAGCCTTGAGGGGCGCGATCACCTCTGACTGCACCCGATCAAACAGTTCTGAGGACTGGAGCATAGCGTCGATAACTGCGGCGGCATGGGCATGTTGCTTATTGCGCCCTGCCACGTAACCCACCCCGGTTTCACCACTGACGAGCCGAACCACACACCGTGTGATGGTCATTTCACCCAGATTAAAAGCGCCGCCGTCCGATCCGGCACGCCCTCGAACCATGACCATCCCTGTTTCCGGTGATCGTAAGACCTCCGCCTGCGGGGGGTTTAAACCCCGCAAGAGACCGATCACCCGATTAGGCTCAGCCTTTGCAAGTATCGACATCCACCCCTGACGCTGACGAGTGTCTACAAGTTTTGATTCGATCATTTGAGCCAAAGCAACAACTTTCAGATTTATCGAGAGTAAAGATTGATCAAATTTTAGGGGGATGATAATAATAAATCAACAGTTAAAGTATGTCATTATTATGACGGGTGAAAAATTTGTTAAAATTAAATAATACTCAAGAAAGATCAGAAAATTTAGAACAAGTTGTCCCCTGTTGGAGACAAATTGCGAATAGTTTTGAAGCAGACATTGCGTCTGGCATACGCGTGCCTGGCAATAAATTGCCGACTGAGTCAGAGATTTCGGCCTCCTTTTCAACAAACCGTCATACTGTAAGGCGTGCGCTCGCCTGGCTACAGGCCAAAGGATTACTTGAAACGACTCAAGGACGGGGCAGTTTCGTTCGCCGTCCCATTATGACCTATAGGATTGGTCGGCGAACGCGGTTCACAGATGGAATCGCCCAGCATTTCGCTGATTCTCACACCCGCACCCTAATCATTGAGGTCCGCCTCGCAGAGCAGCATGTCGCCGCCGCCCTGGAGCTGAACGTTGGGGAGAAGGTGATTTATCTTAAGCGCCTCGGAACGGCGAACGGCCAGCCGCTCGCTTTGTCGCGTCACTATTTCGACTTCAATCGCTTCCCAACCTTCGATGTCTTTTATCAGCGCCACAAGTCTATCACGCGCACCCTGCTCGACTGCGGCGTTCCAGATTATGAGCGCAAACGAACCCGAATTCTCACCCGGTTGCCATCGCCTACCGAAGCCAAGCTTCTGAACGTTCCTAAGCATGTCCCCTTGCTGGTTACGCACTCTTGGAATGTCGACGGACTGGGCCAACCGCTCGAATATGGAGAGGCGTATTTTGCGTCTGACCGGATCGAAATCGAGGTCGAGGCTGAACCACGGCCTACTTTAAACGACCTTACCTAAACAATTCCAAGGAGCTAATTAATGCCTACGGTTTTAACCCATACCCGCATCGTATTGCCAGACGGTGTACTCGAAGGATCAGTAGAGTTGGATGGTGGGGTCATCAGCGCGATTGATGAAGGCATATCGCCCCTTGGCCAAGACTGCGACGGGGATTGGCTTATACCAGGCGTCATAGATATCCATACCGACAACCTAGAGCGGCACTATTTTCCCCGTCCAAATATTGACTGGAATCCAGTGTCTGCGGCGATCGTTCATGACGGTCTGTGTATATCGGTTGGGGTCACGACTGTGTTTGACTCCCTCTCACTAGGCTCGTTCGGCTTAGGTGCTGCGCGAACACCCGATAATTTGATCCGACTGACCGACGGATTACAACATGCGTGGGAGCAAGAGTTCCTGAAGGCCGATCACCGGATCCATTGGCGCTGCGAAACCCCGTCAGATGTGCTCGAAGCTTATGTCGATCGCCTGTCGCCCCATCCGATGACGGGACTATTTTCCCTTATGGACCATACGCCAGGACAGAGACAGTACCGCAACATTGAAAAATTCTTGGGTATGTGGCGGCAAGAAGGGGCTTCTGAGAGCGAAATTGAACGCCGCTTGGCTGATCGAAATGAACTCCAAGCCCTCAATGCGGACAAGGGACGGCAACTTGTTGCGCAGCTTGCCAAGTCGCGCGGCCTGCCTCTTGCCAGCCACGACGATGAGACCGAAGCCCATAGCGATCAAGCCGCCGATCTGGGCGCGACCATATCGGAATTCCCGGTCACTGTGGAGGCAGCAAGGCGGGCCCATGACCGCGGCATGACCATCATCATGGGAGGACCCAACCTTATCCGAGGCGGGTCCTACTCTGGTAACGTTCCGGCTGCAACCTTGGCAACGGAAGGTCTCCTTGACGGCTTTGCCTCCGACTATGTTCCCCGCAGCCTGATCGAATGCGCCTTTCGTTTGGCAGACGAGCCCTTTGGTTGGTCCATCTCCAGCGCCGTTGACACTGTCACGGGTGCTCCCGCCCGCGCCTGCGGCCTTAACGATCGCGGCGCAATCCGTTTGGGCGCTCGTGCAGATCTTGTCCGCGTTCGCGTCAGCCAAGGTCACGTTATGGTCAAAGGCGTCTGGGTTAAGGGGCTTAGGGTCGGTTGATCCGGCTCTTAACGCTCAACTGTTGGAAGGATGAGGGTGACTATGAGCGACGCATGGGGCTCATCACAGAACAACTGACCCCACTCAATTGCGATGTCATCTGCCTGCAAGAGGTCTACGGCACAGATGATAGCACCCCATCGACCTTCGAGCGAATATCGGCTTCAACCGGACTGCAGGGTTTTAACAGTCCGGCGAGGTTCAAACAGCGTCAAGGACGATGGTCATCATCCGGCCTATCGGTTCTATCGCGCTGGCCCATTCAAGCGGCGGAACTTATCGCCCTGCCCTCTGATCCGCTTGATGGCGAGCGCATTGCACAGAGGGTGGAGATAGACACGCCTCACGGCGCCCTTAGGGTGATCAATCTTCATCTGACCCACCTGAACGGGCCGGATGCCGCAAGACTGCGCCAAGCCCAGTTGGACGAGATCCATCATCAAGCCTTGATCGGTTGGTCCGGTCCAATTGTCTTCGCAGGGGATTTCAACGCCAGCCCTGACGAAGCGGCGCTCCAGGTACTGCTTGGGCAACCCGACTACTCGTGCAGCGCCAATCTTCTCGGAAATACCAGCACCCTGATAGAAGGTGCCGCAAAGATGATTGATTTAATCATCCTGCGGGAAAATGGCCATTGGTCGATTGAGACGGCCGAAACTGTGCTGGCTGAGCGTGACCGCTATGGCATCAGCCCAAGTGATCACAAGGGCGTTTTGGTAACACTTTCATCGCGATAGCGTGCAACGGCGTTCACTCAGCTCGCGTGAAACTGCGAAGTATGTCCACAAGCCTCCCAATTCCAATCTCTAGCGGACTATCGTTGGAAAGTTCAATGACATCTTTGCCACTGACATCAAACTCACCCGCACGCCTTATTCGGCCGTTAATTTCCTCAGCGCCCTCTCGCCCGCGCGCCATCAGCCTTTGTCTTAGAAGATCTTCAGGGGCTGAAATCTTGATGATGGCTAGGGGGTGGTAAAGTTCGCGCGCCAGTGAAATGACCGTGCGAGAAACATTTGCCACAACGCAAATGCCCTGCGTGAGCGCATCTTCATAGGCCTTTGGAATACCATAGCTCAGCCCATGCGCCCTCCAAGACAGGGCATAGTCTCCAGCCGCCTCAAGAACGGCAAAGGCCTCATCGGTCACGGCGCGATGGGCTTCGCCGCCGGCCGCTTGCGGACGAGTAATGTCGCGTATTGCGAAGTCGAAGCTTCGATCGCCCAAGAGAGCCTGCCTCGCCCCATCAATGAGCGAGTCCTTGCCAACACCCGATGGGCCAACAATCAGGATGAGCCATCCGCGATCAGCTGTATTTTTCAACAAATTCGTCGGCTTCAAGGATTTGGAAGTCCGGGAGGGCTGCGGAGAGTTTGTCATGATCCCAATCCCACCATTTAAGCGCAAGAAGTCCATCCTGCACCGCCTTAGGAAAGCGGTCCCTGATGGGATGTGAAGGCACGCCGCCTACGATGGTATAGGGGGCGACATCCTTTGATACCACAGCACCCGCGCCGACCACGGCCCCCGTCCCTACAGTGACCCCTGCTAATATCGTCGCGCCGTGACCGATCCATACATCGTGTCCGATCACGCAGCGATCGTTACGTCGCCACTCAAAGAAGTCCAAATCATCTTCTTGGGCAAGGCGGTAGGACGCGGCCCGGTAGGTGAAATGATGTTGCGCCGCTTTCCACATCGGATGGTTACCAGGATTGATCCTTGTGTCGCGCGCTATGGAACAGAACTTTCCAATCTCGCTATAGGTAGCGCTCGAATCGGTGACGATGTAGCTATAGGCCCCCATGGTCACCTCATGCAGTGACGTACGCCCCCCAACACGGGTCCAAGGCCCCAATATACAGTCGTGGACGGAGGCCTCGGGCGAAATTTCAGGCTCTGGGCCGCCGCGCTTAGCCTGGGTCAAGCCGTCAAAAACGTCGAAATAGGCCTCACCGGTCTGAAGAATTCTATTCGCCAAACGTCCGATCACACGACTTCTCCAGCACGATTTGAAGATGGGGGGGCCGACACAGCAGGGGCGAGCGCACTGTCAGTAGACTTACGACGTCCATAGATTTTTTCGACCATGGCCGCGTCGAGTTGGTCTGGACTTCCGTCAAAAACGACCTTGCCCTTTGCCATACCAATGATCCGAGGACAGTAGGTTCTTGCGATTTCAAGGGAATGTAGGTTCACCAGTACGGTGATCCCCCGCTCCCGGCTGATCGAGGATAGGGCAGACATCACGGTTTCCGCGTTGGCGGGATCTAGGGATGCGATGGGCTCATCAGCCAAAACCAGATCGGGCAACTGCATCATGGTTCGGGCTATGGCCACCCGCTGTTGCTGGCCACCTGACAAGGTCCCTGCTCGTTGAAGGGCGAGATCTGCCATATCAAGCGCATGCAGTTCCAAAATAGCCCGCGCCCGCTCTTCGGCCGGAAAATATTTGATCAAGGTTTGCAGCGTCGGACGACGACTTACCGCGCCAACCAACACGTTGGTCAGCACGTCAAGCCGCGGGGACAGGTTGAACTGCTGGAACATCATCCCACATCGGGCCCGCCACCCCCGAAGCGCGCCACCTCGAAGTTGCAACACGGACGTGCCTTGCCAAAGCACCTCACCCGATGTTGGCTCAGCCATACGATTGATCATGCGCAGCAGCGTGGATTTTCCAGCCCCTGAGCGTCCTAAAACCCCGACCATTGATCCTGCAGGAATGGAGAGAGAGACGCCGTTAACGGCGATCGCTTGACCGAACCGCTTCGTAACATTTACGAGTTCCAGCATAGGGCGTCCCGAAGTATCAGCCCTCTCGATAAGGGAAGCTGAGATCTTACGAGGCTTATGTGAAACTTGCGCGACGTGCGGGGCAGCAACGGGCGACAGTTGCTCCATTTGTATCATGACCGCGCCCAATGACGTCCGTTAGGACCACACGCCTAGACAAGGCGCGAGCGCATTTGGTTTGAAAGCCAGTCGAGCAGCGTGACACTCATCACATAGGCCACCACGATCCACGCAACCTGATCAAAGGCAAATATCCTTATGCGTTCTTCCAACTCAAACCCGATGCCTCCGGCGCCGACCACGCCAAGGATCGCGGCGTGGCGAAAGTTGGATTCGAGCGTGTAGAGAGACTGACTGGCCATGACCGGCACGACCTGCGGCAAGAGCCCTAGCCTTATGGCCTCAAGCCGGTTGCCTCCCGAAGCCAGAATGCCTTGAGGCGGTCGGGTATCACTATTCTCCAGCGCTTCAGCAAACTGTTTGGCCAGATGGGGAAAATCCGCCAGAGCAAGGGCAATCACGCCCGCAATCGGCCCTAAACCGAAGGCGGAAATCATCACGAGGGCCCAGACCAGAACCGGAACGCCCCGCAAAATGTCCAAGGTCCGCCTGACAACGAAATGGATGACAGAATTTCGAACGACGTTCTTTGCCCCGATAACACCCAGCGGTAGGGCAACGATTATCCCTAAGACAGTGCCCGACAGGGCCATGGCAAATGTCACGAGTAAGGCCTGAAGTATTTTGAGTTCAGCACCATTGGCGAAGGGCGGAAACATCGTCTTGGTGAGGGTTCCAAGCTTGGTAAAGCCTCGTGACAGCACATCAAAACTCAGATCAAGATTATGACACATCCCTACAAACAGGATGACGGCGATCATCCAACAGATCCAGCGCCCAAAGCGGTTTAACCACGGCAGATAAACGCTATTCGGAGCGATGAGGGTTGCGCGTTCAATGAGATCTAACTGAACTATCATGCGGCTTTCTCCGCACCGATAAGTCGGTCCCGGACCGCTTCGGACGTCAGATCAAAGACGAAAATCAATCCAACGGTCAACAGAAGTAACGCAAAATAGGTGTCAAATTCAGTAAATGTAATCGCGCGCGATAGCTCAACCCCAATACCGCCTGCGCCAACGATGCCGAGAGCCGCCGCGCCTCCGACATTGATTTCAAGCCGAAGCAGCGAATAGGAGGCCAGGTTTGGGAGCACCTGAGGAATGAGGCCAAAGCGCAATTGCTGCCACCAGTTACCCCCGGCGGACTGAAGCGCTTCCAACTGATGCATGTCTGCCGCTTCGTTGGCCTCCGCAAAGAGCTTGGTAAGGCTCGCCGCCGTGCCCAGGGTTAAGGCGATGACCCCTGGGATAGGGCCTAAACCAAAGGCTGCTACGAGAATGAGGGCGACAATTATATCGGGCAGGGTCCTGACCAATTCCGAGGTCCGGCGAACAGTCCAATAGATCCATCGCGCGGGGGTGAGGTTGCGCGCCGCTAAAAAGGATAGGGGTAAGGCCAAGACGGCGCCGAGCACTGTTGCAACAATCGCAATCTGAACCGTCTCGGCGAGGAGCTTCAGCCATAGATTTAGATCATACAGCCAGTACAGCAGTGAGCCTGATGTGGCGCGGTCTTCGAAAAGACGGTCGGGTTGAAGGTGGGGAAAAAGCCGACTCAGAAAGTTCGCAATTCGGCCAATGGCCCCATCGCCCAAATAGCTTGAAAAAAACCCACTCGCCTGAAATGCGCCGCCGAACAGACCGGTAATAACAAGGACCTGTAGCAGTTGAACGAAACGTCCCCGTCTTAGCTGGCGCGACCGCTCAGCCTCGAAATGTTCAACGATCTGCTCCAGGCTCCAAGATGAGCGATCGAAAATTGTTGGCTGATCAACGAATTTCGACAAGGGCTTCGGCCTCGGTTGGATCGAAACTGGCGGCACCCGGCGTGGTCCGGGTCGCGAAGGCGAAGGCATCGGGCGCTTCGAGATGCATGGCGATAAAGATACTGATCAGTTGGTATCGTAGGTCTGGTTGCATATCTCGGCGCACCGCCAAGGCCTGCGTGACTGCAGGGCGTCCGCGCCAAATTTCCTTCAGGTCGTCACACGGCTTTTCATTGGGTTTGTCGCCTCGGCAAAGGCGCTGATAGTGACTAGCATAGACGACCAGAACATCGCCCTTTCCTGAGCGCAGATCACTCGCCGCCCGAACAAGATCGCCCGCCAGCACTTCAGAACCCAGTTTGCTAAGATCGACGCCTGCGGCCCGCAAACCCGCAAGCGGCGCGTCATGAGTGACCTCTCCTGCCGCAACAAAGATAGGTTTGGCCCCGATCAGAAGGTTGGGGCCCTTTCGACCAGAGGCTTTGGTGACCATGGCCATGGCCATAACCCGGCCCGCACCCTTAGCGGACCGCGCTGTAAGCGTCGCACGAACCTTGTCGCGAACCGGAAGATAGGAGGCTTGATCGGCTGGCGCCAGGTCGACCTTACCCGCCCCCAGCGCCTGCATGGCAGTGGTGCTATTGGCAAAGCCGCAGAGTCTAACGATGGTGTTCAGGCGCTTTTGGAGATGGCGCACAAAGACCTCGCCCCCCATTTTCTTGGCGAGGCCGTCATCACAGCCCGTAGCTGCCAAGGTCACAACAGCTATGCGAAGGGGTGCGGCGTGGACTGTGAACGGCAGAGCGATCAGAGCAAAACACAAAGCCAATAAGCGGATCATTTTGCCTTTTCTCCGGTGGGGCGACCGGCTCTACGCTGGGCGATCTCTTGGCTGCGAATGGCTATGATCTCAAGATAGTTATTGCGGTCGGTCGCAACATAGGTGCTGCCTGGGTTCAAGCCGGCGCCGACCCACGCCTTTGGATCGTCATAAGGCATGGCCGCCAGCGCGCCCCGGACAATGTCTTGAAAGGGCTGAGGGGTGTCTGTGCGCATCGCGACAGGTGAATTTGGGATCGGACCCCCGGTCCAAATAATCCGAAAGTCCTCAACCTTGATCAGTCCGCGGCGCGACAACTCATAATAGGCACCAGTCGTGAACCCTGTGTCCGGTGTCCCGCCGGACGCCACGAACGCGACAGCATCAAACTGGCGGTTGGCTAGAGCCAGTACGCCTTGAGTATGCCCCCCTGTAATGGCCGATTTACTAAAAAATGTATCAGGATCAATGCCCTGATCACGCAATTTCCAACGCGGGTAGAGATAGCCTGATGTCGAGTTGAAATCGACATAGCCGATCGTTTTGCCTTTTAAATCCTCGATTTTTCGATAGGGCGAGTCCGCCCGAACGAGGATGCCAGAATAGTAGCCTGTTACACCCTCGGGGGATCTTTGGATCAAGATCGGCGCAGCCTTGAGGCCCACCTGTGCATCAAGGCTCGCGTAAGCCGCCGGGCCCAACAGACCCATATCCACTTGGCCCGAGGCCATGGCCTGAATGATGCCGTTATAGTCGGTGGCGAGGTAGAGCTTGGTTGGAAGTCCCGTGATCGACTCAATATAAATTTGATATTGTTTCCAAGTCCCAAGGGTCACAGACCCTTCTTCACCACCCGTCACACCCATGCGGACCTGCTTGACCTTGGCGCGCCAGTCATTTGCATCAGCAGAGCCAGTGGTTGCCCGGTCACAACCCGCAAGACTAACACATATCAAGGCGACAAAAGTGGCAGCGGCAGATTTTACCCTACAGACCATGAAGCACCGGATCCCAATTTATTTTAGACACTAACGCACAGCTATATGTCAGCCATGCGACTATGACTGGATTGAACTTCGGATGAGTTGAACGGTTGTGCGGGTGTGTAAGGCGTCAGAACATTCAAGACGTTTGGCGCTTGTTTTTTGCTTCGAGCGTGTCTCATCTGGGGTAGATGTCTAGGCGGCGACTTTACGTGTTCGGCGTCAGCGCCTTTGAGAAAGTTTGGAGGTCAGATAAAAATCCGCTTTTCAGAACCGGCCTTTATTTTGGCCGCGGGCGCTTAAGCCGATTTGGTTATTGGGTGCGTCCTGTTACCAAGCGCGGCCGCCCCGAAGTTGGTCATGCGCGCAGACCTTGCGCGCTTGAAGCCCGGTGCCGCACCCCCGGTCTCGACCTTTGCCTCAAAAGGAGCAAGGGTGTGGACAGAGCTCTGGCCGAGGATCCAAGACTGGCAGCCGGTCTTAATGTGCGGTCTGGGAAGATCACCTGCGATGCGGTAGCCCAAGCCCTTGGCCGTTAATTCGAGTGATCATTTGTTTGATCGGACATCGCCTGGCCTAGTCTTGCTTCACCGCACGCGCGCACTGCTACGTCAAGGAAAGACTAGCTTCCAGACAGCGCGCTCACCGAAAGCTGACGGCCGGGGTTAACCCCGGCAGATTAAGGCCGGGCGCTCAGATTGAGACCGTGGGAGTAATTAGGGGACTATAACCCCAAAGCACGGCAGGAGGTTTTCATTTCAGTCGGTTTCGATGGTGGCTTAGTCGCAACCAAAGAACGCCGTTTTGACGTCGAAAGTCAGGCTGAAGGCTGCGTGGTGGATGACCAGAAGGGCCTGCTCTACATCCGCTAAGGCAGCGTCGGTGTCTGGCGCGTCGACGGTCCTGACCCCGAATATGTCTAACGTTTCTCGGTTGTGTCCGCTGGCGGGGTTGATGGGGTGATCGGTACAGACGGGGTCGCTGCGATCGGCGGAGTTGTCGGGCATTATGGTGAAGGCTTGATCGTCGCGCCCCACGATGTCAACGATGCAGGAGATACCTCAACCACGAACCGCATAAAACGACACTTTAAGTTGGTGAACCGGCGCTCCGTCAAGACGGCCCTAAAGCTAGAGACTGATAAAAACCCCTAAAGGCTTATCTAAATCGGCAAGAACCCTAGAGGTCCAGTCTGGTCAGACGTCAACTGTACAATGACCAATTCAGGCTTCGGCAAGTCCAGGGCGGCGCATACCTACATCATCGAGCATCCATCAGCAGCCCGCGCCAAGCTGAATGCCCGCTTCGGCGAGAATGTGATCATTGCGGTTCGCGGCGCAGCCTATGTGATCAAAACGTCCGACAACCGGAAATAGCCGTCATTCGTCATCCGACGGCACGTGCGTAATGCGTCGGGCAAAGATCCAGAAGCGCATTAGGATGAAGTTGGCCAGCGGAACCGCAACCGAGACCAGTACAAATGTCATGATATGCGGCAGGTGGAAAAAGGCCGTCAGCACCGGCAGCCACCCGGCCAGCAGCAGGTCCATGAGGCTCATGACCAAAAATCTTGGTAGTTCGTCGCGATTGCGTCCTTTGGAACGAAAGGTTCCATGCTTGTGGCCAAGATAGCTGAGCGCCAGTACCGGCAGCAGGGCAAGAACGCTGGCGTACTGGGGTTTCATGCCCATGGACGTGATAAAGCTGCTTAGTCCGATATATAGCACCGCATTGAACCCGGCGACCAAAGTGTACCAAACCAGCGACGTCCGCGGCCTAATCTCGTCATGGGTTTCCGGTCGGCTGCCAGACATCGCGCTTTATGTGCCTAGCAGCAGGTTAGTACCCGCCTGATAAAGCCAGAGGACAAAATCAACGGAAACCTTGGCACCCAATGTGACCCAGGCTACCGAAGCGATCGCAAATGGGACTGAGGCCAGCATGAACAGGCCGTCTTTTTGCAAAATCCCTAGACCCAGTAGGACGCCGGCGATACCCGACAAAAGGTGTACGCCGGGCATCGGGACGATAAGGACAATGGCCATAATCAGCGCCTGAAGCCCAAAGAGAGTCAGTGCCAGCCTGCCGGCGAGAAAAGTCATGCGCGGTCGGGACAGTCGCTCGAGCCGCGACAGAAACGCCGAACAGGCGCGCAAAGACCCTCTCAGGACTTTCGGCTCAAGCTTCCATTTTCTTATGAACAGGGGCAACCAGACGTGGTCGAGGCGAAACACCATTTGCAGCGAAGGTGCGATCAGCAAAGCGCCGAAGAGGGTTGAGACACCGGGGATACTGGGGATGCACATAGGCATCGACAAGATGAGCAGCAAAAAACCGACACCGCGATCGCTCAGCCAATCGACAAATGCGCCGACAGTCTGGGGGGCGTCATAAATATCGACCGCCAGGTCGCCCAGTAATTGCGAGGTAAGCTTCAGATCTTTTCCGGCGGCGTCCGCCGTCTTCAGGGTAGGCATGGAAAGGCCTTATGCCGGATCATAGTGCGCTGTTACAAGCAGGCGTTCGACCGCCTCCACATCGAGGTCCCCCCTTACCCGAAAGAGGCCAAGGCTCTCACATGCGCCTATCTGGTCAAGAAATGGCAGGACAACATGATAGCCCGGCCTGTTCCAGAAATCGTGAACCGCGATGATCGTCGCTGTCGACACCCTGAGCGCTGTTTCCAGAATGCAGGCCACACGAAAGCGGCCGTCGATAAAGACCACGTCGAGTTTGCCGTCACCGACATGTGGCCAAGGGCGGCGCGCATAGTTCGGCCAGCTTTCCTGCTTCTCACTTGGCCGGCCCAGCGCGCCCACGGGACCGACGTCGGCGTGGAGCAGCTCTAGCCGTTCTTCCTCGAGAGCGCGGCCAAGGGCATCGTCCAGTTTGAGCCGGCCGATCCAGTCTGCGTCCGATTCAACAGACGTTACTTTGCCCACACCCATTTTGATCGCAAGGGCCGTGCTGCCGCCGGCACCGAATTCCAGCACGCGGTCGGATTGCCGAAGCAGTGAGGTCAGAAGCGCGGTCTCTCGGGGGCGCATCGCTGGCTTTGCCAGCGAAACCGGGTCAAGCATCACATTGCCGGCAAGGACCAACCGACGATATCGCCATGATGATCCAAGCGGCTGAGTTATCGTTTTAACAGCCTGAACAGGCCTTTCGACCACGCCCGGAGACTTTGCCAGTATAAGGGGTGTCGCGGTCATGTGCAGCGCCTCGGCAATTTTTGTCTCCACCTTGTGCCCAACCAGAATGCGGCTCGTCAAGCCGCAATTCCAAATCTTCGCAGGACATCATGGCGGCTTACTGAAAGCCAGGCGGATGGCTCTTCAATAACTGAGCAAAGCCGCGACCTCTAGCTTGGGCTCATGGGGCTGCGCCCATCTCGGCAGCGGTCAGAGCAATATCGGACCTCGTCCCAGACCGTTTCCCATTTTTTGCGCCATGCAAAAGGTCGGGCGCAGGTCGCGCAGATTTTGGTGGGCAGGTCACTTTTCTTGCGCATCTTCGCCACGATGTTTCTCCAGCCCTAATGAACCAAACACCTCACGGTGTCGTAATAGATCTGTCAGTAAAGATACGTCTGCCAAAAGCTATGGATCAGTTATGAAAAGCCTATGTCTGGTGCTTGGCGATCAGTTGACTAGAGGCTTAAGCGCCCTTGAGGGGATTGATCCGGCCCGCGACGTCATCTTCATGGCCGAGGTCGAGCAAGAGACCCGCTATGTCCCCCACCATAAGCAAAAGATTGTCCTGATCCTTTCGGCCATGCGCCACTTTGCCCAGGCGCTTCGGCAAGAGGGTTTTCAGGTTCACTATGTTGCCCTCGATGATCCAGCCAATAGCGGATCCCTGACCGGAGAACTGGCGCGCGCGGTCGCCTTACATCAGCCTGATCGCATCATCGCGACCGAGCCCGGGGAATGGCGGGTTGCAGACATGATGCGGGGTTGGGCCGCCATTATTGGCGTTGCCCTTGAGGTTCGCGATGATGATCGGTTCTTCTGTTCTCACCAGCGATTTACCCAGTGGGCCGAGGGCCGAAAATCCTATCGGATGGAGTTCTTTTACCGCGAGATGCGCCGCGAAACGGGGCTGCTGATGCTAGGCGATCAGCCCGAAGGCGGCGAATGGAATTACGACAAGGAAAACCGCAAGACACTGCCCGCGCAGCAGTCCCTCCCCTCGCGATTGCGCTTTGAGCCGGACGAGATAACCCGCGAGGTGATGACCCTGGTTTCACGCCATCACGCCGATCATTTTGGCGACTTGGAGCCTTTTGGCTGGGCGGTGACCCGCGCTGATGCCCTTGAGGCGCTCGATCATTTCATATCGGTCTGTCTGGTGAACTATGGCGACTATCAAGACGCCATGAAGACCGGCGAGCCCTTCGTCTATCACGCGATCATTTCGCCCTATCTCAACTGCGGGCTCTTAACGCCAAGAGAAGTCTGCGGCCGCGCCGAGCAGGCCTTTTATGCTGGCCATGCGCCGCTCAATGCCGTGGAAGGCTTCATCCGCCAGATCTTGGGTTGGCGAGAATATGTGCGGGGCCTCTATTGGCACCATATGCCCGCCTATGAGGCGACCAACGCGTTAGAGGCCCACCGCCCCCTGCCCGATTTCTTCTGGACCGGCGACACGCAGATGAACTGTATGGCTCAGGTGATCAGCGATACCCGCCAACATGCCTATGCCCATCATATTCAAAGGTTGATGGTCACCGGAAACTTCGCACTTCTGGCGGGCCTTGAACCGCGCGCCGTCGAGGAATGGTATTTGGCCGTCTATATCGACGCTTTCGAGTGGGTCGAGTTGCCCAATACCCACGGCATGGTTCTTTTTGCCGATGGTGGAATGCTGGCATCCAAGCCCTATGCGGCGTCAGGGGCCTATATCAACCGTATGTCCGATTACTGCACCGGCTGTGCCTATGATGTGAAGGAAAAGAGCGGGCCCTCGGCCTGCCCCTTCAACCTGCTCTATTGGCATTTTTTGATCGAGAACCAGCAAAGGCTGGCGACCAACCCACGCATGGGCATGCCCTATCGAACTCTCGGTAAGATGAGCGATGATCGCAGAGCTCAGATCACTCGCGAGGCCAACGCGTTTTTAGAGGCCGGGATCAATCAGCAACGACCGGGACAGATGGCACTGGACCTTTAGGGCCCCAGCGGACGGCCTCGCCCCACAACAGTCAACTCCAGACCTCAGCGGACGCGTTCGAGGCCAGTTGCATTCACGATTTGGGACGTCTTGTCGCAAAAGATGCGGGTGGAGACCTTAGCATAGCCGACTGGCACCATGGCTTGGCTCAGTTCGCGCGAAGACGGGTCGCCACAGCTATATCTTCATCCATGTCGGGCCAGTGAACGCCTTGACCGCCGCCGATCAACCGCCAGTGACCCCGTTGCTCCGGCGTTGCGTCACGCAGCCGCGGAAACCATTCAAGCGGTGCCGATAGCTCGCGCCCATCCGCGAGGATGAGGCGCAAAGCTAGATCGGTCGTTCCAACGTCGATGGCGTCGCTATCAAGCTTCAGTGCCGAAATGCCCATCCCAGGCCTCCTTAAATCCTCTGCGGTGCTCAACAACCATTGCGCGAGACCGATTGAGTTCGCGGTTTCGAAACCCGCGCGATCCCGCGAACTGGACTGGATCGAGCCAGAACTTGGCCGAGGCCGCATCGCGCTCGATGCGAATGTGCGGCGGCTCCGCCCCTTCCAGACTGTAGAAGTAGAACCGATAGCTTTCGATGAGCTTCACTGTGGACACCGAAGGAGCGGTTTCCGGTCCACCGCGGGCAGTGCGGATGATAAAATACAATTATAGGATAGCAGAGCCTTAGGTTCCCAGAAATAGATTTCTTCGGATTTGCCGTGGGCATTTGGCGTGAACGTGGGGCTTGTAAGACGCTCTGCCGCCACCATCCGACAAAGAGGTTTTTCCCGGGACTGATCGTGCGGCCACCCTTCGTTCAAAATCGATCCGGCGGTTCAGGTCGGCTTCGAGACGGCCATAAGGATTGAGGTGACTGCAGATAGCCGGTCTTAGCGCCCGATGGTCTGGCATAGAGGCAAAGGATTGACGTTTTGACGACTTTCCTCAACTCGCGATGAGCCAAATTGCGTTCTCCCCCCTGTTCATTAAGTCGTCCGTTTTGCGGACTAACGGCTAACTGGGCCTAATCAACTCGCGTCTATCGGTTTTTGCTTACCAAGGAATGATAGTGCCCAAATGATCTAGAAAGGCTCCAGACTGATCTGGGCCAAGCCTATCGATCACTTCAAGCATCCTTAGGGCGGCGGTCTGAGGCGATTGAACGTGCAGTCCCCCTTTCTGAAACGGTGTGGATAGCCCGGTCTCGACCGTGCCCGGATGTAGCGCGATACAGATTGCGTTTGGCGAGCGGCGGGCCAATTCAACAGCAGCCGTCCTGACAAGCTGATTGAGCGCCGCCTTCGAGGCGCGGTAGGAATACCATCCACCCAACCGGTTATCGCCAATGCTGGCAACCCTTGCCGATAGGGTGGCAAAGACGGATTTTTCGGTCCGCGGCAAGATCGGCAGCATATGTTTCATGATGAGGGCCGGACCAATGGCATTGAGGGCAAAGGCTCGAGCCATCTTGGCAGGGTCAATCTGCTGTAGGCTCTTTTCAGGGCCCTGATTTTCGTCGTGCAGGAAGCCGGTCGCGTCGATAACAAGCTGGATCTCACCCTTGCTAGCCGCGAAGGCCGCAGCCCGCTCAAGGCTGGCCTCATCTAAGAGGTCGATCGCCACAGATGTGGTGCGACTGAAGGCGACCACATGATCAAACCTTTGACTTTCCAAAAGGGCTTGGACGAGAGCACGCCCAATACCGCCGCTCGCCCCAAAGACAACCGCAACGCCTCGGGTCTGAAAACTGTCTGGCCGGGCCGCGGGTTGAGTTTCATCCATTGCCTTTGGCCACCATCCTGCCGCGCCTTGCACCACTAGCTATGGGTCATAGACCCTATGGGCGGATCCTGTCGACCGATCGACACGATCAATCGATCTTGTGTTTGAGCTAGTGCCACGCAATGGTTCTCCAAAGGGTATAGGGAGCTAAAGGTGTCAGATCTCGAAGACCAATCCGAAAATGCGGCACAGATCGACTACTGGAATAGGACGGCCGGTCAAACCTGGGTGCAACATCAAGACCAGCTTGATCATCAGATTGAGCCCTTGGGCCTTGAGGGTATCAAGGTTCTAAACCCTTCGGTTGGCGAGCAAATTTTGGATGTTGGCTGTGGGTGTGGACAGACAAGCTTAACCCTGGGCGATCATGTCGGGCCCTCAGGTGCCGTAACCGGCGTGGACATTTCCGCTCCGATGCTGGACGTCGCACGGGCACGGCCTGTGTTGGAAGGGGCGGCCTCTCCAGCCTTTGTCCAATGTGACGCGCAAACTGCTGAGCTTGGTCAAGGTGTCTATGACGCCATTTTTTCTCGCTTTGGGGTGATGTTTTTCAGCGACCCTGTTGCGGCCTTTAAGAACTTGCGCGAGGCGCTCAAACCCCATGGCCGGCTAACCTTTGTCTGCTGGCGGCCCTTCCAAGACAATTTGTGGATGAGATTGCCCATGGAGGCAGCCCGACCGTTTCTTCCGGCTCCAACGCCATCAGATACTACAGCGCCCGGTCCATTTGCCTTTGCCGATGCCGATCGGGTTCGATCCATCTTGGAGCAAGCCGGTTTTACAAGGATCAGCATCCAGCCCTTTGATATGGCAATTGGCGGCTCACCGCTTGATCAGACGGTCGCTTTGACCTTCCGCGTTGGCCCGCTCGCATCCATCCTAAGAGAACAGCCAGACCTGAAGCCGGTTGTAGAAGAGGCGGTAAGGGCCGCGGTCTCCGCATACCAAACACCAGAGGGTATTCTTATGCCTGCCGCTGTTTGGATCGTCAGTGCAACCAAAGACTAGGACTAAGAGCCTAAACGGCTACAGCGCCGACTTGAACTGACAATCTGTCATGTTCCAATGTTAGGGTTGAGGCTTGCAAGGCGATGACGGCTTCGTCGCCCGTAACGGCAAGGGTTTGAAGATGACAAGATTGCACCTGAAGGCCCGGATGATCGCGCCCGTTAGCATCGGACTGTTGTTGTTGGCGACCACGCCACTTCAGGCTCAGCCACAAGACGCCCCGCCCCGCATCATTGGCCCCGCAACCACGCAAACGCCGCAGGCCATCCAAGGCGGCTTTGATCTGCCCAATGGCTGGCGGATTAAACCTGCCAGCAAAGCCTTAGCGAGCGCCGGCGATCTGATCTTGAAGATGGTCACCGCACCAGATGGCAAGGCGGTCATCGCCGTCAATTCTGGTTACCAAGCCCACGGGCTGACGGTCCTAGACCCTGTGACAAAGGCGGTCGTTCAGCGCATTGCCTTAAAATCGACTTGGCTGGGCCTTGGCTGGTCACCCGATGGCAAGACGCTTTACGTCTCTGGCGGCAATGCGGCCGGTGCTCCCGTGCCCTCCGCCGCGCCCATCTATCTTTTTGACTATAAGGATGGCCGACTATCGGCCCAGCCGACCAGCACGCTCGATGAGACCTTGCCCTTAGATAAGGTCATGTGGTCTGGCGTCGCGCATCATCCCTCAAAACCGCTGGTCTATGCGGCCAATCGGGGTGTCGATGACAAGCCGACCTATGTCGGCGTGTTTGATGCAGTCAGCCATGCCTTGCTGACCCGAATTCCAGTCGAGATCAGTCCCTATGAGTTGGTCTTCTCCGCCGACGGGACCCGCCTGTTCGTTTCCAACTGGTCCAGCCACTCGGTCAGCGTCATCGACACTGCGACCAATCAAGTGATCACCACCTTGCAGGTTGGGGCCAATCCCAACGACATGGCTCTGTCTTCCGACGGGCGCCTCTTCGTTGCCTGCTCCGCCGACAACAGTGTCCACATTATCGACACCAAGAGCTTGACCGTATCTGAGCGCCTATCCACCACCCTGCATCCCTTCTCGCCTGAAGGCTCTACGCCTGATGCCCTGACCATCGATCCGGTGCGGCACCGGCTCTATGTCGCCAATGCCGACAATAATGACGTGGCTGTCGTCGATATTGGCAAGCCGGGCCATAGCGATGTGCTCGGCTTTATCCCGACCGGTTGGTATCCAGCAGCCCTGACCTTGGCCGAAAAGGGCGACGCCCTCTATATTGGCGCGGCAAAGGGCCAAGCGGCCTATGCTGACATCCATGGTCCCGGGACCACCTTGAAGGACGCACCAGGCGAGACGATCAAGACCCTGCAGACCAGCACCATTGAGCGGATATCTCTGAAAGATCTGGATAAGCGCCTTGTGGCCTATACCAAACAAACCCTGGCCAACTCGCCCTATAATGACAGTCTGCTGTCCAAGGCCCGCCCCTCAAAAACGCCTTCGGTGATTCCAAGCCGCGTTGGGGCCGGATCACCCATCAAGCACGTCATCTACATCATCCGCGAGAACCGCACCTATGATCAGGTCCTTGGCGACCTGCCCGGAACCAATGGTGACCCACGCCTGACCATTTTTGGCGAAAAGGTCACCCCTAACGCCCACGCATTGGCCAAGCAGTTCGGCACCTTTGATAATTTCTACGCCGATGGCGAGGTCAGCGTCGATGGCCACTCCTGGTCAAATTCGGCCTATGCCACTGACTTCAACGAAAAGATGTGGCCAGCCAACTATGGCAGCCACTCTAAGGTCGAAAGCGCCCCTGCCTATGTCCCGGCAGGGGGGCATATTTGGGATTTAGCGCGGGCCAAGGGCCTTACCTACCGCAGCTACGGCGAATATGCTGCAAGGGTCAGCGATGGCGCGGCCATGCAGGCTGCGCCTGGCATTGACGGCTTGATCGGTCACGTTGCCGGCGCCTATGAAGGCTTCGGCGCGCGCGATACGGACAATGTCCAAGTGTTCCTCCGCGAATTTGATGGGTTCGAAGCGGGCTTTGAGAGCGCAGATCCAGCCAAGCGCCTGCCAAGTTTCACGGTCATGTCAATGGGTGAGGACCATACGCGCGGGGCAAAGCCTGGTGCCTTCACACCCACAGCCATGGTTGCCAATAATGACTGGGCGCTCGCCCAACTGATCGACCGGGTTAGCCACTCAAAATATTGGGCGCAGACGGCGATCTTCATTGTCGAGGATGACGCCCAAGACGGGGCTGATCACGTCGATGCGCGCCGTACGGTCGCTTTGGCCATCAGCCCCTACAGCCGTTTGGGAAAGGTGGATTCCACGCTCTATTCGACCAGCTCCATGGTTCGCTCGATCGAGCTGCTCCTTGGTCTGCCGCCCATGAGCCAATATGATGCAGCTGCAACGCCGCTCTATGCAGCTTTTGCAAACAAGCCAGACCTGACGCCCTACTCCGCGATAGCACCCTTGGTCGACGTTAATGCCAAAAACCTGGTGACCGCTTGGGGGGCAGAAGAAAGCGCCAAGATGAACTTGGCCGAAGTCGATCGTGCGCCCATGGGCCGTCTGAACGAGATCATCTGGCGCAGTGTAAAGGGCGCAGATGTGCCCATGCCCTCCCCCGTCCATCGCTATCGCGCCCTTGTCCAAGGCCCGCAGGATGATGACGACTAGCCAAAAAAAGCTGCTATTTTGGGTCGAACATGACCCAAGACCTATCCAAGACCGATGAGCTACGGCCGGGGCAGCGCCTCGGCTCAATTATGCGCGCCTCGTCTGGCAATATGGTCGAATGTTTTGACTGGTTCAGTTACGCAGCCTTCGCGCTCTACTTCGCCAAGGTGTTTTTTCCTGCGGGCGATCAGACAGCCCAATTGCTCAGTTCCGCCGCCGTCTATGCGGTCGGTTTCTTTTTTAGGCCCCTAGGGGCTTGGCTGATGGGGCTCTATGGCGACCGGGTCGGACGGCGCGGTGCCTTGATCTTCTCTGTCTGGCTCATGTGCATTGGCTCAATGGCCATCGCCCTATGCCCTGGATACGCGACCATTGGCATTGCCGCCCCCATCATCTTGGTCCTTGCCCGCATCTTGCAAGGGATCAGCATGGGCGGCGAATATGGCACCAGCGCCACCTATATGTCTGAGATGGCGGGTCGGCGGGATCGCGGTTTCTGGTCAGGGGTTTTTTACGCCACCTTGATGACCGGCCAGCTTCTATCCTTGGCCCTGTTCCTCGTGCTCGGGCATATTCTTTCGCCAGAAACCATGCAGGCTTGGGGCTGGAGAATCCCATTTTTTCTCGGCGGCGCGCTGGCCCTCGCGGTCTTTTGGCTGCGTCAGGATATGAAGGAAACGCCATCCTTTATGGCCAGAAATAGGGTTCGGGTCACAACCTGGGACCTTGTGCGCAGCCATCCACGCCAAAGCCTGATGGTCTTGGGACTGACGGCGGGAGGCACGCTCGGCTACTATACCTTCGGGACCTACATCCAAAAGTTCCTTGCAAACACGTCGGGCTTTTCGAAGGACCAGGCGAGCCTGATTACGGCTGGGGCGATGTTCATCTTTATGCTAGCGCAGCCGCTCGTCGGAGCTCTATCAGACCGCATCGGACGGCGACCTTTGCTTATCGCTTTTGGCGTCATAGGCGCGGCCATGACCTGGCCAGTCCTATATGCCCTGTCCCAAACCAAGGATGTTACAACAGCCTTGGTCTTGGTGACCTTCGCCCTCCTGGTGGTGAGCCTCTATTCAGCCGTCAATGCCATCGTAAAGGCCGAGCTCTTTCCAACCGAAGTGCGCGCGCTTGGCGTGTCCCTGCCCTACTCTTTGGCCAATGCGGTCTTTGGGGGAACGGCGGAATTTGTCGCGCTGGCCTTCAAACAGGCCGGCCATGAGACTTGGTTTTTCACCTATGTCACTGTGGTGATCTTAGGATCGCTGCTTGTCTATCTGGGTCTGCCAGATACGCGGGCCAATAGCCAAATCCTTGAGGATTAAGGCTGTGGAGCACACCATGACGTCTATTAGCCACCCCCTAACCCTACCTTGCGGCGCGGTTTTGCCCAATCGATTGGCCAAAGGGGCCATGACTGAGGGCCTTGCGGACCCTCAGGGACGATCGACACCTGAACTTGACCGTCTTTATGGCCTTTGGGCCGATGGTGGCTGCGGTTTGCTCATCAGCGGAAATGTTCAGATCGATGGCGACCATCTCGAGCGGCCTGGAAATGTCGTTATAGATCGACGTCCAGACCCAGCAGCGCTGGCCAGTCTAGCGTCCATGGCCAAGGCCGGTGCCCGCGCCGGGGGTCACATATGGATGCAGATCAGCCACGCAGGCCGCCAAACTCAAGTGACCGTAAACCCCCATCCAAAGGCGCCTTCCGCGGTCGCCTTGGGCCTGCCCGGCAAGCAGTTTGGCGTACCCGAGGCCCTAACTGAACCTGAAATCTTAGACTTGATTGAGCGCTTTGGGTTAGCTGCCGAGGTCGCCCGAGAGACGGGTTTTACCGGCGTGCAAATCCATGCGGCTCACGGCTATCTCTTGTCCCAGTTTCTGAGCCCCCGGGCCAATCTAAGAACCGATCAGTGGGGTGGCTCCCTTGAAAACCGGGTACGGATGCTGATGCAGGTTATCGCTCGGGTCCGCCAAGGGGTCGGCCGCGACTTTCCCATCGGGGTGAAACTCAATTCGGCCGACTTCCAAAAGGGTGGGTTTGCTTTTGAGGACAGCATCATTGTGGCCGGTTGGTTGCAGACCGCAGGTGTGGACCTCTTAGAAATTTCTGGCGGTTCGTACGAACAGCCCGCCATGATGGATATGGCCGGAATGGAACCGGTCGACATGCCGGTTCAAAAGGCCTCGACGGCGAAGCGCGAGGCCTATTTTGTCGATTTTGCCAAGACCATGCGCCAATCCCTCACCATGCCCTTGATGGTCACGGGAGGCTTTCGCACGCGTGCGGCCATGAATGCGGCGCTGGAACAGGGCGGCGCCGACATTATCGGCCTTGGCCGCCCACTTTGCGTCGACACGGCAGGTCCGGCGAAGTTGCTGGCTGGCGCGGCTGAACTTGATCGTTGGGAAACCAAGCTTCGGCTTTTGCCCCCGATGCTACAGTTTCTCGGTGGATTAAAGTTGGTGAAGTCGATGGAAGGGTTTGCCGTGACCTATTGGTATTATGCGCAGCTTGATGCTCTCGCGCGAACGGGCAAGGCCAATATCCAGATATCGCCTTTCGCGGCCCTGGTGCAGGTCACAAAATCTGGTGCCGCTTGGCTGAAGGCCCGAAGGGCTTAGCGAGATATCTTAAGGCCTAGCGACTGTAGCTGTGCCAAAAAATCACCCTCGTCTTCGAGGCAGCGCAGATCCAGAACAAGGCTGTTGTCGCTCACTCGGCCTATGATCGGGATCGGAAGTTGCCGCAACCTGGCCGTCAAGGCTTTCAAGGCGCTTCCCGCTTTCTTCAGAGCGAAGGTGCAGACCAACGCCATGCTCGGGATCACATCGATGGGGAGCGAGCCGCTGCCGACCTGACTGAAAACCGGCTGGATCGTGACCTGCCAGTCTGGGCCAAGCGCTGCGCTCAGATGGGGCTGGACCCGCTGCGCAATGGCCTCGATATCGGCTAATGGCCGGGTCAAAAGACGCAAGGTCGGAAGGTCCTGCGCAAGGCGCTCTGGATGGCGATAGGCCATCAAGGTTGTTTCAAGGGCGGCTAGGGTCAATTTCGAGACCCGAAGGGCGCGCTTTAGGGGGTGGCGGTTGATCCGGTCAATCAGCGTCTTCTTGCCGACAATCAGGCCCGCCTGTGGTCCACCCAGAAGTTTGTCGCCGCTAAAGGTCACCAGATCGGCGCCGGCCGCAATGATATCGGCGACAATGGGCTCCTTGGGCAGCCCATAGACGCTCAGATCAATTAGGCTTCCCGCGCCCAGGTCCACAATCAGGGGCAGACCGTGCGCATGGGCGACCTTAGCCATGTCGGCTTCAGAGACCGCCGCCGTAAACCCTTGGATGACGTAGTTACTGGCGTGAACCTTCATCAGGGCCGCCGTCGAAGGTCCGATCGCTTGGGCATAGTCGGCCTTGTGGGTGCGGTTAGTGGTACCGACCTCGATGAGCCGCACGTTGGCACTGCGCATCACATCGGGAATGCGAAAGGCGCCGCCGATCTCGATCAATTCCCCGCGTGAAACGATGACTTGCCGCTTTTGCGCCACGCCGGCCAAGGTCAGCAAAACCGCTGCGGCATTATTATTGACCACAGTTGCGGCTTCCGCCCCGGTCAGTTCCGTCAGCAAGCCTTCAACCAGACTATCGCGTTCGCCGCGCTGGCCAGTTTCAAGATCAAATTCGAGGTTGCAGGCCTCGCCCATCGCCATAACCGCGTGGTCGATGGCGGCCTGAGACAAACGCGCGCGGCCAAGATTGGTGTGGAGCACTGTACCGGAAAGGTTAAAAAGGCGGCGCAAGGATGGCGTGCGGCGCTTCATCAACCGGCTTCGTACCGCGTCACAAATCTGTGGTTCCCCAAAAGTTTGGTCGCTCTGGGCCTGCCTATCGGCCCGATGCTGCGCCAAGACGGCGCGAATAGCGTCCAACACCGCAGTGCGCCCATAGGACTGGGTCAGCATTGCGATCACCGCGTACTGAGAAATGCGGTCTACCGAGGGATAGGGACTGGGCATGAAGCTTTAAACGAAGAGATTGCGAAACAGCCCTGGCACACTGACTCAGGACGCCGCCTAAGGCACCAAAATAATGATGACAAGGGATCAACCTTGCTGGCCTTTCATGTGCTGTCCAGTGTGAAGGTTTGCAAAGGCTGCTAGTTTATCTAGCCGCGTTAAAGAAAGGATGTCCTCAAATGAAACAACCTTATGGGCTGCCCTTGGCAACCGAAAACGAGCCCCAACACGACCCTGTCGATAGGGTTGATATCAGTGCGCTTTTGGCCAACGCTCCCTCCGCCATGATATCAAATGGTCAGATTGAAGCCACAGTCCTGCTTCCAGATGCGCAGACGGGCTTTTACCGTGGGACGCGGTTTGACTGGTCTGGCTTAATCTCGAGCCTCACCGTCCATGGCCAACCGATTTACGGGACCTGGTTTGATCAGGTCGCGCCAAATGTTTTTGATTTTGTCACCTTCAAAGGCAAGATCGTCTCAGGACCAAACACCGCGGTCCTTGGACCGGTTGATGCCTATGACCCCAGCGGCCCTGAAAGCTGGGCTGTAGCAGCGCCGGGCGAAGGCTTCCTCAAGATCGGCGTTGGCCTTCTGCGCAAGCCTGAAGGCGGCGCAGCCTACAGCAGCTATAAGACCTACGACATTATCGACGGCGGCAATTGGACAACCCATTGCGCTAAGGACCACGTCACGTTCGAGCAGGTGGTTCAGTCGACGGACGGACTCTACGGCTACGTCTATAAAAAGACCCTGCGACTTGTTGCCGGACAACCAGAACTGCTAATCGAGCACAGCCTACAGAACACGGGCCACAAGGCGCTCAAGACGACCAGCTTCAACCACAATTTTTTCACCCTCGCAGGTGATCCAACGGCC
>JBBARR010000027.1:0-34960 GCA_040399645.1 Caulobacteraceae bacterium | reverse complement strand
TGGCGGAGACGGTGGGATTCGAACCCACGGTACCCTTTTGGGGTACGCTCATTTAGCAAACGAGTCCCTTCGGCCTCTCGGGCACGTCTCCGTTGGAGCGTTGGTACAAAAATCTAGGCGATGCAGCAAGGTACGCGGGGACGAATTGCTGTGGTTCTGTACGATTTATCCCTTTGAGGCTGTTTGAGACGGTGGGCTAAGGGCCAGAAGGGCGAAACTGGCCAGCCAATGTTCGCCCATATAGTCGCCTGCGATCTCGGACAAGCCGGCTGCGAGGTGGCGGTCGGCGGCGGCGAGGGCGTTGATCCGGCTGGCGTAGCGGGCCTTGTCGGCGGGATCGATAGCGCTGGCCATGCCGCGCCAGCACCAGGCCCGGCTCAGGTTCAATCCGTCCAGATGGGCGATTTTGCCGTCGGTGCGGTCGCTCACATAGGCCGGTTGGAACAGGGTTGCTGGGGTCTTTTGGGCGAGGCCCGGTAAGAAGCGGTCGAGCCAGAGGCTATATTGGGCGGTAGGCAGGACGCGCCTCATACATTCGGCCTCCATCAGGGCCGGGGACAGGAAGTCCTCGCCGCTCGGCTCCCAGGCCGGGCAGTTTTCATCCTGAAGGAACAGGTCCATGGCCTTGGTACGTAAGGCTTGGGACAGGGCGGCGTCCTTGGCCACGCGGGCATAGTCGAGCCCAAGCGCAATGGCGAAGGCAGTGTTGTTGTGGGTGCCCGCCCGGACCGGATAGGTCATCTTCGGCAGGTGCGCGATCATCCGGCTGCGAAAGGCCGCCGTCAGGGGGGCGAGGGCAGCGCTCCAGTCGCGGCCTTGGACCGTACCCAGTTGCATCAACTCGGCCTGCAGCATGAAAAGCCAGGCCCAGCCATAGGGCCGCTCAAATCCCGCGCTAAAGGGCCGGGTCAGATAGGCGAGCTCGCCCTCGACCTTGCGAGGGGTAAATTGCGCGGCCAGCAAGGCGTTGACCTCTCGGGCGGGGGCCATGTTCTGAAAGAGCCGCAAGGTGCGGACCAGAAGCCAATAGCCATGGACGCAGGAATGCCAATCAAAACTGCCATAGAAGATCGGATGCAGCGTCTTAGGCGTGCCGGCATCGTCCGGTCCATTCAGTACATGGTCCAGCTTGTGGGGGTATTCCCTCGTGACATGGCCAAGCGCGATGGTGGCAAATCGGCCAGCCATCTCTGCATTGAGGCTTTTGGGATCGGCTTGAGACATGGACATCAGACTTTAAAGGCAAAGAGGGTCATGAGGGCGATATTGGCCGCGAGCAGGATCAGGGCAGTCGGGATTTGGGCCCTAATGACGCTATAGCGGTCCGGCAGTTCGAGTAGGGCGGCGGGGACCAGATTGAAGTTGGCCGCCATCGGCGTCATCAAGGTTCCGCAAAAGCCCGACAGCATACCAATGGCACAGACCACGGCCGGGTCTGCGCCAAACTGCATGACCACCAGCGGCAGCCCAATCCCTGCGGTCATGATCGGGAAGGCGGCAAAGGCATTGCCCATCAGGATGGTGAACCCTGCCATGCCGCAGCAATAGAGGGCGGCGGCGGCCAGCGGACTGTGGGCTGGAATATAGGTGGCGGTCAGATCGCCGATCACCTTGCCAACGCCCGCGAGGGCAAAGACAGCGCCCAGCGCCGCGAGGGCTTGCGGCAGGATGGCGGACCATCCCACCGTGTCGAAGAGACGCCTAGCCTCCTGTAGGGGCACCAGCGGCGTGGTGCGGATCAGGGGGAGGGCCAAAGCCAGGGCGAGCAGCACGCCAAAGGCCATGGCGATCAAGGTGGCTTGCTTTGGGTCCACCAGATGAACGCCACCAACCATCAGGTCCTTGAGCAACAGGGTGCCTGTTAGGGCGGTGGTCGGTACGATCAGGGCCGGGGCCAGCAGCCAGTTGCCGATCCGGGCACCTCGGTCTTGGCGAAAGGCTTGGCGTTCAGCCTCGGCTACTGGGGTTAGGGTGCCTTTGCCCAACCCTCCGGTTCCGGCAAGGATGGCCATGGCCAAGACGATCAAGCCATTGCCAAAGTCGCTGATTCGATCCCCGAGCAGGAGGCTCAACGCCATCAGGCCCCAAAAGACGGTGGTGCGGGCACGCTTGGGATTAGAGGGATCAAGCCCGGATAGGATCGCGACGGCTGTAAAGAGGGCCCCGCCCAGCAGATAGACATAGCTCAAGGTGATCATGAGTTGATCCCTTGCATCATGCGCGCCAATTGCCGGTCTAGGCGCCAGAGCCGAACCCCGTGGACCAGCAGCGCGACCACAGCGGTCGGGATGGCCCAGACCGACAAGGCGAATGGCTCAACCTCGATCCCATTTCCGGCCAAAAAGCCTCGGATCAGCAGAATCGAGGCCATCGCGATGAAGATATCCTCGCCAAAAAATAGGGCAATATTGTCCGCCGCTGCGGCTTGGGCACGGATCTGATGGCGGACCGGGTCGGGTAGGGGGCCAAAGCGCGCTTCGCTGGCCGCCTCGGCCATGGGGGCGATGAGGGGGCGGACCATCTGGGCCTGCCCGCCAAGGCTGGTGAGGCCAAGGGCAGCGGCCATTTGGCGAAGGAAAAAATAGGCGATCAGCAGGCTGCCGGTCGTGGTGTTGGCTAAGCGGTTGATGAGGGCTCTGGCGCGGTCCTGTAATCCCGCGCGTTCCAGCAAACCAATCACCGGCAAAACCAGCCAGACCATGCTGACATAGCGATTGTCGTTGAAGGCCTTGCCCAGCGCGCTGATCACCTCATGCAGAGACAGGCCTGCGGCCAAGCCTGTTACGACCGCAGCCACGGTCACGACCAGCAAGGGGTTGAACCCCGCCACAAAGCCAATGGCGATGATCGCGATACCCGCGAGGGTCAGCATTCCTGTGATCTCCTGCCGTACAAGCCAGAAGAATCAGGCCCCAGCTTGCATGGCCCAATAGGGACAGAGCCGCTTGGCGGGTGCAACGCCTATCCTTGCGAGTGAACCGCCAAGTTAGGCTTCGGATCAGTTGAATGAGGGCTAGATCAGGATGGGCCCGTTGGGCAGTTGGTCGGGATTATATTCACCCGGTGGGAAGGCCGGGGCGAGGGCGTCACCGCAGATCTTGACCGCTGCGACCAGACCCTCGGTACGGTTCTTGGCCTTCATGGCCACGCGCACGGCGCTGACGGCCCTGTCCCAAGTGCCCGCCGGTACGGCGGCATGGACCCCGGCATCAGCCAGAACCTCGACGCGCCGATCGAGCAACGAGACGAAGATCAGCACGCCGTTGGCATCGTTGGTGTTGGCAATGCCTCGGGCCACGAACTGTCGCAGGGCCGCCTCATGGACGCGGCGATTACGCAGGCCTGCAGGGGTCAGGGCGCGCCGCACGGTCGGCAGGCTGACGGTCAGCCAGACGAGCAAGAACACCGCGCTTTGGGCCACGGCATAGGCCGCCAGCGACAGGCGCACAGCGTCGTTAAATCCGCTGGTGTGACCCGCTACCCAGCCATTGTTCAAGCTGGTCAAAAGGCTTGGGTTCAGACCCAGTGCGAAGGCTGCTGCAGGCAGGACCAGTGCCAAGACAGCTGCCCAAGCCAAGGGGACTTCGCGGTAGTCTGAACATTCTTGGGTAACGACACAGACAATTTCCGCCGAGGTGCGGGTCTCAGCATCGGCGACCGCGTCGGCGATCTTCTGATGGTCCTCAGGTGTCATGCTCATGGCTACCAACTCCCTGAAGATCCGCCGCCGCCAAAGGAGCCGCCTCCGCCGCCAAATCCACCATCACCAAATCCACCATTGCCGCCACGTCCGCCGCCGAGGCTGCCACTCAGAATGATCCAAGGCAGCAAAGCACCCAAGCCGCCACGGCGACGGCCGAAAACACCGCCCATGACCCAGAACAGGACAAAGATCATCATGATCAGCGCGCCGGGATCTATTCGCGATTTTGAGTGATGGGACGGCTTGCTGACCGCCTTGAGGGTGGCTGCAGCCTCTTCTGGACTGGCAGAAAGCTGGGCGATGATGGCGTCGGCACCGCCGATAATACCGGCTTCCATGTCTCGGGCCTTAAAGGGCGGCAGGACCTTCTGTTGGATAATGACGTTGCTGAGGGCATCGGTCATCACCCCTTCGAGGCCATAGCCAACCTCGATCCGGACCTTGCGCTCGGTCGGGGCGATGATGAAGAGGGCCCCATCATTCTTGCCCTTCTGGCCAATCTGCCAGGTGCGGCCGAGTTGATAGCCGTAATCCTCGATCTCATAGCCCTGTAGCGTCGGTAAGGTGACGACCACGAGCTGATGGCCGGTCGCCGCCTCGAAGGCCTCGAGCTTGGCGCTCAAGGCCTGCGTGCTTTCTGCAGACAGCACATGGGCATTATCAACCACCCGCCCCGTCAAGGGCGGGAAGGTCGGTGCAGCCCTTACGGGCAGGGCCAGAACTATGCTGGCCAGTATGATAGCCAGTCCGGCCCACAATGGCCGAAGGCTAGGGGCTAGGGATCGAGCGGCCAATGTCACTTGCTGGCAGGCGCGGCGGCGACAGGGGCAGCGGGGGCAAAGTTCACCGTCGGAGCGCTTTGGGCCGCCTCGGTCGCGGTGAACGAAATCATCGCCTTGGAGTCCTTGTGGACGGTCGAGGCCCAGATCACGCCCGGGAAGGTGCGAAGCTCGGTATTATAGACCCGAACCGCCTCATTATAATCGCGGCGTGCCACGGCGATGCGGTTCTCGGTACCTTCCAATTGAGACTGAAGGGCCAAGAAGTTGGTGTTGGACTTCAGGTCTGGATATTTCTCGCTGATCATCATCAACCGGCCTAGAACGCCAGAAAGCTGTGACTGCGCGGCCTGATATTTGGCGAACATTTCGGGGTTGGTGATGGTTGCCGCATCAAGCTTGACTTGGGTGGCAGAGGCGCGCGCTTGGGTGACCTCGACCAGAACGCTACGTTCTTGCTGGGCATAACCTTGAACCGTCGCCACCAGATTGGGGATCAGGTCGGAGCGGCGCTGATATTGCGCCTGAACATCGGCGAGCGCGGCCTTGGCCTGTTCTTCTTTGGTGGGGATATTGTTGATGCCGCAGGCTCCCAGAGCCAAGGGCAGAAGGATGGCCAACATCAGGCTCTTGAGCCGTGATGGGCGCGCGATCGAGGGTGCAGTCGTCATGCCGTAAGACCTCTTATGGATGCCGCCAACGGGCAGCGATTGCACAGTACCAATGTAAAGCGCCGGTTTATTGTCAGAGCTTCTAAACCTGATCACGCTTTTGGCCAATCACGATCCGATTATCACGTCGGCGGGCGACCCTTAGCGGGTCTGGCCACCGTCAACGGGCAAGATGGCCCCGGTGATAAAACTGGCACGATTACTGAGTAGGAAGGCGGCGGCTGAGCCGATTTCCTCAGGCTTGCCAAATCGCTTCATCGGCACTTCGCGGTCAAGCCAGCGCTGCCAAGCCCCGCCCCGCGATCCGGTCGAGCGTTCTTCCCAATCGCCGCCTGGGAAGATGATATTGCCCGGCGCGATGACGTTGACCCGAACCCCGCTAGGGCCGGTGATCCGTGCCAGTTCCTTGGCCATGTGGTTCATCCCCGCCTTGGCTGTGCCGTAGGTTAAGGGTGTGCCCAGCGCACCGAGACCAGCGATCGAACTGATCATAAGCACCGAGCCTTCCCCGCGCGCCGTCATCGGACCAAGCACCTTGCGGGCCAGTCGATAGGCGCTGTCGAGGTTCTGTGAGAAGCCCGCATCCCAGGTCGCGTCATCGACCTCAAAGCCCAGCGGGCAAGGATGTAGGCCGACATTGGCCACGGCACCGTGGATAGGACCGAACTCGGCCTCGACCCGGTCCACGGCTTCGTTGATGGTTTCTGGGTCGCGCATATCCCCGGCCATTGACCAGAGCTTATCTGCGCCATAGAGCCCCGCGAGGCGGCTGTGGGTGGCCTCTAGAGCCTCAACGCCCCGCGCGGTCATGGCCACCTTTGCGCCATCGGCGAGGCAGGCTTCGACAATGCCAAGGCCAATGCCACGGCTAGCACCGGCAACGAAAATCACGCGATCATTGAGGTCGAGGTTCATCTTAGGGTCCTTCTCTTTGGACGCCACCGCACCTTGCCCATTGCTGAACGGGCGTTGGGTCGCCTATCGTTGGTTCACTTATAAAGCTCTGGAGCGCCGCCGCTATGATTCCCTTGCAAGACACGTCGCCGAAGAGGGCCAATCTGTGAGGGCGGCCTTGAAAATGGGTGGGCTGGTTCTGATCGGCGCCGGTCTGGGTCTCGTCTCGGCGTTAGCCATGCTCAATCAGGGCATGAACATTGGCAAGGAAACGGTTCAGGGCTGGGTCGGTAGTCACGTCAGCGGTGATAGGACGGCAGATCCCTATACGAGAGCGCTCGTCGCGAGGGCTGGCCTTCTGGCCCTAACCCAGGCTGAAACGCTCTATTTTAACCGCACGACCAATGAGGCGGGCAAGCCGTTGCGGGCCGACTGCACCTATCAGCTTGAGGGTGGTCCCCAGCCTGCACGGTGGTGGTCAGTGACGATCTATGCGGCGGACAACTATCTGCCGGTCAATGGCGATGATGCTCAGTCCGCAGACGCCACGCGTATGGCAGCCCTTACCAAGCCCCAAGATTTAGGCCGTTGGAAGGTTCGGGTGTCGCCTCAAAAGGGTGATGCAACCCACTGGATATCATCGAAAAATGCTGGGGACTATGCCCTAACCATCAGGCTCTATAACCCGCAAGATGGGGCGCGTAATGACTTCAGGTCTATCGCCCTTCCCACCATCAAGACCGTTTCCTGCCCGAGTGTGCCCGCATGAAACCTATGATCAAATCCCTGATGATTGTGCTAGTCACAGCGGTGGTGATCCATCTGGCGGTGATCTTTTCGGCTCCCAACCTTCTGATGGCGGTGGCCTTCAGGCGGCTGAGCGCAGAGGGCAAGATGGTCAACCAGATGATCCATCCGCCGCGCACGACCCAGGCGTCACGCGCCATCGTGCGCCCTTCGCCAGATCTGGCCTATTCGTCCTGCGCCTATGACCTGTCCAGGGGGCCTGTACGGGTGAAAGCGTCTAGGGCCACAGACTATATGTCCGTGTCGGTCTATGCGGCCAACAGCGACAATATCTTTGCGATCAATGATCGGCAGGCCCCCGATGGCGTGGATCTGGTCATTGTCGGCAAGGGTCAAGCGCCACCGTCGGGCACGGCGCTCGTGGTTCAATCGCCAACCCAGCGGGGTATCGTGCTTGAGCGACGATTGGCCCCGTCGGCTGAGGCCTTCGCTGAGGCAGAGCTTGCCCGCAAGCAGGATGTCTGCGCGCCGCTTTGATAGAGATCGGGCCGATGGTGTTACCAGCGGCCCTCATTTTTAGTCTGCCTTAGGCTGGGCATAGCCCAGTTCCACATTCAGCTTTTCCAACAGGTCGATTGCGGCCTCTGCGATCACCGTTCCTGGTGGGAAGATGGCGGCGGCGCCTGCGTCGCGCAGTTCGTCAAAATCTTGGCTAGGAATGACCCCGCCAACCACGACCATAATGTCCGGACGGCCCAGCTTGGCCAGTTCGCCCTTGAGTTCAGGCACCAGCGTCAGGTGACCGGCAGCCAGAGAACTGGCGCCCACCACATGCACATCATTTTCGACCGCTTGGCGTGCAGCCTCAGCCGGCGTTTGGAACAGGGGGCCGATATCGACGTCAAAGCCAAGGTCGGCAAAGGCGGTGGCAATCACCTTCTGGCCTCGGTCATGTCCATCCTGACCCATCTTGGCGACAAGGATGCGCGGGCGACGGCCATCGGCTTGCTCGAAGGCCTCGACCATGGCCTTGGCTGCAGCGGTTTGCGGATTGGCAGCAGCTTCGCGCAAATAGACCCCCGAGATGGTACGGATTTCCGCCTTGTGACGACCAAAGATCTTTTCTAAGGCCAGGCTAATCTCGCCGACCGTCGCCATGGCGCGGGCCGCGTCAACGGCCAGAGCCAAGAGATTGTCGGTGCCTCGTGCGCCCTCGGTCAGGGCGCTCAGGGCTGCCTCAACCTTGACCGGATCGCGTTCGGCCTTGAGGCGGACCAGCTTTTCGAGCTGTTGCTCCCGCACTGACGTATTGTCGACCTTGAGCACTGGAATATCGTCGGCAACTTCCGGCTTGTAGCTGTTGACGCCCACGACCGACTGACGACCGGCATCAATCCGGGCCTGGGTCTTGGCCGCAGCCTCTTCAATGCGCAGCTTGGGAACGCCCTGTTCAATCGCCTTGGCCATGCCGCCAAGGCTTTCGATCTCGGCAATATGCTCCAGCGCCCGGGCCGCCAGATCGTGGGTCAGGCGCTCGACATAATAACTACCGCCCCAAGGGTCGATGACCTTGGTCAGACCGCTTTCAACCTGCAAGAACAGTTGCGTATTACGCGCAATGCGAGCCGAGAAGTCGGTGGGCAGGGCCAAGGCCTCGTCGAGGCTGTTGGTGTGCAGCGATTGGGTCTGTCCGTTGGCGGCGGCCATGGCTTCGACGCAGGTGCGCGGCACATTGTTGAACACATCTTGGGCTGCCAGGCTCCAGCCCGAGGTCTGGGAGTGGGTGCGCAGGGACAGTGACCGCGCATCTTGCGGATTGAACGGCTTCATCAGCTTGGCCCAGATCAAGCGCGCAGCCCGCATCTTGGCCACCTCCATGAAGTAGTTCATGCCGATGGCCCAGAAGAACGACAGGCGAGGGGCGAAGGCGTCAACCGTCATCCCAGCCGCGATCCCGGCCTTCACATATTCGATACCGTCGGCCAGCGTGTAGGCCAGCTCAAGGTCCGCCGTGGCGCCCGCTTCTTGCATATGGTAGCCGGAAATCGAGATCGAGTTATACTTCGGCATTTCCTTAGAAGTATATGAAAAGATGTCAGAAATGATCCGCATAGAGGGATTTGGCGGGTAGATATAGGTGTTGCGGACCATGAACTCCTTGAGGATGTCGTTCTGGATGGTCCCCGACAGTTTCGCCGCTGGAACGCCCTGTTCCTCTGCTGCGACAATGAACAGGGCCAAGATCGGCAGCACCGCGCCATTCATGGTCATAGACACGCTCATCTGGTCCAGCGGAATGCCCGAGAACAGAGTGCGCATGTCATAGATGGAGTCGATTGCCACCCCGGCCATGCCGACATCGCCCTTGACCCGCTCATGGTCCGAATCGTAGCCTCGGTGGGTCGCCAGATCGAAGGCGACCGACAGGCCTTTTTGACCTGCTGCCAGATTGCGGCGGTAAAAGGCGTTGGAGTCCTCCGCCGTCGAGAAGCCCGCATATTGCCGGATCGTCCACGGGTTGGTGGCGTACATGGTCGGATAGGGGCCGCGTCCAAATGGGGCGAGGCCGGGATAACCGTCCAGGAAATCCAATCCCTTAATGTCAGAGGCCGCGTAGGAGGCCTTAACGCTGACGCCTTCAGGCGTTTCCCAAAGGGGACCGACGTCGGAGGGCTTGGACCCCTTGACGGCAATGGCATCGAAATCGAGCGTGGCGAAATTAGGAACGGTCTGGGTCATTTTTTGCCATCCGGTTGGCCGTCATCATCGTCATCATCGAAGACTTCATCATCATCGAAGTCGTCATCCTCTTCGTCGAACTCATCATCATCAAATTCGTCATCATCGAGGTCGTCGTCATCTTGGTCGCCGTCATAGTCGTCTTCGGCAGGGTCATATTCGCCCTTGTCGAAGTCGTCTTCATCCTCGTCCTCGTCTTCACCCTCTTCGAGGTCGGCTTCGAGCAAGGCTTGCCACGTGTGGTCGGTCTCTTCGACGAACTCGACATCCTCCATAAAGGCGACGGCGGTGCGACCACGGGGGAGAAGAATGCCAAGCACTTCTAGCTCCTCGCCCGTCTGGCTCTCATGGGCTTCGGCCTGGATGACGACGGCCGCGAATTCCTCTTCCTCGTCGTACCAGATGATCGCTGCAGGCATGCCCATATCGATGGGATGGCCGTGGTGCGTGTCCCCTAAGGCAAAGACAGCGTCTCCGGCCTCGACATCTTCGGGCCGCGCGCAGCGGCCGGTGAAGGGCTTAGCCTCTTTCCAAGTTAGAGCGTCATAGCCGTTGGGTCTGGCCATTATGCGGCTCCCAGATGTGTCAGAACCTCGCCCAAACCGCCCAGAACGTCCATGCCAGCAAAGACAAAACCGTCAACGCCCGCATCAGTCAGGCCCTGTTCGAGATCACCCGGCCGACCGGCTAGATAGAGCCGTGAGGCCCCGGAAGCTTTCAGCGCCTTGGCTGCTTTTGCCCCGTCGCTGGCGTAGAAACCATCTGAAGAGCAAAGCACGGCCACCTTGGCGCTAGAGGTTCCAAAGGCACCAACCTCGCCGACAATGATTTCGGCTCCGGTGATGGCGAAGAGGTTGGAGGCAAAGCCGACCCGACCACTAAAATCTGCAATTTCCCCCAGGGTTGCGAGAAAAATCTTAGGTGTCTTGGAAAGAGTAGCAGTCCGATCACGCAGGGATTCAAGGGCGGCTGCGGCGCGATAGGCGGGTAGGGTGACAGCCTGAGTGCCTGGGCCTGGCAGGCGCACATCTGGACCGGTGACCGCCAAAGCGGCGCGGTTAGGATGTAGAACCTCCACCGGACTTTCGAGCGGGTTGGGGAATTCAGACACCCCGATCAGTCCGTCTTTACGCTTTGCGACCGCGGCTTCGCGTGCCTTTCGGGTAGCGGCTATCTCTTGGGCCAGCGATCCAGAGGCCAGGGCTGCGGCAAGGCCGCCAGCGGCCTCAATGGCTTGGAACCGGCTCCAAGCATCTCGGGCCAGATCGTTGGTCAGGCTCTCGAGAAACCAAGCTCCACCGGCAGGGTCAGCGACCCGGCCAAGGTGGCCTTCTTCCATCAGCACCAGTTGGATGTTGCGAGCCTGACGGCGCGCAAAGGTCGTGGCGAGGCCAATGGCGTCAGTAAAGGGGGCGAGGATGACACTGTCGGCCCCACCGGTCGCGGCGCTAAAGCCCGCTGCCGTCAGACGCAGCAGGTTCACCCACGGATCAAACCGGGTTAGCATCCGGTGGGAAGACCGGGCCTCAATCATCGCCGTCTGCTCGCTACCGCAAGCGGCGGTGAGCTTGGCAAAGAGCAGGCGCGCGGCCCGCAGCTTGGCGATATTGATGAAATATTCGCCGTCGAGCGAAACGCCCAGAACGATCCGTTCAAAGGCCTCGTTCAGGTCCATACCGGCGCGGTTCAGCGCCTTGGCATAGGCCGCAGCCGCGGCGATCATGACTGCCAGCTCTTGGGCTTCTGCGCCGCCCGCCTCGTGCACGGCTTGACCGGAAGCCAGCATCAGGCTGGCCTTGGGATAGGCCTTGGCCAAGCGGGTGCCGACGGTGGCAGCGCTGATCAGGTGACTGTCAATCGGGCCGGGACTTGTGCCTTGGCGAGCCAGAGCGCCGAGCGGGTCCATGTGGAAGGCAAGCCGCGCTTGCGGCGCACCCTTGGCCAAGCTGCCCAGCCAATCGGCGGCCTTTGGGCCCATAAAGCCCGCATCGAGGGCCACAGGGGCCAAGTCAAGCAGAACATGGTTCAAGACCTTGGCCAGTCCGGCCTCATCGCCGACCGCAATCCCCGCCTTGGCGCTGGGATCAAGGGTCAGAAGAATCGACGCGGCACCGCCCTCTAGATCTTTTAAGGCCTCGGCATTGGCAGCGACGGGGTCTGGATGGGCGATGGCGGTGCGCAGGTCCCAGGGACGGAAATGATCGCTGGGCAGCGCACGGACTGGATTTTCGATCTCGTCGGCCGCCGTATAGAGCGGTTGCAGCCTCTGGCCGCCATAGGTCTTGGAGACGAGTGTCTTCTCGAAGGGTGCGCCTTTAAGGGTTTTTTCTACGATAGCCAGCCATTCGGCGCGCGACGGTGCCGCAAACTCTGCTGCCAGCGAAATGATCTTGTCGTCCAACTCAGGCCCCTTCGGAGGTCTCATAAGGATTATCTTCCGGAAATGCGCTGCCAATGGGGTAGGCGTCAAGCGTTCCCAAGCCTTGCCCTCGCGGCACTTCGCCTTATTCTATGAGCCGGACGTAAAAACCAGTGATCCGGTTAATTGTAGGAGCCCCTGTCTATGGCATTGCCATCCATTCTTCGCGACCGCCTTCGCCTGCCGGTTATTGCATCGCCGCTGTTCATTATCTCGACCCCCGATCTCGTCATTGCCCAATGCAAGGCCGGTATTGTCGGCTCCTTTCCGTCCTTGAATGCCCGTCCTGTTTCGTTACTGGACGAGTGGCTGCACCGTATTCATGAAGAGTTGGCCGAGTGGGATCGAGACCATCCCGACACACCGTCCGCCCCCTTCGCCGTTAACCAGATCGTTCACAAAACCAACAACCGGTTGGACGAAGATGTCGAGCTTTGCGTCAAGCACAAGGTGCCGGTGATCATCACCTCGCTGGGCGCACGTGAAGACCTCAACAAGACCATCCATTCCTATGGAGGTGTGGTCTTGCACGACATCATCACTGACCGTTTTGCGCGCAAGGCAGTTGAAAAGGGCGCCGATGGCCTGATTGCCGTTGCTGCTGGTGCCGGTGGCCATGCAGGCACGCTGTCGCCCTTCGCGCTGGTCCAAGAGATCCGCGAATGGTTCGATGGTCCTATTGCACTGTCCGGTTCCATCGCCAACGGCGCAGCGATCTTGTCGTCCCAGGCCATGGGCGCGGACCTTGCCTATATGGGCTCTGCCTTTATCGCCACCAAGGAGGCCAATGCCGATCAGGGCTATAAGGATATGATCGTGGAGTCGGCTGCCGATGACATCGTCTATTCGAACCTGTTCACGGGTATTCACGGTAACTATCTGAAGCCGTCCATCGTTAAGGCCGGTCTTGACCCAGAAAATCTGCCGGTCAGCGACCCCTCAAAAATGAACTTCGGCTCGGGTGGAAACCAAGAGGCCAAGGCTTGGCGCGATATCTGGGGCTGTGGCCAAGGTATCGGCGCGGTTAAGGAAATGCAGTCCGTGGCAGAGTTTGTTGACAAGCTCGCCGGTGAATATGAGGCGGCCAAGGCGGACCTCATTGCCAAGACCGCCCTTACCTCCGGCGCCCATCTGATCGCCGCAGAATAATCCCCAGCCGCCTTTGCGGCCTCAAACTGATCCTCGGCGGTTCGTGACGTTCACGGTCGCCGAGGAGACTGTTTCTGGTCGAATGATGCGACCCCACGACTGGCCTTGCCCTATGGTGTTACCGGGCGAGCTCAAAAACTTGCTACCGTCAACGAAGCCTTCGGCCGGCTAGATGGGCTTGTGCAGATGGCGGTCGTGACCTGGACTTTTTTCCTCGCGCGCGTTGCGCCGAAAGATAGCGGCCTCTGCATCCTTGCCCGCTCCCCTACCGGCACCACCTGGTCAGGCAATACCAGTGGATCGGTCATGCAGTTTGTATCCGCCAGTTGGTCGGCCTTCTAGAACTGAGACAAAGCGCAAGGGCCGCGCCATAAAGATCGCTAACGAACGGGTAATTGCGAAATTGGCTCGGACCTCGAAATCGCACGAAGCCCTTTAGGCGCAGCGGCTCGCTCAGGTGCAAGGCTCCTATGCTGGGCTAACCGCCTCGATCGAGGCCGATCAACCCGAGGCGAGCTATCGGTGGGTTGCGGCCGTTCCCCGTTTGACCTAGCCGGTTCTGACCCTTGTCTTGTTGATCCTGTTCGCGGTTATGTCGGTGCTCATCTTTCGGTCCAACGGAGCAGTGATCGATCCACTCAAAGGATTGCTTAAAGCTCTGAAACGATTATTTTTTCGTTGGAAACGGCTCTGGCCCTTGTGGTTTGCAGATCGTGCCCCTCGACACTGAGGTCAACCCCACCGTCATTTGACCTGTGCAGCCCATGACCTAGTTCTCAATTTGGACCGCGACTTCGGCTTGGAGACCTCACCTATGACCCGTAGCCTGATGATCTATGCGGCCACCCTTTTGGTGTTCTTAGGGGTAGATTTTGTCTGGCTATCGGCGATGGGCGGCTTCTATCGCCAACAGATGGGGTCATTGATGAGGGCTGTGCCCAACATCCTCGTCGCGGGCCTGTTTTATGCGGCCTATGTGGTTGGCATCTTGGTCTTCGCCGTCCGGCCGTCGGATCCGTCGATGGGTCTGGTCCAAGTGGCTCTGTTCGGTGCCCTGTTCGGGGCCTTGGCCTACGGCACATATGACCTGACCAATTTGGCGACCTTGAATGGATTTACGGTCAAGGTAGCGGTTGTGGATATTGTTTGGGGCAGCAGCCTGACAGCGATCTGCGCAGTTGCCGGGCGTTTGGTCGCCAATCGGCTTAGCTAGTCTGTGAAGGGTTCGGCTGGCTAACCTTGCGCCCAAAGCCGATGGCAGGGCTTTCGACCCAGCGATAGGACAGGGCCGCCGCGATCAAGGATATGACAACGGTTACGGCCAGCAAGAAAGGCAGTGGAACCTTACCTGAGAACAGGTGCACCAGCGTCAGCAGGATCGGCAGATGCACCAGATAGAGGCTGTAGGACACCTTGCCGAGCCAAGAGACCGCTCCTCCGTTTAGGAGGCGCACGAGTGTCGGGCTGGCAAAGGCCGCAATCACATAACAGCTGGCTGCAAGGCCCGTGCCCCATAGGCCAAAGACCGGCATCGAGCGGGGCTGGTAGAACAGCCAAGCGCCTGCGAGTACCAGCGCGATGGCACCAACGCCTCGGGTCCTTTGAACCCGCGCACTGAGGGTTTGATGGTGCTCGAACAGCAAGGTCCCGACCGCGAACATCAAGATATATTGGGTCGATCCGCACAGGGTCTGGGTCACAGGATCAAGGTCATAGTGGCCCAGCGCATAGTTGGCCCCGGCGCTCATGAGGGCTGTGACGACCAGGGTCGTGACCGGCCGCACCCTCAGGCTAAAAAACAACAGTGGAAAGATCATCGAGATGCGCAGTTCGTGTACTAGGCTCCACATCACGTTCATCAGGCTCATGTCGCGCTGCTGATCGGTCATCAGGAGATGGCCTGCGATCAGTTGCGGCGTCATTGGATAGGCCCAGGACTGATGGTTGAACCAACCGCTCAGCCCCTCGACGGGCGTGGGCTGGACCAGAAAATAAAGGCCGGCAGAGGCTAAGATGATTGCGGCAAAGGGCGGATAGATCCGTAAGAACCGCTTTGCGGCAAAGCGACCGTAATGAAAACCCGCACCCTCATGCTTCTGTCCCGCGTCGATTGAGGCGGCCAGTACAAATCCGCTCAAAACAAAGAACAGCAACACCGCACCCGGCCCATCGACCAATAGTTTTAAAGGAGTGAGCGCAAACCACCACGCAAAGTCGCCTCGGCCATAGGCACTGGCAGGAAGCGTCAGCAGGCAGTGGTGAAAGACCACAGCAAGGGCCGCAAGGCCTCGCAAGGAATCCAAGGATCGAAAGCGCATGACTGCCAAGTGACCCGAAATCTATGCCCTGTCTAGGGCCGGTGATCGGGTGAATTTTTAGGGGAGGAGAATTGGTGGTCCCTCAATCCTTTCGGACTGAGGGACCGCTGGTGCCGCCGGGCAGGATTGAACTGCCGACCTCAGCATTACCAATGATGCGCTCTACCACTGAGCTACGGCGGCTAAGAGGGGCGGGTTCTAGCGAATGACTGAGAGAAGGTGAAGCTAAAATCGACTTGACCCCGAAGGAAAGGCGATCCACCTCATGGGGCATGATCGAAAAGCCTAGCGAAACCAAACAACAGACCCCAGCGGGAAGTTCTGCAAAAGCCGAACGCGAGGCCCGTTTGGCCGCGGCCCTGAGGCAAAATCTCCGTCGCCGCAAGGCTCCGGCCGCTGTGGCCAAGCCTGATCCTGAGGCGGACGACAGGGTTTAGCGACGAATCGTGGGGGCTGGGGCCAGAGCGTCCCCTTCACTCAAGCCTCTGCCTGTCAGTGAGGCTTGAGTGAAGGTCTTGTTTTGCCTCCAATTCACCTCCCATCAAAACGGCCACTCGCAACCGTGCCTTGCCTGTTGTAGAACCGCTCCGCAAACAAGGGGTGGACGGGTGTGCCTTCGTCCGAACTTTCGAGGGATCAATGGACCGTATCGCCATTATCGGCGGCGCAGAGTTGAACGGGACGATCCCGATCAGTGGCGCTAAGAACTCCGCGCTCAAATTGATGGCGGCCAGTCTTTTGACTGATCAGCCTGTGCGGCTGACCAATATGCCGCGCCTGGCGGACACCAAGTTCCTTGGGCGGTTGCTGCAACGTCTTGGCGCTGAACTGATCGAGCGCGAAGGCCCCGACGGTCCAGAGACCCTGCTCCATACGCCAGAGATCCTTGGGGCCATCGCGCCGTATGATCTGGTGCGTCAGATGCGAGCCTCGTTCAATGTTCTGGGTCCGCTGATCGCGCGCACCGGCCATGCCAAGGTTTCGCTGCCCGGTGGCTGCACCATCGGTGCAAGGCCTGTGGATCTGCACCTAAAGGCCTTAGAGGCCCTCGGCGCGACGATTGATCTGCATGATGGCTATGTTTTTGCCCAAGCCCCACGCGGCCTGCGCGGCGCTGAGATCACCTTCCCGTTTGTTTCCGTTGGCGCGACCGAGCACGCCATGCTGGCGGCCGTTCTGGCCGAGGGCGTCACGGTCCTGCACAATTCGGCTTGCGAGCCGGAAATTGGCGATCTGGCTGACTGTCTGAACATGATGGGGGCCAAGGTCGAGGGGGCTGGGACCTCGATCATCACCATTGCCGGCGTCGCCCGTCTAGGCGGCGGCAGCCATGCGGTCATTGCGGACCGGATCGAGACCGGCACCTATGCGCTGGCCGCAGCCATGGCTGGGGGTGAGGTGCGCCTGACCAACACCCGTTCGGACTTTAACCAAGCCCTCTGCGACAAGCTGGTTGAGGCGGGCGTTAACGTCACCTCAACCGCCGACGGTATGATCATTCGTCGTGGGCCAGGGCGTTTGAAGGCCGTCAATATCGACACCACGCCTTATCCGGGCTTCGCCACCGACCTTCAGGCCCAATTTATGGCCCTGATGACGACGGCTGAGGGCGAAAGCTTCATTCGCGAGACAATCTTTGAGAACCGCTTCATGCACGTCCCCGAACTGGCGCGTCTGGGCGCTGACATTTCGGTCCATGGCGGCGAAGCGCGTGTGCGCGGCGTCGAGCGGCTCAATGGTGCTCAAGTCATGGCCACCGATCTGCGCGCCTCTGTAAGCTTGGTCATCGCAGGGATGGCCGCTAAGGGCGAGACCATCGTCAACCGCGTCTATCATCTGGATCGCGGCTTTGAACGTTTGGAAGAGAAACTCGGCGCGTGCGGTGCCAATGTGCGCCGGATCAAGGGCGCTGGATCAGAAGAGGACTAGGCCCAATGGCGGCTTCAAAGGCCCCCTTGCGACTGTTGGCTGAAGACGCTGAAGATCTGGCCGTGATATCGGCGGCCTTGCAAGATGCTGTCTGTCAGATCGGCGACATCGCCTATCAGGCCTCAGCGGGTCAATTGACCTTGGCCCTCAATCGCTACCGCTGGGAAAATGGTGCCCGTACGCAAGAGCGCGTCCGCACAGGCCTTCAGTTTGGCGGCGTGATGGCCGTAAAAACCCGCAATCTTCGCCGGGATGCCAAGAATGCTGTGGTCGAACTGCTGACCATCAGTTTCGAGCCGGGAGAGGCGCCGGGCGGTGCCATTATCCTGACCTTTGCGGGGGGAGGGGACCTTCGCGCCGAGGTCGAGATGATTGATATTATCGCCGCCGACCTTAGTTCTCCTTGGCCAACACCTCGCGCGCCCAAGCACGACCTAACCTGAGTAAGAGCCATGCGCCGTTTTAATGTTTCCGATCCCAGTTTTGCCGCCGATTTTCGTGCCTTTTTGGACGAGGAGCGCGGCTCTGCGGCTGAGGTTGATGTGGCTGTGGCCGCCATTGTGCAGGCGGTGAAGACCGAAGGCTTGACCGCTGTCCTGCGCTTTGCTGAGCAGTTTGACCGCGCCTCGCTAACCGAAGACACCTTGCGGGTGACGCCAGAAGAGATTGATGCCGGGGCCGCTGCTTGCCCACAATCGGTGCGCGACGCCATCGACTTTGCCGCCGAGCGGATCCGGACCTATCACGCGCGCCAGCGGCCCGCCGACGCTCAATGGACCGATGAAACCGGCACCAAGCTCGGATGGCGTTGGACACCGCTCGAGGCTGTCGGCATCTATGTGCCCGGTGGCCGCGCGGCCTATCCCTCGACGGTCTTGATGAATGCAGTTCCTGCCAAGGTGGCTGGTGTTGACCGAATTGCTATGGTGACACCTCCCGGGCGGATGCAGCCCGCAGTTCTGGCGGCGGCCAAGGCGGCGGGCGTGACCGAGATCTGGCGTCTGGGCGGGGCCCATGCGGTCGCGGCTCTGGCCTATGGCGCGGGTCCAATCGCGTCGGTCGACAAGATTGTTGGCCCCGGCAATGCCTTTGTCACGGCCGCCAAGCGCAGGCTCTATGGCGTGGTGGGCATTGATGCCCTCGCCGGTCCGTCTGAGATCGTGGTGGTCGCCGATGGGGCCAATAGTCCCGACTGGATCGCGGCGGACCTTCTGTCTCAAGCCGAGCATGATCCAGCCGCTCAATCCATTCTGATTACGGACGATGCCGCCTTTGCCGACGCGGTCTGCGCCGCCATTCAAGCTCAACTCAAGACCTTGGTCACGGGCGAGGATGCAGGGGCGTCTTGGCGCAATCACGGGGCGGTGGTGATCTGCCCGCTGGGGGACAGCCCGCCGCTGGTTGATTTGATCGCGCCTGAACATGTCGAGTTCGCGGTCGAGCATCCAGAGCGCCTGTCTGACCGGGTTCGTCATGCCGGTGCGATCTTCTTAGGGCGTCACGCTCCCGAAGCCATTGGCGACTATGTGGCGGGCTCCAACCACGTCCTGCCGACAAGCCGCGCGGCTAGGTTCAGCTCAGGCCTGTCTATCTATGACTTCCTTAAGCGCACATCGCTGATCCAGTGCGATGCTGAGGCCTTTAGCAAGTTGGCCGGGGCCACGATAGCCCTTGCTGAAGCCGAAGGTTTGCCTGCACACGCAAGGTCTGCCGCGATCCGGCTTTGAGTGGGTAGGGGGCTTTGTTTTGTGACCGGGTTATTGCGAGCCCAGCGCAGTCCCCCTCTCCCAACCCTCGCCCCCTTGGGGGAGGGCTTCGTTTTTCATTATGCACGCACTTGCAACGCCCCGTACCTAGCCAACCACGAGGAAGCTCCAACCCAACTATGGCTCGCTCGTGGGAATCTCTTTAGGGAGTCATCAGCATGAACAAGCCAGTGATTCCGCCCGGTGGTCCCGCCGACGGCGACCGTGTCATAGATGAGCCTCTGACCGAAGCGCTGTCCCGGCGTTATCTGGCCTACGCCCTGTCGACCATTATGCACCGGGCCCTACCGGATGTTCGCGATGGCTTGAAACCTGTTCACCGTCGCCTGATGCACGCCATGCGCATCTTGCGACTGGATCCTGAATCCTCGGCCAAGAAGTGTGCCCGCGTGGTCGGCGATGTCATTGGTAAATATCACCCCCATGGCGATACGGCAGTCTATGACGCGCTTGTGCGCTTGGCGCAGGATTTCGCCCAGCGCTATCCCCTGATCGATGGCCAAGGTAATTTCGGCAATATTGACGGCGATAATGCCGCCGCCATGCGATATACTGAATGCCGCTTGACCGATGCAGCGGCTCTGCTGCTCGACGGAATCGACGAGGACGCGGTTGATTTTCGCGCCACCTATGACGGCGAAGACGAAGAGCCTGTGGTCTTGCCCGCAGGCTTCCCCAATCTTCTGGCCAATGGCTCGTCGGGCATTGCCGTGGGCATGGCCACCTCGATTCCACCGCACAATGCTGCTGAACTGATCGATGCCTGCCTGATGCTGCTGGAGCGGCCAGAGGCCAGCACCGCCGACCTGATGAGTTTCGTCTCTGGTCCAGACTTCCCAACCGGCGGCATCGTGGTTGAAAGCCAAGCCTCGATGCTCGAGACCTATGAGACGGGCCGGGGAGGGGTGCGTCTTCGCGCCCGCTGGCATCTTGAAGAGATCCCACGCGGCGGCTATCGCATCGTGGTCACTGAGATCCCCTATCAGGTCAAAAAGGCCGATATGATCGAGCAGTTGGCCACGCTGATCGAGCTCAAAAAGGCCCCACTGCTGGGCGATGTCCGCGACGAGTCGGCCGAAGATGTCCGCCTGATCATCGAGCCCAAGTCCCGCAACGTCGAACCCGAAGTCCTGATGGAGAGCCTGTTCAAGCTCTCGACGCTCGAAACCCGGTTCCCAGTCAATATGAACGTGCTGGATGCGCGCGGCACACCGGGTGTTATGGGCCTCAAGCAGGCCCTGATGGCGTTCTTGGCGCACCGACGTGAAGTCTTAATCCGCCGCGCCGGTTGGCGTCTGGCCAAGATTGAGCAGCGACTGCACATTTTGGAAGGCCTGCTGATCGTCTTCCTCAATCTGGACGAGGTGATCCGCATCGTTCGTTTCGAGGAAGAGCCCAAGGCCAAACTGATCGAGACCTTTACCCTGACCGATATTCAGGCCGACGCCATCCTCAACACGCGCCTGCGCCAGTTGGCCAAGCTCGAAGAGATGGAATTGCGCCGCGAACATGATGAGTTGGCTAAGGAACGTGATGGCTTGAGCGCCTTGCTGGCCTCGGAAAAGAAGCAGTGGAACCTCGTCGGCGTTGGCCTTCGGGCGGTGCGCAAGGTTCTAGGGCCCGATACCGCCGTCGGTAAGCGCCGCACCAGTTTTGCCGATGCGCCGCAGGTTGATGCTGCCGCGGCTATTGAAGCCATGATTGTGCGCGAACCCATCACAGTCATCGTCTCTGAACGCGGCTGGATCCGTGCCGCCAAGGGCGCGGTTCAGGACCCCTCGGAACTGAAATTCAAGGAAGGGGATAAACTCTCCTTCCTCGTGCCTGCTGAGACGACGGACAAGCTGTTGCTGTTCGCCTCTGATGGGCGGTTCTTCACTATTGCCTGCGACAAGCTCCCCTCGGCGCGGGGCCATGGCGAGCCTCTGCGCCTCATGGTCGATATTGAAGATTCCGTGCGGATCTTGGACGTCTTCCCACACAAGCCGGGCCGCAAGCGTGTGATCGCGTCAAAGGCCGGTTACGGTTTCATCCTGCCCGAAGACGAGGCCTTGGCCTTCCGACGCGCGGGCAAGCAGGTCTTGACGGTCGATGAGGCGGGCGCTTGCCTTAGCCTTGACGCTGCCGATGGAGATCATCTGGCGGTGATTGGAGACAACGGCAAGATCTTGGTCTTCAAGCTCGACGAATTGCCTGAAATGGTGCGGGGCAAGGGCGTGAAGCTCCAATCCTACCGCGAGGGCGGCCTGCGCGATGCGCTGGTCTTCACCAAGGCTGCTGGTCCCTCATGGATCGACAGCGCCGGTCGCAACCGCGCCTGGACCGACTGGACCGGCTGGGTTGCCCGTCGCGGCAGCGCCGGCAAGATGGCCCCCAAGGGATTTGCCTCGAACAAGCGGTTTAGACCTCAGGGCTAGGCCGTGTCGCCCTCCTCTGCGGCTTCGCCGGTCTTTTCCCCGGAGAGGGAAAATCTAAAGCCCCCCCATTTTCCCGCTTTGGGAGACGTGGGGCGCAGCGCCGAAGAGCGGCTTTTTGTGACTAACCCCGCCTCAAGAGCCGAGCCACGGCTGCGGGCAAATCATCATAGTGGTGCAGGACCTCATCGGCCCCTAGGTCTGCAGCCGGGATCTCTGTATAGCCAAAGCTGAACACCACGACAGGTGCACCGGCATTACGGGCGGCTTGGACGTCAGCGGTGCTGTCCCCGACCATCAAGGATCGCTCTAGGGTTCCACCGGCGGCAGCAATGGCTGTGAGATAGTGGCGGGCATCGGGTTTGGGGGCTGGGGCGCTGTCAGCACCAATCACAGCCTTGAAGCGGCTGGTAAGGCCAAGCGCGTCTAACAGGGCAAGCGACAGGTCCGTGCGCTTGTTGGTGCAGACCACAAGGCCTGCTCCTGCCTCAGCGAACAGATCGAGAGCCCGTTCCATGCCGTCGAAGGGGCGGCTGTCTTGGGCGATACGGCTCAGATAGATCTCCAAAAACTGCTGGAACAGGCGATCGCTCTGTTCGCCATCCAGGCTACGTCCCGAGGCTGTGAAACCACGCTCAAGGAGTGCCTTGGCCCCTTTGCCAATCAGGTTGCGGGCAGCCTCCATCGGCAGGCTTGCTAGGCCCTGATCGGCCAAGATCGTGTTCAGTGTGCCCATCAAATCGGGGGCCGTATCGACCAGGGTCCCGTCCAGATCAAAGGCCAAGGTCGTGCCCATCAGGCTGCCGGGAGCGAAGAAAGGCGCTTTTTGGGTCATAAATACGGTCTCCGGTCGAAAGATGCCTCGGTTTCAGCTAAATCTCTAGGCAAGGCAATGGCCGACTCACAGGATTGGACCTTCTCATGACCGCTAGAGCCGCTGTGATCTTGGCCGCCGGACAAGGCGCCCGCATGAAGTCTCTGCTGCCCAAGGTGCTGCACCGGGTTGGTGGGCGCACCATGCTTGACCGCGCCATTGATGCGGCAGAGGCTTTGGGATGTGAACGGATCGTGGTTGTGGCCGGTGTCCATAGCCCCTCTGTCGCTGAACATGCCGCCAGGCGCCTTGGCGCACGCTCCGTTGCCATCCAAGACCCGCCCCTAGGCACCGGTCATGCAGTGCTGGCCGCGCGCCAAGCGCTCGCCGGTTTCGAGGGCGACATTGTCGTCACCTTTGCGGACTGTCCCTTGATGGATGCCGAAGCCATCGCGCCGCTCTTTGCGCTTCGCGAGGCAGGCACTGAGGTCGCGGTTCTTGGTTTTGATCCGGCGGTCCCGGGTGCCTATGGCCGCTTGATCTTGACGCCGAGCGGCGACCTGCTGCGGATCGTCGAGGCCAAGGACGCCACGGTTGAAGAGCGTCAGGTCAAACATTGTAACTCCGGCGTCTTGGCCGCTCCGGCTCAGCGCCTTTTTGGCCTGCTCGGTCAGGTCGGCAATAACAATGCCAATGGGGAGTACTATCTAACGGACGTGATTGGTCTGGCCCATGATCATGGCCTCTCGACCCGCGCCACCTTTGCATCCGAAGACGCTGTTATGGGCGTCAATTCGCAGGCTGAACTTGCCGTCGCCGAAGCTGTGTTCCAGCGCCGCCGACGCCACGCCCTGATGGCCCAGGGGGTCAGCATGAGTGCGCCAGACACCGTCCATCTGTGCTGGGACACCCAGATCGCCGCCGGTGCTATTATCGAGCCCTATGTGGTCTTTGGGCCGGGGGTGAGCGTTGAAACTGAAGCGGTGATCCGCGCCTTTAGTCATCTGGAGGGCGCTGTCGTGCGGCGTGGGGCCTTAATCGGGCCCTATGCCCGCTTGCGGCCCGGCGCTGACATTGGCGAGGAGGCCCACATCGGCAACTTTGTCGAGGTCAAGAAGGTCAAGGTCGGGGCAGGGGCCAAGGCCAACCATCTGGCCTATCTCGGCGACGGCACGATTGGGCCCAAGGCCAATATCGGGGCCGGGACGATCTTTTGTAACTATGATGGCTTTGACAAGCACCACACTGAGGTCGGGGCCGGGGCCTTTATTGGCTCCAACACGGCCCTCGTTGCCCCTGTGACCATCGGGGAGGGGGCCATGACGGGTTCAGGCTCTGTCATTACCGCTGATGTCGCGGCCGGTGATCTGGCGCTCGGTCGGGCGGCTCAAACGGTGAAGACCGGCTGGGCCGCAAGGTTCCGTGCCCTGAAACTCGCGCGTAGTGCGAAACGCTAAGCTGGGATAAGAACGCTAAATGACCTCAAACGCTGATCTGCAAAAGCGCGCGGCCGGAGAGGCTGCCGCTCAACTCGTAAAGCCCGGCATGACCATTGGCCTTGGTACCGGTTCCACAGCGGCTTGGTTCGTCAAGGCTCTGGCGGCACGGGGGCTCGATATCCGAGGGGTTTCGACCTCTCAGGCGACCGAAGATCTAGCCCTATCCTTGGGTATCCCCATGATCAGCCTGAATGAGGCGGGCACCCTAGACCTAACAGTTGATGGTGCGGACGAGATCGGACCGGGTCTATCCTTGATCAAGGGCGGCGGCGCGGCTCTGTTGCGTGAAAAGCTGGTCTGGGAGGCCTCGCGCCGCTGCGTGGTCATTGCTGACCATGCCAAGGTGGTGCCAACGCTGGGGGCCTTTTGTCTACCGATCGAGGTCATTGCCTTTGGTCATTTGACCACGACGCGGCGGATCGTTGATGCGCTTGTCGACTGCGCTATCACAGCCATTCCGCGTTTGCGCGAAAAGGACGGCAAGTCCGTCCTGACCGATGGCGGCAATCTGATCTATGACGCCCCCTGCGGTGTCATAGCTGATCCCTGCGCCCTTGCTGACGCTCTCAAGAGCATAACCGGCGTGGTCGACCATGGTCTGTTCCTCGACCTTGCTGATGAGGCTCTGGTCGCTGGATCTGACGGTGTTCAAAGGCTAACGCGCTAATTTCGCTAATTTTCTGTTTCGACCATAGGACTTGACCATGAGCCAGTATGACTACGACCTATTTGTGATCGGTGCCGGGTCTGGCGGCGTGCGGGCGGCAAGGCTGGCGGCCATGACCGGTGCGCGCGTAGCGGTTGCCGAAGAGGACCGAGTCGGCGGCACCTGCGTCATTCGTGGCTGCGTGCCCAAAAAGTTCATGGTCTATGCCTCCGAATTTAGCCACGCCTTTGAAGCGGCTGAAGGCTTTGGCTGGACCCTGCCTGAGCAGGTCCCGACCTTTGACTGGCTAACCTTTTTGGCGCGCAAGGATGCTGAAATTGCGCGGCTGTCGGGAATGTATGTCGCCAACCTGACCAAGGCTGGGGCTGAGTTGATCATGGCCAAGGCCCGGCTTCTCGATGCCCATCGCATTGAGTTGGTCGGTCAAGACCGTGTGGTCACGGCCCACAAGATCCTCATCGCCGTTGGCGGACGGGTTTGGATGCCGTCCGATGTGCCCGGTATCGAACATGCCATCTCGTCGAACCAGGCCTTCCATCTGCCCGCCCTGCCCAAGAGCATTGTCATAGTTGGCGGTGGCTATATTGCGGTGGAGTTTGCCGGAATTTTCAACGGTCTTGGGGTGGATACGACACTGGTCTATCGCGGGGCCAACATCCTGCGCGGCTTTGACGAGGATGTGCGGGTCCATCTGGCCGACGAGATGCGCAAGCGCGGCATCAAGATCATTCTCGACAGCCAGCATGAGCGGATTGAAAAGACACCAGCGGGGCTGATTAGCCATATGAAGGGCGGCGAAAGCCTGACCTCTGATGCGGTGATGTTTGCGGTCGGACGGGTGCCCAATGTCGATGAACTCGGTCTGGAAAATGCCGGAGTGACGCTGAGTGATCGCGGCGCTATTGCAGTCGATAAGCACTCTAAGACCAGCACTGACACGATCTATGCCATTGGCGATGTCACTGACCGTATCAACCTGACGCCGGTCGCGATCCGCGAGGCCGCGGCCTTTGTCGAGACGGTGTTCAAGGCCAATCCTTCGTCCTTCGACCACGACATGGTGGCAACCGCCGTTTTCTCGCAGCCGCCCATCGGCACTGTGGGCTTAAGCGAGGCTGAGGCTCGTCAAAAATATGGTGCGGTCGATGTCTATATGGCCAAGTTCCGGCCCATGAAATACACCTTCATTGGCGGCGAGGATCGCATGTTGATGAAGCTGATCGTGGTTGAGGCGACCCAGATTATTGTCGGCTGTCACGTGGTCGGTCCAGACTCTCCCGAAATGATCCAGATGGCGGCCATCGCCATCAAGATGGGCGTCACTAAGGCCCAGTGGGACCAGACCTGCGCGGTTCATCCTACAGCGGCTGAAGAGTTGGTGACCATGCGCGACAAGTATGTCGCGCCGGTAGCGGGGTAGGGTCCATGGGCTCCTTTTTCGACGCGCTGCGGTCATGGCTCAAGCAACCCATCCATGCCCTTAAAGCGCCACTAGAACTGACCGGCGTGCGAGCCGTTTGGTTGGGGGGGGTCTTTGTCGCGATCTTTGGCGTGACAGGTCTGTTGGCCTATGCCGGCCCCCTAGGTTTTGCGGTCTTGCTGGCCATCGGGGGGCTGTTTGGGCTGGGTCTGGTCAAGCAGGCCCGCCTGCCTTCGCCGATGATCTGGCCTTGGATGGCATTAGCGCTTTGGGGCTTGGTGAGCATGGCCTGGTCGCCCCTGACCAAGGATTTGAGCCATGCGTCGCTATTGGCCGACTTCCAAAAGCAGACAGCCGTGAAGCTGGTTTTGCAGACCCTGCTTTATGGGGCCTTTATCGTGGCTGCGGCGAGCCTGCCTCAGGCCTTGGCGAAGCGGGCCTTGACCGGGCTGGCGGTGGGTTTGGTGATGGCTGCAGCGCTGGTCTTGGTCGAAGGCTCCTACGGTGCTGCGATCTATCAAAGACTGAAAGTGATCTTTGACAAACCCATCCGGCCTGATCTTGCAGTCAAGAATGTGGCTCAGGCGACCTATATTTTGGCGCTGTTCTGTTGGCCCGTTGCCCTGTTCCTATCGGGTCGATTTGCCAAGGGGTTCAGCCAATGGATGATCGGGACCCTCTATATTGGTCTTGTCGGGGGGGGCGTGCAGATGAGTGTTGATGCGCCCTTGGCGGGGCTAGCGGTCGGCCTAATCGCCTATAGTGCAGTGGCCATGATGGGGCGACTTGGGGTTCTGCTCCTGGTCGCGACGACCACGATCTATTGGGTTGCGACGCCGCTTCTGGTGCTCTTGGCGGTCGATCATGGCCTGTTCTTGCGCGTTCAACCCCTGCTCGGGGCGTCATGGGATGCGCGCCTTGATATCTGGAGCTTTGCCACAGCGCGGATCATGGAGCACCCGCTTCTGGGGTGGGGATTGGATGCAAGCCGGACCTTTGGCAATTCTATTCCCTTGCACACCCATGATGGGGCCCTTCAGGTCTGGTTGGAGTTGGGCGCCGTAGGTGCGCTTTTGATGGCCACGGCCTGGCTCTTCTTGCTGAAGGCGATCTATGATCTGGTCGAGGTCGATCGGCGTCTTGCGGCTGTCGCGGCGGCGAGCGCCTGTGCCTATCTGATGATCGGCGCGGTCAGTTTTGGTGTTTGGCAAGAATGGTGGCTCGCCCTTGGGGCCTTGGTCTTTGCAGTGATTGTCGCCCTCAAGCGCGTGCGTCCTGGCACCCAAAACCTTTGGTTGGAGACGACCCTTTAAGGGTTACTTTGCTTTCTTGTGGCAAGTTTTTGCCTTAGCGCTGGCGCTGGTCTATAAGCCCAGCCTTGCCATTTTCGAGTATTTGCCATGACCGACCGTTGGACTCCCCCGTCTTGGAGACAAAAGCCCGCTAAACACGTGCCAACCGACTATCCGGATGGTGCAGCGCTAGAGCGCGTCGAGCAGACCTTGCGCTCGATGCCGCCGCTGGTCTTTGCCGGCGAGGCCCGTCGTTTAAAGTCCTTGCTCGGCGATGTGGCCGAGGGCAAGGCGTTCCTGCTTCAGGGCGGTGACTGCGCTGAAAGCTTCAAAGAGTTCCACGCCGACAATATCCGCGACACCTTCCGTCTGATCTTGCAGATGGCTGTGGTGCTGACCTTTGCCGGTGGTAAGCCTGTCGTAAAGGTTGGCCGTATTGCCGGTCAGTTCGCGAAGCCGCGCTCCGAGCCCATCGAGACCATCGATGGCGTAACCCTGCCATCCTATCGCGGCGACATCATCAACGGCATGGACTTTGAGCCAGAGCAGCGTGCGCCCGATCCTGAGCGCCTGCTGAAGGCCTATGGCCAGTCTGCGGCGACCTTGAACCTGCTGCGCGCCTTTGCAGGTGGCGGCTATGCTGATCTCTACAATATCCACCGCTGGACCCTCGGTTTCGTGGCCGATAGCCCGCAAGGGGCGCGGTACAAGGAACTGTCGGAGAAGATCTCTGAATCCTTAGCCTTCATGAGCGCAATTGGCATCACGCCTGAATCGCAACCAGACCTGCGCCGGGTGGAGTTCTTCACTAGCCATGAGGCCCTATTGCTGGGCTTTGAAGAGGCAATGACACGCGTCGATTCTACTTCTGGCGATTGGTACGACACCTCGGCGCACATGTTGTGGATCGGTGAGCGCACGCGTCAACTCGATGGCGCCCACATCGAATATATGCGCGGCATCAAGAACCCTATCGGCATCAAGTGCGGCCCGACCATGGAGCCCGACGACCTGCTGCGCCTGATCGACGTTCTTAATCCGCACAATGAAGCCGGACGCCTGACCCTGATTGGCCGTTTTGGCTCGGATAAGATTGCTGACCGTCTGCCACGGCTGATGGCGGCGACCAAGAAGGCCGGACGCACTGTGGTCTGGTCGACCGATCCTATGCACGGCAACACCTTGAAGGCCTCCAATGGCTACAAGACCCGTCCTTTCGACCGGGTCCTGAGTGAGGTGCGCAGCTTCATCGAGGTCGCGCAGGCCGAAGGGGTTCACCCCGGCGGCGTCCATCTCGAAATGACCGGTCAGAACGTCACCGAGTGCATCGGCGGCGCGCGGGCCCTGTCAGAGGATGAGCTGTCTCACCGCTACCACACCCACTGCGATCCGCGTCTGAATGCTGACCAAGCTTTGGAACTGTCGTTCTTGGTGGCTGAAAAGCTGAAAAGCGCCCGCATGGCTGACGCTCTGGCTAAGGCCGTAGGCTAGGACGGATCGGGAAGCGTCGCCTTTAGCCTTTTTCCGGCTGAGGCGCGCGGTCCCTTGGCCTCGTGCAGGGTTCCGGCCAAGCCGAGGCCCCATGCAGGCATGTTGTTATAGACGTTCTCATATTGGCCGGGCGAGATCAGATAGGTCTCATGCCAGATGCCAACGTCTCCGTCTGATCCAATGCTCTTGTTAAAGGCCTGCCAAGCGGGCAGGTGAGCCTTGTCCTTGTCCTTGGCATAGGCCTCTAGGGCCTCGAAGCTGCGCCAATATTGAGTGACCACGATATTGGGGAAGGCCAATAGGGTTTGGGCATGAAGCATGCCAAGCTCGGGGTTCTTATAGAGCTCGATGATCATACGCGGCATGGCGGTTGCCACCGGCCACCACGTCCAGACCTTCCACCATTTGTTGACCCTCATCCCGATTAGGAACAACACAAAGCTACCGTCAGCTTCTGCGGCCAAGCGTTGTTTGATGATTTGGGCCATGAGGATCTCTCCTGAGATGACCCAATTTGTACGTTTATTCTAAAGGGCGTCAATCCGATGTTGATCAGGCGACATGGCGGCCATTGTCCGTCACCAGAGCTGGGAAGGCGGCTGAGCGGTAGGCCGTACGATCAGCATGGAACAGGGTAAGGCCACTGATCCCGATATCGTCCCCCTCGAACTGCGCGGTGAGGGGCTGGAGCAGGCATAGGAAGCGATCACTGAGGCCGGACGGGCCGGTGAGAGGCGCTAGAATCAACTGATAGTGCCGCACTAACCCTTTTTTGGTCTGGCCTTGAGCCGATAGGACGCAAGGCTCGACCTGAACACGGCTGTTTTCGATCAGGCCCGAAATCATCGCGTGGCTGTCCGTATCAAACAGATCGAGGAGGTTTCGCCCACGCGATGATCGACCCAGGGTGAGGTCGATGAAGCCACCAGCCAAACGCACCGGATAGGTCCCCTTGGCTTGGCGCCCGACAATCAAAATCTGGGGCAGGATGGCCAAGAAATCACCGGGATAGATCGTAGCCCGCAGCGGAGCCTTAAATCCAACCTTCTTGTCTGACCAGTACCCGATCAGTTCGATGATATTCTTATGGTGCGTCATAGCCCGCTTTCCGTCACTTGGCGGGACAATGAAGTTCCGCATGAGGCTTGCAGGCGAGTTCCGTGCCAGCGACATCTGTCCCGTTTTGGGCCAGTTGGCAGGCTTGGGATCGAAGCCGCTATTCCGGCCAGCCTCGATCCCGTTTGCTTCAGAGGGCTTAGTTGACCTTTTCCGGCACGACCTGAAGCCGCCAAGCCTTATCGGGGGTCAGGTAGGTCTGGGCCAACTTTTGGATGTCGGCGGGCGTGATCTTGGCAATCTGTACCAAGCGAGACCGTTCCGCCGGTAGGCTATAGCCATTGGTCTGAGCACCCGACAGAACGCCGATCCAATAGCCGTTGCTCTGACGATCCTTTTCGATCCCTTCGAGCTTCGGTTTTTTGGCGCGGTCGAGCTCATCTTGGCTGATGGGCTTGTCGCGAAGATCGGCGGCGATCTTATCCAGATCAGCAAAGAAGCCCGCCAGCCGTTCTGGGGGCGTTTCCACGCCCGCAGAGAGATAACCATAGCCCGGATAGACCTCAGAGCTTTCGGAGTCCGTCCAAGGCGAATAGGTCGCGCCCTGCTTTTCGCGGAACTCGTCGGTCATCCGCAGGTTCAGCACCGCGCTCAGCAGTTCGAAGGTACGAGCCTCCTGCATATTGCTGCCAAAATCGTGGGTCGGCCAGGCGACAAAGCCAATGGCCTGATCGGGCCGGCCCTTGTGGGTTAAGACAACCGGCTTTTGCGTCGCCTTGGGGAAGCTGACCACCTTGCCATCTGCAGGCGTGGCCTGATCGGGGCGAGTAGGAAGGGCCCCGAACGTCGCCGCTACGGCTTCAATCGCATGATCAACCGTGATGTCACCCACCACGACCACCTCGATGGGGCCTTGGGTCAGGTCCGGCTCCACCATGGCCCGGACGTCCTCGGCCGTGGCATTGCTGATCTCGTCATTGGTCGGGAAGGCCCAGCGGCGATCATTATTGTAAAGCAGACGGCGCAGGTTGCGGGACATGATCCCGCCCGGCGTTGCGTCTAGCTGAGCATTGGCCGAGCTATAGATGCTCTTGGCCCGGCGCACGCCTAAGGTCCGCCAACCGGGCTCTGTGATATAGGCTGCGAGCAGTTGTAGCTGGGTATCCAGGTCTTGCGGCCGGGTTATGCCGTCCATAATCGCTGCGTCATCGCCGAGTGCAAGGCCGCTACTGTAGATCTTACCAGTAAACAACTTTTCCAGCTGTTCGTTGGTAATGTCGCTAAGGCCGCCCTCGGTAAAGGCCCAGCCCGGCATCCAGCCCAGCCCGTCCTTATCCTTAGGTAGGTCAAGCTTGCCATTGCCCATCCGAACACGAATGCGGATCTGATCTTGTGTGAACTTAGTTTGCTTCACCGTCAGGCGAAGTCCGTTGTTAAAGCGCAGGAACACCGTGTCCAGATCGGCTATTTCCTGACGGTCCACAACCTGACCCGGCGTGCCGAACTTGTCGTGGGTCCAGGTTACCGCCTCTTGTACGGTCGGTGCCGTGAGAGGGACAGCGTCGGCTTCTTTGAACGCGTCGAGCACAGCCTTCTCACCGCCCTTAATTTCGGTGGCAGAGGCGACAAGGATCAGAGGGCCCACGCCACTGAAGGCCTGACGGACCTGATTGGACACGGTGTCGGCCTTGATGCCCTTTACCGTCTGTTCAAAAAGATCAAGGTCCTGCTGTGGGCTGGTGACCACCTTGCGATCATCAACCGAGCCGATCAGGCCGTTGGCGAGGGCTGTGGTGCGCCGCGTCTTGGCCTGTGCGACCTTTGCTGTGAGATCGGCTCGGGTTTCGGTGATTTCACGGTCCAGTTCGTCCTGCATGACGCCAAACTTCAGGACCCTGCGCAGTTCGACATAGGCCGAGCTCATGCCCGGCTTCCAGTTTTCCGGCTGCAGATTGGCATAGAGCGTCGCGCCCTTGGCCGAATGGACCTCATCGGAATATTCGGTGCCAGCGGCGATAAAGGCTGGAACTGTGCTGCGGGCCATACCCTCAAGGCGGCGATTGATCACCGCAAGACCCAAGGCGTCGATCATCTCCCTTTGGCGACGGCTGACGCTATCGGCGCTCATATCTGCGGGCTTGCGCCAACTCATCTGAAGCGCGTTAGGCGTGCCCGCCTGGACCACAACCATCGCTTGGGGCTCGCGCTTCAGCGGCTGTCCGAGCTTCGGCTCAGATCCTGCCTTTCCAGCGGCCTTCCAGTCGCTGAACTGCGCCTTGATCCTGGCCTCCATCTTGTCCTGATCGAAATCCCCAGTGATCACCAGAACGGCGCGTTCTGGGCGATAATATTTGCCGTAGAAGTCCGCGATTAGGTCACGCGAAGCGGTCTTCAATATATCCACGCTACCAATCGGCAGTCGCTTTGAAGCCAACTGGCCGTTCATGAAGAAGCCAATGCTCTTTTTGAATACCTGATATCCTGGACTGTCGCGGGTCCGCTCTTCCGACAGGACCACCCCGCGCTCACGATCAACGGCCGCTTGGCTGATGGTCAGTTCGCTAGCGGTCTCGCGCATCAGCTTGAGGCTGATATCAACGGTCTCATCATCGGTCTTGGGCAGGTCAAGCTTGTAGACCGTCTCGGTCCATGAGGTGGAGGCATTGGTATCGGCGCCAAAGGCTAGGCCATGACGCTCGAGGATCTTGACCATCTCGCCTTCAGGCACATTGCGCGAGCCGTTAAAGGCCATGTGCTCGAGAAAGTGCGCCAATCCCTGCTGCGCGTCTGTCTCCATCAAGGAGCCCGCGTCAAAGCGAAGGCGGATAGAGGCCTGACCCGTTGGGGTCGCGTTCTTCATGAGGGCATAGCGCATGCCGTTGGGCAGGGCGCCGAACCGAATTTCCGGATCTGCGGCAACATCGGAATAGGCCTGTGGCCAAACGCCATTGCGCACCTTGATCGCTGCGGTCGGCCGCGACGCCAACTTGGCCGTTTCGGTCTTTTGGGCTAGTTCGTCTTGGGAGGAGGGCGAAACTGTCACCTTTGGAAGGTCAACGCTCGCACAGGCCGTGAGGACGAGGCTACATCCGGCTAACAGTGCCAATTTAGAGATCCGAGTCATGTCAGAAAACCTATCTGAATGGGTGGGGAAAGGTCCCTTTTACCGCTCATTGCGGCCGTTACAAGGCAAGCCTGTGGCCAGGCGATGACGAGAGTGCATTGGGTCGTTCTCTACCTCAAGGACGATCATATCGTTTTGGAACAGTAAGGCCTGAGGGTCTAATTTGGTTCGTTGTGGGCCTTCATCGGACGAGGGACTTGATTGTACTGACGGTGCAGCCCAGACCAAGATGCTAGGCAGGGCCGCCCCCTTTTATCACCGCGCCTGCCTCCACGGAGTGGACGATTATGGATGAACCCAAACAGCCCGCCATCAAGGCTCCTTGGCCTGTGGTTCTTTTGGTCTTGGCCATCTTGGGTGCCTATCTTGTCCAATCCACATCGGTCGATGAGGCGTCGCTGATCCTGAACTATGGGTTCGCGCCGGTGATGATGAGCCAGGGGCAATATCTGCCGCTGATAACGGCAATGTTCCTGCACGGCGGCTGGGCCCATGCCGGGATGAACGCCTTGGGTGCGATGGCCTTTGGTGCGCCGAACGCAAGGCTGCTCGGTTTGGGATATCAATCGGCGCAGGGGCATACATCCGTCCTTGGAGGCTTGGCCTTCCTACTCTTCTTTCTCATCTGCGGCGTGCTCGGCAGCCTGGGCTATGGGCTTGTGCATCGGGATGGTCACGCCATCCTGATCGGAGCGTCCGGCGGGGTCGCGGGATTGATGGGGGCCGCGTCGCGCATGATTGATCGGCCCATAGGTCTTTCGCCCTATAGAACTCGGACTGTGATGGGCATGGCCGCAGCGTGGATCCTCGTCAATCTGCTGATGGCCTTGACCGGGCTTGCTCCTGGAACCGCAGGCGTACCGATTGCTTGGGAAGCGCATCTGTTTGGCTATGCGGCCGGACTGTTGCTGATTGGGCCAGCGGCCTGGATCATGCGTGCAAAGACCAATAACACGATTGAGTGAGCGTCATTGCGCACGGGTCAAGATTGGAGGACGGTTCTCGAAAGACAATATATCGCGGAGGAACGTCTATGCTCGTCTGTCAGATCTTGAAGTCTAAGGGTGATCTCGTCTTCACCGCCAAGCCTGATGAAACGGTTGGTGCCGCAGCGGCCCTGCTCCATTCGCGTAAGGTTGGCGCAATGGTCGTGCTTGATGGACAAGATCAGGTCGTAGGCATCATTTCAGAGCGAGATATTGTCCGGGTTGTGGCTGAACATGGTCATGTCGGGATGGGACACCCCATTTCATCGTGCATGTCCAAAGACGTTGTCTTTGCCTCGCCTAATGAACCTGTTGATTCTTTGCTGTCACGCATGACCGATCGACGGATCCGCCACCTGCCTGTGGTCAAGGGTGGGCGACTGGTCGGGATTGTGTCGATTGGTGACTTGGTAAAGTCGAAAATTGCCGAGACCGAAGCCGAGGCCGAGCACCTTAAGGCCTATATTAGTGCCGGCTAGAGGGGCGGGACCGCTCCAGAGGCGAGGGCAAAGGCGAGACTGTAGCCCTCGAGCACATCGGATGTGGCATCGCGGGTCTTCATCAGGGCCTCGCGCAGGAGACAGGTCTCAAGGCTTGGACAGTCGTCGCATTTGCGAAAGGCCATGCGGCTGACGCAGGGGGCAAGGGCGAGGGGTCCGTCAACCACGCGAATGACTTCGGCAAAGCTTATCTCGTTGGGCGCTCTGCCAAGGCGATAGCCGCCAAACTTACCGCGCTTGCTGACAACCAGCCCTGTGAGGCTGAGCTGCAGAAGGATGGCTTCAAGGAATTTACGTGGCGCATCTGCCTTGGTGGAGATGTCGCCCGAGGTCAACTGCACACCCGGCTCCTCTTGGGCTAATGCGATCAAAGCTCTCAGCGCATAGCGTGCTCTATGTGACAGCATTGATCCTCGTCCCCCAATGTCCCAGCCATAAGGGGTGGGGGTGGGGGTTGGCAAGCCAGAGCCCGAGGCCATGCCTGGCCATTGTGACGATTCGTACACAGGCAAATGCACCCTCTTTACCAAACCGCCTTGCCATATTTGGAGCCCCATCCTAGAAGCCGCGCTCGCTGAGGCGG
>JBBARR010000026.1:0-36697 GCA_040399645.1 Caulobacteraceae bacterium | reverse complement strand
GTTTAGACACTGCCCCTAAAGTCCCGCCTTCTTAAAGGTGGGCCCCCCCTGTACCTGCGAAATTCGGTTCGGTAGTACCGATTGATGCCAACCTTCCCCCCCCCCCCCAGCCAACTGACACACAATGACTTCTTAAAGGTGGAACTTCTTAATAGTGGGACCCCCCTGTACAGAGCTCAACTGCCCAACCCCGTTGCCTTCAAAACTGCCCGGCGCTCGCGAGGGGCAAGACGCGTGATCGTTTATATATGTAGGGACCGCGCACTCTTTTGAAAGCCGATGCGGGAGCGCATATATTACGTCGACTATGCAAGCTCCTCAAGCGACACTTCGATGTACATAGTATTTTGGATATTCGTTGGTCTGCTAGGCTTCTTCGCCTGCAGCTTCATCGATAGCAACTCCCGTTCCCGCGACCGGCCTGACGTATGAAATACTATGATTACCGTTCGCAGGTGGGGCCCGCCAAGTGTGTTGGTCACGGCTACGTCCAGCTGTCGGGCGTGTGCTGGCGACCCTCTTGGTGCAAGTCTGTGTACGCCGCGGTGTTGCGCGAGCAGATCGAGGAGGAGGTGCAGGCCGCGTATGGCGGGTCTGACGGGCTCTGCAAGGCTCTCTTCCGCGTGCTCTACTCCCGTCTGCCGGTGCCGCTCTTTCTGCACTTCTCCCGCCTGAAGCAACGTACTATGCGTTTCCTCGTGCACGGCGAGTCGGACGCGAACAAGCTTGCAGAAGCGCTGCTCGACGCCTCGTCTGAGATGTTTGCTCGGGAGGCGTCATACACGACAATCTGCTCGTACCTTCACTTCTGCCCGAGCGTGGAAACGGCGGATGCCGCCGTCACGGTCGAAGTGGCGTGCGTTTCGGCTGCCGGCACGCGCGCGATGACCGCGGGCTTCATCGAATTCGTGAACTCCCCCTTGTCTCGCGCTGTGGCTGAAACGTGCGCCATGTGGGACTATACGTTCTTCATGCACAAGACGAACGGTTCGTTTGAGAACGTGGATTTTATGGCCCGTCTAGACATCTGTGCTTCGTGCGGCGGAGTCCTCGTCGCGCCCCACAAGAGCCTGTACAACGTGACGCAGCTGTACTACCGCGAGAGCCTGAAGCGGTATGGGTACAGCACTTGTTGCTGCGTCACATTGTAAAAGCCGTGTTCATGAGGACGCCGTCGATGACGTACACGACGCCGTCTCGCGTGTCCGCCGCCCGGACGATTCTTGAGCTGTGCGATCGCGTGTCTGTCACCACCGCCTTGTCGGCTGTGTTTTTCACCTCCACGTCACCGCCGCCGCGCGTTGTGTATAGCTCGTGGAAGCCAGTCTCCACGACCTGCGCAGGGGGTATTTCGGCCTCGATGACCATGTTGTTCATCATCTCTCGTGTCACCGTGCGCATCACGTTCAAGCCGAAGAGACGCTGAAAGGCGCCGTTGGTTGGGGCAAAGATGGTGCAGCCGACCACGCTCAGGTGCAGCTCCTCCACAAGCGCCAGGAACGTGGACAGCTCCGGTCTGGTGCGCAGATAGTCCATGATCCCGGCCGCAGTTGTGTCCCGGTGCACCGTGGACGCGTGCGTAGTCTGCAAAGACATTATATATGGTTGGGTCGCCCGTCCCCTTAAATATATGACCACGCGCGATGCCCACCGCGCGTGACGATTTTTTGCACGGGGAGTCGTGCTCGTTCGGCACAAGCGACGGCGAAGAGAGCACTTACGCGAGCTGCGAAGAGGAGCTTGTCAGCTTCGCGCCGTTCAACTATGACCACGTAGCGGACACGCCCACGTTTTACATCGTTGACTATGAGGACCACGTGGTGGGCAACGTTCTCAGGGCGGAGCGCGTCGCCGAGGCGCTTGGTCTTGAGGCTCGGGTCGAGGAGATCGGTTACAACCAATACGAGGCGGAGTGGGTCGGCGTGTTCGGCGACGTTCGATTCTTTCCCTCTTTTTTCGTGGCTGACCGGCGCGGGCTGTTTCGGCTGGAGGGGGACGCCCGGACCATGCTGAACATATGCGAGAATATATTCCGCCGCGAAGGGTTCTGATTTTAAATATATAAGGTGTGACCCGCTATTGGAATACAGCAGTGTCTTTTTCCTAGGTGCCATGGAGCTCGCGCTCTCCCTCAAGCCTGTCGAGCACGCCTTCGACCTGTCGCCCCTCGTGTTGTCCTCTCGAGTTGTTTGCTTGCTGTTTCCGCGGCGGATCGTCCGAGGCCTGGCGGGCGTGCCGTGCAGGTTCTATGATCTGAGTTTGAGCAAGGATGGCGACCCGCAGCACACGCGCGACATTATGTTCACAGCCTTTCTGATGAAAACGCTGCAGCTGCCCGGGATCGTGGCCAACTGGGTAGAGCGTGCGTTCGTCGACGACAGGAACGCGAGCGTCGTCAGCTTCATCTTGGTCCTCAAAGCTTCCCACGGCGGAAACGCGCTCAGCCTCAACAAATTCGCGGACGAGATGCGCGGAATCATCAACTCCAACCACGCCGCACTCTTCGGCCCCGCAGACGCGGCCGCCCAGGCTGGGCAGGCGCCAGCCAAGAAGCGTCGGATTAACTTCAAGGACACCACGCCGAACCTCCGAAAGGCGCACACGCTGGTCATGCGGCCCCTCATCCCGGTGTACGAGATATGCAGCACTGCCCCTTTCAACACCTCGATGCTGCCGTGGGGGGACCTCATCACGACCGTCGAGGAGCTGCAGACGGTTCTGCTCGACGTGGCTCGCCAGCGCCACGTGGACCTGGACTCGCCCTGCGTGTCCTTCTCGTTCGGCCAGCCGTCGGTCACGGCGGCGCCTGCCCACACAGCTGTTGGGCAGATGGAGGTTGACGTTGGCGACTCGGACACGGACGCGCCTGGAGAGGTTGAGGCGGCGGAAGAGGCTGCAGAGGAGGACCGCTTCACCCTGACGTTTGTGTTTGGCGACGGCAGCCACCAAAACTACAACGTCTCCCTGGAGAAGCTGCTGTGCATCGACCACAAGCTGGTGAAGCGCTTTCTCAGCGACGACGTCGCAAGCGGCTCGGTGCCAGCCCGCACGCGCGGTGTGTGGGAGCTCGCCAGGCCCGTCGTGGACCTGCCTCACCTCCATGAGCGGTACCTGGCGGACAGCGAGGTGTACGACCAGTTTGCGTTGTACGCCTCTCGCGCCCGCGCCCGCAAGGACGCCCTGGAGGCCAACCCTCGTGGCGACCTGTCCATCCTGTCCTCCTTCTTTGCCGAGAACTGTCCGCTGCGGGACGACGACCCCAAGGCTGCCGCCCGACTCGTGTACGACGTCATGACCCGCCCTGACAGCCGGCTGCCCAAGGCGTGGATTGACACCATGGGCGAGTTTGTCGAGACGCTGGACAAGAACTCGAACATCCTGCCTCTCTGCACCGAGAAACCTGTGCGCCAGTATGCGAACCTCGCGTACTCGGGTAACTACGCGCTGCACGTTCTGCAGCAGTTCGAGCTGCTCGGCACCTTTCACTTTCACGTGGAGCAGTTCATCACGATGCTGGTCCTGGACGGCGTCGTCTTTCGCCCCAAGCACGAAGACGACGGCGACGACCAGAGCAACGTGGGCATGTGCGCCAACATCCTAAACTACGGGCCGCCCGGCATCGGCAAGAGCACGGCGTCCCTGTTTTTTCTCACCGCATTCAGGAACTCGTACGTGACGAACACCTACTCTTCCATGCGGTCCATCTATTCGAACCTCCCGTCCTCCGACTTCCTGAACGGCAAGGCGTCCTACAACGACGAGGCGCCCGCGTGGATCCCCGAGAACTCTCACACAAAGTCCGCGCCGCAGGAGCGGGACATGATTGCCCACCTCAAGGAGCGGCTGAGCTCCGGCAAGATGAACGGCGAGCGGTTGGTGAGGGACGACTCCAAGGGGGTGCACAAGACCATCAACTTCAACGTGGACGTCCAGAACGCGCCGATGGTGATGAACACCAACGCGCCGGAGCGCTCCGGCCACTCCCCCCTGCTGGAGCGCTTCATCTGTCGGTACTACATGTTCGGCGCGCGCGCCGTGCCGCACACGCTCGTCGTGGGCGCCGAGCCGCTGGGCCCCGAGGTGAAGACGCGCATCCGCAAGGAGTTTTCTCTCATGCGCACGCTCCTCATGATTGCGTCCACGCTGCAGACGGACGGCCTGCTGTCCTTCCCGTGCACCCTGGTGTTCAAGTCCTACTACTCCCAGTTCCTTGAGCGGCTGAAAAAGAACCCGTGGCTGGACTGCCAGGCGCCCAACCCCGGGGACCGCCGCAGCAGCATCATCGAGATCATGTACGGCTTCCTTGTCACCCGACTGGCAATCCACCGCCTCTTCCTGGAGCCCGGCGGGAAGCACCACGGGAGGCCCTTCTCCATCGAGAACATGCTGGACCTGCAAGCGGAGATGGCGTCGGGCGACATCCAGTGCGCCATCCTCGCCATCGGCGCCTACTCGCACAACTTCCGGTCGCCCACCGAGTACCGCGTCGCTGAGCTGATAAGCAGCTTGCTGCTGAAGCGCCTGCGTCGCGAGTACAAGTCGGAGGCGGCCAAGCAGGCGGAGGGGGCGGACTTCTTTGCCACCGAGCCTGAGCACGTGACGGCCTACTCGCCGCACCAAGAGTCTGTGCTGTGCGACGCAGTGGGTGACCACGACGGGGACCTGGCTCAAAAGCTGCTGGGCGACCTTGGCATGGAGGCGTGGCAGCAGCTGCCCCGACCCAGGCTGCTTCTCGGGTCGCGCTACCTGCCTCTTATGGACGTGGTTTGGACCAACGGCCAGCTTACGAACACCGAGGCGTACGGCGTTCTCGCGCACAACCTGTTGGAAGGCCACTCGAGCAACACGTTGAAGATTATGGAGGAGCACGCGCAAAAGCGCATCGGCATCCTTGCCAAGACGGGCGCCGCCTGCGGACCGGACACGGGCCACTCCCCCCTCCTCTTCTGCCCGGACAGCGGCAGCCGCAGGACCCGGGTGTTTGTGCTGGTGAGCTGGATCATGGACGCCACTGTGACCCACCTCCACAGCGTGCACGACATGCTCAAGGCGGCCGCGTTCGACTGCGGCTTCACGTCTCCGGGAACCTACATGACGCTGGAGCCGTACGTCCTGCGTCGGGGCGAGGTTGCCGCCTGCGGCGACGCTGAGGGCGTGGTGCCCAGCATGCTCCAGCAGTTTGTCGTGCCGGTGCACGAAGCCTCCTGCCCTGCGCGGGACGAGGCGACGGAGCGCTCGCGGCCGCCGGTTTTTGCTCCTCGACGCCACTCCTCCGACGCGTGCACTTGTTTTCGGTCCCGGCGCACCCCGGCCAAGATTGGCGACGAGAGCGTGTGCGCGGACCCTCACCTCGTGGCTTTGGCCAAATTCCAAAAAAAGTGCCCCGCGGCCACGTTGCCGCCCTCGTGTCGTGGCGAGGCTCTGGTGTACCCGGAGGACAAGCTCAAGGCGGTATGCAGCGTCACGCAGGGTGAGCGTGGCGCGGTGCGCGAAGCCAACGAGGCCGAGGAGCGGATTATGCAAGACATTTTCAACAGCCTGGCGACTGGGGATGGCGATTGAGGACGTGGGATATTTATGAATACACACACATACCATACAAAAATGGCGGGTCTCCCGTTCAACCCGTCCAGTGCTCCCGTCGGGACGCCTCCTCTGAACGTCGGGTTTTCGTACTCTGGCGCCCCGCCCGCTGCGTCGGGTATCCCAGGCATGGTTGTGGACTTTGCCGCGCGGCCCAACAACTACGTTGGCCTCAACTCCTTCGTGAGCGTTGCGAATCATTTCGTCACGATAAACAACGTCAACGACGACATGTCCGCTCAAAACTGCCGGGACCTCGGCCTGGGGATGCTTGTGTTTGTCAGGGAGACCACCCAGGCGGGCACGAAAAACTCGCGCAAAATGAAGGCGCGCTACGGCATCGACCTTGGCCGGAACACCGTTGAGATGAAGGAGCTCTCGCAGCTGAACGCCTACCTGCAGAAACACAGTGCGGACTACGCGAGCGCGGCGGAGGTGGTGGCGGAGTGGCGGCTTATGGGCGTCACAAAGTCTGAGGCGGCGCCAACGAACAAGACGTACGGGACCGCGGCGGTGTCTCGCATCGTGAACCTCGTCGTCTCGCACCGTGTGGCTGTGTTGAACTACTGGATCAACTACCAGATTGTGCAGACGCAGAAGATGTACATGATCGTGACCCGCAGCCGGGCGAACAACGCGTGGCAGGTGACGCCCTGGACGAGCGCCAACTACGACTACCCGAGTCTGAAGGACCTGGTGACTTCTGACGACCGCAACGTCAAGACACTCGGGGCTGTCATTTACGTCGGCAAGTCAGCGGACTACGTGCACGCGTCCCAGGCGCAAGCGAGCTCGGCGCTCAGCACCGACTTTTCGCAGTTTTTCGTGAAGCACGGCCTCATGAACCAGATTGACATTCAGCTAGGGATTTGAGCCAACTCTTGCGCGAAGGCGAAGAGGTTCTCCGGCGACCGCGCCTTGCTGAACCGCCGTCCCGAGGGCAGCGCCACGATGGTTGGGTAGCCCTCAACCTGGATTCCGTATTCGGCTAAAGTGTCAAGCAGCGCTTCGCCCCTGTCACTCGTCTTGTCCAAGTCCACGTTACGCATCTCCACGTTGAGCCCGGCCTGCTCGACCTTGCGTCTCGCCTCCTCCCACGCGGGCTTCAGGCGCTGACAGTGCGGGCACCAGGACATTGAGCACGCGAGCAGGACCGGCTGCTTTGTGTCCTTGCGAGCCGACGACGCGTAACTCATCGGTGTACCTTGTTTAAGAGACACGGCTAAATATTGGTCCAGCCCGCGTGCCCTGTGCTCAAATCTCGTCGATGTCGTCCTCTTCGTCGTCGTCCACGGCGTCAAGGTGGCGCTTCGTGCCCTTGGTGGCCTCGGCGTGTTCGTTGGTCTCCAGGTCGTCCGCAAAGAGAGACTTGACGTCGGAGCCTGAGCTCGGCCACACGCAGAGCGCCGCCGCCTCCAGCTGCACCGAGACGAGGAGCGAGTTGGCGAAAAAGCCGCGCACCTTGAAGTACGCCATGACGGAGCTGTTGCGCTTGATCTCCTCCACGGCCAGGACCGTGCCCGTGTTGCTGATGACGTTCACACCGTCCGGCACCTTGAGCTTGAGCTTGGGCGCGTACTTCTCGTCGTCGCTGCGCAGCGCGTAGTACGCCTTGAGCGTGTCGCTCTGCACCGCCTTGATCTTCTCCTCCAGGTCCTTCTTCTTGAGGCTCAGTCCGTTCTCGCCGAAGATCAGCGTCGCCTCGCGCTCGATGTGCTTCTTCACGGCCGCGTTGACCTCGTAAAGCGCCTGCGACAGCGGCTTCGTGTCGTTCGTCTCAGGCACGTTCAGTATGATCTCCACCTTGCTGTTGGCGTCCTTGGGGTCCGCGCCGCCCGTGCCGTCCTTGCCCTTGAAGCCGCGCGTGACGTCGAACGGGCAGGTGAGCCGGCAAGTCTTGATGATCAGCGGCTTGTTCTTGTAGAGCAGGCTCACCACCACGCCGTTCGTGAGCTTCTTGGGCGCCGAGAAGGTGAGCTGGGCGGGATCCAGACCCAGGCGGACGTCGGTGACGTCGTGCAGGCCGAAGGAAGCCATTGTAGGAGAGGGTGTGGAGAGTGTTTTATATGTCGCGTTTGTACGAAAACAGCCACGTGAATAGTCGCGTGCAAAAGTTCACGACATCGTCGTCGACGTTCTCGCCGCGGCTCTCCACGTCGTGCGCCGTAACTTTTCTGCGGGACAGCATGCTAGTCTCTACCCCCTGAATATAAATATGAGCCCTGGGACCAGGAGAGCCGAATGGACAACAACCTGACCGCCATCGTGCAGGAGCACAACGTCCGGATTTTCAAAGACGAATCCATATACGACGTCATCTCAACCATCCTAGAGGGCGCGGTGTCTGACGACCCCTTCTTTGTGGTGGATGTGGCCGAGGTGATCCGCCAGTTTGAGCGCTGGCGAGAACTCCTGCCGGCGGTGGAGCCGCACTACGCCGTGAAGTGCAACTCGGACGAGGTCATCCTGAAGACGTTGGCGTCCGTGGGGTGTTGTTTTGACGTGGCGTCCAAGGGCGAGATCACGTCCGTGCTTGCCGTCACCACGCCGGACAAGCTCATCTTTGCCAACCCCATCAAGAACCTCGAGTCGCTCAAGTACGCCCGCGCCGTGGACGTGGACCTCATGACGTTCGACTCGGAGGTTGAGCTTTACAAGGTGGTACTGTACCATCCCAACGCTGACCTCCTCATGCGGCTCAAGGTGGACGACCACTCCTCTCGCTGCAAGTTCTCCGCCAAGTTTGGCGCGGACGCTGACGACGTGGAGCGCCTGCTGGGCGTCGCCAAGACGCTCTCCCTGCGCGTGTGCGGCTTCAGCTTCCACGTGGGCAGCGGCTGTGTGGATCCGCAGCTCTACGAGAGCGCCATCCGACAGTGCCTCGCCGCGGTCGACATGGCGCGGACGCGGTTCGGTCTGGACGTCTCCGTGGTAGACCTGGGTGGGGGATTCGAGAGCGAGACTTTCGCCGAGTTTGCGGAGGTCATCCGGCCCCTCACCGAGCAGCGGCCGGACATCCGCTGGCTGGCGGAGCCGGGCCGTCTTTTCGTGAACGACTGCAGCACTCTGGTGCTGAATGTCGTCGGCAAGAAGAAAGCGGACGGCTTCAACGTGTACTACCTCAACGACTCGGTGTACGGCTCGTTCAACGGCATCATGTTCGACCACACGAAGCCGCAGATCCAGGCGTTTAACGAACGCGATGGGAAGCAGCACGCCAGCCGAGTGTACGGGTGCACCTGTGACGGCATCGACCTATTGACTGACCAAGTGATGCTGCCCGACCTGGCGGTGGGCGAGTCGTGCTACGTGGAGCGTATGGGCGCCTACAGCGCCAGCGCGGCGTCCTCTTTCAATGGCTTCAGCCACACAAAGTCAATGTACGTGTTGACCAACCGCTAAAGCGTTTATTTATTCGTCCGCTGGGGCGCCTGTGATGGCGCACGAGTGCCCCAACTACCTCTGCCTCGTGTGCGTGGGCGCAATTCCTGCGCCGCCGCCTTCACCGCAGGAGCCGCCGCCCTTGGAGGACGACGACGAGCCCTTCTCGCTGCGTCGGCTGCAGGCTGACATGTCCGTCGCCGTCTGCAACGTGTGCGGCAAAAAGTTTGTCTGCGCGCGCTGGGACGCCCGCAACCGAATCGACCAGCACATGCAGGTTCACGCCCTGGAAACCCCCTGGCGGTGCTTTGTGTGTGACGCCGGGTTTAAGAGGAAGTTCAATCTGGAGCGACATTTGACGATTCACGTCAACGGCCACAAGCGTAGACGTTCTGGCTTGTCGAACGCCGCTTTAGCTCCGTACGCAGTTCTTCAAGAGTAGCATCCTCCAGGAGCCGCTTCTTGCTGATTTGCGCGTCCCGGACTGCCTCCGCGCGGACGACCTGGAACTGGGGCGGGCTCCTGGGGTTGGTCAAGGCGGCGTGGTAGGCGCGCTGCGTCATGATGTGGAATGGTTGGGTCCGCTTGGTGGTGACGTCCACCACGACCGCCTGTGTACCGTTTTGTAATTCAAGCACCTGCCCAACGCGAGCCTGGACTTGGATGGGTTTCCCGCCTTGGCCCTCTCCTCGGGTGAACGTAAGCACGTCGCCGTAGGTGCGCGCGTACGCTGGGTGGGTCTCCTTGTACCGAAGCACGCAATAGATCCCGTTCGGGCCAGTGAAGTCGGGCAGCGGCATGCGCATGATGAGCGGCGTCTCCGCAGCGTCGCCGCGCCGCAGGGCCGCGAGGTATGCTGCTGCCTCGTTCGCCACCGCCAGCTTCCACGCCCTCGAACCGTCGGGAGGCTGCTGCTTGTTGAGGTCGATGTCAGCGTACGTAGCGGCGAGCACGTCCTTGAACTGTTGCCCGTAGTACACGAGCGCCTCCTGCATCCTCGCCCCCATGTCTCCTTTTTCTTTCGGTTTCAGACCCACATATATATACCTCTTCTAGGAAACCTGCAAGCTATGGCCGCGTGCTTCGTCTGCGTCGAGAGCGGCCGCCCGCTGGTCGCCTGCCCGTGCGGGTTCGGCGCGTGCGCGCCATGCACCAAGCGCTTCTTCGCCAGCCGCCCGGACGTGCCGTCGTGCATGAGCTGCCGGCGGGCGTTCGACGCCCAGTTTCTGCTGCAGTATTTTTCGCACGCGTACGTCCACGCTGAGATCGAGGATGCTCGCCGCGAGTCTGTGGTCCGTGCCGACGAGGCGTACCAGCTGCAGACCATGGAGCACGTCATGCCCCTCGTCGGGGCGTACGAACGCGCGTACGAGTCGTTCTTTGAAGCGCAGGGCCGGGCACGCGAGGCGTATCTTGAGTACATGGTCGCCGCCAGGCGCGCGTGAAGCGAGCGTCGAGGATGCAACGCACGCTGACGCAGCTGACCAGGAAGCTGGCCAAGACGTCCTCCCGCCAAAAATACAGGGACGTGGCCCTGGACGTTGACGAGATGGTGGAGTCGTTCCGCACCTCGCAGCGGCGCGACGTGTCTCAGCCGCGGAGCGCTCTCTATTCAACCTACAACGCGTGCCAGGTTGCGTATCGCCGCGCGCGCATCGCCTACGGTGAGATCTTTCTGTGGCACCCGCAGCGGGTTGCGGGCGAGGGGCCGCCTCCAAAGACGGCGCGGCTGTTGGGGTGCACCGCCGAGGCTTGCAAGGGCCTGTTTTACGCGTCTGACGGCAAGTGCATGGTGTGTGGTACAGCGCACTGCGTGCAGTGTGCCGCCCCTGCGGGCCCGGACCACGCCTGCGAGCGTGGAGCCGCCGCAAGCCTGCGCGCCGTGCTCACGCAGTCCCAGAGCTGCCCGAGGTGCCACGCGTGCATCGTTCGCTCTGGCGGCTGCGACCAGATGATGTGCACGCTGTGCAACTGCGTCTTTTCATTCCAGACGGGCGCGGAGGAGCGCGGCGTGGTGCACAACCCATACTTCTTCCATCTCGCCGCCGAGCTCCGTCAGCAGGTTGTGCGGGACCGCGCCGAGCGGGGGCTGACCACTCGCCTCCTCGGCGAGGCGGCGGCGTGCGACGACGCCGGGGCGCACGACCCGCTCTGTCTGGACTTTGCGTCGCCCCTGTTTCTGGACCTGCTGGAGCGCGAGCGCCTCCTCAACGAGCCGGTGACCCGGACGTGCAAGGTGCGAGCACTGTACCAGCACATCCTGCACGTGGAGCGCACAGTGCTCGCGAATGACGACGTGAACGAGCGCTTCGGCGAGCGCATCGCGCGCAAAAGCCGTGTGTGCTTCGTACGTGGGCGGACGCTCCCTCACTTTCGAACGGGGCTGGCTCAGGACGAGTTCCGCGACGTCACCAAACACTGGGATCTGCTGGTGCTGGCCCGCGTGCAGCCTGTGCCGTTTTCGGCGTGCGCGCACGCCAAGAACCTTATGCGCTTCGACACTGCCAAGAAGAAGGAGCTGCACCGCTTCGAGCTCGAGGCCACCTACGTGGCGGCGTGCAAGGACCTCATGCGCCTCTTGCTCGCCGCCACGCCGGCGGAGCGTCCGGGCGTGTTTAAGCAGCTGGCCGAGATCAAGGGCGTGCGGGACGTTGAGGTTGGCAAGCTGGACCACAGGTGAGTCATTCGTCTTTGTTCTTGCGGTCCACTGCCACGGCGTCCGTCATGAAGACCAGCATAGCCGCGTAGGCGGCGAACCAGTGCTGCTCTGCGACGCCGGGTGCCTGGCTGGCCTCGAGCGCCGGCTGGGTCACAAAGACGTACGAGTGAAACAGAATGAACATCGCGCCCACCAGTTGCAGGGTCGCGTTGCGCGTCCGGGCGCTGTACAGGTTTGAGGCCACGAAGAGGACGTAGATGAGAAACAAGAGGAACACCAGGACCTGGAACGCGGCGTATTGTTCTGGCTGGTACTCTGAGAACGCCGTGAGAGGCGGGCGTGACGGCAGCATCACGCTGGACGTCGCCAGGGAGATGTAGTACGAAGCCCAGTAGAGGTGGCCCAGCAGGAGCAGCTCCGAGCGCAGAGAGAACTCTTTGACCGAGCCGCGGCGTATCCATGCGAAGCAAAAGACGAGAACGAGCATGGGCGTGAGCAGCAGGGACCATTCGCTGATGACCGCCAGGCGAGGGTAGTTGCTGAAGGCTTTCTGCAGGTTGTCGTGCATGTTGGCTTTGATGGCACCCACAGCTGCCCGGCCGGCGCCAAGGGCGTTGACGGAGTGCGTGGTGACGCCGCTCACGAGGGTGTGCGGGTCGATGCCGAAGGTCATCAGCGCAGAGTCAACCATGCCAGCCAGCGTGTCTTGTTCGTTTTTGAGACTTGTTGCCGAGTCCTCCTCCCAGGCCCAGGTGACGCGCTCAATCTGCTCCTCGATCTCTGAGCGCGTCTGCTTTTGCAACATCGCGTCGACCGACAAGTTCGCGCTATAGTCCGCTCGCAGGGCGTCATCGATGAGCGTCTCAACCTTGTCAATCTTCTCGATCAGCGTCGCGTTCTCAACCTGCATCAAACGCATGTCGGCGTTCAAGCTAGGGAATTCGTATATATATGTGTCGAACATATAAGAGCATATGCGTCGAGCCTTCTTGCTCCTGAGCTCACTCGCCGCTGCCTCGGGGGAAGCCCTGCGCCAGCCCCTGTTCGGCGGCGACGGAGCCGGGAACTCCGTGCTCGTGCCTCAACTCGACGAACAGGAGCGGGCGTTTTACACGACGCTGCGTGATGTGCCGCTGCGCTCGGCCGCGGTGCACCAGCCGCACGCCCTGGCCGCGGGCAACATCAACAGCGACGTTCAACACCGCGTGCTGTACGTCGCGTCCGCGAACAGCGACCCGGCGCTCGGTCGCTTCGACATTGTTCAGCGGGTCGACTTTCAGCTTGACACCGTCTCGTTTCTCTGCGTGTCTCAGTTTTCGGTCAGGGCGCTAGCGTCGAACGGCTCCCACGTCTTTGTCTCAGCGGAGGATGACACCGTGAATTTCGTGGACGCCGCAACCGGGGCTGTGGTTTCCACGCTCGTGTCTGTGACGGCATTGGGTATGAGGAACGCTCCCGCGGTGGGCGGCCTGGCCTACATCGACGACTACTGCCTGTATTTGCTGAGTGGCGCGGACCCTCGAACAGTGTGGTGCAGCGGGCTGCAGCTGCAGGGCCTCACCCTGAGCAAGCTCGCTGTGCGCGGCAAAAACGCATTTGTGGCCGTGAAGCCGTCCGGAGCGAAGTGCACGGGCTCCGTCCTGCGGGTCGACCTCCAAACTGGTAACTCCCACTCGCTTGCCACCAAGCTCTGCTCGCCGGCTTTTATGGCTGCCGACTACGCCCGTCGGGTGTACTTCACGGATGGGCCGACGGTGTACAGCGTGAGCGACACCGGGTTCGACCTCCGCGCCTATGCCACCAATTTCGAGTCCCCCAGCGGTCTCGTGGTGTCGTCCACGACCCTGTACATGGCTGACTCTGCCATGAATCAGGTGTATGCGCTCTCGAACCCCCTGCCGGCGCCGCCGCCGCCCCCGCTCTCGCTCACCGGCTGCGCGGCTGCGTTGGTGATGGAGACGAGCTCAAAGTGCGTCTCCCCTGCGGAGGCGTATTTCTTTCCACCCAGCGAGTCGCTGCAGAAGTGCGGGCCCGAACTGTGCGGCCAAAACAACGAGCTGTGCCCTGGCGGCTGCGCCTGCGCGTCTGGACGAAAGGTGTCGCTGGCGCAGCAGTGCAGCGTCCAGGGCGCCGGGCCTGTCGTGCTCGCCAACTTTTCAGTGTCGGACGGCGTGGTCTCGCCCTGTCCAGGCTACCGGTGCGCCAGACCCTTCGACTTTGGCGACGGGTGCGCCGGCGCGCCGGTGTACGACGACCACGTCTGTCTTTCGCCGTGGCGCACGTTCTACTTTACTGCGCAGATGTCGCTGAGCCGGTGCGGCAGCGACCTGTGCGGTCCAAACAACCAGAAGTGCAAAACCGGGTGCGTGTGTGTGCAGGATAATTTTGGAAACGTTTTCAAGGCTCGCGGTTCATCCCAATGCGGCGCCGAGAGCGGGGCTGTCGGCCTGGCGAATTTCGGTGTGTCCAACGGCACCCTCGTTGCTTCGTGCTCACAGGGCTCGCCCTCCTGCGCCACGCTCGGCGTGCGGCGGGCCCGACAAGTTCGCTTCAACGTGACGACCGTGCGGCGTGAGCGCGCGGCGGCTGTGGTGGTGGATGACGAGTCGCTGGTCTATTATGCCCGTCGCAACCTCATCAACGTCTACGCCCCTTCCAACGAGTACGTGCGCACGATCGGCGCCACCGCGCCTGGCTTGCAGGATGGGGACATTTTCACCGCGTCGTTCGCCAACATCACCGGCTTGGCTTGGTCGCAGCGCCAGACGCTGTACGTGCTGGACAGCGGCAACACCGCCGTCCGCGCCGTCTCGCGCGGCAACGTGACAACTCTTGTGAAGGGTGAACGTGCTTGCCCCCCGCAGGACGGTGGCTACGGCGACGCCACGTTCTGTGACTTGCAGGCCATCGCGACCGACGCCCGTGGTGCCGTGTATCTCTTGGACGGTTCGTCGCTGCGGGTGGTTGACGCGGCTGGTGGTGTCACCACCACCTTCACCCCGTCCCCGATCGCCGCGCTCGCTGTGTCGCCAGACGGCGTGGTCTACACGGTGGACGTGTCTGGGACGTCTGTCTCGTACGTCGACCCTCTGGGATCGGTCATCGCGCTCGCCACGGGGGTTACCGACGTGCAGTCGCTGGTGCTCTCGCCCTCGGGCGGCGTGTTTGTCTTGGGCGCGCGTACCGTGTATGTTCTGCAGGACGGCCGGGCAAGAGCCGTGGCAGGCAACGCGGCGGCGCCCTCTGGTTCTGTCGACGGCGTCGGCGCGGCCGCTGTGTTCCAGAGATGCGGCGGCGGCGCGTTTGATCGTGACGGCAACCTGTATATCCTGGAGGCGTCATATGTGCGTTTGGTGCGCAACGCGAGCTCACCCGCACAGTCAGTGGCGCGCACGGTTTCAGCTCTGAACGTCGGCACCTCGCTTGGTTCGGCCAACAGTGTGTTTGGTATGTCGTTTCTCTTGGATTCGGTCTCCGGGACGCTCCTATTTCTCGACAGCAACAAGCTCTACATGGGCTCAGAGGTGGTTGAATTCGACAACCCAACTGCCGTGAGCTCTGACCCCATTTACCAAACCGTTTTGGTTTTGGACGGCGCTGTGCTGAAGAGCAGGTCGTTGACGAATGATGCAACGAGCAACTTTACTGACATCGCCTATTTCGACGACAGCTCAGCCCTTCATGGGATGGCTGTCTGTGCCTCGTCCGTCTACGTGGTGGCCTCCCAGACGTGCTCGGTCATGGTGGTCCCCTGGAACGGTAAGGTTTATGGACAGCCTCGGCTCTTCGCGGGCGGCACATGCGGATATGCGGACGGCGTCGCCAACGGAGCACGGTTTATGGACCCCATCGGCGTCGCGTGCGACCTGGCCCGCGGTCGCTTGGTCGTCGCGGACTCGGGAAACCACGTGCTGCGGGCGGTGGACCTCTCTTCGGCCCGGGTGTCTACCGTGGCTGGTGTCCCCGGCGTCGCGGGGGGTGCGGACGGTGCGGGTGGCACGCTCATGTACCCAACCTTTGTGGCTGTGGCGGACGACATGGTGTATGTCACCAGCCCAATCGCAAACTCCATCCGCAAGGTGAAGCGCGGCGTCATGACGACTGTTCTGCGGACCGCGCCTGGGTTTGTTGACGGGCCCGTCGGCATAGCCGCGGTAAATCGCCCGATGGGCGTGGCTGTGGGGTCGGACGGGGTGTACTTCCTCGACTCTGGCAACAGCCGCATACGCCTTGTGTCGAACTCGCCGCTCATCGCGGCGCCCGCTTCTTCGAACGCTGGCGTGCAGAACAAGGACTGCTACCAGCCACCGGTCTCTCTCGATGGCGGGTTTGCAACTGGGATATTGAACTGGACAAAGACGAAACCTTCGCAGAGACGCGCTGCGTTCGTAAACCAGTTTTTTGGGTCGGATCGCCCCAATAATACAACGAGATATTCAGTTGCCATCTTGCCGCCTCGAAACCCGTTCATGCTGGTCGTTCAGGCTGGCAGAACTGGAAGTGATGGCACATCGTCGACGACCATCAACAGAACATTTGTTCTTGAAGGCGTTGCCGCTCACGTCTCGATCCAGGTGGCGTTTTTTTGCGACTTGTACGGCAGGAATCCTTATCTCTATTATGATGCCTTGGATATCGCTAACGTGACTGTCTCTTCTCAGGGCTCGTTGTACGATTTTCTCAATTCCTACGTGACCTGCTCCACGAGCTCGGCAGCGTATCCGTCATCTTTTAATCAAACCGGACTGACCTCGTGGAGCGTTCTCGAGTTTGACGTTCCTTCTGGATTCGCCGATATCGACGTCAAATTTAGCGTGTCGAACCAAGTACAATTGGCGGCTTGGCAATACGGATATGGTAACAACGCTGCCCTGCTCATCGGTGCAATCAACATCTCCTACGTCATGTCGTGCGGCACGCCTCCGGCTGTCCGCCCGGGTGCGAATATGGTCACAACGGTTGCTGGAGGAGGATCAGTCCGCGCGTATATGGTCACAACGGTTGCTGGAGGAGGAACAGTCCGCGACGGCGTCGGAACGGATGCTGTGTTTTCAGACCTACTGATCAAGGTCAAGGTGGCTCCGAACGGCGATTTGTACGTCGTAGAAAAAGCTGCCATGTCTAGTGTTAGCCGTTTAATCTCCGTGACGGCCGGGAGTGCGGCGACAGCAACCGTGTACAACGAAACCAGGAATGAATTCTTCATCTCAAACGTGGCTTTGGATCGCGAAGGAAACGTGTATCTGCTTCTTACTGGTGACGCCTATATGGGCTTCGTTTTAAAGAATCAAGACGTGTGGACTGGATTTGGTCAATGTGATGGCTCATATGATGCTGGCTGCTCGATTGCGATCGACGAAGCGTCAGTTGTGTTCGTGCGAGTTGGTGGGCAAAATGGTTGGCTCTCTCGTTATGAAGAAGTTGACTCGACGGGCTATTATGATACACGAATCATAACCTCACAATACGCGCCTTATGAATTCGTTGTTGCGGGTGGTATTATCTATGGTTTGGTGCACAGGCCGTTGTATACGAACTTGTTGCTAACCGGTGACGCCTTTTGTATCCTCACGTGGACCATGGATGGCACGAGCGAGTTGCTCGCCGGTGACTGCAATTCGGAAGGCGCATTTGCAGACGGACAAGGCTCGTCGGCTCGTTTTTATGACCCTAAGGGGATTGCAGTAGACTATGCGGGGAACGTGATAGTCGCGGACACTGGTAACAATTGCATTCGCATCGTGACCCAGTCGGGCGATGTGAGCACGTTGGCAGGTCTGTGTGGTCTCAATTCGGGTGGTTATCGGGACGGAAGAGACGCCTTATTCTATGAGCCCTACGCCGTGGATGTTGACGCTCGTGGTGATATTTACGTCGCCGACACCGACCGCATTCGCAAAATTGAAACCACGCGCTCGCGGCCGAAGTATACGGGTCCGAGGGTTTTCTTTCTCAAGGCGTTTCTTACTCAATTCGTCGATATCGGTCTTGTTCTCGGAAGCGACGGGAAACAACGTTTAGGTCCTGTAGGTGCAACGCATCAAATCGCATTCATTTACAACGACGTCTCGGGCGCGCTTCAAGCGGACGGTTTGCCGGTGTGCCTCGATGGTGGTCTTCAGCTGCTTGCAGCCCAAGAATGCGAAGGTTTTCAATCTTGGGATTTTGTGCACACCACTACTCCCGTGGACTACTGCACCACATTGTCGTGTTCTTCGTTTCCTGCCCAGTCGGCACCAGCCGGCTACACTCTTGTACCACGCGACCAACCCGCTCTCGCCGCAGTGTTTTTGAACTACTCTGACAATCCTAGCCTGCTTCAACTGCGTTCGGGCTCGTCAGTTCATGGCGCCCAATTATTCGGACTCGTTACCCCCCCTTCGCCACCCCCGTCGCCACCGCCTCCTTCGCCGCCGCCCCCCCAGTGCGACCTGGGGTCGCGCGATTTTAAAGTTGTGTACGAACTACCGGATCTGTTAGAAATGCCAATCCTGGCGTCAACATACACGGTGCCGACGCTCGGCACGGAGGCGCCGTGGATTGTGACTTGCCCACTCGAGCGCTTCTACGTGGTCTTGAACGACACGTCTCTCCAATTCACGTTGCAGCTTTCTCCATATGCTGTGAAGGTTTTCTTTTACTACAACTTTGTGTGCTACGACACGCGCAACAACACAAACTCCGACGACCGAGTCAGGTTTGAGCTGTCCGACGATGTTCTCAACCACTCGTACGCGTTTGAGTACGGGTGTGGGGATCTGTCTGATTCGCACCCGGTCTTGCCACCGTGTCACTCGCCGCCGCCCCCGCCTCCGTTTCCGCCCAGCTGGGCCTCGCAATATTTTGGGGGTCCCAGTTTCGGAAAGCGCAAGCTGCTCAACCACCCGTGCTCAAACTCGCCGGTGCCCAAGTACTACGCGGACGCCGCGTGGCGGGAGGACTCCTTCGACATCGAACCCACAAGCTACGGCCGGACGGTGACATTCTCGGTGTCCAACATTGACGGCGACGACAAGCTGCGCCCTTCCTACGCCTTCCTCGCCGCTATAGCCGAGACGGCTGTCGGGGACTGTGCCTCCGTCAGCCCGCCGCCGCCCGCGCCGCCCGCGCCGCCCGCGCCGCCACCGTTTATGGTGTCTACACTTCGTCATTTTGAAGGATATTATCGATATATTGATAACGACGTTCTAACCTATGTCTATGATGCTTGTCCTACTGACGCACTTGGTTTAAATGCCAGCGGTTTCATTTTTTTCACTTGCGCGAGCGGAATAACCCCCAGACAAGCGAATTCAATACACTACACGTCATCTCTGAGTAATGCGCAATCTGAGGAACGCCTCTTTTTTACGACCGACGCTCAGCTTCTGGGAGTTGCTGTAGACGACGCTGGTGTCGATGTTTACGCGTTTACCTCGACGAAAGTTTACAAGAACCGTCAGTTGTATTTCACCGCAGACGCCACTTTTGGGCCTTTCGAAGCAATTGCATGGAATCCAGCGACTCAAAAACTCTATTTGAAGGCGCAGGACGTCTCGACCAACGGGTTTTATTCCGTCACTGAAATCCAAGCCGGCGGCGGCTACTCGATAGTTTTTCAATCCATTTTTCAGTACCCAACTGGCCGCATGGCATTTGACCGAGCAGGCAACCTCTACGTCGTCGACACCACTATGCACAAGGTCTTCAAGGTCACGCCAGCTCATGAAATGACTGTTTTGGCTGAAAGTTCAGTCTCGTCCGGGATTGTTCAGCCTGAGGGGATTGTTGTGCGTGACACGGCGACGGCGACGGACGTGTACGTGTCGGACTCAGCCACTCACACGATACTCAAAATTTCTGGTCAAGGGCTTGTGACGACGGTTGCTGGCACTGACGGTTCGCTAGGTTCGGCAGACGGCGCAGGAGGGTTATTTAATGCACCAAGGGGTTTGGCCTTCGACAGGGCTGGCAACCTGTATGTCGCGGACTTTGGAAACCATGCGATTCGTAAGGTGCATGCGATTCGTAAGGTGGTTTTGCCTGCACCGGGTCTTGACCAAAGAGTGGCTCGATGGATTGCTGAGGGCCAATCCAAGTCGGACACCATCATAGTGACTACAAACGGGACGCGTGACGACGTAAAGGCTATGGTCGACGCGCGCACGAGCTCAAACTATCAGAACGTCTTTATTGACGACTCGGTCCGAAAAAATTTTAAAGTGACCTTCTATGGGCTGTCCGGGGAAGATAAGGAGCGAGATTTCTTGATGCTCGGGACGTCGATTAGCATCGAGCCTCCTCCAATTTCATTCACGTTCAAGTACCGATTTCATAATCCATTTAACGATAGAATATCATCATATCCCACATTCGCCCCAGGCAACTATCCCAAAAAGAGCGATGTTTTTTTCAGTCATTGCCCCAATGAATTAGAAAACCGAGGTAATGATTGCTTTCAAGATGAGATAGAAGTCTTTACGGAAACACATGACAACGGCTGGAGAGAATTTCAGCAGAATGCACCCGCGGCGCGATACAAAATCAAACGAAAATATTCTCCAACTGTCGGCAAAGGTTGGGCTGGAAAAGATTCAGGGCCAATTGACCACAATTGCGAATATGACGATCAAATAGGTATTACACGCCAAAAAGGAGTGCAAAACAACGTGTGCCTTGACCTGTTTCCCGATATAGGCAAGGTCCCGAACGACAAGGATCCAAAAAAACCCATGAATAAACCTTATGATCCTCCTACGGGTGCCAAAAGTGTCAATCAGTTTTGCGAAAAATTGTTCGGCCAAAATGAATCAACCTTTACTAGCGCGATCAGAGAGGAGCTTGATTGCAACGGTCGTTATGCAGAATGCGATGGACCAAAACTGAATATCGCCCTTTCGGGCGAACATAGATTTTATCATAAATTTAGTCATGACCAAACCCTAATTGGTAGTTTTCATCCTTGGAGAGACGCAAGAAGAGCAGCAATTGACCCTGACTTCATGGAGATTTTTGGCGATATAACGTGTTCATTCAAGGGTATCACACGTGCGGATGTTGCTTCCTTGACGTACGAAGAAGTGGGTCCGGGTTTACAGGCCCATCTTGATTGGAGGGACCTCGAATCCCTTGATTCGCCAAACTATGAAACGCGTTTTGAATATACCCTTTTTTCCCCAGTACAAGGCTACCGCTTATACCCCGGTCCCGTGAGAGGAGATCAAAAATTCCGTCGCATTACACCTTACGACGTTTATGAGATTCGAAAATTATGGTGCGACACGCTTGCTGGTCTAAGACCTGTGGATGCTTCAGGGTATCGTCCGTGTGAAGACAATGCGTTTTTAGCGTATTTTTCGTATTACGAAGAATCGCTGACCCGATTTAATGAACTCGTGATGAGCGGCCCACAGAGACAGCTCGCCGGCCTAAAAAACAACATCAGAATTGCTGTCTATGCCGCCGAGGCGCACAACTTGACTGTAGGCCAGACAGTTGTTATCAGGGGTCACAAATTGCCGGTGGACGCTGTTTTGGGCGAGTATACGTTTGTCATCGACTGTGCGCCTGTGAGCGGCGCGTGCAGCGATGTTCCAAACTGGGGCGCTCGCACGTCCGTGAACGTCTTGGATAACACGCGCAACGTCGGTTTGTTCACCCGTGCGCTGAAGGAAACTATCGTAGATGAGTCTTTGCGACTTGCCGCACCGTCGTTGAGTCCCACTTCTATGAAGATGTCCACGATGGTTGGAAAATACTTTGGGTCAATTTCCACGAATGCGACATTGTATAACGAGGCTTTTGGTGACGCCCTTGTGACGCCTTTTGTGGAAATAGGACCTCTCAAAGGCTTTCAAATGGTGTGTACCTCGAATTTCGTTTTAGACTTTCAAGATTTCTATCTAGCTTCTGCAATGGTTGATAATTTGGCACAGTGCGAGATATTGTGCGACTTCTGGACCGGGTATGCTTGCGACGGCTTTCAGTATAACTCAATGACTCACTCGTGCCAACTCCTTCGGTACGAGTGCAACTCTCGAAAGCATGTGTTGATTACGAATGCATATTGGCGAGTTTTCTTTCGAAAGAATATTCCGATCGAATCATTCATTTACCAAGATTTAAAAGCCAATAAACAGACATTTCTGGAACAAACCTTTTTGACGGAACCTAACGAAACTTATTCTGCTCGTCGAAAGCTTGCGGGTCTGGAAGACATCATCGACAAGACGGCGGTGCCGCGCGGTTCGGTTCGCCAGCTTCAACAGAACAGCCTCGTGTTCAACACAGGGTCTTCTTTTCTTGTCAGAATCAAAAGTACCGATCTGGGAATGTACGTTAAAATGCGGCCACACGTCGTCAGGCGGCAAAATTCTTTAAAACTTGACATCAATCATTCGCACGGGTTCGGTCTCAGTGTGCTCCGAGGTACCCCTGTCGTTTTCAAGGCCCACGTCACAAATAAAGACACATCCAACGGACATGCATTTATTAAACAAACAGTCCAGGGGTTTAATGATTACAAACAGATGAACGATGGATGGGCGCAAATGTTTCTTGAAGTTGTGTCCCCTAAATTCGGAAATACAGATGCCATGTACGCCCGTTGTGGCCCAAGATCTATAACTGTCGTAAAAAGACCAACTGATTTCATGAACAATATGTTTGCACCGCGTAAAGCCCCATACACCGGAGGGGCTTTGCCTTCAGAAAACGTTAAATTTCTCTTTTCCTACAATTCAGTGACCAAGACGTTGTTTTGTTCTCAGAACCATAAAATTCCGACTGATAATTACTTTAGTGACAATTACCAGCTCCTGTGGAAACAAATAGGAACGCCGTATCTGGACCTTGCTGCCTCATCGCCGCTGTACGACCGTCTGGTACAGTACAATATGTACGAGGGGTCGGATGTGGCGAGATATAAGCCCGATTTTCACACATTTAGTCCCTACGAACTCATGTCCCCTGGCGACGAGTTGGACCTCTTTCCGACCATTTATGGCGCACGAGCTTTGGGTTGGGAAATTGAGCCTTGGACACTTTTCACGGACCCGCCAGTTCCGATTGTGCCACAAAATGACATGGTAGTCTGCGTCACCTCGGAAACCGTTGAATCTGGTTTGGTGACTTACGGCCAGGCTTGTGACTCGTGTTTCCAAATATCTCATCTCTCATGGGTTACGCGGTGGTATGTCGTTGAAAGGCACGCTTCAAACAGCTTCGTCTGTACTTCCGCCCCTACGTCGCTCAGACCCAGTTCCAAAGTTGCCTTCTACACAAACGGAACAAACCTAAACGTTGCTGAGAGTCCCGTCCCCATCCCTGCTTTCTCAAATTACGACTTGAATCGTGAGGATTTTGATACGATCGGAATTTATGCATCCTTTGACGATTATCAACTTGGCCGTCGTCTTTTTGAAGAAAACGTCGACGACTCAACACGCCGCCATTTGCTCACACCGGTATCTGGTCTGCCGGTATCTGGTCTGAGGCAATTTTGGGACTTGAACGGCGGTGTTTACAATATGCCGGCAGAAGTAGAATATGAAGTTACACCAGAAGTTCAAGCCGCTTTAAGGAGTCTTTATGAGGTTTCCACACGTCATACGAGGAATTTGGTCTCAAACGAGGTCGCGGCACAAGCATTTGCCAATGAGGAGAGACAAGCCGCAGAGCTTGCTGCCAAGACCGCTGCACGAAAAATCGCAGTTGAGAAAGCCGTTGCAGCCATTAAAAGAGTTCGAGCAGCAAGATCCGCCACTCTAGCCGCCGAGCGAGCCGAAGAAGCCGCCGCAAAAGAAGCCGCCGATCTAGCCGCAAAAGAAGCCGTCGATCTAGCCGCAAAAGAAGCAGCAAAAAAACTTGCACAGGAAAGGATTGCACAAAGAATAGCAACACGAAGAGCCGAATACACAGCACGAAGAGCCGCAGCCTCCTTGCTAAAAACGAATGCGGCAAAATCGCTTGAAGAAGAATTTTTAAGAATCCAGGCTTCAGTCGTCGAAGAATTATCCCAAAGATTGACAAACCTCGCCGTTGATAATATGTTGTCACCAACGAATGCTGCACGAAACGCGTTTTATGAAGCGGTTAGTATGCTGTCACCCCCACGTGGATTGGCTGTGCTGGAAGAATATTTTGCCATGTTTGCCAGGCCGCCTCGAAATGCGGTAAACGGTGCCACTAGGCAAACGTTTTCCATTTTACGTTCCAGTTTAAGACCTGGAGTTTTGTTGAATGCTGGGGCTGCTGCCGTTGTAGGTGGCAATGGGGCGTCCGCCGTCTTGGGCGCGGTTGAAGGTGAAGTAGCTGAGAATGCGGCGGGGTTGGTCATCGCGGACGGGGTTGAAACTGCAGCAGCCGCGGTGGTGGCGGGCGGGGTTGAAGTCTCGATAGCGTCTGCTTGTGGTAGCGCAATTTTAGGTATATTGTCAAATTTCGTCACTCCACAAGGCCTTATTTTTACATTTGGAACCATATTTGTGGCAATTTTTGTAAACCTTGCAGTGACAGCAGCCAATCCCAAGTTAAAGAGACCGAATAACTTGCCGTCGCTGCCGCCGCCTCCCTCTCCCCCGCCCTCCCCACCGCCGTTTCCCTCTCCCCCGCCGTTTCCCCCGCCCCCGCCTCCCTCGCCTTACACGTACTGCCCGGGAGAGGAGAACGAGAAGGTTGCTGCTGGAGCGCGAAGCTTTGCCGATCCGTCTCGCGCGCTCACAAACGGGGGGTGCGCTGAACCGTCCTGCTACGGCTTCAGGGTCAACACGTCCGTGGTGTGGGGCGACTCGGTGCACGATTATGAGCTCCTCCGGTACACACAGTGGTTCACCCTCGGCCCCGGCGTGGCGTTGCCGATGCATGCTGCAAATGTAAATCCCGACATGAGCCATTGTGGGTCGTACGGCGGTTCGTTTATTGACACGAACTCTCCATCTACACTTGCAAACCCTATGTGGACATTTGGGCTTGTGAGCGCGTCATTTTGTTCAAGTTCACGTCTGGCTAAAGCGCTCGGCAGCCTATATGCCATAGCTTGTATGGGCGTATCTGTGCTCAGGTGCCAAGACACTTTCTACTACAGATTTAATCAGACAGCGTTCGTTTCTGGAAGTGACACAACCACCCTAAACCCCTATTATTCCAGCGTGGAAAATTGGTTGTCAGGTATCATAAACAGCACTGGTTATGTGACGTCAACCACGTATCCCTTTCGCGTGTGCACCACGCCCGTCGCCCCGCCTGTAGCCTCTTTCCCCCCGCTTCCTCCACCACCGTTGAATGCCGATGTCACCACTGTTGGGTTGGTTACCATTAGCGCCGTTCTTGTCTCGCCATTTTATCGTCCTGCCGGGGTTGCCTTGGCCGGCGGACTTGTGTACATAGCAGATGCAGGCAACCATCGCATCTGCTCGTGGAGCGAGACCTCCAATGTCGTCACAGAATTGGCTGGCAACGGCGAACCCAATTTCGTCGACGGAGCGCCAACGAACGCGAGGTTTAGTACCCCTGCTGGGGTCGCAGAGTATCTAGGGTCTCTGTACATTGCTGACAAGGGAAACAACCGCGTCCGAAGGTTGGTATTATCATCGAAGATTGTCTCCACCATTGCTGGCCACACAGACTTTGGATCGTCAGACGGCGTGGGAACGGACGCGAGATTCAGTGGACCTATTGACGTCGCCTCTGACGGTTCAGGATTTCTATATGTGGCTGATTATGGTAACCATCGCATTCGCAAGGTCAACGTCGTCACAGGCAACGTCACAACGCTCGCCGGAAGCGGGCGCGCGAGCTTCGCCGACGGCACGGGCACGCTCGCGTCTTTTAACAAACCGTCTGGGGTCGCAGTGTTCGGGGGGTACCTGTACGTGGCCGACGCGAATAACCACCGCATTCGCAGGATTCATATTGCGTCTGGTGTGGTGAGCACGTTCTCTGGAAATGGGAACGCCGCGTTTGCTGACGGTGGGCACGCGAAAGCTAGCTTCAACACGCCAGGCAAGCTGGGAGTTGATTCCGACGGCAACGTGTACGTGGCGGATACTCTGAACAACCGCATCCGTAGGCTCGGCACCGACGGTCGTGCAACAACCTTGGCTGGCAGTAGTTTTCCAGCTCGAAACGACGGGGATGGCCCGTTCGCGAGTTTCAGTGGACCTCTTGGTGTCGCTGTTGACATCACCAAGGACGTGTACGTGGCGGATACGTCGAATAACCTCATCCGCAAGATCTCTCAGTCGGTTGCGAGTCCGCCTCCGCCCCCGCCCTCGCCTCCGCCAGCGTGTGCAGCTATCACGGTTTTGAACCGGTCACCAACGAATGTCGCGATTGAGTCTTTCTACAATTCCGGAAACTTCACCCCTCCTCCGTCGGGCACCGATTTCCATTTCTTCAACCAAAACATACGAAATGCTGATAACGGCGAACCTCTCTTTCTGAACGCAACAGCAACGTCGCCTTGGTTCACGTTTGGACCACTTTACGTTTTGCTGGACAAAACGTCCTCGATGAACCTTGATTCGTGCGGCTCGGTCGGCGTCGCCTTTATGAAGGCACAGCTCCCAGCGATCAACGTTGGCACAGTTGTTTACAATTTGACCGTGACGGTCAACGCGAGCATAGGCCCGCCGCGGGATTTCAAAATTGATGTCACGAACTGCAGCACCGGAGTCTCATACCGCATCCATTTCGACAACATGGCTTACGTGAACAAGGCGTTTGCACAGCGTGCGTATTGGTACTATTTCATAAACGACGGTACAAGCGCTACAAATTCTCACGGCTTCAACGGTCCCGCCCTTGCCCCGCCCTACCCCTCACCGTCGCCTTCACCCCCAGCTCCCTACGCCCCGGACTTTGTACCGGACCTGCGTTCCGCCCCCTACATCCCCTGGAACATGTGCCTTCGCCCTTCTGGCGGACTCGCCCCTTCGCCGCCACCCCCGCCGGCCGCGCCGGGCCGCCCGCCGCAGTGCTCCGCGGTTCAGTCGCAGACGCCGTCGCAGACGCCGTCGCAGACGCCGTCGCAGACGCCGTCGCAGACGCCGTCGCAAACGCGGTCGCAGACGTCGCCTGCGCCCGTCAGTACGAGCACGGATTACGTAGTTTTTAAGGGTTTACTTGGTTAACACACTATGCGTGAAATATATACACGCGTTTTCAGTCTCCTCTCGTCCAGGAATGCTCCTGCACTGGGTGGGCGGCAAGGGCGCCAGCGTGGGTCGCATCCTGGACAAGCTGCCGCCGGTGATCCACGAGTACCACGAGCCGTTTCTGGGCGGCGGCTCCGTGCTGGAGGCGGTGCTCCGGTCCGGGCGCGTGCGCGGGGCGGTGCACGCGAGCGACCTGAACGCCAAGCTGGTGGCGGTGTACCTGGCGGTGAAGAGCGACCCGGACGGGCTGATTGCGGCGCTCGAGCACCTGGCGCTGGACGTGAGCGCGGAGGCGTACTACGCGGCGCGGACGCGTTTCAACGCCGCCCCCACGCCCGCGCTGTTCGTCTACCTCAACAAGCTGTGCTTCCGGGGGCTGTACCGTGAGAACAGGGCGGGCGAGTTCAATGTGCCGTTTGGCAACTACAAAACCCCCAAGGTGGTGGACCCTGTCGCCGTCCGCCAGCTCGCCGAGCTGTACCGCCTTCACGACGTCCGCTTCGCGGTGCGCCCCTGGGAGGATGCCCTGGCGACGCCCCTGGCCGACCCGCGGGCGAGCGTCTTCCTCGACCCGCCCTTCGCCAAGCTGGCGCCCACCACCTTTGTTGCCTACACCAGCGGCGGCTTCGGCCCCGCGGACGGCGCCCGGCTGCTGGGCCGGGTGCGCGAGGCGCGCGCGTGGGTGGTGTTCTGCAACCACGACGTGCCCGATGTGGTGACAGCGCTCGCAGGGTGGGACGTGGAGCGCTTCTCCGCGCGCCGCGCCATTCACTGCAAGAGCCCGGGCAGCCGCGCGTGGGAGCTGCTCGCGTCGAACCAGCACGTGCGGCAGGCAGCCTTGTAAGCCTCGGTGCCGCCCACCAGTGAGCCGTCGCTGGTGTCCAGAGGGTCCGCCCCGGTGGCGGCCGTGCGCACCGTGTAGGACGCGTCCCTGCCGCACCAGGAGCACACCGCCGTCAGCTTCGTCACGCTCTCAGCCCTGCACAGGAGCGCCGCCACGGCGGGGAACGCGGCACGTTGAAAGGTTGCGTCCAGGCCCGCCACGATGACAAGCTTTCCCGAGTTGGCCCACGCCTCGGTGAATTCGACGAGGTCCGGGAAGAACTGCGCCTCGTCTACGCCCACGATGGTCGCCCCGTCCACGCGCGCGTCCGCCAGGCGGCACACCGCCTGCGCCTGGCTGGTGCTCCCGTCGTGCGTGGTTACCGCCGGGGCGCCGTAGCGGGTGTCACATGCGTGCGTGATGAAAACGCAGCGCGCGCCGGCGAGCAGGTGGCGGTTCATGCGGCGCCGCAGCTCGGTGGACTTTCCGGAGAACATACAGCCGCAGATGACTTGAATCATCGGGTGCCGCAAATATAACTACGCGACTGCAATGCTTACATATATCATGGCGTACCGCTGCGTGCTCGCCGCCCTGCTGGTGCGCGTCGCCGGCGCTGCGTTGTCGATTGACACGGATAGCCCCACCTCATTTCTCCCTCAATATGCGTGCGGCGCGGTCGTTCCGCCGCGGCCCGCCGCGTGGTGGTGGGGTGACAGCATGTGGTACAACCGGGAGACCAAGAGTGTGGCGGGAAAACATGTTCGTCAGCCGAACGTCTCCTTGTACGCGGGCGTGTGGGATTCGATGCTTGGGTTGTACGAAAACAACCGGACAAAAACGGCGGACGGCAAGGTTGTTCTTGGGTCACAAGCGCCTTTTTTCTGCCCAGAGCTCGAGTACGGGCTGTTGGTAAACACGGTGGTGCAGTTCGTCTACGAAAACCTCGGGGATGGCTTCTCGCATACTGTTTTCAGAGAGGCGTTCTTCAAGCAGCTGGCACAGTCCATAGCCAACCCTTTAGAGCGCGAGCAGCCGGATGCGTATCGTCGCGGCTTGGATGCCACGCTCGACGGCAAGGTGGCGTTCCAAGTGCGCGGCCCTAACGGCGTGCGCCTCAGCGACAAAACCCAGTTTGCGTCACTCATGACAAAGGCAGCCCCCTCGTTGATTGGCGGTTTTCTTATCAGCGTGGAGCGCGAGGGCGTGGCGGTGTACTACGTCCCATCAAACCAGACGCGTCCGCCCACAGTTTCCGTACTTACAGCGCCCGACTTGAACTACACATGCGGCTCAGTCGGCGCCCGCCCGGTCGGGTGGTGGACCCACGGAATGCAGGCGGGTTCGGAAATAACAACGACCACGGACATGAACGACGTTTCACAGCCAACGCTGTTCACAGCCTTGTTTGACGTAAGTATAAAGCGGCCCGCGGGTTTCTGCCCCAATCTCGAGTACCGCGCGCTGATTACTTCGATTGCGGAGTTTGTGTTCCGACAGCAGGAGGGTGCGGTACTGTCGCTCGTTGGATTGAAAGACAATTTCTTCATCGCTTTGAATAAGACGCTCGTACAGCATGGTGTTTCCATCCCATTTACGAAAGACGTTCATCTGAGCGTGAACCAGGTTGACGTGGTTGCTGACCTGATCATCAACCAAGAAGCGTTGGTTCTGTTCCGCGCTGGTGGTATCCGCCTGAACGACCGTCGCATTGCTGGTAAACTGGCGCAGGAGGCTGACAAACTGTTCTATGGAGCTTCTATGGGCTCGTATGTCGTTGTCCTCGAGGACACGGGCGTCAGCGTGTACGACGGTGTGGCGCCCACGGCTGCTGTTCGGCAGCAGCGCTTGCAGTTTGAAGACAGCCCGGTCATTTTGCCCACGTCCAGCGACGCGGATGCGAAATATGTGTGGAAGAAGTTTGAGCACGATCATCAAAATAATTCGCTCGACATGCTTGCGAAGAATGCCAGTGGATACGTTCATAAAATTGGATATTTCCCTCCAAGTCCTCCGTTGCCACCGGCGCCTCCGCCGCCGAGACCGCCGCCGCCATTGCCGCCGCGAAGCCCGCCGCCGCCACCGCCGCCGCGAAGCCCGCCGCCGCCATCGCCGCTGCGAAGCCCGCCGCCGCAATCGCCGTCGCCATCGCCGCCGAGTCCGCCGCCGGTGGGCTCCTGGGCCGACATTCAAAACGCGGAGTCGAAGGCCAAGACCATCACAATGATGCTCCCTTTCGTCGATTACACATCTAATGAGGCTGCCTCCGCCGCCGCCTTTGCCGGTGCCATCGGCCCTCTGATGGGCGCTTCGGCGGCGGATGTGGTGGTGACCGGCGCCGAGCCGCAGGGCTCCGCCGCCACGGTGGTGCACTTCAAGGTGCTGGCGCCAGCGGGCAACGCGGAGAGCCTGTACGCGCGGCTGAACAACGGCGGCGTCACGGCCGCGCTGAAGGGCGTGTGGCCGAGCCTGGGTGAAGCCGCCCTGGGCGACACTCTGCCCGCACCGCCACCGCCGGTGGGGACCTTCCAGGTGTTGACGCAAGGCCAGACCATCGCGTTCGACGTGAACCAGGCGGAGTGGCAGACGGTCGCCTTCGCATACAACGCGGCTCTGCAGGCTGCGCTGGCGGAGGTGCTCAAGGTTGATGTGAACCAGATCTGGATCTTCCAGAACGCTGCGGGCATCAACGGCGGCACCGTCGTCGGCTTCGATGTGACAAGCGCGGAGCAGGTGTCCGACACGTTCGACACCAGCGGCGGAGGCTTGGCATACGTGCCCCACTTTGTGCTGGCCGTCTCCAAGCTCTTTGGCGCTGGGGATGGCAACGCTGGCCCGGGCGCTTTGGCGACGCCGGCGCTGGTGGCGGCGCTGCAGAAGCAGGGCCTGCCGGTGACCACCGCGTACTACAACGACCAGCCATCTTCGTAATAGGTCTCGCTTTTTGGGACAAACAAAGCTGCGTGTATTCAAACGGCTTCTGTCATTGAGTCTTTTCACCCCTCGACCGCGGGCTGGGCGAGGCGTCAGCAATTGAGAAGCGCGAAACTTGCTCAAACGCTTCTGGTAGGCGCTCAAGCCAGCGCTTTAGCGGCCAGCGGGCGTGGGCTGGTCGTAATAGTACGCATCCGTCGCGAAGGTGAGGCCGTACTTCTGCAGCAGGGACAGCAGCTTTGGGCCCGCGCGGTCGTACGTGGCGGTCGCAAAGCCGTTGTTGATGACGGAGCCGGGCCCAATGGTGTAGTTCGGCTTGGGCGCGGCGCCGTTGCAGCCGCCGAAGGACAGGGATTTCGCTTCGTCGCTGTTGTTGTTGCAGATGCAGCCGCCGACGCCGTTGAAGTTGACGGAGTTCTCGCCGTTTGCGTCCAGGCACACGTGGTTGAAGAGCGCGGCGAAGGTGACGGTGTTGTGCGCCACATGGTACGCGTCGGTGGTGTCGGAGATGGCGTTGGAGGAGGTGAGGTCGAAGGTGACGACGGTGCCGCCGTGCTCCGCCAGGGAGTTCTGGTAGATCCACACGTCCTGGGTGTCCACGCCAACCGCCTCCGCAATGGCGCTCTGCACCGCCGCGTTGTAGGCGTACGCGCTGTACTGCCAGTCGGCGAAGTTTTTGTCAAAGGCGATCTGGGTGCCCTGGGACACCGTGCTGAAGGTGGCCAGGGGCGGCGGCGGCGCCGGCAGGGAGTTGCCCGAGTGCACAGTGGGGGTCAGAGTCATGCCCATTGCCTCAATGTTGTTCGTGAACGTGGCCAGTCCAGCGGCGCCCACCGGCGCCCCAGCGCCGAAGAGCAGAGTGGACACCGTCTGCATCGTCAGCGCGTTGGCGGGGGCAACGACCGTGTAGAACACCACCGTGGACGCCACGCCCGTGGGGCCCATCTGGGAGCTCAGCACCTGCACGTTCTCCGCACCAGCGCCGATGGTCTTAGCCACGGCGCGAGCGAAAGCAGAACCGTAGATGGACTTGTGGTCCGCGAACTTGCCGTAGTCAAAGTCCAGGGTGGCGGACATCTTGCCGATGGAGACGTAGGAGGCGGTGCCGGTGGCGGAGGCGGTGGCGGTGGCGGCGAGGAGGGCAAGAGCGAGGAGGCGCAACACGGTCATACTCTTTTTGCACGGTCATAGTTATAAAAAAACATTGAGGGTGTTCATCAAACCCGCGCCGTCTTGTGCCTTGATGACTTTCACCAGCGCGTGTCGAGTGGTGTGCGATGTCACCACGTGTTTCAGCGTGGACGCGCAGAGCGCTGCATCCTCGCTGTAGAATGTCAGCGTGTATTTGCATTTGAGATTCTCGTGCTCGGTCGACGGCCAGGAAATCCCGTCTGCAGGGACGTGTGCGAGCGTGTGATTGTATGCGCAGTTCGAGGTGTTCAGCTGCTTGGTGACCGAGTATGCGACCGCGCGCAGCGCAGGTTGGGTGGCGTACGACTGCTGTTTTTTACGATAAAACTCCAGCGTCACATTCACGCTCGAGCTCGTGAGGGACAAAGATGAGTTGTCGAACCCGTCTCGTGGCATCATACACGCGCTTCCGCCGCATATGGCGACGAACGCACGCGCTGAGTGCGCCAAGCACACCAGCAACCCCACCATCATCCAACGGGCCATATCTGTTTGGGTTGACAGCCAAGACTTATAATACTCCTTGCGCTGCGTCCAACCTGCGCGCCGTGAATGATTCAGATGCGACGAACCTTCAGCGCGTCGTCTTTTCCAGGTCTAAATATAAGTACGCCCACCGAATTGTACGTATATGGCGTTTCGAGTCGCAATCTCACTCGTGATGCTGCGCGTTGCAAGCGCCAACCTTGGGTTTACGACTACGGTTTCAACCTACGGAAGTGGGTTTTCCAACGGCGATGACGCGACGGGAATCGCTTTTTACAACCCACAGCCAAACTCAGGTCTGCCTAATTTGGAACCTCTCATTTTTTTGTCGTCTGCAGGCGCCCTATACTCTGGAAAGGTCGCCCTATCCGCTGAGTTTGACAGCATTCAAAATTTGGATCTCAAAGACGGCGAATATATCACGAGCGTCGTGGCATCCAACGGCGCTGTGTTTTACAGTACTCAGAACCGTGTCTTATTTCGATCGACTGAAAAGTCATCGCTAAAGAGTATAGGGCAATTCGGTGATAAAATACAAAACCCGACAGGTATGTTTATTGCAAGCAACGGGGACTTCTTTGTGGTCGATGGTAAACAAGGTGACGTTCTGAAAACGTCGTTCCCGCTTTTAAAAGACTTAAAGTCACTCAAGATTGACCCGTTAGACAAGCCCACCGCGGTTGCGTACGACCCGACCAAGAGCGCGCTGTACGTCGTCGTAAATGACGGTCGCCGGGTTTTTAAGGTTGTAGGGGACTCCAAGAAATCAATCGGAAGGAAGTCTAAGGATGGCACCTGTGCTGACGGCTCAGCTGAAGCAGCAACGTTCGGAAGTGTCACGGGTATCACCGTCGACAAGCGCGGGAACGTGTTTCTGGTTGACGCCGAGTGCTATATTGTCCGCTTCATCGACAACGAAGGCTATGTGACTACAGTTGCTGGAGACGGGAAAAATAGACGAGCGGATGGGGAGGGCACGACGGCGTCTTTCTTGAACCCAGTTGGAATTTCGTACGACTCCAAAAACGACATCCTCTACGTCCTCGAGCGGCAGGGTTCTATACGGACCGTGAACATTGGAGGGCCGACGTTTGCTCCCCAGTACGTGTGCGGCGAGGTGCAGCCACCGCGGCCCACCGCGTGGTGGTGGGGCGACAGCATGTGGGCTAAACGCGGGACGGGGAAGGTGGCGCGCAAGCACGTTCTTCAGCAGCTCGCCAAGGAAAACGCGTACGCGAGCGTGTGGAAGTCGATGATTGGTTTGTACCAAAACAACCAGACGTACACGGCGGACGGCAAGGTTGTTCTGGGTTCAAAAGCTGCTCCTTTATGCCCGGCGTTGGAGTACGGGCTGCTGGTGGAGACTGTGGTGCAGTTTGTCTACGAAAACATCGGGGACGGCTTCTCGCCCGGGGTGTTCAGGGAGACCTTCTTCAACACGCTGGAGGAGTCCACCGCGAGGCTCGTTGGCCAGGTAGGCAACACCGAATCTATCAAGCGTAAGGTGGTGGTGAAGGATGCCGACGGTCGCTCCAGCTCCGAGCCGCTGGATGGCATGCTCAACGGCAAGGTGGCATTTCAAGTGCGCGGCCCCAACGGCATGCGCTTGCGCGACAAGATGCAGTTTGCGTCCCTCATGAAGAGGTACAACTTCAACCCGACAAATAAACTACAGCCCGCGTTGATCGGCGGATTCTTCATCAGCGTGGAGCGCGAGGGCGTGGCGGTGTATTACGTCCCAGTCTACCGTCGTTTGTCGGACGCGGAGTTGCAACCGGCGATACTTTCAACGCCCGACTACAGCTACACGTGCGGTTCCGTCGGTGCCCGCCCGAAGGGATGGTGGACCCACACCTTGTCTCTTACGGTGGACACCACAGTCACTACGGACATTCCCAACGATAATGATGTTGGTGCTTCGCCATTCGTCACGCAGTTTCAAACCCGCCCCTCGGGCTTCTGCCCCAATGTCGAGTACCGCGCGCTGGTCACCTCGGTCGCGGAATTCGTGTTCCGACAGCAGGCTGGCGCGGAATCGTCGCTCGGCGCCTTCAAAGAAAATTTCATGATTGCGCTGAATAAAACAATATCCCCTCGGCGCCAATCCGGACACATGGACGTTAAGAAGGACGTTGTATTCGAAAACTTGAAGCTGAGTGTAACCCTGGGCAAGGTGATGGCTGACCTTATCATCGAAGATGAGGCGCTGGTCCTGTTCCGTTCCTCGGGTGGCGTTCGCCTGTCTGACCGCCGCCTGGCTGGCAACCTCGCGCACTTGTACGCGACGTCTCCGGGAGCTGCGCGAGGGCACCAGGCCGATATGGGCTACAACACAGCCTTTGTGGTGGTCCTGGAGGCGGAAGGCGTGAGCGTGTATGACGCCGTGGCGCCCACGGTTGCTGTCAAGCAGCAGCGCTTGAGGTTTGAGGCAGGCCCGCGTTTCAGAAAGCACTCGACGGTCATTTTGCCCACGTCCAGCGACGCGGACGCGAAACGTGTGTGGCGCCAATTCGAGAGTTATAACGGCCCGACGGATAGTTTCGACACGCTTGGGAAACTCGCGAACGACCCGGCGTATAATATTAATTTGGAAAGCTCCGCTTCGACAGAGCAGCCGGTCCGGGGGGAGTCAACAGTTTAAGTGCATGTTTTCGATCGCCCGCTGGTTGTCTCGTCTCTTCGCCGTGCAGTCGTCCACGCCAAAAGACGAGGTGGCGCGGGTCACCCGTCCGGGCGACACGCTTGCGCTCGCGCTGCTCGGCCACCGCATCGCAGCGGACGTTGTGCGTTTCTCAGAAGCTCGGTGCTCAGCGCACGTGACTGCGTGGACGCCCGGCCTGTGCCGAGGCCGTCACATCCTCTTTGGCGGCGCCTCCATTCTCGCGCTGAACCCCCGTCCCGGCGGTTGGGAGCGCACCTCGGACGTTGACTACAAGTTTGGCGTGAACACGTACGACGAAGTAGAGTTCTCGGACGATGACCAGGTGGCCATCCTCAAGCACGCCGTGGAGGTGACGGCGTTCGCGTTTGCGGCGAGCGAGGTGGCGCACAGTCTGGGCGACCGCCTGGAGCGCCTGGGCTACAAGGCGCCGGGCAGGCCCGTGGCGCGGGTGTTCTCGGTTGTCTACAACTCGTGGCGCTTGTCCTACGAACATTTCAGGATTTGTGTGGAGACCAGCAGCAGGCTGGGTGAGCGAGTGAACGTGTTCGAGTTGATGTTCTCCCGGCACTCCAACGTGCTCTTCATGGGCAACTCGACGGTTGTGGTGGGTGGCGAGCGCGTCCCGCTCATGCACCCGCTCACCATCTTTTTCCGGCACGTTGAGATTGCTGTGTCCGATTGCTGGCGCGACGGCCGCGACGCCAAGTCGCTGCAACGTCTGCGCCGGATGCACCACATGCTGCGAGCGTTCGACGCGACGTGGCTCCTCACCTACGACAACAGCACAGACATTGAGCAGGACATGCAGAAACCATTTGCACGGGCCATGTTCTTCTCGCTCCACCCTGGCGTCCCCGCAAAGGCTGCGTTATTTCGTGTCTTGAGGACGGCCGACCGGCACTGTCGGAAAGCGAGGACCATGGACTTCGAACTATAAGTGATTGCTCTCAGCTGGCTCAGGCATGCTTCTGACGTGGCTGTGGCTGGCGCTGCGCCCCAGCGGGGTGGCTTGGGCGATGCGGCCTCGGGACACGCTGGACCTCGTGCTCGTCGGCCATCGAGTGGTTACGCGCGTGCTTGAACACGCGTGCGCCGCGGACGGTCCGTGTGGCGGCAGCCACGTCCTCATCGGCGGCGCCGCCATCCTAGCCCACGCCCCCCACGCCTGGAATTGGCCGCGCACGCCGGACGTTGATTTCAAATTCTGGTTTGATGCACCGGGTGCGGCGCCAGATTACGCTTTCGCAGTGAACGAGACGGCTGCCCAGTTTTCGCAGAGCCTTGCGCTGCACCGGGTGGGCGCCCGTCTGCGTCGCCGCGGTTGGAAGGCGCCGGGGGCGCCCCTCGCGGGCGTCTTCAGCGTGCAAGCAGAGCGACAATGCTTCAAGCTCGTGACGTCCAAGGGCGACGAGACGGTGACCGTGTTTGAAGCGCGCGCAAAAAAAAAGCCAGGAATGCAGAGCATGGCGGTGTTCCTGGGCGGCGCGTCTGTGCCCACCCAGCACCCGCTCAGCATTTTCTTTTCGTACTTTCAGATCCTTCCTCGCAAGTGCCTCGCCTCGCCTGCTCTGCAGGCCAAGTCGGCGAACCGCCTCCGGCGGCTGTACGCCCTGGCGCGAACGGAGGACGCGTCGTGGTACTCGACCTATGACCCAGCGTTGGACAGAGACACGAACTTTGAGTTTGCAGCCTTCATGATGGACAAGCTACAGCGGAGGCGGGGGGGCCTCACGGAGGAGCTTCATAAGCTTCACGCTTTTTGTACCCAGGCGGACCTGTGACGCGCTTACATACAGGGGGGTCCCACTTTTAAGAAGTTCCACCTATAAGAAGTGAGTGTGTGT
>JBBARR010000025.1:17934-36722 GCA_040399645.1 Caulobacteraceae bacterium | reverse complement strand
ATAGCCTCGCCATCGCCACGGTGATGACCGTGACATTGACCTGCGATCATCGGGTCCTGAACGGAACCATCGGGGCGCAGTGGCTAAATGACTTCAAGGCATTGGTCGAAGACCCCCTGATGATGTTAGTTTAAGCAAAAGCGCAGACTGATTTGGAGCACCGACCATGAAAACCACCGCCGCCGTCGCCTTTCAGGCTGGCAAGCCCTTGGAAATTGTCACCCTAGATCTCCAAGGCCCCAAGGCCGGTGAAGTTCTGGTCGAGATCAAGGCCACGGGTGTCTGTCACACCGACGCCTACACCCTGTCGGGCAATGACCCTGAAGGTCTGTTCCCCGCGATCTTGGGCCATGAGGGCGCAGGCATTGTGCTCGAGGTTGGCCCCGGCGTGACCTCGCTGGTCCCCGGCGACCATGTGATCCCGCTCTACACCCCAGAGTGCCGCAACTGTAAGTTCTGCCTCTCGGGCCGCACCAACCTTTGCCAAGCGATCCGCACCACCCAGGGCAAGGGCCTGATGCCCGATGGCACCAGCCGCTTCTCCTATAAGGGTCAGCAGATCCTGCACTATATGGGCACCTCGACCTTCGCCAACCATACGGTCCTGCCTGAGATTGCTCTGGCCAAGATCCGCAAGGACGCACCGTTCGAGAAGGTCTGTTACATCGGCTGCGGTGTCACCACGGGCGTCGGCGCGGTGATCAATACGGCCAAGGTTCGCCCCGGCTCCAACGTCGCGGTCTTCGGTCTGGGCGGCATTGGCCTAAACGTGCTGCAAGGCGCGCGCATGGTCGGGGCTGACAAGATCATCGGTGTTGACCTGAACCCCGAACGCGAAGCCATGGCCCGCAAGTTCGGCATGACCCACTTCATCAATCCCAAGGTTACGCCCGACGTGGTGGCCGCGATTACGGAACTGACCGACGGCGGCGTTGACTATTCGTTCGAGTGCATCGGCAATGTCAATGTCATGCGCCAAGCCTTGGAATGCTGCCACAAGGGCTGGGGCGAAAGCGTCATCATCGGCGTCGCCGGTGCAGGTCAAGAAATCGCCACCCGTCCGTTCCAACTGGTCACCGGCCGGGTCTGGAAAGGCTCAGCCTTTGGCGGCGCGAAGGGCCGGACCGACGTTCCAAAGATCGTCGATTGGTACATGGACGGCAAGATCGCCATCGACGATCTGATCACCCACGTCATGCCGCTCGAAGACATTAACAAGGCCTTCGAGCTGATGCACCACGGCGAGTCGATCCGCACCGTGGTAACGTTCTAAGACTGAGTGGCTTCAAACCCTCCCCCAGCGTGGGGAGGGCCTAGCCCCGATACCGACCGTTGAAGTTGGCCAGAGCGGCCATGATCTCGGTTTGATAGTCGGTGGCGACCTCGGTCTCATCGGGACCGTTGGTAAAGATGAAGAAGGCGTCGGCCTCGACCTGATCGGCGATGCGCTCGCCGGCCAGTTCAGAGGCGATCCCCTTGGCCTTGGCGGCGGCGATCATGGCCTCGGCCACATCGCTGGGAACCTGACGTGGCCCGCCAAATCGCTCTTGGCGATGGGCCAGAGAATTCCAGATATCGCTGACCACCACGCCCGGACAGATGACACCGGCGCTGAGATTGCTGCCCGCAAAATCGCGGCGCATGCAGAGGCTATAGCCCATCAAGGCATGTTTGGCCGAGGTGTAGGGGGCCAAGATGCCGCCGCGCTGGCTTTCGGGCAGTCCAAGGGCATGTTCTGAGGCCGTATTGACGATCTTACAGGCTAGGCCACTGGCCAACATGGCGGGAGCAAAGGTGGCGACACCGGTAAAGGCTCCGGTGACATTGACCGCAAAGGACCAGTCCCACATGCGCCGGGGCGTAGTGTGGACCATACCGCGCAGGCCAACCCCAGCATTGTTGAACAACATCTGTACAGGCTGGTCAAACAGGGTCGGAGCCAGTTCGGCAAGGGCTGCCCAACTGGTCTCTTCGGTGACGTCAAGGCTGGCACTGGCGGCCTCAAGACCCTGATCGCGCAGGGCCTTGGCGGCTTCTGCGGCCCGCTCGGCCTGAATATCGGCCAAGATGACCTTGGCCCCGCGACGGGCAAGGGCGCTGGCGATGCCTAGGCCGATGCCTGAGGCCGCGCCGGTGATGATCGCAGCAGCGCCCTTGACCAGCATCGGTCTAGAACCCGCCAAGCTTGGCGTAGCGGTCGCGGTGATAGGAGGCCCCGCCGAAGGTGGCCTCAGCGACACGGGCACGCTTCATATAGAGGCCCGCATCATGGGCGTCGGTCATGCCGATACCGCCGTGCATCTGGACCATTTCGTTGGAGGCCAGATGCAGCACGTCAGCCGCCTTGGCCTTGGCCAGCGAGGCCAGAGCCCGAATGTCGTTGGACTTCTCATCGATAGCATCGAGCGCGGCCTGCACGCAGGAGCGGGCCAGTTCCAGATCTGTATAGAGCTTAGCCGCCCGGTGTTGCAGGGCTTGGAAGGTGCCGATGCCCTGTCCGAACTGGGTGCGGGTCTTCAGATAGTCCAGCGTGATCTCGAAGGCTTGGGTGGCGGTGCCGATCATTTCGGCGGCCAGACCGGCCCGGGCGCGGTCGAGGGTCTGTTCGAGGATGGCAAAGCCGCCATCGACATTGCCCAAAACCGCATCGGCGGCCACTTCGACACCGGTAAGGGTCAGGTTCGCTACGGCGCGGCTATCAACCATATTTAGGCACTTGCGCTCGAGGCCCTTGGCCTTGGCGTCGACGAGGAAGAGTGTGATGCCGGGCTCATCGGACTTGGCCCCGCTGGTGCGGGCCACAACGATCAAAAGGTCAGCGGAGCCGCCATCGAGCACGAAGCCCTTGGTGCCATTGAGCACATAGCCGGTCCCAGACTTTGTTGCGGTCAGGGCGATGGTCGAGGGGTGATGGTGCGCGGTTTCGTCGACGGCCAAGGCGGCGACAATCTCGCCGGCCGCGATCTTGGGCAGCCAAGCGGCCTGCTGGGCCTCACTGCCGCCGAGCATGAGGGCCGTGGCGGCGGTAAGGGCAGTGGAAACCAGCGGCGAGGCGGTCAGGGTCCGGCCGGTCTCTTCCAGCACCAGTCCAAGGCTGCGATAGCCAAAATCGGCGCCGCCATGGGCTTCGGGAATGATCACGCCCGCCCAGCCCATCTGGGCCATATCGGTCCAGGCAGCGGCATCAAAGCCGGTCGCACTCTTGGTGTCACGCAGCTTGCGCAGGGCTGCGACGGGCGACTTTTCTTGGGTCCAGTTGCGCGCAGCATCGCGCAGCATCACCTGTTCTTCGTTCAACACAGCCATTGGGGTTTCTCTCTAATTTTTTCTTTAAAGGGTTTTGGGATTGGCCGCCCAAGCGAGGGCCGCCTCTAAACGATCATTGCCCCAGAACAGTTCACCGTCGTCGGTGGCAAAGCTGGGGCTACCAAACAGTCCGCGTTCCATGGCCTCAGCCGTATTGGCCTTCAGTTCGGCCTTGATGGCGTCGCTGCTTGCCGCGGCCAGCACCATTGCGGGGTCGCCGCCAAGGCCAGTGATCAAGGATGACACGACCTCTTGGTCGGAAATCTCCAGATCGTCTGCGAAATTGGCGCTATAAACCGCTTTGGTGAAGGCGCTCGCCCAGCCGGGGGTCTTGTCAGCCAGAACCACCCGAGCGGCCAAGAAGCCATTGCGGGGGAAACGGCTAGGGCTGCGCAGTGGCAGATCCAGTTCGCTGTAGACCCTGGCCATATCACGCCACATATAGACCCCTTTGACGGGGACCACATTGAACGGGCTGTCAGTCATGCCTTGCTGGGCATTGAGTAGTGGGCCGAGTTGAAACGGCCGCCAAACCACCGCCACCCCTGCCGCCGCAGCCAAGGCTTCGATGCGATGGGCTGCGGGGTAGGAATAGGTCGAGGCAAACTCAAACCAGAAGGTTAGGCTCGGCATGGCCTACTGGTGATCCAACAGACCAAGGACGCGCTTGGCCACGACATTGAGGTTGATCTCAGACGTGCCGCCCTCGATGGAGTTGCCCTTGGAGCGCAGCCAGCCGCGGGTCTCGATCAGTTCGCGCTTGGTAAAGCCTTCGCCTTCCCAGCCCAGACCCTGATGACCCATGGCCTCGACCAGTAGTTCGTACTTGTGCTGGTTAAGGGTCGCAGCGGCATATTTGATGATCGAGGTGGCGGGGCTGATTGTGCCGCCCGCTTTGGACTCAGCCTCAACCCGGCGCACGGTCAAGACAAAGGCCTTGGCATCCATCTTGTGGCCAGCGATGCGGGCGCGCAGGTCCGCATCGGCAATCTTGCCATCGACTTCGCCGACATGGCTCAGGGCCACCTGTTCCAGTTCCAGACCCGCCGCGCCGCCGAAGCCGCCCGAGGAGATGTTCTGGCGTTCATATTGCAACAGACGCTTGGCAATTTCCCAACCGCCATTGAGCTTGCCAACCAACTGCGCCTTGGGGACCTTCACATCGGTGAAGAAGGTTTCGCAGAAGGGCGACTCGCCGCTGATCAGCTTGATTGGGCGCGGCTCAACGCCTTGCGTGGTCATGTCGAACAACAGGAACGAGATGCCCTCATGCTTGACCGTCGTGTCGGTGCGAACCAGGCAGAAGATCCAGTCGGCTTGGTCGGCATAGGAGGTCCAGACTTTCTGGCCATTGACCAGATAGTGGTCGCCCTTGTCCTCGGCGCGGGTCTGCAGCGAGGCCAGATCGGAGCCAGCGCCGGGCTCTGAATAGCCTTGGCACCAGCGGATTTCGCCGGTGACGATCTTGGGCAGGTGAGCCAATTTCTGCTCTTCGGTGGCATATTCCAAGAGGACTGGGCCAAGCATCCAAAGGCCGAAGGAGAACAGGGGTGGACGGGCCTTGATGCGGCCCATTTCCTGTTCCAACACCTTGGCCTCATCGCGCGACAGTCCGCCGCCGCCATAGGCCTTAGGCCAGGTCGGAGCGGTCCAGCCCTTAGCCGCCATAAGGTCTAGCCAGAGCTTGGTGTCTGGATTTTTGTAGGTGCCCTTGCGGCCGGCCCAAGGGGTCTCCTCGCCCGGCATGGGGGTGCGCATGGATTGCGGGCAGTTAGCTTCGAGCCAGGCGCGGGTCTCGGGGCGGAAATCGTCAAGTTCGGCCATGGTGGGTGTCCTTACATCGTCTGGATTTGTCCGGACCTTATCAAGGGCGCGGGCCGGAGCAAGCCCTTTGAAAACATTGTTTCGGCTTGTTTCAGTCGCAATATCGCCTAAGCCATCAAACTGTTGCGAAATTTGCTATATAAGCTTCGCCAATGGGCCTTTCGGGAAGTCGCATGCGCTGGGCGCAAGATATTAAACCGGGCATTTTGGCCTTAGCGCCAACCTTGGCCGCGATCGCAGCCCTTGCTGCGGGCTTGATGCTGCTTGCGTCTGGAGCCACGCCGTCTGAGCCGGAACGGCTTCGGTACCTGATAGAGTTCGCGCCGATCTCTCTGGTTGAAATCAGCCACTTTCTGTCCAGTATTTTAGGCTTGGTTCTCGTGCTTTTGGCCTTCGGTCTTCGCCGCCGCCTTGATGCGGCTTGGGCCGCGACCATCGGGCTTGTGACCCTGAGTGCGATCTTGGCCCTCTTAAAAGGCTTCAATTGGGAAGAAAGCCTCGCGCTGGGCATGATCGGTATATTCCTTCTGCCTTTGCATGAAGCCTTTCCGCGTAAGGCGCGTCTGACGCGGGTTGAGATTACACCGGGCTGGATGTTGTCGGCCTTGGCCGCCATTGCCGGCACAGTGTCCCTGGGCCTCTGGTCCTTTCACAATGTCGACTATTCAGATGAACTCTGGTGGCGGGTCATGGCAGATAATGATGTCAGCCGTTCTTTGCGAGCCTCTGCCGGGGTCGCGATCCTGTTTATGGGGATTGGTATTTGGCGTCTAATTTCGACCCCGGCCACGCCGCCGGTCGTGGGGGATGATGATCCGACGTTTGAGCGGGTGCGTGCCATCTTGGCCAGTTCAGAGGGTGCGCCCCCCGAAGCCAATCTCGCCTTGCTCGGCGACAAGCGGTTCTTGTTCTCGCAGTCGGGTGAAACCTTCTTGATGTTCGGCGTCCGAGGCCGGTCTTGGATCGCGCTTGGTCCTCCGGTGGGTCGCCGTGACGAACGGATGGAACTTCTCTGGCGGTTTAGAGAACTGGCCGATGCCCATGCTGCGCGCCCGGCCCTCTATGGCATCGGTCCTGACATCTTGCCCGAAGCGGTCGAACTGGGCCTCTCTATCCAAAAGACCGGCGAATCCGCCGCCGTACCGCTGGAAAGTTTTAGCCTCAAGGGCCGCAAGCGGGAGGTTTTGCGCCGCAACTGGCGAAAAGCTGGGGAGGTTGGGGCTCTGTTTGAGGTGGTTTCAGCTCAGTCCGTACCCGCCATCCTGGACGAGTTGGAAGCTATTTCTGACGCTTGGCTCGAGCACCATGCGGGTGGAGACAAGGCCTTCTCCATGGGCGGGTTCCTTCGGCGCTATGTTGCAGAATTTCCCTGCGCTCTGGTTAGGGTTGAAGACAAGATTGTTGCTTTTGCCACCATCTGGACGACACCTGATCGCACGACCTTCTCGATGGATTTGATGCGCTACTGCGATGACGCGCCCAAGAACGTCATGGACTATCTGTTTGTTGAACTCCTCAACTGGGGCGTGGGGCAGGGCTATGTCGCCTTTGAATTCGGCGTTGCGCCCTTGGCGGGTTTAGAAGACCGGCCGCTGGCCCCGATCATGTCGCGCGTGGGAAGGCTCCTGTTCGAGCGCGGCGAGGAGATCTACAATTTTCGGGGCGTGCGGCGCTATAAGGACAAATATGATCCGATCTGGGAGCCGCGTTATGTCGCTGCGCCCAACAAATGGGCCATCCCTATCTTGATGGCGGATGCCGGAATGTTGGCGTCGGGTGGAATGGCGGGCCTTACCAAGCGGCCTAAGCGCACGGATGAGCCGTCAGTCTAGCGCCGGTTATTGCCTGTCTCAATCCCGTGAAGATTGGCCAGATGGACCACCATCATCAATAGGGCAGCGGCACTTAAGAGCATCAAGAACCGATAGGGGATGAGCCTCGGACCCTTGACGAAGCTGGGCGGCAGGGCGCCTCGCCAGCCAAAAAATGCGGTTAAGAGAGCGGCGATTGCGCCAATCACCAACGTGGTCGTCTGATCCATGGTCCTTTAATGGCGATCCCAAGGGCTCTGCGCAAGGTCTGCCGTGACAAGTCGCATCTTAAAATTGTGTTTAATTAATAACTGCCTTTGGTTAATGGTTCGTTTACACCCTATCAAACCGGCGTTAGCCTACAGACCAATAGGTGGAGACCGAATCGGATGGCCTTGGGGGAACCCTGGAGCGTTGATGGGCTAGAGCCCGAGTTCCCAGAGACAGCAGAGCGCTCTGCTGTTCGCTTGGTGATGCCATCCTCTGACCGGACCAAATCTTTAAACGTACAGGATGCCCAAACCGCTCAGTTGGTTGAGGCGGTCTTGGCGCGCCTCAATGAGCGCTTGGATCGGACCGAGGCGGCGACCTTCGAAGCGATCCAGGGACTACAGGCGGCCTTTGATCGGCTGGCCAATTTTGGTGACGGTGGATTGGTCGAGCGCCGCAGCATTGAACATCGGTTCGAGGCGCTGGCGCGTGATCTTCATGAGCAGGTCGAGGATGTTCGCAGCGATCTTGTCCAAAGCCTGAAGTCCAGCACCGACAATCGGTTCTCCCAGGTTGCCAAGGCCTTAGAGGCCATGGGCTTGCATATGCTTTCGGCCGAGCGGCGTTCTTCTGCGGCGCTTGAACAGGTCAGCGGTGAAGTGGCCCGCCTGGGCGGGGCGATGGATCAACGGCTTGGTCGCTATGAGATCGTTCAGTCCGATGCGCTCGAACGGCTAAGCGCCGAGATTGATCGGATCGCGGATCGGCTGTCGGAGCGGATTGCCAGCTCAGAGCGCCGCTCTTCTCAAGCCATTACGGAGGCCAAAGGCGAGTTTTCGCTCCTGGCCAGCACCATGGCTGAGCGCACCTTTGAGGCCACAACCGACCTTTCCGACCGTATTCGTCAGAGCGAAGAGCGCACCGCGCGGCTTCTAGAAGAGGCCCGCTCCAAACTCGATCAACGCGTTGTTGTGGCTTTACCTGTCACTACTGAAGTCGAGGTTGAAGCTGCGCCTAAGCCTGACAGGGTTGTGGCCCAAACCCGTCCCCCAGAACCGAGCTTGACCAATCCGTTCATGACGATGGATGAGATGGAGGCCTCTTGGGCTGACAATGGTGACGGGTCAATCCTATCTGCACCTTCGCTGGACGACGTCGAGGACGGCGAAACCGACAAGGATGACGACACGAACTTCTTCTCCAGTGGTCTTGCCGCTGAACTGACCGCAAAAATCAATGGTCTGAAGACTGAGCGTTCAAACGATCTGGCCGATGACGTCGTGGGTATGTCAGCAGAGATCCACGCAAAAGAAGTCGAGCCGGACCTAGATCTCGTCGCTGAGGCCCATCAACCCACGAGCGCCGCGCCTTGGTCGGTTATTCAAGGCGAAGGTGACGTCCTGTTCGCACCAGGACCCTCCAAAGGCCGTGCGACCCGTCGCAAGACGCAAGCATTGCCTCGCAAGGCCATCGTCGCCAGCTTGGCAGTTATTTCGGTGGCGGTCGCCATTGCAGGATTGATGGTCATAGGGTCTGGCCAACAAAATCTTTCCCCCGCTCAAGCTTTTCAGACCGTCATGGCCACGTTCAAGGGCGAACGCAAAGGCTCTGTACCAATCGCTGATGCCAGCCAGATGGTGCTGGCCGCAGCGCCCGCGACGACGCCCGCAGCCCGCGCGGCCGTCGCAGTTCTTGGCCCCGATCTGACCGATGGCGCTGCCAGTGCGCCGATTGAATCGGTCACCCAATCGAACTCGGTCATCTCCTCGCGGGACTATGCGACTTTGCTCAAGACCCTCTCTTCAAGTGACGGCGCGGGTTTGGCCAAGCTCAAGCGCCTTGCCGATCAGGGATATGCCCCGGCTCAGAATGATTTGGGTAAGCTGTTTGAAAGTGGCGATCTTGGTCTAACCAAGGACCTTTCGACGGCCCGCCTTTGGACCGAGCGCGCGGCAAAATCCGGTGTGGTCGAGGCGATGCACCGGATGGGGCTCTATCACTACTATGGTCAAGGCGGGGCTCAGAACCCGGTTCTTGCGGCCCAATGGTTCGGCAGGGCCGCCGAGCGCGGCATGCTCGACAGCCAGTATAATTTGGCTCAGCTCTATGAGACTGGGCTGGGGGTCACGCCCAACAGCGCCGAGGCCTATCGCTGGTACCTGATTGCCGCCCAATCGGGCGATCAAGAGGCCCTCAAGAAAGTTGCCACGGTGAAGGCCCAGGTGCCTTCGGGCGGGCGGGCTGAAATCGAGCGTCAGGCCCGAGCCTTTAAGGCTGGGTCCTGAGAACCGCCAAGCGAGCGGTTACATATTGATCTTCAAGTCCTTCTTGGCCTAGACTCCGGTACGACCCGACCGTGAAGCGTGAGCGAGGCCCGGCCCTTTGGATGTTTACCTGCCCATAGCCGAGGTGTCGGTCAATGCGCCGCTATTGATCGGGCTCGGCATGGTCGTGGGTTTCATTTCCGGCCTGTTTGGCATTGGTGGCGGGTTTCTAATGGCCCCCGTCTTGGTCTATATGGGCATTCCTCCTGCCGTCGCCGTGGCCAGTCAGGCCAATCACGTTGTGGCGTCTTCGGCCTCTAGCGTCTTTGCCTATGGCAAAAAGCGTGCAGTGGACTTTCGTATGGGCGCGGTCTTAGCCGCTGGCGGCGCGATAGGCTCTCTTATTGGCGTCGAAATTTTCCGGATGCTGCGCCTTATGGGACAAGGTGATCTGGTCGTGTCCCTGTCCTATCTGATCTTTCTGGGCGTGATCGGCGCCCTTATGCTGACCGAGTCTCTAGGCTCACTGCTGCGCCGCCGTCGAGGCGAGCCGCCTGAGGTGGTCAAAGACCGTCGTCCCGCTTGGCTCTATGGCCTGCCCTTAAAGATGAAGTTCCCGCGCTCGCGGCTCTATATTAGCGTCATTCCTCCGGTGCTGATCGGGGTCTTTGTGGGCATTCTCTCTGCCGTGATGGGCGTGGGCGGCGGGTTCGTGCTCGTGCCTGCCATGGTCTATCTGCTGCGGATGCCAGCGGGTGTCGTGGTGGGGACCAGCCTCTTCCAGATCATCATCACCACCTCCTTAGTCACCATTCTTCAGGCCGGACGTAATCAGACGGTGGACCTGATGTTGGCGACCCTGCTGCTGTTTGGCGGCGTGATTGGCGCGCAGTTGGGAGCGAGGGCCTCTGCCCGGTTCCGCGCGGAGGAACTGCGGGTCGTGCTTGCGGTTATTGTTCTTTTGGTTGGTTTGCAGATGGGGCTGGGCGTGTTCGTCACCCCGGCCGATCCCTTCGTGCTCGCGCCCGGAATGGGGGGCTGATGGTATTCGATCTTCCCCCGCAGCCAGTCGCGGCCGCGAGCGTTTCCGCCGCCTTGACCACCACCAAGGTCGAGGTGTCCTCCGACTATCATGGTCAGAAGATCGTGCTCTATGGCGCGGTGTTCAACTGCACCGGTCGGCCCGCCGATGTGGTGGTCGTGGTGCGAGGTCTTGACCAGCCGGTTCGTATTGCCCGAAAGGTTCAGGTCGCCGGTCTATGGCTGAACAGCCGCCCGGTCGTGTTCCAAGGCGCGCCAGGCTTCTACACGGTGGCGAGCAGTCGTCCGCTGAGCGAGATTGCGGACTATGGCACTCTGCGCCGTCTGGCGATCGGGGTCGATCATCTGGCCTTCAACACCCCTGCTGATGGGGCTGTAGAAACCCGTTTTGGCGTTAAGGATCTGGTGGTCAGCCGTTTGGGCAGTGACTATCTGGACTATCGCCGCGCGGTAGTGCGGATCAAGCATGCTGCCGGGCTCTATGATCAAAATGAGCATGGCGTGACCTATGTCGACAAGGGCCTGTTCCGCGCTGAGATCAACCTGCCGACCTCCGCCCCGATTGGCCGCTATCAGGCAGAGATCCATCTGTTCCAAGAGGGCCGTGAGGTTCAGGTCCGCCAACGCCCTCTAGAGGTCCGAAAGGTCGGGATCGAGCGCACCATCTATCTATTCGCCCATCAGCGCCCATGGGCCTATGGCTTTTTAGCGGTTTTGCTCGCCATCGGTAGCGGCTATGGTGCCTCTGTTATCTTCCGCAGGAGTTGAGCCCTCATGCCCGCTAGAGAAAAACCAGCCATTGCGGCCTGGGTTCTAGGTCTTGGTGGCACCTTGCCCTTCATTGGCACGGCGGTGGGATATTGCGCGGGACCCGGAAATCTGCGTGGTCCGATGAGCTTGGCCATGCTGACCTATGCTGCGGTCATCCTGTCCTTTCTTGGTGGTGCCCGTTGGGGGATGGAGTGCATCCGTCACTATCCGCCGCGTGCCAAGGCTCTGACCCTTGCAGTTTTGCCCAGTTTGGCCGCTTGGGGCCTGTTGGTTGGCGCGATCTGGATGCCACTCTCTTGGCAGTTGGGCGGCCTGATCGCCGTCTATTTGGCCCTGTGGCTTTGGGATACGGGATCGGCAGAGACCCCCCATTGGTACGCTCCACTGCGCACGACCTTGACGGTGGTCGCCGGGGTCTCGATGGCGTTTGTTTTTGAACAGTCTATGCGAGGCTAAGCCCTATCGATCCGCGACCAGCTGGTTCCAGCCGATCAGGTGGACCTGATCCTTGCCCAAGGCCGCAGCTATAGGAGGCTTGGCAAAGAGCGGGCTGAAGGCGGCGTCGCGCAGATTCAATCCCCCGGCATAGGCTCCAAAGGCGGGTAAGATCAGCCTTTGACCATCGGTCGCAAAACAGCGCCGTCTTACGCTGCGGCCTTTGCCGACCACCTTGGCGCAGGGATGTAGGTGCCCGGCCACCTCGCCCGGCTGCGGCGCGGGCAAGGGCTCGTGGCGCAAGATTAGCGGGCCGATGGTGATCTCATCAATGGTCTGGCCCGCAAGATGGCGGGGCCCATCGGCGTCATGGTTGCCTAGGACCCACAGCAGTTCCAGCCGCTGTGCAAGCTGGTCAATCATATCGGCATTGGTAGAGGTAAGTCGCGCCTCGGCATGGCCATCATGCAGACTGTCGCCGAGCAGGATCAGCCGCCTCGGCCCTAGGGCGGCGACCTCTGCGGTTAGGCGGCGTAAGGTCTCGGCCGTGTCGTAGGGCGGCAGCATCTGGCCGCGTGCTGCATAGGCCGACCCCTTTTCGAGGTGCAGATCGGCCACCACCAAGGTTTGATGATCTTCCAGCCAAAGCGCTCCGGAGGGGCGCAGGATCACCGCCTCGCCATTGACCCATAGCCTGACCGACCCACAGGCCAGTCTCATCGGCATCTTTTCCTCTGGGGTCACGAGAGGGCCTCACGGATCAGGTCGAAGGCGGCGGCCTCTAGGATTGCTTCTTGCGCAGCACCGGCGATGGCTTCGCGGCCGATCTCCATCATCACGGGCACGGCAAAGGGCGAGACCTTAGGCAGGCGGATCCCCCGCACCTTTCCAACGATCCGCTGTAAGAAATCGCCCAGCCTGCGAATATCGAGCATGTCCACAGCCGCATCGGCGCGCGCGCACCGTAGCAACAGATGGTCAGGCTGATGTTTGCGCAGAACGTCATAGATCAGGTCGCTGGAGAAGGTCACCTGGCGGCCCGATTTCTCTGCCCCAGCAAACCGTCGCTCGATCAGGCCAGAGATCAGGGCGCAGTGACGGAACAGGCGCTTGAGCATCACACTCTCATCCAGCCAGGCTTCGAGATCGTCGCCCAGCATGTCTTGCTGGAACAGCTCATCAAGGTCCAGACCGTCCATAGGCCTCATGGCCCAGATACAGAGGACATAGTCATTGCAGACAAAACCGAGCGGCGCGACACCAAGCCGGTCCAACCGACGGGTCAGCAACATGGCCAAGGTCGTATGGGCCAGCCGACCCTCGAAGGGATAGCAGACTAGATAGTGCTTGGCGCCGCGTGGGAAGGTTTCGACCAGCAGCTCATCAGCGGCGGGGATGGCGGAATGGGCCGCTTGAGCACCGAGCCAGTCTTGCACGTCACCGGGAAGCTGCTGCCAGTGGTCGCGGTCCATAATCATGTCACGGACCCGCTCGGCCAGATGGCTCGACATCGAGAACTTGGTGCCGCCCCAGCTGGGAATCTTCGGTTCCTTGTCTGCAGAGCGGGTGACGCGGGCATCCATGCCGCTGACCCCTTCAAAGCGCCAGACCTCACCGCCAAACAGGAAGGTGTCACCGGGGGTCAGTTGTTCAAAATACCACTCCTCCGCCTCGCCGATCTTTCGCCCGCCGCCATAGCGACCGGAGGAGATGCGAATGTTCAAGGTCGCTCCGGCGACGATGGCACCGACATTAAGCCGGTGCCGCTGGGCCGTTTGCGGGTTTCGTACCCGCCACAATCCATCCTGACCCCTCACGATGCGGCGGAACTGGTCATAGGTGCGCAAGGCATAGCCGCCGTTCGATACGAAAGTCAGGACATCGTCGAAATCCTGCTGGGCTATGTCCTTGTAAGGCGCGGCCGATCTTGCCTCAGCAAACAGGGCCTCGCTCGACAGGGCCTCACCGCAGCAGGCCCCCATCAGATGTTGCGCCAACACGTCTAAGGCTCCGCTTCGGGGCGGGTCACCGTCTAGCGCTCCGGCCGCCACGGCCTCAAGGGCGGCCTGACATTCCAGCATCTCAAAGCGGTTGGCGGGTACCAGCAGGGCGCGCGAGGGCTCATCAAGCCGGTGGTTGGACCGGCCGATCCTCTGCACCAACCGGGACGATCCCTTGGGCGCAGCCAGTTGAATGACCAGATCGACTGCCCCCCAGTCTATGCCCAGATCAAGCGTAGAGGTGCAGACCACGGCCCGCAGGTCACCCCTGGCCATGGCCGCCTCGACCTTACGCCTCTGTTCGGGGGCCAGCGCCCCGTGGTGCAGGGCGATGGGCAAATTGTCTTCGTTCAGCCGCCAAAGCTCTTGAAAGGCAAATTCCGACTGCCAGCGGGTATTGACGAAGACGAGGGCTGTTCGTGCCGTCTTAAGGGTCTCATAGACCTCAGCCATCGCGTGCTGGGCGCTATGGCCTGCCCATGGGACACGCTGATTGGAGAGCAGAACCTCGATGCGCGGTGGGGCCCCGGGCGAACCTAGCACCAGGTCGGCCACCTCTGGCTGCGGGGCAATCCAGCGGCGCAAGCGGTCTGGGTCTTCGACCGTTGCCGACAGTCCGACCCGGCGCATGTCCGGGGCAAAGCTTTGCAGTCGCGCCAGGCCAAGGCATAGCAAATCGCCGCGCTTAGAGCCGTGCAAGGCATGGACCTCGTCGATGATCACAGTCTTGAGGTTGACAAAATAGGCCCTCGCTCCTTCCCAAGCGCAAAATAGCGCGAGCTGTTCGGGCGTGGTCAGCAGGATGTCCGGTGGATTTGCCTTTTGCCTCTGGCGCTTGGACAGGTTGGTATCGCCCGTGCGCGATTCCACGCGGATGGTCAGGCCCATTTCCTCGATCGGGGACATGAGATTGCGGGCCACATCTACGGCCAAGGCCTTGAGCGGCGAAACATAGAGGGTGTGGATCCCCTCGGCCCGTTGGCAGGCCGCAGTTTGGCTGAGGTCAATCAAACTGGGCAGGAAGCCGGCTAAGGTCTTACCGCCGCCGGTTGGTGCAATGAGCAGCACGTGGCGACCGGCCTTTGCCCTTTGCACCATCGCGATCTGATGGTCGCGCGCAGCCCAGCCCTTGGACGCAAACCAGTCTTGAAACGGGCTTGGCAGGGTATGGGGCAAAGATGGCGCGGGGCGCTCCATGGGACGGGCTTTACCTGCAGGTAGTAGGGGGCGATCAGACCGTCTCTATAGCAACTTTGCAGCAGACCTTAGGCCTTTGTCGGCAGGTCGAAAATGAGTAGGCTGAAGGTGGCGCTGGCATAGAGGTTCCCAGCGGCGTCCGTCACCTTGCCCTCAGCAAAGGCGGCTCGGCCGACCCATGGTGATGAGGGTGCCCTCAGCGGTGATCGGACCGGTCTTGGCGGTCATGGCCTTGTGGTAGCTGACCTTAAGCTCCAGCGTCGTATAGCTTTGGCTGGGCTTGAGCTTGGAAGGGACGGCACAGGCGAGGGCAGAGTCGAGCAGGCTCGCGGCATAGCCGCCATGGACCGTACCGATAGGATTATAGACATCCTGCGTCGGGGTGCCGCCGAACACGGCCTTGCCCTTTTCGACGAAGATGGCTGTGAAGCCCAGCGTCGCGCCGATGCCGCGCCGGGGTCCCCCGCCCTGAAAGCTGGCTTGAAGCTGCTCGAGGCCTGACATTTCGGCGAAAGACTTAGGCCTAGTGACCGTGATAGGGGCTTTCGTGGTTCGGGATCGCCAGGCCAACGCGGGCGCGTAGGGCAAGGCGAGACTGCTCTAAAAGGCGAAGGGATAGGGCTTCATCTTCAACGGCGCGCGACAGGGCTAGGGCTCCGGCCAGTTCCGCGATCAAGGATGAGGCCAGGGCCATCGGGTCTGGCGTGGTTGCGGGCAGGTAGTTGGCCATCAATCGCACCATACCGCGTACGCCCATATCAAAGGCGGGCCGCGCAAGGGCCGGCAGTCGGGCGGACTGTCCCAGCAGGCAAGCGACCGGGCAGCCTCGGTCTGGTCGATCGCGATGGTCGACGGTCAAATAGCTGTCGATGAAGGCGCCAAGGGCTGCCGGGCCAGACCGATCTTCGATGGCTCGGTGTCTTTGGGTGGCGGCATCTTCGAACATGGTTTTGACGGCTGCCGCGATCAGGGCGTCTTTGGAGGCAAAATGGGCATAGAAGCCGCCATGGGTCAGGCCGACCTCCTGCATCAGGGCCGCGACCCCGACCCCTTGGGGCCCATGGGTGCGAATTTGAGCCGCAGCGGCCTTGAGCACCCGGTTTCGGGTCTGGAGTTTCTGGTCACTGGAATAGCGCACGGGCCGCCCTTGGGCTTCATATGATAATCATCATGTAAGGCGATGCGGCTCCTAAGGCAAGCAAAGGTGCCGGTCATCCCTTTGCATTGGTGCGGCGAGGGGTTAAGCCGACAGGATCGCTGTCCTAGAGACCCATCTTGCTCGACATTATTCCCATCACCGATCCAGACGATCCGCGCATTGGCGCCTATCGCTGCGTCAAGGAGCGCGATCTGGTGGGGCGTGAGGGCCTGTTCATCGCCGAGGGTGAGGTCGTGGTTCGGGTTCTGGCGAGAACCCCGCGTCATCAGATGCTGTCTCTGCTGCTCGCGGAACGTCAGGTGGCTCGGCTAAGCGATCTCTTGGCCGGCTTGCCCGATGGGGTGGCGGTCTATCAGGCCGCCCAAGCGGTCATGGATCAGATCGTTGGCTTTCCAATCCATCGCGGCATTTTGGGATTGGGCCGTCGCTCCGGTCTCACCGATGGCGCGGAGCTCTTGAAGGGCTTGAAACTAGACGCCTTGGTGGTCGGCTTAAGCGGCCTATCGAACCATGACAATGTCGGCGGCATATTCCGCAATGCGGCGGCCTTTGGGGTCGATGCGGTGGTGCTGGACAGTGACTGCTGTGATCCGCTCTATCGCAAGGCCATTCGGGTGTCTGTCGGTGGGGGATTGCTCGTACCCTTTGTTCAGCTTGAGCCGGGGGTCGATATGGTCGAGCTTTTTGCCGCCCAAGGCTTTGAGACCCTATCTCTTAGCCCATCGGGTCAGGGGGAACTGGCCGACTGTCTGCGCCCAAGCCGCTGCGCCGTGCTGTTTGGGGCCGAGGGTCCGGGATTGTCGGCCTCGGTGCTTGCGCGGACCCAAAGCGTGCGCTTGACCATGGCCGGGGGCTTTGACTCGCTCAATGTGGCGACCACCAGCGGCATTGTTCTGCATCACCTGACCCGTCAGACCTGATCATCTGTGGCCCAGACAAGACTTAGGCCGATTAGCTTTCGCCAACCGGCCTAAGAATTTCGTCAGAACCGAACGCGCCAGACTAAAGGTCAGTCGCGGTCAGTTATGGCTTTAGACAGCTTGCAGCTGGCCAGCAGACATCTTGCCGCTACGCTGATCCTTTTCGAGGACGTAGCTGATGCTTTGGCCTTCGTTCAGCGTACCCAAGCCAGCGCGTTCAACGGCCGAAATGTGCACGAAAACGTCGTTGCCGCCGTCGTTAGGTTGGATAAAGCCGAAGCCTTTTTGGCTGTTAAACCACTTCACGGTCCCGATGGACATAATAGAAACCTTTACGGCATAGAGTGACGTAGCGGCAAAGTTTGCGGCCACGATCAGAATTCGGCGGGGGTCAGGAGTTCAAGTCCGGCGCTCGATCCAGATCGAGCAGAGGAGAGCAACCGAACCATTTCGATATTCGACAGTCGGAGGGTCTCACCTAACTGCTCAATTAGCAAGGGAAATCGCTCTTGACCTGATTCGCGTCCCGAATCATTGACCTTACGGCAAAGGTGCGACGTGGCGAAGTTCGAGTCCACGGGCGTGGCGGCGTTGGAATCCCTTCCAGACTGTCACCCCATTTGTGGCGGTACTGTAGGCCCCATAGGGCGCCTTTGGATCATAGGCCCAGACCCCATCATCTGACGCTATGGTTGCAACATTGAGGTAGCTGTCGAGGTCGCTCTTGCCATTCAAGGCGTGGTTCAAGAAGGCCGTGATGAAGTGCAGATTGATGGCGTTGATCCGGTCTGTCCGCCAGATCGGGTCGGCAAACCAGTCCTGATCCCACATTTGGGTTGTCATCTCTTCGGGTACTGGGCTGAGCCCAACCGAGTGGCCCGCCTCATGGAAGGTGAGCAGATAACGGTCCGAATTGACTGCGCCGTCAAAAATCGCCTTGGCACCGGTTGTATAGTCCACCGTCTGATCATGATCGCCCGCAATGAGCAGCATGGGGGCCTTGATGTTGGCCAGACCCTCTGGGTTCCAAGCCCCCATCGAGCCTCCAGCGGGGGCCATGGCGACGATGGCCTTGACGCCTGCAACCTTGCCGAGGCTCTCATCGGGACCACCCTTGGCGATCTTGGCAACCTCTAGGCCCGGACCGCCGCCAAATCGGATGGCGGGTCCTTGTGGGTCGAGCGAGGCTCCGCCTGCCGTAACCACGCCATAGCCGCCCATCGAATAGCCGATCAGGGCGATCTTGCTGGGATCAATCTGCTCACCGAGCAAGGCAGGCAGGGTGTGGGCGACATAGCCAATATCGAGCGGACGGCGCAGGAACGGCCCAGAGCGGACAACGGCTGTCGAGCGGTCAGGGTCGGGGTCCTGATGATAGATGGCTGCGACAACATAGCCTTTGGAAGCAAGGTTCTCGGTCAGCCAAGTCATGCCAATCGGTGTGTTGCTAAAGCCATGAGACACAATGACCAACGGATGACCCGAACCTTCCGGCTTGGCATTCTTGATCGCGAGGCCCGCAACGGTGAAGGCGGCAGGAGGGCGGGGCGGCTCACCGCGAAATTCTGAACTGTAGGTCACAGCTTTGGCGTTTTTTGAAATGGTCGCTGGATACCAGATATCGATCCTTAAGGTGCGATCGGTCTTGGGAATGGCACCGGTCTTGGCGTCAAACAGTTCCAGATTGGCCTGCTGGGGTTGGATCAGGGTCAGGCTCCTATAGCCGACCGCATGTGTCCCAAGGGCCGCAAGCTCTGGCGCATCCGCGCCCGGACGGCTGGGCGCGGAGGCCGCAAACACCGCCGATGAGGCAAGGGACAGGATGATGGTCAGGGCCCGGAAGGTCAGGG
>JBBARR010000025.1:0-17834 GCA_040399645.1 Caulobacteraceae bacterium | reverse complement strand
GGTCAGGGCCCGGAAGGTCAGGGGCAGGAAGGGACGCGTCATCCGGGACCTCAATGTGTGGGGCCTTGAGCCCGCCAAGCAGGCCGTTGAGCCGTTCAAGATCTAAGCCTTATGCCAGTCAATGGGGACTTTGTCATATCTGGCGGAAAGATCGATAATTCAGAAACTTCAATCAATTCTAGCGCATAATCTCCGCTTCTATCTCGCAAAATAGCGCTGCATCGAAAAATGTTATGATCAGGGACCCAATTGCGCCGTGGCTTGAGATCGGCTCTGGCCTATCGTCGCGGCCTCTGTTCAAAGCCGCAGCCGTGACGGATCTAAAGGACCAACTATGACCCTGCTGAAATCCTATATTGACGGGCGTTGGGTGTTGCCGGTCAGTGGTAAGGCACGAATGGATGTGATCAATCCCGCGACCGAAGACACAGTTGCCGAGATCGCCATCTGCGAAGCCGACGATGTGGATCTGGCGGTCATGGCGGCGCGCCGCGCCTTTGCCGATTTTGGCCTGACGACCTATGCCCAGCGCAAGGCGTTGGTGCAAAAGCTGATCGCCATATTCGAGCGACGCTATGACGAGATGGTCACGGCCATCACGACAGAAATGGGGGCTCCCTTCGATCTGTCGCACAGCAGTCAAGCCGCCTGTGGTCCGGGCCATCTGGACGCCACCTTGCAAGCTGCAGATGCACTAGATTGGGAGCGCAAGATGGGTTCCAGCGCCAATCTGATCCTTGAGCCGGTCGGGGTCTGCATCCTGATCACGCCTTGGAACTGGCCGATCAATCAGTTGGCGGCCAAGATCGGCCCCGCCTTGACGGCGGGCTGCACCATCGTGCTCAAGCCCAGCGAGGTCTCGCCCCTGTCGGCGCAGCTCTTTGCCGAATTTATCGACGAGGCCGGTTTCCCCGCCGGTGTGTTCAATATGGTGCACGGCACGGGGGCTTCGGTCGGTCATGCCCTGACCAGCCATCCCGAGGTGGACATGGTCTCCTTCACCGGCTCGACCAAGGCTGGGATAATGGTTGCCAAGTCGGCTGCCGATACGGTCAAGCGGGTATCGCAAGAGCTGGGTGGCAAGTCCCCGAACATAATCTTTGCCGATAGCGACCTTGAGGCGGCGGTCGAGCGCGGCGTGCGCCACTGTTTCAACAATAGTGGCCAGTCTTGCAACGCTCCGACCCGGATGCTGGTCGAGGCCTCGGTCTATGAGCGTGTGACCCAGATCGCCGCCAAGGTCGCGGCGACAGTGACCCTTGGCGATCCAGCCCAGCCAGGCCCCCATCTTGGCCCAGTGGTCAGCAAGGTCCAGTTCGACAAGATCCAGCACCTGATCCAGATTGGCATCGATGAGGGCGCGCGGGTCGTTGCGGGCGGCGTCGGCAAGCCCGCTGGGTTCGAGCGCGGCTACTATGTCAAGCCAACCATCTTTGCCGATGTCACCAACCAGATGACCATCGCCCGCGAAGAGGTCTTTGGGCCAGTCTTATGCCTGATCCCCTTTAGCGATGTGGACGAGGCCATCGCCATTGCCAATGACACGCCCTATGGCCTGGCTGCCTATGTCCAATGTGCAGACAAGGACAAGGCCCGCTATGTGGCGCGCCGTATCCGGGCGGGCAGCGTCCATCTGAACGGCGCAGGCCAAGACTATTGCTCGCCCTTTGGCGGGTTTAAGCAGTCGGGCAATGGGCGCGAGTGGGGCGAATTCGGCCTTCACGACTTTATCGAATATAAGTCCGTCAACGGCTTCTACGCCTAAGGGTCACTCAGATGAAACTGACCGATATCAAGACCTTCGTGGTTGGCAATCCCCCGCCCCATTTCGGCGGGCGCTATTTCGTCTTCGTTAAATTGACCACGGACAGCAATGTCTCGGGCATTGGCGAAGCCTATTGCGTGCCCTTCAGTCCGCATCTGGTCGCCAAGATGATCGAGGATGTGTTTGATCGCTATGTGCGCGGTCAGGACCCGCACGATATTGAGGTCATGTGGCGCCGGATCTATTCCAGCGGCTTTACCCAGCACTCGGACCTATCCTTGATGGGGGTGCTCAGCGCCCTAGAAATGGCCTGCTGGGACATTATCGGCAAGGAGGCCGACAAGCCGATCTATAAGCTGCTCGGCGGTCAGGTCCATCAGCGCCTGCGCTCCTATACCTATATCTATCCAAGGCCTGACGATAAGACCGACGTCTATCATGACCCCGATCTAGCAGCAGAGCGGGCAGCGGAATATCTGGATATGGGCTTTACGGCCCTCAAGTTCGATCCGGCGGGACCCTATTCGGCCTTCGATGGTCGCCAGCTGTCGCTCGAGGCGCTGGACCTGTCCGAGCGGTTCGCCAATCAACTGCGCGAGGCGGTGGGTACCAAGGCGGACCTTTTGTTCGGCACCCACGGCCAGATGACCGCCTCCAGTGCCATTCGTTTGGCCAGGCGGCTCGAAGCGTCCGATCCATTATGGCTAGAAGAACCCGTACCGCCCGATGCGCCGGACGAGATGGCCAAGGTCGCGCGCGCGACCTCGATCCCCATCGCGACAGGTGAGCGTCTCAGCACCAAATATGACTTCCACCGCCTGTTGCAGGCTGGTGCTGCCTCGATCTTGCAGATGAATCTCGGCCGCGTCGGGGGCATTTTGGAGGCCAAGAAGATCGCCGGTATGGCCGAGGTCTATCATGCCCAGATCGCGCCGCACCTCTATTGCGGGCCAGTGGTCGGGGCCGCCAATATCCAGATTGGGGCCTGCTCACCCAACTTCTTGATCTTGGAAAGCATCGAGACCTGGGGCGGCTTTCACAGCGAGATCTTGATGAAGCCCGTCCAGTGGGAAGACGGCTTCGTGATCCCCTCGTCTGAACCGGGATTGGGCGTTGAGCTGAACGAGGCGGTGGCCGAAGCCAATCCCTATACGGGCTCGATGTTGCATCTTGAAATGACCCAGCACCCGGTCTTGTGATGGACAGTTTTGACTATGTGATCGTCGGCGCAGGCACGGCGGGCTGTGTTGTGGCCAATCGTCTGTCTGCGGATGGAAAGTCGACCGTGCTTGTCCTCGAAGCGGGCGGGTCTGACCGGACGGTTTGGATTCAGTTACCCATTGGCTATGGCCGCACCTTCTTCGACCGCTCGATCAACTGGATGTACGATACTGAGGTTGAACCCAATCTGGGTGGTCGCGTTAGCTATTGGCCGCGCGGCAAGGTCATTGGCGGGTCCGGCTCGATCAATGCCATGGTCTATGTCCGGGGCCAGCCGCACGATTTCGATCAGTGGCAGGCCATGGGCAATCTTGGTTGGAGCTGGGACGATGTTTTGCCCTTCTTCCGCAAGTCCGAAGATCATGACCATGGGGCCAGTCCCTTCCATGGCGCGGGCGGACCGATCCATGTCACCGACATCACCCGCAGCGCCCATTGCCTTTGCCAAGACTTCATCAAGACCGGCGAGGCGCTGGGCTTTGCCCATACGGACGATTTCAACGGCCCCTCGCCAGAGGGTGTCGGCATATATCAGATCAATACTGACAAGGGCTTGCGGGCCTCTAGCGCCAACGCCTTCCTGCGTCCGGCATTAAGGCGGCCCAACGTCTCCCTACGCACCAAGGCGCATGTCACGCGCATCCTCTTTGAGGGCCAGCAGGCCACCGGCGTGGAATATCGGCGTGATGGCCAGACCGTTCAGGTCAAGGCGCGGCGCGAGGTGATCCTCTGCGGCGGCTCGATCAATTCGCCGCAACTGTTGCAACTTTCGGGTGTTGGTAAATCAGAGCACCTAGCCTCACTAGGCATTGCGCCCGTTCTGGATGCCCCGGCCGTGGGCGAGAATATGCAAGACCATTTGGCGGTCTCGTACTTCTATAAATCCCGCCGTCCGACCCTGAACGACGAGCTTGGCCCCCTGCTGGGCAAGGTGAGGGCGGGCATTCACTATCTGTGGAACCGCGGCGGACCCCTGTCGATGAGCGTCAATCAGGGCGGCGGCTTTGTGCGCAGTGACCCTGATCAGCCCTTCCCCAATCTGCAGCTCTATTTCAGCCCGGTCAGCTATACCAAGACCCCGCTGTCTGAGCGCAAGCTGATGAATCCAGACCCGTTCTCGGCCTTCCTTCTGTCGTTCAATGCCTGCAAGCCGACCAGCCGGGGATCGTTGAAGATCGTCTCAGCGAACCCATCGGCCTATCCCTCGATCCAGCCCAACTATCTGTCCACGGACAAGGACATCCAAGAGGCCATCGTAGGCAATCGGCTGCTGCGCACCCTCGCATCGACCAAGCCCTTGGCCGATATCATCACCGAGGAACTGGTGCCCGGCGCTCATCTTCAGACCGATGAGGAACTGCTAGAGGATTTTCGCCAGCGCGCCGATACGGTCTATCACCCGGTTGGCACCTGCATGATGGGGTCTGATCCAGCCCTGTCGGTGGTCGATGCGCGGCTTCGGGTTCATGGGATCAAGGGCCTGCGGGTCGTTGATGCGTCGATCTTCCCCACTGTGACCTCGGGCAATACCAATGCTCCGACCGTGATGGTGGCCGAAAAGGGTGCGGCGATGGTGCTTGAGGATCGCGGCCCGTAACCTTTGGTCAACCGGTCAATTTTTTCTACCAATCGGCCAATCTGCTGTTAAGCTTCTGGTCTCTGAAACACCCAAACAGCGGTCATCCGGCGTGCAAAGCAAATTTGATCTTCGAAAATTGCCGCCGCTCAAGTCCCTGCGCGGCTTTGAGGCGGCGACCCGCCACCAGAGCATACGCGAGGCGGCTGAAGAGCTTTGCCTGACCCATCCCGCGGTCAGCCATCAGGTGCAACTGATCGAAGAGGCCTTGGGCGTGACCCTGTTCGTTCAGGAAGGTCGCCGGATCGTTTCGACAGAAGAGGGTAGGGCGCTCTATCCTTACGTCCGCGCCGCCTTTGAATCTCTGATTGCCGGGGTTGAGGCCGCCCGCCGCCATTCGATCGACAAGCCGTTGCGGGTACAGACCTATGTGACGGCCTCTATTCGCTGGCTGGCCAAGCGTGCGCCACAATTTTTGCAGGACCATCCCGATATCAAGCTGATCCTCAGCACCTGTGCGGTCGAGTGGGAATTTGATGATGTCCATGCCGATGTGGGCCTTGTCTATTGCGAGACGGCGCCGGACCCTCGGCATTTCCATTGGACGCCGCTGTTTGAATACGGTCTCTATCCGGTCTGCAGCCCTCAGATGGCCGCGCTGCTGGGGCCAAACCCTAAGGTCGCCGACCTGCTCAAGCGGCCTCTGGTGACGATCAATACCGAGGTTCAAAACTGGCACACCTGGTTTGAATCGGCCGGTGTCGCCTTTAATCCTGAATCCCAGTTTATGGTGGTCGATACCCTCGCAGTCGCGCTTGAACTGGCCCTAGACAATGAGGCCATTGCCCTGGTCAACGGCCCCTTCGTGACCCAAGACCTCGCCTCTGGCCGTCTGGTCCGTCCAGTGTCACACAAGGCCATTTGCCCCGGCGAATGGGGGCTTATCTGCCGCTGCGACATGAAACAAAATTACCGCATCAAGACCTTCGTCGACTGGGTCGCCCAGAATGCGGCTGAGACTGAGCAACTCTTGAAGGTTGGGTGAGGGCCTTGTTTTCTTCCCCTAAGCGATATTGATCCAAGCCGCCTTGGATTGCATGTAGCCGGACAGACATTCCATCGACTTGTCGCGGGTATTGCCCGACTGCTTATAGCCGCCGAAGGGTTGGGTCATGTCGCCGTCGCCGAAGCAGTTGACCCAGACGACGCCGGCTTCAATGGCTTTGATCATGCGGTGGGCGCGACCAAGGTCTGAGGTCCAGACGCTGGCGGCGAGGCCATAGATGGAATCATTGGCCATCTGAAGCGCCTGCGCCTCCGTCTCGAAGGACAGCAGCGAGGCCACGGGGCCAAAGATCTCTTCCTTGGCGATGGTCATGCCGGGTGTGACGCCGGTAAAGAGGGTTGGGGTGACATAGGCCCCATCGGGAAGGCTTTCGACCTCGCTGCCGCCAAAGGCCAGATGGGCCCCGTCTTCCTTACCCTTTTCGATCCATCCCAGAACATCCCGCTGCTGGGCGCGCGAGACCATGGGGCCAAGCGTGGTGCTGGGGTCCATCGGATCGCCTGCCCTATAGAGTTCGGCCGAGCGCTGGGTAAAGCGGGCGATAAACTCATCATGGATATCGGCATGGACCAGCAGGCGAGAACCGGCATTACAGACCTGTCCGGCATTGTCAAAAATACCTCGGATGGCTCCGTCGACAGCGGCGTCTAGATCGACCAGATCAGGCATGAAGATTTGAGGGCTCTTGCCCCCAGTCTCTAGGCTGACGCGCTTAAGGTTGGACTGACCGGCATAGATCATCAGCTGCTTGCCAACGGCGGTGGAGCCGGTGAAGCTGATCTTGGCCACGTCCTGATGCAGAGCCAGCGCCTTACCGGCCTCTTGACCCCTGCCATTGACGACGTTGAACACGCCTTCGGGGCCACCAGCCTCGACAAACAGCTGCGCCAGTTTCAGGCAACTCAAGGGCGCTTGCTGAGCGGGCTTGAGCACCACGCAGTTACCAGCGGCCAAGGCAGGCGCGATCTTCCACGTCGCCATCAGGAGCGGATAGTTCCACGAGGAGATGGCCCCGACGACGCCCAGAGGCTCGCGTGCAATGATCTGAACGGCCTCGTGCGGCGAGTTGGTCACGGTCCCGGCGACCTTGTCGATCGCCTCGCCGAAATAGCGGATGGTCACGACCGTTTCGGGAACGTCGATATTGAGGCTATCGCTAACCGGCTTGCCCATGGACAAACATTCCAAGAGGGCTAGATCGACGGCGTTTTCTTCGACCAGATCAGCAAAGCGGCTAAATACCGCCATGCGCGCCCGCGGCGACATGTGCCGCCAGCGGCCATCATCCCAAGCGGCTTTAGCCGAGGCCACCGCCCGGTCGATATCGCTGCCATTACCGCAGGAGACCTCAGCCACGGTCTGGCCGTTGGCTGGATCAAGGGCGGTGAACACGGCCCCATTGGTCGCCGGAGCGAAGGCCCCGTCGATAAAGAGGCCAGTCTCGATCTTCATGGCCTTTGCCCGCGCCTTCCAGGCCGAATGGTCAAGAGGGATCATGGGCAAGGGTCCTTGCGATAGGGGATAGGCGCGAAAAGTGGATCTGCTTAGCGCTTGGCGATTACTTCGTAGCCGGGCTCTTCGGGCTCGTCGTCGGTCATTTCAGCGGGGAAGCCTTGGCCCAGAACCTTGACGCCGCAAGGCTCTTCATAGCGGCGAATGACGTTGGGCGAAAATTCGCGCTGGCCGTACCGCTCAGCGCTGTCCTTGAAGATGTTCAGGACCAGCGGTGAAAGTTCCAGCGGCACATTATGGTCTTGCGCCAATTGGTCGAACAGGCCGACATCCTTGATCACCAGATCCATAGTGAAGCTGATGTCACGGCTGCCGTTCAAGATGACCTGAGACTCGGTCTCGTGCACGAAGCTGTTGCCCGATGAGATGCGGATGGCCTCATAGGTGGTGTTCATGTCCAGACCCACGACCTTGCAGGTTGTCAGGGCTTCGGCCAGGGCCACCAGATGGGCGGTGCACAGATAGTTGGTGACGACCTTCAGACGCGAGGCGGAGCCCAGCTCGCCGGTGTGAAGGATGCGGCGGCCCATGGTGGTTAGGACCGGCAGAACATATTCAAAGGCTTCGCGCTTGCCGCCTGCAAAGATGGCGATATTGCCCGTATCGGCACGGTGACAGCCGCCGGAGACCGGGCTGTCCATGATCATGGCCCCCTTGGCCTCAACCAGCTTGCCGAGGCGTATGACCTCTTCATAATCGGTGGTGCTCATCTCGAGCCAGACCATTCCCGGACGCAGGGCTTGCAGGAAGCCGTCTTCGGCCTCAACAACATGGGCCGTCGCAGCGGGAGAGGGCAGGCAGGTGATGATCATGTCGACCTGCTCGGCCATTTGCTTGGGCGAGGCGGCGCTCTTAGCCCCCTTGGCCACAAATTCTGCCATCAGATCGGGGTTCAGATCGCGCACGGTCACATCGTGGCCATTGCGCAGAAGGCTACCCGCCAGCTTGCCGCCGACATTTCCCAGTCCGATAAAGCCGATTTTCATTGGAATTTCATGACCATAGTTGAGGCGTTGATCCGGTTCGAGACAGTCTGTTTCGAACAGCGAGGCGAGGGCGTCAAGCCCACGGTGGACTTGGGTTTTGAGAGGCTCGGCACAAGCAAACAATTGAAAATTTTAGGGGGAATGCAAAATTTTTTTCGCAAAGGGACAGGATTTCCAAGGGGCTTTGAGGAGCCTATTAAGGATGAGCCGGGCGATCATGGTTTTGTCCCGTCGGAGTGCTCTCAATGTCCGATGAAACCGCACTGCCCACGGTAATGAGCGCGATGGTTTTGACCGGCCACGGGGGCTATGAGCAGCTCACCTATCGCACCGATTTTCCACGCCCTTCGCCGCCCGCCGGTGAGGTGCTGATCAGGGTCGGGGCGGCGGGGATCAACAATACCGACATCAACACCCGCATCGGCTGGTATTCGGATAGCGCAGCTGAGGATGGCAGCGTCACCGATGGCAGTTGGACCGGTGAGGCCTTGGGCTTTCCTCGTATTCAGGGCGCGGATGTCTGCGGACGTGTGGTGGCCCTCGGCCAAGGGGTTGACCCGGCTCGTCTCGGTCAGCGGGTTCTGGTTCAGGCCTGCCTCGTTTCCCTGCGCCGTGGCCTGTTGGATGTCTGGCTTGGATCCGAGCGTGACGGCGGCTTTGCGCAATATGTCTTAGTTCCCTCAGCCGATGCCCACAGGATCAACAGCGCCTTGAGTGATGCTGAACTGGCGAGCTTGCCCTGCTCCTATGCGACGGCAGAAAACCTGCTGACGCGCAGCGGCGTTAAGGTGGGCGAGCGGGTTTTAATCACGGGGGCGACCGGCGGAGTTGGGTCTGCCGCCGTGCAGTTGGCCAAGCGACGGGGCGCTGAGGTGCTGGCCGTGGTCTCGCCGCAAAAGATGGCCGATTGCGCGGTCCTCGGTGCCGATCGTCTGATCTCGCGTGATCAGCCGTTATTAGGGGCCGTCGGTGAAAATACTATCGACGTCGTCATTGATGTGGTCGGCGGCGAGGCTTGGCCTGACCTTCTTGAGGTGCTGAGGCCGCGCGGGCGCTACGCGGTCTCGGGGGCCATAGCCGGGCCGATGGTCAGCTTGGACCTGCGCAAACTCTATCTGAAGGACCTGACCCTCTATGGCTGCACGGCCCAAGATGAGGGGGTGTTCGAAGCTCTGATCGGCTATATCGAGCGGGGAGAAATCAAGCCCCTATTGGCCCAGACCTATCCTCTGTCGGACCTTGTTCAGGCCCAGAGGGACTTTCTGACCAAGCGGCATATTGGCAAGCTGGTGGTCATTCCGCCGCGCTAGAGCGTAAGCCGCTAAGCAAGATCAAGGCTCACCGCTTCCCTTGGCGGGCTCGTGATTATTGGCAAAGCGGCTAATGATCCAGGTCCGAAAGAGGGCCACAGCAGGATCGGCCAGATCTTCGGGGTGGAACTTCAGATAGTAGCCAAAGCCATCTTCCAGGGCCGTATCGAAGGGGGCGACAAGGCGCCCACCGGCCAGCTCTTCGGCGAACATGTCGACATCGGCCAAGGCTACCCCCTCAGCGGAAATGGCATATTTCACAGCAGAGATGGCGGTGTCAAAGGCGAGGCCTCGGTCCGTGTCGGCGACAATGCCGCACTGGCGCATATAGATCGACCATAGCATGCCCCGCGGCTCGCTCTCCAGCTTCACATGCAAAAGCTCATTGTCGGCCAAAAACTGGTCGATGGACTTCCCCGCGTGCTTTTCAGCCAGTTCAGGTGAGCATACGGGCGTGACGCGCACCAGCCACAGAAGGTCGGAGACCTTGTCATCGACGTTCTGGCGGTCATAGACGACGGCCATGTCTAGGTCCTGCGCCGGCAATCCGGTCACGTGAGACGAGGAGACATCAATCAGTATGTCAGGAAATTCCCGCCGAAATTCACGCAGCAGTGGCAGGCCCATCTGATGCAGCAAGGAGGGCGGCATGTGGATGCGTAGGGTACGGACATTGCGGTTGCTGTCGCGAATGGTGTTGAGCGACTGTTCTAGACGATCAAAGGATTTGCGTACGACGGGCAACAGCGCGGCCCCCGCTTCGGTTAGAACCAGCCGCTGAGGGCGGCGCTCGAATAGCTGTTTTCCGAGCAGGTCTTCGAGGCCGATAACGTGACGGCTGAGCGCGCTTTGCGAGACGTGCAGGGCCTGCGCCCCCGCCGTGAAGCTGAGGTGCTGACCGACCGCGTCAAAGGCTCTAAGGGCGTTAAGGGGAAGCCATCGGCGGTTGATCACTCGTCATACCTTTCAAAGCCATTGCGAAAAAATGCACCACACGGCCATTCTGATCTGAGGTCAAGCGCCGCAGCGGTCAAAACGATATAGGCGTATGAGGAAATAAGATTGCCCAGCCCCCCGCGCGACGTGGCAATCTAAAGGCCTGACTTAGGAGGCCTCATGTTGGACTTGGGAAAAATCTCGGCACTGTTCGCGCAACGCAAGCTGGGCCACGCCCTTCCTCAAGCGCTCTACAATGACCCGGATGTCTTTGAGTTCGACATGCTGGCCATCTATGGCCAGTCTTGGCTGTTGATGGGTCTTGAATGCGAGCTGCCCAAAGCAGGGGCGACCTTGGCCATGAATATCGGTCCTTGGCCCATCGTCGTGGTGCGAGGCCGCGATGGCACCTTGAGGGCCTTTCACAATTCCTGCCGTCACCGCGGCTCTCAGATCTGCAAGGCCGGCCATGGCTCGTCGGCGCGCCTCGTCTGCCCCTATCACAAATGGACCTATGAGCTGACGGGCGAATTGGTCAGCGCGCCGCGCATGGCCGAAGATTTCGAGATGAGCGACCATGGCCTGACCCCGATCGCCATCGAGGTTCTAGAAGGCGCGGTTCATATCTGCCTGTCAGACAATCCACCCTCCTTTGAGGAGTACCGCGCCAAGGCTGGTCCGCTCATGGCACCCCATGATTTTTCCAATGCCAAGCTGGCCCATGAAAGCGTCTTGGTTGAGATGGCCAACTGGAAGCTGGTCATGGAAAATGCGCGCGAGTGCTATCACTGCCTGACGGGCCACCCCGAGCTGTCGGCCAGCTTCCCGACCGGGACCACGGCCTATTTCGATTATGACGATAAGGCCGTGCTTGGGGCCTACAATACCAAGATGGAATCGATGGGCCTTCCCGTCGGTCCGGTCGAGGGTGACTGGTGGCAAGCCATGCGCTTTCCGCTCAATCCAGGCTTTGTGACCATGTCGGAGGATGGCAAGCCTTTGGTGGCCAAGACCATGGGCAAGGTCGGCGACGGCGATATAGGCACCATGCGTTGGGCGCTCGAGCCCCATAGTTTCTGTCACACCTTGGGCGATTTCACCTTCATCTTCAGCGCCCTTCCCGTGGCCCCCAACGAGACCCACGTGGTCGCCAAATGGTATGTCTCTAAGGATGCGGTTGAAGGGGTCGACTATACGGCCGAGGGACTAAGCGACATCTGGAACAAGACCAATATCCAAGACCGCGATCTGGCCGAGAACAATCAAAAGGGCGTCAATTCGCTCGGTTACAAACCCGGCCCCTATTCGCCTGAGGCCGAAATTTTGGTGTTGCGGATCATCGACTGGTATTGCGCTATGGCTAAGGCCTATATCGACGCAAACAGCTGACGGGCGGAACCGATCCCATGACCACTGATCCCACGGGTCTGCATCTCGAAACCCTGGCCATTGGTTATGGCTATGATCCGGCTCAGCATCAGGGCTCGGCCAAGCCGCCGCTCTTTCTGACCTCGACCTTCGTTTATCCCAGCGCCCAGATTGCCAAGGATGCCCATCGGGTGTTCTTTAATGGCCCGGTCGATGGCGAGCCTGCCGGGGCCTATATCTATTCGCGCCTCAACCATCCCAATCTGGATATGGTCGAAAAGCGGTTGGCGGTGCTCGATGGTGCCGAGGACTGCGCGGCCTTTTCCAGCGGCATGGCGGCGCTGAGCACGACCTTGATGACCCTGCTGCGTCCCGGTGACAGCATGGTCTATAGCCGCCCTATCTATAGCGGTACCGACGGTCTGATGAACGGTCACCTAACCGACTATGGCATCAAGCCTTTCGGCATTACCGATGCGGTCGACCGCGCCAATGTCCAAGCTGCCGTCGATCGGGCCCTTAAGGCCGGGCCCTTGACGGTGATGATGATCGAAAGCCCCGCCAATCCGACGGCGGCGACGGCTGACATCTCCATGATCCGCGCTATTGCCGATGAGGTTGGCGCCAAGACCGGACTTCGGCCCCTCGTGGTTGTGGACAACACCTTCCTTGGTCCCTTGCTTCAGTCGCCGCTCCAACATGGCGCCGACCTGACCATGACCTCCCTGACCAAATATTGCGGTGGTCACAGTGATTTGCTGGCTGGTTCGGTCAGTGGCGATGCAGCCCTCGTGCGACGCCTAAAACAGCGGCGCACGACCTTCGGCTGTCACCTTGATCCCCATACAAGCTGGTTGATGCTGCGCTCGCTGGAGACCCTGTCTCTGCGCACCGAGCGGTCCTGTTCCAATGCTGCCGCCATTGCGCAGTTCTTGGCAGACCATCCTAAGGTCCGCGCCGTGACTTACTTGGGCTTCCTGCTAGAAGGCTCGCCCGCTCGCGCCGTCTATGAGCGTCAGTGCAAGGGTGCTGGCTCGACCTTCTCCTTCAAGATCAAGGGCGGCGAGGCTGAGGCCTTCCGCATGCTCGACAAGGTTCGGCTGGCCAAGATGGCCGTCAGCCTTGGCGGGGCCGAGACCCTAATCTGCCATTCGGCAACCACCACCCACTATGCTGTGCCCCAAGCCCAGCGCGAAGAGGTGGGGATTGATGACGGCACCATCCGCATCTCGGTGGGCCTTGAACATATTGATGATCTGATCGCGGATCTTTCTCAGGCTCTGGAGGCCGTATGACCGACGTCAAACTCGTCGATCGTTATTCGATCACAAATCGCTTCCCCTCGGCCTCACAGAAGGCTGATGTCGTGGTGATCGGCGCGGGCCCCTCGGGTGTCGCGGCCGCCATCGCTGCGGCCAAGGGCGGGGCCAGCGTCCTGCTGGTCGATGAAAACCCTGTCTCTGCATCGCTGATGAGCTTGGACACGCCGCTCTATTTTGGTGGCCGGATGACCCGCGCCGTCGACAATAAGGCGCGCATGATCGAGCAGATCTTCGCCTCTGATCGGCTGCTGGAAGCCGCCTTTGAGGCCGGCGTCGAGCTGGCCTTGGGGGTCTATGCTTGGGGCGCGTTCCAGAACGGCCCTGGCATCGCGGCCATGCCTGAAGCGGCTGTGGGCCTTGCCGACGAGGAGCGGTCTTGGATGGTGGCCTATAGGCAACTGATCCTCGCGACCGGTTCGCGGGACCTTAGCCTGTCCTTCCAAGGCTGGGACCAGCCCGGCGTTATGGGAGCCAATGGGCTCCATGCCCTGATCAAGCGCTATGACGCCTTTGCCGGCAGCGAGGTCCTGATCTTGGGTTCGGGTGATCTGGCCCTCAACACCGCCCTGATGGTGGTCGAGGCCGGATTGAAGGTCGCGGCCCTGATCGAGGTGCGTAATCAGGTTCAGGGCGACGCGGCCCTTGCAGCCAAGGTGCGCGGCCACGGGATCGAGATCTTGACCGGCCATGTGATCGTTTCGGCTAGCGGCGGCGCCGATGGTGTCGAGTGCGCGACGGTGGTGCCAGTGGCGGCGGGCGATAGCCGCACCTTCACCTGTGACACCATCTGTCAGGCCATCGGTCTGGTCCCTGCTATTGAGCTGTTCAATGTTCTGGGCGGCAAGCTGTCGGTCCGCACCGACCTTGGCGGCCATGTGCCCCAGCGCACCGGCCTGGTCAGTACGGGTCTGGCCAATGTTCTCGTGGCCGGAGATTGTGCCGGTCTCAGCAATGTCGATGCCGCTGCCCATGGCGAGGCGGCGGCGGCCCTGGCGCTCGCCGCCCTTGCCGGTCAGCCGCTCGCCGATGAGGCTCCGGCAGCCGCGACCAGTCTCGATGCCCACGCCTATCACGCCGACTGGATGTCCGCCCTGATGAAGGTCGGCGACGCTTCTATCGTGGTTTGCCAGTGCGAAGAGGTCACACGCGGCGATTTGACCGCCGTGCGCCAGCCCCGCTATCTTGGCCCACCCTCTGAGGTGGCGGCCAAGCGCGACATTAAGAGCCTCGCCGCTGATGGCCCGCTCAATCAGGACCAGTTCAAGCGCCTGACGCGCGCCTGTATGGGCCAGTGCCAAGCAAGGCGCTGCCGAGAACAGGTGGCTCTGATCCTCGCCCAATCGTCGAACGTGCCGGTGGCCGAGGTGCCGCTCGCGGGCTATCGCGCGCCCGTCCGGCCCCTGCCCATGAGCGTGCTGGCGGCCCATGACGAGCCCTATGACATGACCTCGAACTGGGATGTCTGGTTTGGCATTGCCAGTCAGTGGGTCCCCTATAACGACATCGGCACTGAGCGTGAGGCCATGCACCTCGAAATGCTCACCGATAGCCAGCACATTTAGGACCGAGCGATCATGAGCACGCAAAAGGGCGCAACAGTCATTGTTGTCGGTGGTGGTGTCAGTGGATTGAGCGCAGCCTGGTGGCTGGCCCGCTCAGGCGTGGATGTCTTGGTGTTGGACAAGGGCATTGTCGGTTGGGAAGCTTCGGGCCGCAACGGCGGCGGAGCCTCGCACTTCCAAAGCCCACTCTTTGCCGAAGAACAGCGTCTATGGCCGATGATGGACGAGATGCTCGGCTATTCGACCGAATATCAGCGCGGCAAGCTGGTGCTAGCTACGACCGAGGGCCAGCTCAAGCACTATCGCTATATGGCTGAGACCTTCTGTGAGAATGGCTCCCCGGCCCATGAGATCGACCAGCAAGAGATCCGCGAGCGGGTGCCGATGAGCGACGACAATATTCTTGGCGGCGTGCATCTTACCATCGCTGGTCAGGCCAACCCTCAGCGCACGGTGCAGGCCTATGCCTGGGCTCTGCAGGATCTGGGCGGGCGTATCCAACAGCACACGGCCGTCCTGAGACTGGTTAGCGAAGGTGGCAAGGTGATTGGCGTCGAGACCAAGGACGGCATTTTGGGCTGCGATAGCGTCGTTGTGGCGGCGGGTCCGCAGAGCGCGATCCTGCTGGCCGGTGTTGGTATTGATCTGCCCATCGCTTCAGCGCGCGCGGAAATGATCGTCACTGAGCCTGCGCCGATGATGGCCATTGGCGCGGTGGACGGCAACGGACTCTATGGCCGCCAGACCAAGCGCGGCAACCTTGCCTATGGCGGTGGTCCTCATGAGTGGCTCGATGTCGGCCTGATGGGTCCGTCGGTTCGACCCGGCTCGCCGCTAGTTCGCAACCTAACCAAACGCCTGCTGGGTCTGTTCAGTAAGGCTGGGAACTTGCGGGTTATCCGCAGTTGGGCCGGGGTCATTGAGAACACGCCCGATGGCCGTCCCGTCATCGACCGGATCGGCAATGTGACTATGATCACCATGTCCAGCGTTGGGTTTGGTCTTTCGCCTGCCAGCGGTCATGCGGTGCGCGATCTGGTGATGGACGGCAAATGCTCTTTCGCTGATTTGGAACTGCTAAAACTCGGCCGCTTTGATGGTCTGTCCCCCAATTGGCGCGCCGAAAAGGGCTGGCTATCCCACGCCGAGCCGGTCTAGGGCTCAAGCCTCCTACCTCCGCTTCGCGGATACTGACGTGAGCCCATATCTGAGCCAACCCAAATGAGAGTTCTATCGTAATTTGAGCCGTCGTTGCGGTGTCTGGCAAGGGGCGTCCGCGCGAAACCCCCAGGCTGCGCAGCGCGGTCGCCGGTCTCTACGGATAAGGCGCTGGCATAGTCTTTCGGTGTCATCTAGCCAAGCTTCGAGTGTGGTCATAGTTCGTTGTGGTCCCGCCGTCAGATCTCCAGCGCGGCGCGGCCATAGGGCGGTGTGCCGAATTGCACTTCGAGATAAAAACGTTTGATCCGAGTGGTCATTTTGCTTCCTCCGCGACATCGAGGAACAGCTTCAGCAGACCATTGATATAATAGTTGTTACGACCTGCCTGGTGCTTGGTCACCAGTCCGGCCTTGGCCAGTTTTTCAAGGTATTTGGCAGCTGTTTGGCGCGTAATATGCAGGTCGCGCTGAACATACTCGATACGCGTATAGGGATGACGAAACAGGTTATTGAGTAGGTCCTGACTATAGATTTCGGAAAGCGAGTTCCGCATCCGGATTTTCATGGCTGCCATTTGCTCACGAATTCCTTGGACGATTTTTAGCGTTGTGTATGCGGTTTCTGTCACGGCCTGAAGTATGAACAGAACCCAAGCCTCCCATGCCGATGCGGCACCTTGGGTCTCACGGACCGCTTGGAGCAGGCGGTAATAGTCTGCCTTATTTCGGGTAATGTGACGAGAAAGGTAAAGGATCGGAATTTCCAGCAATTCGGTGCGTGCGAGATATAAAACATTGAGTATCCGCCCAATGCGGCCATTGCCGTCTGAAAACGGGTGGATGCTTTCAAACTGATGATGGATCAGTGCCATTTTAATCAGGGGATCAAGATCACAGAGGGTGTCATCATTGATGAACCGCTCAAGGGCGGTCATCTTGCTGACAATCTCGTTTGCGTCGTGCGGCGGTACAAATACGATTGCACCGGTTTGTTCGTTTTTCAGGGCCGTTCCGGGTGTTGTCCGAAACCCTTCATTGCGGCCCTTGAGCAATTGAAACATCTCGATCAGGGCGGAGTTCAGGATCAGTTGCGTGGCGTTCAATCGCTCAAATCCCAGTCGCAAGGCGTCGCGATAAAGGGCGACTTCCTTGGCGGCGGGTGATTGTGGATTGTCTGGAAACAGGCTGACCTGAAAAAGTTCATCTTGCGTCGTGACGATGTTCTCGACCTCTGAAGAGGCCTTGGCTTCTTGAAGGGACAGGGTGTCGATTAAAATGCCTTGATTTGGAATTGTCTTGGCTTGCCCCTTGAGGTCGGCCAAGGCGCGGCTGGCTAGGTTTAGAGCCTTAAGAATGGGAACCGTTTCCAGATCTACTGCTGGCGGCAACTTTGGAATAATATAGGAAGAGTTTAACATGATGTGCCCGGCATGTTAAATAAATCGGATTTCTTTAACATATAATGCCCCACATGTTAGCGATAGGGGGGGGCAGTTGACATATCTTGGCCCGGTCAACCCGCCTGAGGCGGCCTCAATCTGCGCCTCCAACCCCCACCCCGCCTCATCAGCACCATGCAGCACTCTGTTAAGCGCTGAGCTGCGTTCTTCTGAAATCATGGGCGCACCTATGGCTTAGTCGTAGGCGATCTAGATAGAGGATGGCCCATTATAAGAAGCGGTCTAAAATCACCAATCTTGAGGCCCATGACGGCACCCAAGTCTCAATAACGGGTGGCTAAAACCCGAGACTATCGCTGGACAAATTCATTAGGCTTTGGTCCCCATTGTTCTAATTCAAGCCAATGCATACCAGGTTGAACGGCCGCCACCGTAGCGCACGAGAAGGCCTTTTTTTACCAAGGAAGTGAAGGTCGCTTTGAGTGTGTTAGGGCTTGCGCCAGTTTCGCGCACCATGTCACGGGTGGTGACGCGGCCATTGTCGCGCACATAATCTAAGATTTTGACAGCCAACTCGGGCAAGGCAGAGAGTGCTGTTTTCTCGCGCTCCACCTTCACGGCCAAGCGGCGTTTTTGTTGCTGCAAAGCGC
>JBBARR010000024.1:0-36849 GCA_040399645.1 Caulobacteraceae bacterium | reverse complement strand
TTAGAAGTCCATGTCGCCGCTTGGATCGGCTTTCGCCGATCCAAGACCTCAACGAGATGGTCGACCTTATGGACTTCTTTAGAAGTCCATGTCGCCCATGCCGCCGCCTGGCATCTGTGGCATGCCGCCGCCCTTTTTCGGGGCTTCGACGATGGCTGCTTCGGTGGTGATCATCAGGCTGGACACCGAGGCTGCGTCTTGCAGAGCTGTGCGCACGACCTTGGCAGGGTCGATGACGCCTGCTTGGACCATGTCGACATATTCTTCGGTCTGGGCGTTGAAGCCGAAGGTCGCGGACTCGTTTTCCATGACCTTGCCGACAACGATCGAGCCTTCAACACCGGCATTTTCGGCGATCTGACGGATTGGAGCCTGCACAGCGCGACGCACGATGGCGATGCCTGCGGTCTGGTCTGGATTGTCGCCCTTCATGCCTTCCAAGATCTTGGAAGCCTTGAGCAGAGCCACGCCGCCGCCGGGGACGATACCTTCTTCGACGGCCGCACGGGTCGCGTTGAGGGCGTCATCGACGCGGTCCTTCTTTTCTTTCACTTCGACTTCGGTCGAACCACCGACCTTGATCACGGCAACGCCGCCAGCCAGCTTGGCCAGACGTTCTTGCAGCTTTTCCTTGTCGTAGTCCGAAGTGGTCTCTTCGATCTGACGCTTGATCTGGCCGATACGGGCTTCGATCGCGGCCTTATCGCCAATGCCGTCCACGATGGTGGTGTCGTCCTTGGTAATTGAGATCTTTTTGGCCTTGCCGAGCATTTCGAGCGTGACGCTCTCAAGCTTGATGCCTAGATCTTCGGAGATCACTTGAGCGCCGGTCAGGATAGCGATGTCTTCTAGCATCGCCTTGCGGCGATCGCCAAAGCCAGGAGCCTTGACGGCTGCAACCCGAAGGCCGCCGCGCAACTTGTTGACCACCAAGGTGGCCAAGGCTTCGCCTTCGACATCTTCTGCGATGATCATCAGCGGGCGACCCGACTGGACCACGGCTTCCAGCACGGGAAGCAGGGGCTGCAGGCTCGACAGCTTCTTTTCGAACAGCAGGATCAGAGGCTCTTCGAGTTGAACCTCCATCTTGTCGGCGTTGGTGATGAAGTAGGGCGACAGGTAGCCGCGGTCGAACTGCATGCCTTCAACGACATCCAGTTCGGTTTCGGCGGTCTTGGCCTCTTCAACGGTGATGACGCCTTCATTGCCAACCTTGGCCATCGCTTTCGCAATCATGGCACCGACCTCAGCGTCGCCATTGGCCGAGATGGTACCGACTTGGGCGATCTCGTCGTTGGTTGTAACCTTCTTGGAGATCGACTTGATTTCGGCGACGATGGCGATGACCGCCTTGTCGATGCCGCGCTTCAGGTCCATCGGGTTCATGCCAGCGGCAACCGATTTTAGGCCTTCGACGACGATGGCTTGGGCCAGAACGGTGGCCGTGGTGGTACCGTCGCCGGCCTTGTCGTTGGTCTTGGAGGCGACTTCACGGATCAGCTGGGCGCCGAGGTTCTCGAAACGATCGGACAGTTCGATCTCTTTGGCGACCGAAACGCCGTCCTTGGTCGAGCGCGGAGCGCCGAAGGACTTTTCGATGACGACGTTGCGGCCCTTGGGGCCCAAGGTCACCTTAACGGCATTGGCGAGAATGTTTACGCCGCGCAGCATCTTGTCGCGCGCTTCGGAACCGAAATTAACGTCTTTAGCAGCCATTGCGGGCTCTCACTTTTCGTTTGAGGAATTAGGAAGGATGGGCGGTGGCTTAGGCTTGAAGCACGCCGAGGATGTCGCTCTCTTTCATGATCAAGAGATCTTCACCTTCGATCTTCACTTCCGTGCCCGACCACTTGCCGAACAGGATGCGGTCGCCAGTCTTCACGTCCGGGGTGATGTACTTACCATCTTCGTCACGCGCGCCGGGGCCGACAGCGATCACTTCGCCTTCTTGCGGCTTTTCCTTGGCGGTGTCGGGGATGATGATCCCACCCTTGGTCTTTTCTTCTTCTGCGATGCGCTTAATCAAAACGCGGTCGCCGAGGGGACGAAACTTCATCTGCAGTCTCCGTTAGGAACGGTTGTCATTTAAGGGATGTAACACAAGGGGCCGGGCGTTAGCAGCCGGGACCCTTGAGTGCTAACGTGTTTGAGGTATGGACCCTGAGCCGGGGAGTCAAGGGCCGGGGTCCGATGATTTTTGTAAAAGTCTCATGACGGCTCCCTTGGAACTGTGCGGCAGGTGGCGCATATCAGGAGGGTCTGGGGCACTGTGGTGCCAATCGACCGCTATGAGGGATAATAACCGTGACCACGCTGCACCTGTGCCTGCTCTTGGCGGTAATCGCCTGTTTGATTGGCGGTGGCTTGGGTGTGCTGGCCCTGACCCGTCCGGAACGGGTGCTGAGGATGGTCGGCCTGACCTTGACGCAAGGGGTGAGCCATAGCCTGTCAGAGGTGCGCGCGACCTACGGCGGCCTGTTCTTTGTCTCTCACGCCGGGGTCGCCTTGGCGCTCGTTGCCTCGCCGAAAATCGGTGCCTGCATGGCGGCGGCTTTGGGTTTGGCCTGGTCGGGCGCTGCGCTGGGCCGGATCGTGTCGATGGCGCTTGATAAGGCCGCCAACCGCTTCAACATTTTCGCGACCCTGTTTGAAGGCCTGATGGGCATCGCGCTGGCCACACCACTATGGGCCTATCTGCGCCTGATCTATCAGGGCAACGGGGTAGTTTGACCTTGGGTTGAGCCAGTTGTATAATCTGATTTAAGATAGGTGTGGTGAAGGCTATGACCGCTAGGACGGCAAAAGAGACTGAAGGTCCGATGACCGCGAACGCCATGAGTGTCGCGGCATCCTCTTTGGCGCGTGACGTTGTAAGCGAGGCACAGCCTGTGTCCCCGACCAAGTCTGCTGCCTCAGAGGCGCAGATTGCGGCGGGCGAAGCCTTTATGGCGCGATATAAGCAAACCTTTAACGCCCTAGCCAAATAGGCGATCCGATCATGTCCGAACCGATATGGATCGATAGGTCTGCCTTGATTCATCTTCATGACCGCGACTTAGAATTGCACGGTGGTTTGAGCGGCATCAGGGATGGCGGCCTGTTAGACTCGGCACTGGATCGCCCTTTAAATCGCCTCGCCTATGAGCCGGACAGCACATTGGTGCAATTGGCAGCCTCCTATGGCTTTGGCATCGCGCGGAACCATCCCTTTGTTGACGGCAACAAGAGGGCGGCTTTTTTGGCGATTGGTGTATTTTTGACCCTCAACGGGATGAATTTCAGACCTACCCAAGATGATGCGACACAGAAGATCTTGTCCCTAGCAGCTGGCGACCTGTCAGAGGCGGAGTTGGGCGAGTGGATTGCGGCCAATCTCTTGCCGGGTGGTTGATCTCTGAAGCTGGGAGACCCACACTGGTGCGGATCGTTTGATCCAGCGCCATAGGACCCGCCCCTTAACCATGCAGATTGTCAGCCGTCCCCTCGAAGGCCGTTATGTTCGGCTGGAGCCCATCACGCCCAATCATGAAGAGGCTTTGAAGGCCTCGATCGATTGTGATCCTGAGGCGTGGGAGATCATGTCGGTCAATGGCTGTGGGGAGGGGTTTGAAACCTTTTGGGCTCAGACCTTGGGCGAAACCCAAAGGGGCGAGCGCATCGGCTATGCCATCCGGCGCAAGGGCGATGGCAAAGTGGTGGGGACAACCAGTTTCTTAGCGATCCGATCGCTACATGGCGGTGTCGAGATCGGCGCGACCTTCTTAAATCCTGATGCGCGGTCTGGGCCGGTCAATCCCGAAACCAAGCTCCTCCTTCTTGACCACGCCTTTGACTGCGGTGCCGTGCGCGTCGAGTTCATGGTTGATGTACGCAATGTGCGCAGCCAAGCGGCTGTGACAAAGCTTGGCGCTCACAAAGAGGGTGTCCTGCGGCGTCACAAAATCACCTGGACTGGCCATGTGCGTGACACCGTGGTCTTTTCGATCATTGATACAGAATGGTCTGCGGTGAAGGCTAGGCTTGAGTTTCGTTTGACGCAAACGGTGGCCTAAGAGCCTTCGTGCGTCTTGGCTTTACGCCGGGCCTTGAAGAACCCCTTGAGCAGGGCCGAGCTTTCTTCGGCCAAGACACCGCCCTGAACCTCTGGGCGCCAATGGCAGGTGGCCCCCTCGAAAAAGCGGGGTCCGTGAATGACCGCGCCGCCCTTGGCATCGTGTGCCCCAAAAACAAGCCTACCGATGCGCGCATGGCTGATGGCACCCGCGCACATGGCGCAGGGCTCGAGCGTCACGACCAGCGTCAGACCCGTCAACCGGTAGTTTCCGATCCTTTCAGCCGCAGCGCGCAGGGCCAGGATCTCAGCGTGGGCGGTGGGGTCATTCAGGCCGATGGGCTGGTTCCCCGCGGTTGAAATCACCTCTCCGGTGGCAGAATCAACCACAACGGCCCCCACAGGGGTCTCTCCATTATCTGCTGCGGCTTGCGCACAGGCGAGGGCAATGCGCATGGTGCGCAAATCATGGCTAGTCATACAAAAGACCCAAGCGGTTGGGACGTCCTTGGTCAAGGGCCTCGTGTTCTGGACCCCGAAGACTTTGATGCGGACGATATGTCCGCCATTGAGGGTGAACGCGTGGCCAAGGCCCTCGCCAGAGCTGGCGTGGCCTCGCGCCGCGAGGTCGAGCGCTATATTGAGGCGGGCCGTGTACGGCTCAATGGTCACATCCTGACCACCCCGGCGGTGAAGGTTGCCCCTGGCGATATCTTGACCGTCGATGGTCAAGTCGTCGCCGATGCTGAACCCACCCGCATGTGGCGCTATCATAAGCCGGTTGATCTGGTGACCACCCACAAGGACCCGCAAGGCCGCCCGACCGTGTTCGAGGCCCTGCCCAAAGAATTGCCCCGAGTGATCTCAGTCGGGCGCTTGGATATCAATTCAGAGGGCCTGTTGCTGCTGACCAATGATGGGGCGCTGGCTCGGTCGTTGGAACTGCCTTCCAGCGGCTGGAGCCGAACCTATCGCGCCCGTGCTTATGGGGACACAACCCAAGATAAGCTGGACCGCCTCTTGAAGGGCGTAACCGTAGAGGGCGTAAAATATGGCCCCATCACCGCCAAGCTGGACAAGGTCCGCGAAGGCAAGCGCCACACCAATGTCTGGATTACAGTCACCTTAGCAGAAGGCAAGAACCGCGAAGTGCGGCGCGTGCTGGAATCCCTGGGGCTCAAGGTCAATCGCCTGATCCGACTGTCCTATGGTCCGTTCCAGCTGGGCACCTTGGCGGCTGGAGCTGCTGAGGAGATCGGGCCCCGCGTTATTCGAGAACAACTTTCAGCCTATATCGATCCTGAAAACCTGCCTTTGGGAGCAGGCGGCCCACCTGTAGCCCTGCTGGCCCCAACGCCTGGCGGTGATGATCATCGCGATCTGCGCCTTGAGGGTCCGCGCCCTGCGCCCTTGCCTCGCCGCTCGGTCAGTGATTCTATTCCGAGCCACGCCTCATCTGAGCTGGTGCCGGAAAAGGTTGGGCCGCTGAAGAAAAAGCCCGGCTGGGCTAAGGCTAAGCCGAAGAAGAACCCGCACAAGGCTGTACCCGCCAAGGCCGGACGTCCTGAAGCGAGTAAGGCGGTGGTCAAACACTATCGCGCTGGGCCGGCTAAGGGCGCGACCCTGATTGATCGCAAGCCGGGCCTGGCAAAGGCTGGGGCTGAGAGGCCCGCTGCCGGCAAGGCTGATAGGCCCCGCTCCGATATCGGCAAGTCCGGGTCGGGGAAACCGAGTTTGGGCAAGGCTTTTGTCGCGCGTCCAGGCGGCAAACCGGCCTTGCGCCCCAGGGGCCCCGGCAAGGCACCAGCCGGCCCTCGCCGATAGGACCGTTAGATAGCCTAAATGCAGATCGAGCCACCATTTGGCTTCGAGAAAATATATTTCTCAAAGAAATTAAAAAATATAGTGACCTCATATCATCTTGTTTTAGTAATTAATGCCAATCAACTAAATAATTATGCCGAATATGACGGAAATAAGTCTTTGATTGACTTCTGACCATATTCCTCCAGACTTTTTTGACGACTAGGTCAAAAGTCGTGGAAAGCGGAGAAGTTGCTATGTTGGACAAACTCTATGCCGTTGCTCGAGCTGTAGCCCTCATCGTTGCTATTGCCGGCGCATTTGTTGTTGTTCCCTACGCTGCTTTGTTGCTCGTCGTGCTGGGTATTGTGGCTGGGGTCGGTATCTCCAGTGAGAACACCACGACGGTTATGATTACTGCCCTGGTCCTGGCTGGTGGGTCCAAGGTGGTTGAAGCTATCCCACAGGTTGGCGTGGGTCTTGGCGGTGTTCTCGGCAGCATAGGGACGGCCTATATGGCTGCTGCCTTAACGGCCATCGTCGTGGGCATCGCCATGCGGACCAAGTCTGAATGGATTAAATAACGACAGACGAGGGGGAAGGGTGCCGAGATGGCGCCCTTTCTACCCCTGACCTTGCGCTGTTTGTGATTTTTTCCAAGCCCACCGATTGTCGGCCCTCCCAAAAGCCCTATAGTAAATGTCCGGACTTTCGGGGACCTGACGACCATGAACGCTTCGACGACCATTACCGCCCATTCAGATGCTTTGATCCTGCCCGACCTGCGCACCCTGTTGCGCGGTGCCAGCGCGGCAGCCGAGACCTTGGTGGCGGCAGCCCGCACCTCGGTATCGATGCTGGTCTCAACTGGCGCCAAGATGGATCGCCAGGCGCTCGACCGGGAGCAGCACGCGGTTCATGGTTTTGCTTGGTACGCGACCTATTCAGAGACCTTTCGCGAAGTGGCCAACTGGGCCGATCGCCTTGCTGCTGAGGGCAAGTTTGGTGAGGTCGAATCCCTCCTGGCCCAACTCCTAATCGGGGAATATGCCGCCCAGATGATCGGCGGCGTCTCGATGAACCAGGGCGAGGTGATTCGTCCCGCCCAGATGGGCCTGTCCTCTGACCAATTGGCAGCCTTCCAAACCCCAGCGATCCTAACTCTGATTGAGGGCGGCGCGACCCAAGCGGTCAAGGGCCGGGTTGCGGATCTGCTCGCTCAAGCCAAGGGCCGTCCGATCCTTGAGGCCTCGGGTCTGGAAGACACCTTCGAGATGATTCGCGATCAGTTCCATGCTTTTGCCGAAGCCAAGGTCACGCCCTTTGCCCATCAATGGCACCTGAAGGACCAACTGATTCCGATCGAACTGGTTGAAGAGTTGGGCGCACTGGGCGTGTTCGGCTTGACCGTGCCTGAAGAATATGGCGGGTCGGGCATGGGCAAGATGGCCATGTGCGTCGTCTCCGAAGAGCTAAGCCGCGCCTATATCGGTGTTGGCTCACTTGGCACCCGTTCAGAAATCGCCGCTGAACTGATCCTGACCGGCGGCACTCAGGCCCAGAAGGACTATTGGCTGCCCAAGATCGCGGCGGCGGAGATCTTGCCCACTGCCGTCTTTACCGAGCCCAACACCGGCTCTGATCTTGGTGCCCTGCGTACCCGCGCCGTGCTGGACGGGGCCAACTATGTCGTCACCGGCAATAAGACCTGGATCACCCATGCCGCCCGCGCGGATGTGATGACCATGCTGGTGCGCACCGATCCCAACACGAGCGACTATCGCGGCCTGTCGATGTTCCTAGCGCCTAAGCTGCGCGGCAATGACCAGAGCGACTTCCCAACCGAAGGCATGACCGGCGGCGAGATTGAAGTGCTCGGCTATCGAGGCATGAAGGAATATGAGCTGGGCTTTGACGGATTTCAGATTGCGGCCGAAAACCTGCTCGGCGGGGTCGAAGGTCAGGGCTTCAAGCAACTGATGGCGACCTTCGAAAGCGCCCGTATCCAGACCGCTGCCCGCGCCGTTGGCGTTGCCCAAAATGCAATGGAGCTTGGGCTTGGCTATGCGCTGGACCGTAAACAGTTTGGCCAGCCGATCTTTGAGTTCCCGCGCGTTCATAACAAGCTGGCCATGATGGCGGCGGAGATCATGGGCGTGCGTCAACTGACCTATTTCGCTGCCCGCGCCAAAGATGATGATAAGCGCTGTGATATTGAGGCGGGTATGGCCAAGCTTTTGGCAGCCCGCGTGGCCTGGGCGAGCGCTGACAATGCCTTGCAAATCCATGGCGGAAACGGCTTTGCGCTCGAATATACGATCAGCCGCGTGCTGCAGGACGCTCGTATTCTCAACATCTTTGAGGGGGCTGGTGAAATTCAAGCTCAGGTCATCGCACGGCGCCTGTTGGAAGACGGCCCTAGCGCCTAGTCGCACGGATTGGCGATCATTGTAATTTTCAGCTAGAGTGGGCCCATGCAAAAGCTATTCGATATCTTGGTCCCGCTCAGCCTGCTGGCCGTATTGGTGACCCTTGGATTTGGAATATTCGCCCTTTTTCGTGGGGGAGATTTCGGCCGTTCCTATTCCAATAAGCTGATGCGCCTCAGGGTCCTGCTGCAATTTATTGCTGTACTGATCCTGTGTGCCGGCATGTGGGTTAAGGCCCACTATAGCTGATGGTCACGCTCAACCGGATCTATACGCGCACCGGTGATGGTGGTCGAACGCGACTGAGCACCGGCGAAGAGGTGGATAAGTATAATCCGAGGGTCGAGGCCTATGGCGCGGTGGACGAGACCAACGCCTGTATAGGCTTGGCGCGGCTCCATACCAAGGATGATGCGGTTCTCGATCCTATCTTGGAGCGGGTGCAAAATGACCTGTTCGATTTGGGGGCCGATTTAGCCGCGCCTGAGCGCGGCGCCCCCCTGCCGTGGGAGGCTCTGCGTATCTTGCAAGGCCAGGTGGACCGGCTGGAGCAGGAACTGGACAGCCTGAATGATCAGCTCGACGATTTGACCTCCTTCGTGCTGCCCGCCGGAAGCCCTGCCTCGGCGGCCCTACACCTGGCTCGCACGGTCTGTCGGCGGGCGGAGCGCGCAACGGTCTATCTGGCTCAGATTGAGGGTGAGACCGTCTCAGAGCCGGTTATCCGCTATCTAAACCGTCTATCGGATCTGCTGTTTGTGGCATCTCGCTGGAGCAACGATAAGGGCAAGGCCGATGTGCTTTGGAAGCCCGGCGCGACCCGTTAAGGCTTTTTCGCCTCGACTTTTGGCGGGGTCTTGTCTTTGCGCCCAATCTCCTTGCGTCCGGTGAGGGTCGACAGGGTGATCGGCACGCCGCAGATGCGAGTCTGCGGATCCCACCAGTGACCTGCGGCTTCGCAGCGGTCACGCGGGATTATGTAATAGACCTGATAGAGCACCACGGCCACGCAGCTGAAAGCGAAGGCCGAGATAAACATCCACGTTAGGCGCCTGATGGTCTTGTTCATGGGCTCTCTATGATCAAAGCACGTCGCCCCTGCAAGGATTGACGATAGATAATCAAAAATTTCATCAAAAAATTTGTCCGAACAAATGACCGTGCTAAGTTGACATCGTGGCCCGCTGTTGTCAGTTTGCCGCGCCATTTTACAGTTCTGTGCGTTGGTGTATGGGACTGTTAATTTCCATGTTCATAAGCTGAGGCGATATAGACCCATGAAGGTTCTGGTCCCGGTAAAACGGGTTGTCGACTACAACGTCAAGGTTCGGGTTAAGTCCGACCAAACCGGCGTGGATCTTGCTAACGTCAAGATGTCCATGAATCCATTTTGCGAGATCGCGGTCGAAGAGGCCGTGCGTCTGAAGGAAAATGGCATTGCGACGGAAGTCGTGGCCGTTTCCATCGGCCCGGTCCAAGCGCAGGAAACCATCCGTACGGCGCTGGCCATGGGTGCTGATCGTGGCATCCTGATCCAGACCGATGAGGACCTCGAGCCCCTGGCCGTTGCCAAGCTTCTGGCCGCCGTAATTGGCCAAGAGGCTCCCAGCATTGTGGTGATGGGCAAGCAGGCCATTGACGGTGACAACAATGCCGTTGGTCAGATGCTGGCCGCGCTGCTGGATTGGCCGCAAGCCACCTTCGCCTCCAAGATTGAGATCGTGGGCGATAGGGCCGAGGTCACGCGCGAAGTTGACGGCGGTCTTCAGACCCTCAGCGTCGACCTTCCTGCCGTGGTCACGGCGGACCTTCGTTTGAATGAGCCGCGTTATGCTTCGCTGCCCAACATCATGAAGGCCAAGAAGAAGCCTATCGACGTCAAGGCCCCTGGCGACTACGGCGTCGACACGGCCCCGCGTTTGAAGGTGCTCAAGGTCGTTGAACCGCCCAAGCGTCAAGGTGGCGCAAAGGTCGAGTCGGCCGCCGAACTGGTATCCAAATTGAAGAATGAAGCGGGGGTCCTCTAATGGCTGTTCTCGTCATCGCCGATCACGACAATGCGTCGTTGAAAGATAATACCCACAAGACCGTCACCGCCGCTCTGGCGATTTCGGGCGATGTGGATGTGCTGGTTGCGGGTCAAGGCGTTGGCGCCGTGGCTGCAGAAGCGGCTAAGATTGCTGGCGTTCGCAAGGTGCTGGTCGCCGAGAGCGCTGATCTGGGTAAGCAGGTTGCAGAAGCGGTCACCGAAACGGTGGTCGCCCTAGTCGGCGGCTATGACGCCGTTCTGATCCCCGCCACCTCGGCCGGCAAGAACTACGCGCCCCGCATCGCTGCCAAGCTCGACGTCGCCCCCATTTCGGAAATTATCGAAGTGATCGACGGCTCGACCTTCGTGCGTCCGATCTATGCCGGTAACGCTCTGGAGACCGTCCAGTCTTCCGATACCAAGAAGATCATCACCGTCCGCGCCACGGCCTTCAAGGCCGCTGGTGAAGGCGGTTCGGCTTCTGTGGAAACCGTCAGTGCCGCAGGCGCTATGGCCCACACCCGCTTTGTCTCGGACGAGATCGTCAAGTCTGACCGCCCCGAATTGTCGGCGGCCAGGATCGTGGTCTCCGGTGGCCGGGCTCTGGGTTCAGCCGAGGAGTTCCAGCGGGTCATCGAGCCTCTGGCGGATAAGCTCGGCGCTGCCGTCGGCGCCAGCCGCGCAGCCGTCGATGCCGGCTATGCCCCCAACGACTATCAGGTCGGTCAAACCGGTAAGGTCGTCGCGCCTCAGCTCTATGTGGCCATCGGTATCTCCGGTGCCATTCAGCATCTGGCTGGCATGAAGGACTCTAAGGTCATTGTGGCGATCAATAAGGACGCCGATGCGCCGATCTTCCAGGTCGCTGATTTTGGTCTGGTCGCCGACTATAAGACCGCCTTGCCGGAACTGATGGACGAACTGGCCAAGGTTGGCCTCTAGACCTGACCTAACTCGATAGATCACGATGGGCCCCGCCAGTGTTTCGCTGGCGGGGCTTTTCGTTTTGGAAGCCCTTGCTGGGGTGGCGTCAAATCGGGCTTGCGCTGCAATGCAGCAAAGGTCTTCATTGCCGTAGGGAAGTTGTGCTACAAGCCAGTCTTCGTGTTTGGGGCCCAACGGGGTCTCGTAATCGTTCGACCCGGGGTATGGGCATAATGACTGAGATTAGGACGGTCGGCATTGTCGGCGCAGGCCAGATGGGTTCGGGCATTGCCCACGTCTGTGCTTTGGCTGGATATGATGTTCGGCTTAACGACCTTGATCCTGAAAGGGTGAAGTCCGGACTGTTGCAGATCGAACGCAACATGGTCCGCCAGGTCTCTCGCGGTCTGATCACGCCCGAAGCGATGGAAGCCGGTCTCAAGCGCATTTTGGCAACGAGCGATCTGGCTGTGATCGGTCAGAGCGACCTGGCCATCGAAGCGGCCACCGAAGATGAAGAAATCAAGAAGGCGATCTTCAAGTCGATTGAGCCGTACCTGAAGCCAGATACCCTGCTGGCCTCCAACACCTCGTCCATCTCGATCACCCGTCTGGCCTCGTCGACTGACCGGCCTGAGCGCTTTATCGGGCTGCACTTCATGAATCCCGTGCCGCTGATGAAGCTGGTCGAGATCATCCGCGGTATCGCCACCGACGTTGGCACCTATGAAACTGCCGTGACCTTCGCCCGCTCCTTGGGCAAGACCACAGCCAATGCCGAAGATTTCCCCGCCTTTATCGTCAACCGCGTTCTGGTCCCGATGATCAATGAGGCCATCTACACCCTCTATGAAGGCGTCGGCACAGTCGATGCGATCGATACCGCCATGAAGCTCGGCGCGAACCATCCGATGGGGCCACTGGAACTGGGCGATTTCATCGGTCTGGACACGATCTTGTCGATCATGAACGTGCTTCACGACGGGCTGGCCGACTCCAAGTACCGGCCTTGTCCATTGCTGGTGAAATATGTTGAGGCGGGCTGGCTAGGCAAGAAGGTCGGTCGCGGCTTCTACGACTATCGCGGCGATACACCCGTCCCGACTCGCTAAGGCTCTACACGCTAAGGCCGAACCCGCTAAGATCTAGACTTCGGACCACATCCTAAGAAGCGCACTGATCGACTTATCGAGCAGCAGGCGTGCCTCGCCAGCGGGCAGGGCCCCGCGCGTGCGGGCCATATCAAACAGAATCTCACGTTGGTCTTCACGCCGGATGAGGCTCTGGACCCAGCCGACGCAGGCCATGCGGGCTCCGGCGGTCACAGGCTCGACCTTGTGTAACGCACCTGTCGGATAGAGGATCAGCGTTCCGGCCTGAGGCTTGCCAAGACGCTCACCATCCAAGCTATCGACGACCAGTCCGCCGCCCTCATAGCCTTCAGGGTCTGAGAGAAAGAGGGTGAAGGACAGGTCCGAGCGCAGGCGGTTCTCACCCGTGCCCATCAGCGCATCGTCAACATGCAGGCCATAAGCGTCCCCGACCTCATAGCGGTTGAACATCAGGTTGGCCCAGCGGGCAGGGCGCACATAGGTCTGGAACAGGGGGTGACGCTCTAGGGCCTTGCGCACGAACCGGGCGAGGGCCTGAACCTTGGGATCAGTGCCGTCAGACTGAAGATTACTCTTCACCGCACGGGCGGACGCCCCTGCCGTCTGACGACCATCGCGAAAGCGGCAATCGGCCAGACCAGCCAAGACTGTGGCCACGTCTTCGGGCGAAAGCACATCGGTAAGCGTCAACATGTCACGTAGTCCCATTTTTGCGAACGACTTGCAATAGCAATTAGCATGTGGTTGATTGCCGCCATCAGGAGAGACCTTTGCCATGACCAGCTTCCGACCGAAACTCTGGACCGGCGTCAGTGCCGCCGTTTTGATCTCTACGGGCGCACTTGTCGCATGCTCTCCCCAGTCCCGCGCGCCCAAAGCCTCTGCACAGAGCCCTCTAACCCCTGCGGTCGCCACCTCTGCCACTGCGTTAGCCGGAGCAGGCGAGGCCGGTGAAACTGGCGCGGTCTCGGCCTATTCCGCCATTCCCGCTGACAGCGTCAACGCCCTGCATATCGCTCATCTGCGAGGCTTCGTCCTTGTCGCAATGGCGCAAAAGGATGGCCCAGAGGCTGCGGCCATTTTGGTCGCTCAAGGCATGCTAGAAGCCTATGAGAAGAGCCCCGAACCTTTCAAGGCCGCTGGCATTGATCAGGCCCTGCTGCGAAAGGCCGCCGATAGCGGTGCGAGCGGTGATCTGAAGGCTGCCTTGAACGCCTTGGACGCAGGTCTTGCCAAGGCGGGCGGCGATCGAAAGGCCGTGATCCGAGGCCTGCTGGAGATTTCGTCTGGTCTTTATAAGGGTGTTGTCGTCGACGGCGGTGTTGATCCGATTGAATATCAGCATTCGCTTGGCGCAGCCCTTTCGGCCCGTGCCGCTTTGGTCGATGCTGCAAAGTCTGATCCTTCGCTTGCGGCGGCAAAGCCCGAAATGGACCGGTTCGTTGCCCTCTGGCCAACCCCTTCAGCGCCTGAAAAGCCCGCAGCACACGGGGCTCTTCTGGCTCAGGCCTCCCGCATTGAACTAGCGCTGAGCTAAGCTAACGGCTTGTAATGTCGGGGTTAGGGGGCTTTGTCCCCCTGATCTCGCATTCATCTGTGCGCAATTTCGTATTTATTGGGATGGTTAGGCCTAAATGCTCGCATTCCGTTCGACTTCCCCCCGTTAACCAGAGGATACTCTGAGTGATTCGAATGGGCGGGTAGATGGGCAAGGTCACCGTAGGACTGTTGGGGACGGCGTATCTCTGTCTGGCGTCTGCGCTTGCTGTCTATATCTGGCGCGCAGGCGGCGGCTGGGCTCCTGGTGTTGCAGCCTTGGTCGGTGGCCTGGGCTTTGCCTTCTCCATCCATGGCGGTGTCCGCCGCGGCATGGATGCCGAAAGTAATGCCCTCGAAATCTCATCCCTGCGCCGCGCCAACCTGCTCCTGACCGAGCAGCTTCGTCAGATGAGCGACCGGATCGAAGATCTGGCCCAAGATATCCAAGAAGAGGCCGCCCGGCAGTCCGAAGAACTAACCAGCGAAGTGCGGGTGCTGGAAGATCTGGTCCAACGGATGAGCGAGGGAATGGCCACCCAACGCTCGCGTCGACCGGTTGCTGAGCTGGTGACGGCCCATGAGACCACAACCGAGCTTCTAGAGACCGTCCGTCTGGCCCTGACCGAAAACCGCGTTGATCTGTTCCTTCAACCGGTGGTGGCCCTGCCTCAGCGACGGACGGTGTTTTATGAGAGCTTCTCGCGTCTTCGGGACAGGCGCGGCCGGGTGATGATGCCCGCTGAATATCTCGAAGTGGCTGAACCGGATGGCTTGGTATCGGTGATCGACAATCTGCTGCTGTTTCGCTGTGTCCAGATCGTCCGCCGCTTGGCGCGCCAGGACCGCAAGGTTGGGATCTTCTGCAACATCTCGCTAAGCTCGCTCAGCGATGAAGCGTTCTTCCCGCAGTTTCGCGAATTTATGGCCGAGAACCGCGATCTATCCGGGGCTCTGATCTTTGAATTGGGTCAAGATAGCTTTGAGGCGCGCAATGGGGTTGCCGCACGCAACATGGCCCTGTTGTCCGAACTTGGCTTCAGGTTCTCGCTCGATAAGGTGACCAATCTCGATCTGGACTTCCAAGAACTCGCCCAGGCCGATGTCCGCTATCTGAAGATCAGCGCGGATGTGTTGCTTGACCAACTGTTGGATGTCGAAGGCCGCACGTCCGTGCGCAGCTTGCGTGATCTGGATGCCGCCGACTTTGCCGATCTGGCCCGTCGCTATGGCGTCGATATCATCGCCGAAAAGGTCGAGATGGAGCGGCACGTGATCGATGTGCTCGAGCTTAATATCGCCTATGGGCAGGGCCACCTGTTTGGCGAACCTCGCGCCATCCGCGATTCCGTGCTGACCGCGACCGCGCCTCCCGTCGAATATGCCGTCCAAAATATTCGCCGCACGGGCACCCGATAGGGTCTGATCGTTCAGGGTGACTTGATCCGGGCCGCTTGGCGCTGTAGCCCATGGCCATGAGTGCATCATTTTCCCAAACCCCGCCCGAACCGGTTTTGATCAATGGACTGCGGGACATCGCTGACCGTTATGACGTCATCCTGTCAGATGTCTGGGGCGTCATTCACAATGGCCGCGAAAGCTTTCCTCACGCCTATGAGGCCTTGGCGCGGTTTGGGGTTGAGGTGGGACCGGTCGTTCTGATCTCCAACGCGCCGCGACCTTCAGCCGATGTCGTGCCGCAGTTGCATGATCTTGGCGTGCCGGACCGGGCTTGGAGCGCATTTGTCAGTTCGGGCGATGCCACGCGCGCGCTTTTGTCTGCACGAGCGCCCCAATCGGCCTGGACCATCGGCCCTGACCGAGACGCCATCCTCTATGAAGGCCTTGGTCTGTCTTTCGCCGGTCCAGAGGCCGCTGATTTCATCTCCTGCACCGGCCCGTTTGATGACGAGGTCGATAGGCCCGAAGACTACCGGGCGCGGTTCGAGCAGGCGCTAGAGCGCGGCCTCGATATGATCTGCGCCAATCCAGACAAGGTTGTTCAGCGCGGTGGCAAGCTGATCTATTGCGGCGGCGCCTTGGCCGATCTCTATGCGCAGATGGGTGGAACGGTCCTCATGGCAGGCAAGCCCCATGCGCCGATCTATGATCTGAGCCTTGCGCAAGCCTCTTGCATCTTGGGCAGTCCTGTCGATCCGTCGCGGGTGCTCTGTGTCGGGGATGGCGCGCCAACCGATGTGCGGGGCGCCAATCTTCAGGGCCTAGACTGCCTCTTTATCGCGGCTGGTATCCATGCGGCCGATACGGTCGATGGGTCTGGCCGAATGGATGCAGGCCGCACGGCCCAGCTTTTGGCCTCATCAGGCGTGTCTGCGACCTACGCCATGATGGATTTGGTCTGGTAGTCACAGATTTGGGCCAAAAGCGGCGTTCGCATTTGTCCGCGACCGCGCTACAAGATGTCCGAACATAGATGGGGAATGAGCCGTGAAGAGCGTATATCTGGACGAGTTGAGCCTTGGCCAATCGGCCGAAATGGTGCGGACGGTCAATGAGGCCGATATCATCATGTTCGCTGAGGTGTCGGGTGATAATAATCCGGTTCACCTTGATGAGGCCTATGCCGCGCAAACCCCCTTCAAGACCCGCATCGCCCACGGCATGCTGTCAGCGGCCTATATTTCCGCGGTGATTGGCACTCAACTGCCTGGGCCGGGCACGATCTATATGCAGCAGGCGCTCCGCTTCAAACGTCCCGTCAAGATCGGCGATGAGGTCACCACCAAGGCCGTGGTCACCGCCATCGATCTGGAGAAGGGCCGCGTCACCATCGAGACCATCTGTTATGTCGGCGGTAAGCCCGTGATCGAAGGCGAGGCCTTGGTGATGGCCCCGCGTAAGCCGGAATAGTTCCCCATGAGGCTGGTGACAGACTGGCGCGCTATTGGGGCGGCCTTTAAGGGCGCATCCGTTGCGCTGGGCAATTTTGACGGCGTGCACCGTGGCCATCAGCGCGTTATTGCCTTGGCCGCAGAGGCGGCGCGCACGGGGGGTAAGCCCCTGGGCGTGATCAGTTTTGAGCCCCATCCGCGCCGCTGGTTCCAGCCTGAAGCGCAGCCCTTTAGGCTCATGACCGTGAGCCAGCAGGCCCGAGCCCTGTGCGACATGGGCGTCGACCTCTTCTATGTCTTGCCCTTTGAGGCCGAGATGGCCGCCATGAGCGATGAGCGGTTCGCCCATGAGGTCCTTTCGGAAGGTCTTGGTGTCCATCATGTCGCGGCGGGCTTTGACATTACATTTGGTGCTGGCCGCACCGGCGATCCCGAAGCCTTGAGCGGCTATGGCGAGCGCTTCGGCTTTGGCGTCTCGATCGCAAAGGCTGTCGGGGATGATCAGGAGGCCAAGTTCTCTTCTTCAGCGGTGCGTGATGCGCTTGTCGCGGGCCATCCTGAACGGGCCAGCGCCATTTTGGGCCGGGGCTTTGCTATTGAAGGGGTTGTTGTCGAGGGCCAAAAGCTTGGCCGTACGCTTGGCTTTCCCACCGCCAATGTCGCGCTTGGCGACTATGTGCGTCCAAAGCTTGGCGTCTATGCCACCCGCACCCGACTTGCCGATGGCCGTATCGTGGCGGGCGTGGCCAATCTTGGCCAAAATCCCACGACCGGCCTTGTTGATGCTCGGCTAGAGACCTGGCTGTTTGATTTTAGCGAAGACCTCTATGGCCAGACGATCGAGACCGAATTGGTCGCTTTCCTGCGCGCGGAGGAAAAGTTCGATGGCTTGGACGCGATGATTGCTCAAATTCACCAGGATGAACGGGCCGCTCGCACTCTGCTGCTGCCCGAGCTTTAAACCCCGTCAAGCCTATGGCGATCATGGCCCTGTGCTGATAAGTCTAGCCCATGTTGATTATTCGGACCTTGAGGCGAATTAAGCGCCCGGTGTGATGCCGCTGTTCGAAGGCCTAGCTGCCTTTGAGCTTGGTACGCGCCGGGATTGATGCCCTTTCGCCTTTTCGACCCCAGCCGGACCGATGAAGGTCCTTGCTGTTTGGGACCTGTCCGTTCTGGCCCGCGTGGCCCTCTTTATCTGGAATTTTCGTCATGGACGATGCTGCCGCACCCGCTACCCCTCGTGACTATCGCAATACGGTGTTCTTGCCCGATACGCCGTTCCCTATGCGCGGAGGTCTGCCGCAGAAGGAGCCTGAGATTTTGGCCCGTTGGGCAAAGCCCGATCTCTACAAGACCATGCGTAAGGCGCGCCAAGCGGCCGGCGCGCCCCTGTTCGTGCACCATGATGGCCCGCCCTATGCCAATGGTCAGATCCATATCGGCCATGCCTTAAATAAGATCCTCAAGGACTTCGTCGTCCGGTCACGTTTCCTTATGGGCTACGATGTCGACTATGTACCCGGTTGGGACTGCCACGGCCTGCCCATCGAGTGGAAGATCGAAGAGAAATTCCGCAATCAAGGCCGTCGTAAGGAAGATGTGCCTAAGGCCGAGTTCCGTGAGCGTTGCCGCGAATTTGCCGCCGAATGGATCAATGTCCAGCGCGAGGAGTTCAAGCGTCTGGGCGTGCTGGGCCGCTGGGACGAGCCCTATGCGACAATGGACTTTGCCACCGAAGCCAAGATCGTGGCAGAGTTCCACAAGTTCATTGCCTCGCACCAGCTCTACCGCGGCTCAAAGCCGGTCATGTGGAGCCCGGTAGAGCGCACGGCTCTGGCCGATGCCGAGGTCGAATATCACGACCATGTCTCGCCTACTGTCTGGGTTCGGTTCCCGGTCAAACAGGGCGATGAGGCCCTGCTCGGCGCCGATGTGGTGATCTGGACCACGACGCCTTGGACCATCCCGGCCAATCGCGCGGTCAGCTATAATCCCGATATTGCTTACGGCCTCTATGAGGTCGAGACCATGCAGACCGGTCTGGCCTTTGAGCCCTGGTCCAAGCCCGGTGAACGGTTCATCGTGGCCGACAAGCTCGCCGACGATGTGGCCTTGGCCGCCAAGATCGCCTCTTGGAAGCGTCTGCAATCCGCCGACTGCCAAGGTATGGTGATGGCCCATCCGCTGGCCAAGCTGGACGAGGGTTACAGCTTTGCTGTGCCGATGTTGTCGGGCGACCACGTCACCGATGATGCCGGTACCGGCTTTGTTCACACCGCGCCTGGCCATGGTCAGGACGACTATCAGGTCTGGCTGGCCCATGGTCACCGCGAGGTCCCCGAAACAGTCGATGCTGACGGCGCCTACTATCCCCATGTTCCGCTCTTTGCCGGTCTCAAGGTGCTCGAGACCGAAGGTAAGAAGTCAGGCAAGTTCGGACCGGCCAATGGCGCGGTGATGGACAGGATGATTGAGGCCGGGACCCTTCTGGCCCGCGGCCGGCTCGAGCACTCCTATCCCCATTCTTGGCGCTCAAAAGCCCCGGTGATTTTCCGCAATACGCCGCAATGGTTCATCCGCATGGACCATGCAGACGAGGCGGGCAACAGCTTGCGCGACAAGGCCTTGGCCGCCATCGATCAGACCGCCTTCTATCCAGAGATGGGCCGCAACCGGATCCGCTCGATGGTCGAGGGTCGCCCAGACTGGCTGATCAGCCGCCAGCGCGCCTGGGGCACGCCCTTGGCCATGTTTGTCGACAAGGTCACCGGTCAGCCGCTCTATGACCTCGAGGTCAACAAACGCATCCTTGGCGCCATCGAGGCCGAGGGGGCAGACGCCTGGTTCACCCGTCCAGACAGCGATTTCCTCGGCGCGGGCTATGATCCGGACCATTATGAAAAGGTCGAGGACATTCTCGATGTCTGGTTTGATTCAGGCTGTACCCACGCCTTCACCATCGAGAACCGCCCCGATAGCCACTGGCCAGCGGACGTCTATCTGGAAGGCTCCGACCAGCATCGCGGCTGGTTCCAGTCCAGCCTGCTGGAGGCCTGCGGCACCCGTGGCACCGCGCCCTATAGGGCGGTGATCACCCATGGCATGACCCTGAACGAGAAGGGCGAGAAGATGTCCAAGTCGCTCGGCAATGCCGTCGAGCCTCAGGTCATCATTAAGGAAAATGGCGCGGACATCTTGCGTCTCTGGGCTGCGACGGTGGACTATTCAGAAGACCAGAAGATCGGCAAGACCGTGCTGCAAACGGTGGTCGATGGCTATCGCAAGCTGCGCAATACGGTGCGCTATCTGCTTGGCGGTCTGGCGGGCTTTGACGAGGCCGAGCGGGTCTCGCGCGATCAGATGGAGCCGCTGGAGCAACTGATGTTGCACCGCCTGGCTGAGTTGGATGCCGAGGTCCGCACCGCCTATGGTCAGTACCGGTTCAGCGATGTGTTCCGGGCCGTCCTAGACTTCTGCGCCAACGATCTGTCGGCCCTCTATTTCGATGTGCGCCGCGATGTCCTCTATTGCGATGGGCCAGACAGCCTGCGCCGCCGGGCTTGCCGCACCGTGATGGACGAGGTCTTTATGCGCCTGACCGCGTGGTTGGCGCCCCTGTCATCCTTTACGATGGAAGAGGCGTGGACCACCCGTTTCCCGGACGCGGGCTCCAACTGCCTTCGCGTCATGCCAGAAGTGCCTGCCGACTGGCTTGATCCCACCATTGCCGTCTGGTGGAGCCAAGTGGCCAAGGTCTTGCCTGTGGTTACCGGCGCGCTGGAACTGGAACGCCGTGAAAAGCGTATCGGTTCGGCCCTAGAGGCCGCGCCCGTGGTCTGGCTGACCGATCCCGCAGTCCTCAAGGCCTTTGAGCGGATCGATGCGGCCGAAGCTTTCCGCACCAGCCAAGCTGTGCTGAAGCTAGGAGAGGGACCAAGCGATGCCTTCCGCCTGTCCGGTCAAGTTGGCGTGGCTGTGGAACCGCTAAAGGCTGAAGGTCGCAAATGTGCACGCTCTTGGCGTATCCTGCCCGAAGTTGGCACTGACCCGCGCTATCTGGACCTGTCCTTGCGCGATGCTGCCGTTGTTGCTGCATGGGACCGACCATGACCCAAGATGCCGCTGTCCGTCACCGTCCCTTAGGCCCGCTCGCCTATGGACTCGGTTTTGCCGTGGTCTTTGCTGATCAGGTATCCAAGGCTTGGGTCCTGAACGGTTTGAACCTGCCGCTTTTTGGTTCGGTCGATATTGCCGGGCCGCTGCGCCTTACGCTGGTCTGGAACCGAGGTGTCAGCTTTGGCCTCTTTCGCGCCGATGCGGACCTGACACGCTGGGCCTTGGCGGCCTTCTCGCTGGCGGTCTCGCTGTTCTTGATCAACTGGGCCCGCAAGATCGAGCGGCCAAGGCTCGCCATCTCGGTGGGACTGATTCTCGGGGGCGCGATGGGGAACCTGATTGATCGGGTGCGGTGGGGCGCAGTGTGCGATTTCATTGACGCCTCGGCGCTACATTTTCCTTGGGTGTTCAATTTGGCGGACAGCGCCATCACTATTGGCGTGATATTGCTGCTGATCGACAACCTTGTGACCCCTGAAACACCGACGACAAAGGCCGGTTCCGACGCACAAAGCGGTTCTTGACGCCTTCGGTGTCGAAGGTGATTGGCAGTGGCCCCCACAATGGGGTAACCAGAGTAATATGACAGGCCGGGGGCGGTCGCTAGGAGCCTATAGATGAAGATCAATCGCGTGGCTGTTGCCGTTGTCCTGCTGGCCGGGTTCGGCTTGTCGGGCTGCCAATCAGCCTCCAAGGCCCTTGGTATGACCAAGGTTGTCCCTGATGAGTTTCGTGTCGTGACTAAGGCCCCTTTGGTGGTGCCGCCTGACTATGCCTTGCGTCCCCCCGCACCGGGTGAGCCTCGTCCGCAAGAGCTTCAGCCTGAGAGCGCGGCGCGTGCCGCCTTGCTCGGCTATCGCCAGGGTGAGATCCGTTCTGAAGGCGAAAAGATTTTGGTGACCCGCGCTGGGGCCGATAAGGCTGACCCGCTGGTTCGTTTTGTGGTCGATGATGAGTTCGGGGATCTGGCCCACAAGGACCGCTCCTTTGCTGATCGCGTCATGTTCTGGCGCAAGGACAAGCCCGAGACCCAAGGCCCACAACTGGCCTCTGATGCCTCTGCCGCCGCGGCGGGCGTCGAGCCTATCGATCCGGCTGCCGAAGAGGCACGCCTGAAGAAATTGATCGGCGACAAGCCCGTGATGATCAAGCGCCAACAGGCCGCCAAGCTCAAGCTGCCGGGTCTGTAAAAAGACACCTACCCCGGCTTTGCCGGTACTTCCCCCAGAGGGGGAAGATTTATAGCTCCAAGATCTTCCCCCTCTGGGGGAAGTGGCCCAAAGGGTCGTAGGGGCCCTTGTTTCGCTCACCATGTCCCGTCACCCGAGTTCCCCGCGAAGGCGGGGATCCAGAACCATCTTCACGACTTAGAAGCGGCCCGCTGGATCCTAGCCTTCGCGGGGAACTTGGCGGTGACTGAGGGGGGGGCATCCTCGTCCTTCGATAGGCTCAGGATGAGGATGAATGAGGGGTGAGGGCATTTATTCTTCTCTATTCAATCCCAACTCAGACACAAAAAACCCCGCTGACCTTTCGGTGCAGCGGGGCCTAAGGCGCGATGGTAAACGTGATCCCTAGATCACCCGCTCTACCAGCATCTTCTTGATCTCGGCAATGGCTTTGGCTGGGTTCAGGCCCTTAGGGCAGACCTGCGCACAGTTCATGATCGTGTGGCAGCGATAGAGCTTGAAGGGGTCTTCGAGCTCGTCCAGGCGCTTGCCTGTGGCCTCGTCGCGGCTGTCGATCAGCCAGCGATAGGCATGGAGTAAGGTTGCTGGGCCGAGATACTTGTCGCCGTTCCACCAGTAGCTGGGGCACGAGGTCGAGCAGCAGGCGCACAGGATGCACTCATAAAGTCCGTCAATATGTTCGCGGTCTTCCGGCGACTGGATCCACTCACCTTCAGGCTCGGGGGTCTTGGTCTGGAGCCACGGCTCGATCGAGGCATATTGCGCAAAGAACAGGGTCAGGTCAGGGATTAGGTCCTTGATCACTGGCTGGCTGGGCAGGGGAGAAACCTGCACATCCTTGCCGGACACTTCGGCCCAGCCGCTGATGCAGGCCAAGGTGTTGCGCCCGCCAATATTCATGGCGCAGGAACCGCAGACCCCTTCACGGCAAGAGCGACGGAACGCTAGGGTCGGGTCCATCGTGTTCTTGATGTGGATCAGGGCGTCGAGCACCATCGGCCCGCACTGATCGACGGCTACGTCATAGGTGTCCCAGCGTGGATTGCCGCCAGACTCGGGGTCATAGCGGTAGATCTTAAAGGTCTGGACCTTCGTCGCACCCGCCGGAGCGGGGTGATGACGGCCTTTGACGACCTTGGAGTTCTGCGGCAGCGTCAGCTGAACCATCAGGCGCTTTCCTTAATCTGGCGGCAACAGATCAGTACACCCGCGCTTTTGGCGCGATGTAGGCGATCTCGTTGGACATGGTGTAGGTGTGGACAGGGCGGTAATCGATCGCCACCTTGCCGGTTTTGCCGTCGTACCAGGCGAGCGTGTGCTTCATCCAGGTCTCGTCATTACGCTCGGAGAAATCCTCGCGGGCGTGGGCCCCGCGGCTTTCCTGACGATTGGCCGCGCTATTGACAGTGACGATGGCCTGACAGATCAGGTTGTCGAACTCGAGGGTTTCCAAGAGGTCGGTGTTCCAAATCAGGCCGCGGTCGCTGACGCCAATATCGCCCATATCCTTGAGCACGGCATCCATCCGCTGAACGCCGCTGTCGAGGGTTTCGCCAGTGCGGAACACGGCCACATCCTCTTGCATGGCCTTTTGCATGGCCAGACGCAGGGACGCGGTGGAGTTCTTGCCTGCGGCGTTGCGCAGACGGTCAAAGCGCTCAATGTGGCTAGCGGTCGATTCAGGCTTCAGGTCAGCTTGACGCTCCCCGGCCGTCAGGGTTTCAGCCGTGCGCATACCGGCGGCGCGGCCAAAGACAACCAGATCGATCAGCGAGTTGGAACCGAGGCGGTTGGCCCCGTGCACCGAAACGCAGGCTGCTTCGCCCACAGCCATCAGGCCAGGAACCACGCTGTCCGCATCAGCGCCGACCTTGGTCAGCACTTCGCCGTGATAGTTGGTCGGAATACCGCCCATATTATAGTGGACGGTCGGCAGGACCGGGATCGGCTGCTTGGTCACATCGACGCCAGCAAAGATCTTGGCGGTTTCAGAAATGCCGGGCAGGCGCTGATGTAGGACCTTGGGGTCAAGGTGGTCGAGGTGCAGGAAGATGTGGTCCTTGTTGGGACCAACGCCGCGACCTTCACGAATTTCGATGGTCATGGCGCGGCTGACCACGTCGCGGCTGGCCAGATCCTTGGCCGACGGGGCGTAACGCTCCATGAAGCGCTCGCCCTCGGAGTTGGTTAGATAGCCGCCTTCACCCCGGGCCCCTTCTGTGATGAGGCAGCCTGCCCCATAGATGCCAGTGGGGTGAAATTGAACAAATTCCATATCTTGCAGCGGCAGGCCCGCGCGCAGGACCATGGCATTGCCATCGCCGGTGCAGGTGTGGGCGCTGGTGGCGCTGAAATAGGCGCGGCCATAGCCGCCGGTGGCCAGAACAACGGTCTGGGCCATGAAGCGGTGCAACGTGCCGTCATCGAGCTTCCAGGCGGTGACACCGCGGCAGCGGCCATCTTCCATGATCAGGTCGAGGGCGAAATATTCGATGAAGAACTCAACGTCCTTGGATAGGGCTTGGCCGTACATGGTGTGCAGCATGGCATGACCGGTGCGGTCGGCAGCGGCGCAGGTACGTTGCACAGGGCCTTCGCCATAGTTCTTGGTCATGCCACCAAAGGCACGTTGATAGATCTTGCCCTCTTCGGTGCGCGAGAAGGGCACGCCCCAATGTTCCAACTCGTAAACGGCGGCGGGGGCATTGCGGCAAAGATATTCGATGGCGTCTTGGTCGCCCAGCCAGTCCGACCCCTTGACGGTGTCATACATGTGCCAGCGCCAGTCATCCTGACCCATATTGCCAAGGCTGGCCGAGATGCCGCCCTGCGCCGCAACCGTGTGCGAGCGGGTTGGGAAGACCTTCGAAATACAGGCTGTCTTCAGCCCGCCTTGAGCCGCGCCCAGCGCTGCGCGAAGGCCAGAGCCGCCAGCACCGACGACAACGACGTCAAACTTGTGGTCGATGAACTTATAGTCAGACATGATCAAAGGGCTCCGCCGTCAAGGCCGCCGACACTTAAGGCGACCTTAAGAATCGAGAACACTGCCAGGGCCCCGCCCAGGCCGCAGACAAACATATTGAGCAAGAGCAACACGGCTCTGCTGAGCGGCTTTGAGATATAGTCCTCAATCACCACCCGCAAACCCACATGCATGTGCGAAATGCCAACAATAATGAGAAGCAGGGTCAGCACAGCATTGACCGGCGACTGCATCCAAACCCGAGCGGCCTGATAGTCGGCGCTGGCCAGCTTCAGACCAGAAAAAACCGCCCAAAGAACAATTGGAACCAGGGTGATCGAGGAGACCCGCTCGAACAGCCAGGTGCTGACCCCGTGCTTGGCCGAGCCAAGACCGCGGGCGCGGCTAAGGGGGGTGCGAAAATCGCTCATCAGAGGGCTCCCGTCATGAAGGCGATAGCCCAGGTGGCGAGGGTAGCAACAACAGCAAAGCCAAGGGCGGCAACGCCGGTCAGGTCGGCAAGCTTTGGATCAAAGCCCTTGCCTGCGTCCCAGAACAGGTGACGCACGCCTGCGGCCAGATGGAAATAGAGCGAGAATGTCAGACCGAGCATGACCAGAAGGCCCAAGGGCGTACCGAGTGCCCCCGTATAGGCGATATAGGCATCTTGGCCTGACGCGAGCGCTATGGCCCAACCGGCAAGGATCAAGGCACCGACATAGAGCGCAACGCTTGTGGCGCGATTGAGGATTGAGCCCCACATGGTTATGTGCCAACGCCACACCTGAAGGTGTGGTGACAGCGGCCTGGCCTTAGCCGCGCCGGGTTTGCCTTGGCTCATTGGTTTGGATTCCCAGTGTTTCAAAAACGTGTCCGGACTTTTAGCTTCCGGTTCTGGCCTGTCAACGAAAGCCGTACTCGGAAAGCCACTATCGTGATGCTGGGGCGATCATGATCGAAAACAAGGGCCCCTACGGCCCTCCGGGCCACTTTCCCTACTGGGTGAAGTACTGGCGAAGCCGAGGTAGGGGGCTCTAGTAGCCCCGGGCAACCCCTTCGCGGCGCGGATCGGCTCCGCCCTCATAACCGCCCTTACGCTTGATGATCCCATGCAGACCGGAGGCTTCGCCAAGGCCGGCAGCCCTCAATGTCACGCCCTTCTTGGCCAGACCCGCGATCACTTCGGGCGTCATGAACTGGGTCTCGGCTGAATAGACCTCGCCGCGCGACACCAGATTGGGCAGGGCCACGGCCTGCTGCATCGGCATCTTCCAATCCAAGACCCCAACCAGCGCCTTGAGATCATAGGCCAGAATCGATGAGCCGCCGGGTGAGCCGACGGCGGCATAGAATTGGCCCTTCTGGTCCAGAACGATGGTGGGAGACATGGACGAACGCGGCCGCTTGCCCGGTCCAACCGCATTGGCCGCCAAGGTTCCATCCTTGTTGGTCGGCGCGAAGCTAAAGTCCGTCAGTTGGTTGTTGAGGAAGAAGCCGCCAACCATGCGCCCTGAACCAAAAATACTCTCGACGGTCGTGGTCATGGACACCACATTGCCCCCGGCATCGACGATCACGAAATGGGTCGTGCCGCCTGGTTCATGGGTCGCATCAGGCCCAAGCTTTGGCGCGCCCTTAGGCAGACCAAAGTCCGGTGCAGGTCCGGCTGTTTCACCGATCAGGGCGCGGCGCTGGGCGAGGTAATCACGATCGAGCAGGCCATCGACCGGAACGCTGACAAAGTCGGGGTCGCCCAGATAGCGGTCCCGGTCGGCATAGATTAGGCGGCTGGCTTGGGTGAACAGATACCAGCCCTGAGCATCGTTGGCGTGGCCCCCAATGTCGGTTCCCTCTAAAATGCCGAGCCCCTGAAGGACAGCGGTCCCGCCTGAAGGCACGGGGGGCACGCAGACGCGGTAAACCCGGTAGGGTCGGCACAGGGCCGCCATCACCTTGGGCTGATAGGCCTTGAAGTCCGCCAATGTCAGAGAACCCGGTAGATCGCCCTGGTGAACCCGCGCTACGATGGCCTCGGCCAAGGGTCCTTGATAGAGGGCGCTGGCCCCCTCGGCGGCGATCCGCCGGACCGTCGCGGCATAGGCCGGGTTCTTGAGCACATCGCCGGCCTGATAGCGATTGCCGTCAGCCTTGGTGAAATAGGCGGTGGCGTCGGCGGACTTGGCCTGAGGCGCAGCACTGTTGATCATGCCCGCCAAACGGGGGCTAACGATGAAGCCATCAGAGGCCAGGCGCTCGGCATCGCCAAACAGGTCCTTCCAAGCCAGCTTGCCATGGTTCGACTGGGCAAGGGACAACATCGCCACCGCGCCGGGAACCCCGGTCGCTCGGCCACTGAGGACCGCCTCGAAAAAGCCGATCGGCTTGGAGATCCCATTGGCATCGGTGCGCATGAACATGTCGGGGCTCGCCCCGGCGGGCGCGGTTTCCCGGCCATTATAGGCGCTCACGGCGTGGGTCTTGGCGTCATAAACGACCATAAAGGCCCCGCCGCCGAGGCCAGAGCTCTGCGGCTCTACCAGACCCAGCATGGCCTGAACGGCAACAGCAGCATCCACCGCCGAGCCACCGCGTTTCAGAACCGCAAGCCCAGCCTCGACCGCCAAGGGGTTGGCTGCCGCGACCATCGCATGGCGCGCTAGGGTAGGGGCGGCGGCGGGGGTCTTTGCAGCGACCGGCTTGGCCACGGGATCGGCGAAAACCAAAGAGGACGGTGCCATCGCTCCGGCAAGGGCCAAAAACAAAAGGCCCAGACCGCCCACTGACTTTCGCATCTTAATCCCCGATTTCTCAATCTCACCAACAGATTGCACCATACCGCCCGGCCCAATCCGCGCCAGCCAAAACCACGCAGAAAAAAGCTAGAACTAACGCTTGCCTAAAGCCGGGCCACCGACTAGTTTCCGCCACCTTGCCCTAGGGCAACAGCGCGCCCGTAGCTCAGCTGGATAGAGCATCAGACTACGAATCTGAGGGTCGGACGTTCGAATCGTTCCGGGCGCGCCAATTTCACTCCCAAAAATCGCCGTAACCGACTGAAGTGCAAGGATGAGACCCTTTCAAGGACAAACCTTTTGTCTGCAGTAGGGCTGAGCTTAAAGAGCCGCCAAGGTTATCCAACAGGGTGCTGCTGCTCGCACGATGGCCTCGCGGTCTTCGCTCCATTTGGTCCAAACCACGCGCTCTGGGACCAAGGTTGAAAGGATCTGGGCGGCGAGTTTGTTGATCGATTGATCGTCGCGCAGATGCTGAAGCGAAGGGCTTTGCACATAGTCATGCAGCACTCTTTTAAGCGCTGACCTGCGTTCTTCTGAAATCATGGGCGCACCTATGGCTTGGTCGTGGGCGATTAAGGTAGGGGAGGGCCCATTATAAGAAGGGGTCCAAAATCATCAATCTTGAGGCACAGCTTGAGCGGTGGCGCGATTCAACGGGCGGGACGTTAGATCATCTGACTCTCGGCCGATCCCAGATCATTCCCCACAACCGAGGATCATTTTGGAAATCATTGGGCGCAAATTCATAGCTTTGCCTTGGATGTTCGCAAACGACCTGGGCGCCTGACTTACCAATACGGATGAGCCAGGTTTGGCGCTCAACGGGTTGGGGCAAAGCAAAGGCGCGGCCGCTGAGGACGGCAATGTAAATGCCGCCTTGCCCATCGCGAACCGAACGATACCGAATAACCTCAGTGCCGATCTCACGCGCCGTTTCTGCAAGAGCTTGGCACGGTTCGCAATCGGTTAGATCTGTCCACTGAACTTGCCGCAGAGCCAGAAGACCACTGGTCAGATCAAGAGCTGTCGGCGTTGATAGCGCCGCGCAAATGGCTGTGTAAACGGCAGCATTGTCTGGAAAGGGTGTCTGAGGGCTCTCGGCGTAAAAAAGAAACCGATAAAATACCATCTCAGCTGCCGCCGTTTCAGCGTGCTCGGTACCATACCAGACACCCGGCGTCAGTCCTGCGCGGCGAAAGCGAGAGCCTTGAGGGTAGGGCCGATACCGAAAGGGCGTCGATAGCAGATAGTCTAGGTGGCGACAGTCGTCCGGTACATCCGGTTTCACATCCTCCAGAATCTCTTCAAGAGCCTGTTGTTCGGCCAAACTATCGACAAGCTTAAAGGTTGAGACCCGATGCTGGGCCTCAACAAGTCGCCAAGCCCTGCCTTCGAATGGCCTTGCCTCAGATTGGAGCGCGTCTGGCGTCAAGGTAGGAAGTGACATCGACAAGTCCTTGAATAGTCGCCATTTTGTCTACGGGTTTGCCCATCAAGGCGGTGTTGTCAGCACTCATCCAAACACGGGCAACGGCCTCGTCGCCGCCGGTTATGGCATCAAGCGAGCGATAGGCACGCACCAGAAGGGCCGCGAACTCGAAGGTCTTAGACCCGGCCTCGAGGGTCGTGTCGCCCCGCTTGAGGCGGGAGATGGTTGGTTCAGAAACGCCAAGAATTGCGCTCAACTGCTTCCCATTAAGCTTGAGACGTTCAGCGGCGCGGAGTGCGGCTTTGGTCAGGACCGCACTGCGGTCAGGAGCCGAAGCGAGGTTACGTGTTCGTTGCATCGGAAAATCCTTTCATATGGAATCTTATCACACACAAATTTCACTAGAAAGGATTTAATCGTCTTTTTATCAGGGGTCTAGGGCCAGTAACTCCGCGATCAGCGAGGGCTCCAATCGGACGCCGCCGACCCTTTCCCAGTTCAGCAGTGTGCCCTTGGCCATGCCAATTCTGCGGGCGAAAGCGCCTTGCGAGAGCCCTGTCTGCGCTCAGATCTTGGTGACATCAACGGTTGCAATCTCGACATTATGGATGCTTGCGCAGGCATCCTTGCCCTGGGCAAAGGCCAAGGCTTCGTTAAGTCCTTGGATAATGCTGTCACCGGTGTTCATGGTCTGCCTGCTTTAAGCCGTGGGATATCTGCTGTTTCGTAAACCGCCTCTTGCGCACGGCATGCTCCTTCCTTGCGGTTATTACATTGCCTGGAAACCAACATTTTAAACGGAGAAGAAAACCGGGGAGGCGTCACCTGGTATGGGCGGTCTCAAATTTGAAGCGCAACACCCAGTCAGCTAATGGGTGTTTTCATGAGACAGTCTTTCAAACACATTGATCATGCCGAACGTGATTTCATTCAGCAGCAAGTGAGTAGTGCTCGAAGCCATAGGATTTGGTCTGGCATCAACGCCGATAATGGCGGTCGCAACTGGCGTCGCGCTGGTGCACGGCGCTTTAGGCTGATGGGCCGCTGGTCGCCTGCCGCTAGATTGGCGCCGGGGTTCACCTTGCTCGCGCTAGGATTTATGATCATCGGATTGGCTCAAGGCTAAGGCGCGACCGTGGTGGGTGCAACGGTGAACAGACTCGGCGGCAGTATCTCAGTGCCTACCTTGATGAGTTGGTCATTGCGGGATTCAGATAGAGTAGAGCTCGGCTGCGGGATGGGTATTTGAAACACCGCCGCTTCACTCGGACAACTTCTAAGCCCATTGTCGGTCCTAGCGATTAGCAACGTTTATGGCGGCCTTTCCAGCGCGATCCTGACCTATGGCGCATGTACAGGCGCCGCTGCGATCATTGCTGTGATCGCTGCGCGCCCTGCTGTTGCGGGACAAATCAGCTTCGAGATTTGACGCCGTATAATCTATGATAATGCTGCGTGTAAGCTTGCGGGTCTAACGAGACGCAGGTTGCTTCGGGACGAGGACTGGTAGTGCAGGGCGATCTCAAGAGCGCCTCAGCTTTAGACCATGTCCTGTGCACCGACAGGACCAACGCTCAACCCGTACTTAAGAACCCTTAATGGCCGTTTTCGATGCCGGAGCCAGCCCAAGATAGACCAATAGAGCCAGGTTGAGCCGCGCCAAATCGGCATCATCAATTCGGCCAATAAGATGCCCAATTTTAGATTTTGGAACGGTGGTGATCTTGTCCACCATCAGGCTACAGGACGCGCGCAGGCCATTTTCCGCGCTCGGGATGACGACGAGGCGCAGCAGCGGCGCGTCGGTTTGGTCCGTGGTGAAGGCGCAGACCGTTATGGAGTCTGTGGCGTCGAAACGATCATCTTGAACAATGACAACAGGACGCGGTTTACTCGCATAATCCTTACCGCCAGAAGCCGTCCAGATCTCGCCCCGCTTCACTCATCACCCCAATCCGATATGGCATTGATAAAGTCTTGGTCTTCATGAGCCTGAAGACTTGCTGCAACGGCCAAGGATTGCGCGTGCGCCTTGGCCTTAAAGGACGGCGTTCGCACATCAGGCACCCAAATTTGAATCGGCCGAAGGCCTTGAGCGCGCAAACGTGCTCGATGGGCGCTGACCCTAAGCTTCGAAGCCGCAGCGATGGAAGTTGAGGTCATACTGGTCTCCGCCAAAGTTACATGTAACTAATGCAAAGACCGCAAAAAGGCCATAGGGCTTTTTCACAACGACAGGCTATGGGGTGGAACCAAGCAGCATCAATGAGGATGAACCGCGCGCCGCGCCACCGGCGCTAATCGCCTCATAACCGCCCGCGTAAATATCAGCCCGGGATGAGACACGCGCTAGTCTAAAAACAAGCGCCTAATGTCTCGAATGTTCTGACGACGTAGAACTGCACGAAAACCATCTTTTGACTGTCGCCTATGAGATCGAGCCTAAGGGATCAAAAATAGCCCCGCACGTCATCGTGGGCGGCAGTGATGATCTTACGGGACGCTGCAGATACTCCGGCCTGCGCAGCAAGTTGCGGCCAATCGGCAACGGCTGCCCTAACCTGGTCGATGATCTGTACCATTGCTCGCTCACTCAAACCATGACGCCGACCAAGGGCGCGCACATGATCGCCGGTCGGTTTTCGGCCTTCTCCTTCAATATCGAGGTAGTGCTCACCGCTAGGGCCAGGAGAGAAGGTGAGGTCATAGGCCGGGGCAAGCCTCCAATCTCCATTCGCCGACATTAAGAAGCTATGCTGCCTTGTGTGATCGTCACGGTTGCAGACTAAGACATTAAAGACCATCCGCTGAAAGGCCGATGCAACATCACCGGCATGGCGGGTGATGGCTTGCGTTGCGCGGAGGAAAAGATCGTAGCTTGAGGGCAGAAAAGGCGGTGCCTCAATCGCGCCGCTTAGAGAGACCATGTGTAGGCGCATGCCGGGGGCGGGGCGGTCAAAGCGGCGAGCCGCAAAATATCCAGGACCAGATTTTGCGTCCAACAGGCGAAAGGCGCTGATATCTAGGCCTGCGGCCCGTGCCATTGCAGCATAGGCTGCTTCGATCGGGCCGATATCGAGGCGATCCTCGTTGGCCCGAAACTTGACGATCCAAGCTTCGTGTCCCGGTGCGGTTTCACCGTCAGATAAAGAGATGTCACCCTTGGCATCGAAGCCCACATGGATTTTTGGCCTAGCGCCGCCGGACGCACCTGCGAGATTGGCAAGGCTATCGGCCAGCCCATCTTCTTCGCCCTTGAGGATTTCAGCAGAGGCGATGGCCAACTCATCGAGATCTAAGGTTAGAACCTCATCGCCTGTCATCGTTGCAGGCTGGAAGATCAGGGCGCCGCGTCCCTGATCGCCGACTAAGGCCAAGCGATCGAGTGGCGTTAAGGCATCGATATCTATGCCAAGCTTGCTGAGCTTGCGCCGCATCAACAGATGCCCCCATCCCTCGGGTAGGCTGTCCGCCAAAAAGCCGTGCAGGCCACCGAACGCTCGGCTGCGTGCGGCTTGCAGGCCAGGTTCAGGGGGATAGAGGACTGGAGATAGGGGCATCTGTGCGGTGATCGTCGCTTGTGTCCACTCCAGCTGAGCAATCCAATCGGCCATGGCCACTCGAGCGACGCCAAGGGGCTCCTTGGCCGCATCGAAGGCCGTAGCGACGCTCAGGGGCATTCCAGGTGCCAGCTTCATAATGATGCGCCGCCGCGAGCCTTGGCCCGAGATCGGCTGGTCGCCGCGCCGCCCTGTCCTCTTGCCGATCCTTTGGCGGCTCCGCTCGCTTGTCGTTTGAGAAGCGCGTCAAGGCTAGTTGCACTTGGGGCGCCAAATAGTCCTTCTAAAGCCTCCTCGCACCGAAGGGCTAAGGCGGCCTTGATCAAGTCTTCGATAGAGGCCTTGCCTTCTGTTTCAAGGCGTCGCCAGGTCCGGTAGGCAATTCCAGACCGTAAGGCTGCGTCCTGCTGCGACAGATCCATAGCCAAGCGACGCACGCGAATGCGGTTAGCGAGATCATGAACCAGTTCGGATGATGTTTTCAACATTGTTCATATGTGGACAAAATTTGATAAATAATCAATCTAATTGTCCACATAAGGCCAACTGTGATGATTTGATCGATCCTATCCGACGGTTCGTTATAGCGGAACGCGGTTGAAAATCAGAGCAGGGGCGAACATCGTTAGGACATTAAAGACAGTCGGCACTTGTTGTTAGGTTCGAGCCTGCCGCATCTTAAGCGGACCTTTGCGCGTCGATCTCAGTGTCTATTATTGCGCCCTATCGACACGATCCGAACCTTTTGAACCGCTAACTTGATGCTCCTGTCTAAATTTCTCAAAGTCATCACTAGCCTTGATAAGGGTGGGGCTCACCCTGATCGGCGGGTGTTCGGCGCCACACCGATTTTCGAACAGATCTTGTGGAGTGATATCAAACTATTAGAGACATAGATCTGCGCAGTTTGCGTCCCCATGGCGCGCCAATTTTTTCAGTCAAAGCATTACAGGTGGTGACAGGGTCATGGGGCCTTGGCCGTGGCGTTTCACCACCCTCGCCCTTACCCCTGCAGCGTTATGTAGAGTTCGCGTTCTAGCAGCCATTGGCCACGATTGTTGCGCCAGGTGGCCATGTAGATGCCGCTCATTTCACCGCCGTCTTTCCAGTTTCCGGTCCAGCGGCCCAGTTCGGCGGCGCGTTGGCCGTCGTCGGTGATTTCGATGGAGGTGGTGGTGCGCACATAGGTGATGAAGCCCGAGGCGGCAAATTGGCTGGCGAAGGCGGCGACGACAGCGTCGGCCCCCTCGATCAGATCGCCATTACCCGCGATCAGCATCATATCGTCGGTCAGGTGCGGGCGAAGCCGCGCGGCATCATGGGCCGCTATCAGGCGGTTGGTCAATTTACGTTTGGCGCGGATAGCGATGTCTTGGGTGAGCATGAGATCACCATGCGCAAAGATCGCGCCGCCGCCAAGTCCTATGGCATCAAGACCTTAGTCTAGGTGACGGGGGCCTTGATGCGGATATTGAGCTGGCCGGCCAGTCCGGCGCGGCGGTGGTGGTCGATGGCCTGCATACCTGGCGAGCGCATCATTCATTTGAGCTTTGATGCCAATAGTTGACTGTGCAAGAGATACCCCGAATATTCCATAAATGGAATATTTGTACCGGTGAGCTGGGACGTTGAAAATACCGATGAGTTCGCGCGCTGGTTCGTCGATCTGAGCCAGACCGATCAGGATGCTATCGACTTCACAGTTGATCTGTTGATTGCGCAAGGTCCAAACCTACGCTTTCCGCACTCTTCCGGGATCGGCAATTCTCAGCACTCTCACGTGGGCGAGTTGAGGATTCAGAATGAAGGAAGGCCGCTGCGGGTGTTCTATGCCTTTGATCCGCGGCGGTCGGTGGTCGGCGATCTTGCTGATCGGGGCAGACAAAACCGGAGACAACCGGTTTTATGAGCGAATGATCCCGATCGCAGACGAGCTCTACAATGTGCATCTGATGGAATTGAAGCAGGAAGGATTGTTGAAATGAGCGGTCATCGCCCGTTCGCGGACCTCAAAAAAGAGTGGAGCCCTGAACGCCTCGCTGCGAACGTAGCGCGCAAGTCGAAGCTGATGGCTGAAATGCTCAGCCTAGAACAACTCCGTGAAGGCCTAGGCATCAGCCAGCAGGAGCTGGCGAACCTCATGGAGGTGCAACAGCCGGCCATTTCGAAGCTGGTACGCGGGCCCGACATAAAGGTCAGTACATTGCGTGACCTGATCGCGGCTATGGGCGGCGAGCTGCACATTATGGCGACCTTTCCCGATCGTTCGGTCGAGATCGGAAATTTCAAAGGATCTCCAGCTTGAGTTCCGTTTAAATCCACCTCGATCACCGTTGATCGTCACCCCCGATCGCCATTAGCGATGGTGTTGGTTCGTGCTGCCGATTGGGCCTATCCAGAGAATGTGAAAGGACCGCTGCTGCGCGCACGAGCTGACTGATCCGACAACCGCCGCAAAAGCTGGCTGTTACACCAGATCGTCGATTGCGACTCCCAGTGCATCCGCTAGCTTTCGGATTGTTGCAACCGAGCCAGATTTGCGGCCAGCTTCGATATCGGCGATCTGAACACGATTGACACCCGACGTTGCGAACAATGCCATCTGCGTGAGACCACGAAATTCTCGCCACACACGAACAGGGCTTTCGCCAACGATCAGGCGCTTTGCATATTCGGCAGGGATGAGTTCATCATCGCCACGCGTAATCGCTGCCATGGCACGGTCATAGGTTTTGAGGTCAGCCAAATCCTCAGCCGCCAGCTTCAGCGCCTTGTACTCATCAAGGGGAATCGTGATCATTTTACTCATTGCGATCTCCATCATTCGTACACGCTGCCACGAGGACCAATTTCAAGGACGGCAAGGACAACACCGTCGTCGTTCATGATAACTCGCCAATCACCAACCCTAAGATGGATGCCTTCTCGACCCTTCAATGCCGTAACATTGTTGGCCTGTGATTTCGGCTCCGCCGCATACTGCTCAATCTTGGCTATGATCCGCTGGGCAGTCTCGGCGGGCATTCTGCGAAGTGCCTTCAGTGCCTGTCGGGTATAGCTGATTGCCCTCATTTGTTTAAAGTAGCTCAAAGCTACATTGTAGTCAATGGCTACATTAATGTTTGGCAGTGCTAAAGGTGTATCAGCTCCGGGACCGATCAGCGCCTAATGTCTCGAATGTTCTGACGACGTACATGCCCGAAAATAGCGTCAATGCCGATCACTAGTATGATGCCAGCACCCTCTATCTCAAGTCCTTCAACCCGACCAACCACTTCGACTTCATGACGGGCGAGAACGAGACCTCGCCCGATCAGATTCGCGAACGCTATATTCGGCAGATCCGCGTGCGCCATGAAAATGGGGCCAATTTCCCGGGCGGTGCGCCAACCCTGATCGGTGAGTTTGGCATTCCGTTCGATCTGGATGATGGTGAGGCCTATGAGGCCTGGGCCAAGGGCGAGCGCGACGTTTGGTCTCCGCACCAGCAAGCCCTGTCCTTGATGTATGACGCCATGGACGCCTTGCAGATCCACTCGACCCTTTGGAACTACACAGCCTCCAACCGCAATGCACCGGTCATTGGCGACGGCTGGAACCAAGAGGACCTGTCGATCTTCTCTCGTGATCAGCAGGAAGACCCAACGAACCTGGATTCAGGCGGGCGGGCCATTGAGGGTTTTTGCCGACCCTTTGGCCAAGCCCTGCAGGGCGATCTGACCGATGTCCATTTCGATCAGGTCCATCTGCGTTTCGAACTGTCCTATAAGGCCAATCCAGCCATCGCCGCCCCCAGCGAGATCTATGTGCCGCGCATTCAGTTTCCAAATGGCTTTGGCGTGACGATTGAGGGGGAGGGCGTGCGCCATGAGATTGACTTACCCGGCCAACGGGTTTTGATCTGGTCAAAGGTCGCTGGACCGGTTCGGATAAAGATTGAGGCCTCATGACATCCTCCCCGTTGCGTATCGGCATATTGGGCGCGGCCAAGATCGCACCTCGGGCCTTGGTCATGCCCGCTCAAGCCCGCGGCGATGTTGCGGTCACGGCCATTG
>JBBARR010000023.1:33190-38503 GCA_040399645.1 Caulobacteraceae bacterium | reverse complement strand
CGACGTTTACATTGTGGCTAGCTGTTGATCTCTCCGGAGTTTGTAGCGCTTGAAGTGTCCTATTTTAATCTGCGCTCGGTTGGAGGGTGCCGTAGGATCGCAACGGATGGAAAATTGTGTGCGCCCACCAAAAATATCAGTGAAATCAATCTTTTTGTCTTTGGAGAAAGACCAAACTAGACCCAATAAACTGCAGCCTTTTTCCCGTGAACGCCCAGACTGAAGGGGCAACAGCAACATAAAGCGAATTCAGGTCATTGGATCCATGGTTTGACAGCAATATTTATCGCCATATTTGCCGAAATAATCTGGACAAATCGTCAATAATCGGCAAATATGACGAAATCAAAATCACCTCAACCCTGCCGGATGCAACCCTGCTCGAAGAGTTGGGGAAAAGGGTGCGGCAGCAGCGGGTGGGGCAGAACCTCACCCAAGGGCAGCTTGCCGATGCGGCGGGCATTTCAGTCCGTACGCTTGAGCGGTTTAAGGCCGGCCAGCCGATCCAGCTGGACAAGTTTATACGCATCCTGCGCGTCCTTCGCTTGTCCGACAATGTCGATCTACTACTGCCCGAAAACGAGATACGGCCCCTTCAGTTGATCGGACCTAAAGCCAAGCCTCGCCAGCGCGCCTCTAGCCGACGGCCAAGAGATACCACCGCCTCAAGCGGCTGGGTCTGGGGTGATGGGGCATGACGACGGCGGAGATATGGCTGTGGGGTAGCAGAATCGGGGCCGTCACCCTGCCCGCCGACAACCGCTTTGCCACGTTCGAATATGATACAAACTTTGTGGGCAGCGGCATTGAACTGTCTCCAATCACCATGCCGCTCAGTCGGCAGACCTATCGCTTCCCTGCCCTTCCAACGGAAACATTTCGCGGCCTTCCCGGCCTTCTGGCAGACTGCCTTCCGGATCGGTACGGCAATGCTGTGATCGATATTTGGCTGGCCACGCAGGGGCGCTTAAGCAATGATTTCAATGCGGTAGAACGCCTTTGTTATACGGGCACCCGCGGTATGGGCGCGCTTGAGTTTCGTCCCGCCAGCGGACCCGATTTCAGCACATCCGAAAAAATAGACATCCACGAACTGACCCGGCTGGCATCCCAGGTGCTCGCAGACCGCTCAGACCTGAATGTAACCTTTGCTGATGAAAACAGGGCCAAGGCCCTTCAAGACATTCTGCGTGTCGGCACCTCAGCTGGAGGTGCCCGGGCCAAGGCGATCATAGGGTGGAACCCGACAACCCATGAGGTTCGATCCGGGCAAGTAAAGGCCCCCGAAGGGTTCGAATATTGGCTCATCAAGTTTGACGGCGTCACCAACAATAGGGACCGGGAGCTGGTCGATCCTCAAAGCTTTGGTGCCATCGAATATGCCTATTTCAAGATGGCGCTAGATGCGGGTCTGGAGATGAACCCTTGCCGCCTACTTGAGGAAGGCGGCCGTCAGCACTTTATGACGCAGCGCTTTGATCGCTTGGCCGATGGCAACCGGTTGCACATGCAATCCTTAGCGGCCCTAGCCCATCTGGATTTGAAAGAGTCGCGCGCCCATTCCTATGAGCAATCGTTCGTCGTCATGCGCAGGCTCAACCTGCCGCGTCCTCAGATCAGGCAGCAATTTCGCCGTATGGTGTTCAATATTGTCAGCCGTAATCAGGATGACCACGTCAAGAACATCGCCTTCCTGATGGATCGCTCCGGACAATGGAGCCTGTCCCCCGCATTTGACATCGGTTACGCCTTTCACCCTCAAGGGGACTGGACGTCTCAACATCAGATGTCCGTGAATTTCAAGCGCGATAATTTCACCCTTGATGACCTGATTATAGCGGGTCGTTCAGCCGACTTAAGTGCCCGCGAGGTCAAGACCATACTTGGCGAAGTTACAGAGTCGATCTCTCGCTGGTGCCAATTCGCAGCCGCTTCAGGCGTCAGGCCTGAGTTCACAAAAGATATTGCGCGCAACCTTCGCCTTACCATTCGGTAGGTCAGATGCCGATCAGGTCGAGATTAGATCCCGACCAACAGGCTCTCAATCCCATAGACCCGCGCGGCGTTCCCAGCATAGAGGGCGCGTTTTTCGTCGGCGGAGGCTGTTGCCGTGATGTGCTTGAAGGCATTCCACAAGGTCGCATAGCTCGCGCCCCACCTATCGACAGGATAGTTGCTTTCAAACATCCCCCGCTCCGGCCCAAAGGCTTCGATACAGGTTTCGATATAGGGCTTCCACATGGCGGCTAAGGCCTTTGAGCTCACGCCAGCCTCAGGCCCCTGCTCGGGCATGCCGCAGAAGGCCATGGCGAGGCCGCCGAGCTTGACCGTGACATTGGGACATTGGGCAATGGCCCGGATCGAGGTGCGCCAGCGCTCGAAATTCTCATCAAGCTTGCCTTGATAGATGCCGATATTCAGGGGCGTTCCGCAGTGGTCGAGGATGATGCTGGTGCCTGGAAAGGCACGGGCAAGCTTGAGCACATCGTCCAACTGCGGCTCAACCACCCAAGCGTCAAAGGTCAGGCCCATCGGGGCCAGCGCCTTAAACCCCTCATGGAAGGCGTCACTGGCCAGTAGGCCTTGAGGCGCATGGAACGGAGGGCCCAGGACGTCAGGATTGGCATCCCAAGCGCCTTGATGACGAATGCCCTTGAAACGGCCATTGCCCGCTGCGATCAGGGCCTCCAGCACCGGCTTGGCGCGGTCGCCGAGCGTCATGTCGGCATGGCCAATGATGGCAGCGGCCGCACGCAATTCGCCATAGATGCCGCTGGCGCTCTGGGCGGCGACGCCATTGACGAACTCGACCTCACCGACGGGCTGCATCTCTGCAGGGGCGTTGGCGCGATAGAAGGCCCCGCATTCCATAAAGACCGTCCCGACCACGCGGTGACCGCTCTGGGCATCGCTGCGCAGCTGGTCGAACGTGTAATAGGGCGTGCGCGCGACCGCGGCGATAAAGGGATGATGCGGCTCAGGAAAATGACCGAGCAGCGGGTTCAGGTCCCAGAGGTGATGGTGGGGATCAATGATCGGCAGGTTGGGTTCGAGAATCTCTTCGACCATGGTGTTCCCCAGTCTGGATTTAGATTTAGATTTGATTGCCGCCAGCTTATGGGCCGCGGCGACTTAGGCAAGGACCAATTGTCCTCCTAAATGACAATGCCACCCCCTCAATCACGTGAAGGGATGGCATTGGCTTAGGGTCGTCTGTCAGCGCTCAGATCAAGGCTTTTGCGCTGCCTTGGCCACCTTAGCCGCCTCTTCAGCGCGGGCACCGGCGAGAATATGGCTCAGAGCGTAGTTGCCCTCGTGACAGGCATATTCATAGACCTCACCTTGTAGGGGTGAGAACTCATATTCCCCGCCCCAAGGCTGGGCCCACATGGTTGGGTCGACGATACTGTAGGTATAGTGCATCCGCTGAGGGCCGACGCGGGTAAAGCGTTCAAGAACCGTCAGGGTCTTCCACGAGCCATAATAGGCTTGGGTCTCTGGGATATTGGTAGTTTCAACCACCAAAGTGTCGCCTTCAAAATGGCCGATGGAGTCGCCCATCCATGGCCTAAGCCCATCGGTACGGTGTTTGGAGTTAAGCCGGATCATCCGCACATCATGGACCATCTCGACCAGGATGCTGATCACGGTCGGAGACTGCACGATCATATAGTCGTTATTGTAGAAGCCATTGGCCAGCATCGGCGGGCCGGCATTGCGGCCAAAACCCATGATGCAACGCTCCCCATAGGAGCGGTTTTCGGGGTTCTCATAATGGTCGCCTGCCTTCCACCAAGGCTCAGGGCCCTTAACTCCAGGAAGATAGGGTGGAACCTGACCGTTTGGCGTGGTCAAGATCGACGAGCGAGGCTGGCCATTGACGCGCATGACCCGGCTGCCTGCATCGAGCCAGAAGGCATTATAGCCGCCCACCGCGCCGCCAGCGGCTGCAAACTCAGGACGCGTACCTGCAGCGGGCTTATCCCCGCCTGCGGTGGGCGCTGGCGCGTTAGGGTCTGTTGGCTGATTGGCATCATCCAGCGCCTTAACGGCACCGCTCTCAATGGCCTTGACCTCGTCTTCGGTCAGGACAGCGCGAGTGCCCATGCCACCGCGACGGCTCTCCGGCGTCAGACTGACATTGGACCAGTTAGAGCCCAGATCAGGCTGGCCAAAGGCCAAACGGGGTGCCTTGTAGGGCGCGGGCTCTGCGCCATTGGCACTCACGCCAAAAGCCCCGACCCCTAGGGCGAGGGCTGCAACCGCCCCCATCGCCAAAAATTTGATCCGCATCGGTTTTCTCCGTCTTGGTGTGTCAATTAATCGGTTGATATCAAAGCTTGCTTGGCGGCCTTGTCGGATAGGTCCTGCAAGGCCTTTTCGTGATCAGAGCGGCTAACCTTGTAGGTCGAGATGACCGCGACCATGGATAGCCAGAGGAACAGAATAGAGGGGACATAGAGGATCGCCAGACGGGCCGTCACCGCGTCTGAAACCTGGCTTGGATCAGCCCCCTTGGGGAAGTTGGCAAACTGCAACAGCAAGGTCGCAAGGATCAGGCCAAGCCCCGTGACCATCTTTCGCGCAAAACCATCAGCGGCGAAAAATAGACCTTCAGAGCGCTTACCGGTGCGCACCTGAGCCTGCTCAACCAGATCGGCCATCATCGAGGAGGCCAAAATCTGGAAACAGATGATCAGGCCCGTATCAATGGCGGTAAATCCAAAGACGATCCAAAAGGTCTCAGGCGTTCCATTGGCAGGCATAAGGCCCAGAAGCCGAAGCACGATCGGCAGCGGCGAGCCTAAAAAGGCGATCAAGCCGATGATGACAGCCCCCTGCTTCTTGCCAATGGTGCGCGTGGCCCACGGCGCTGCCAAGAAACCCAGAACCGCGGAGGCGAAGACGCCCATGGTCAAGTAAGCATTTTGAAGGGTGGTGAAGCGCCAGAAATAGGTCGAGAAATAGAAGGCCAGACCCGCCGCCAAGCCTGCCGATATCGCGCCCAAGGTTGCCGCGATGAACAGGGCCGCAAAGGAGCGATTGCCGAGGGTGGCAAAAATCTCGCCGAATAGATCCTTGATAGACTTAGATTCTCGCAGAGGCGGCACGGTTAGGTTCGGAATGTGGTGATGTGTCCCAAGTCCGGATACCAACATGGCGAAAGGGGCCACGATCGATACCAACACCCCGTAAAAGGCATAGGCATCGCGATTGAACTGACCATTGGGCACAGCTACCGTCGAGAAGGCGGGAAAGATCAGGTAGAACATCGACACCGTCATCATATTGCCGACCACCCAACCGAAGAAG